>JACKIE010000001.1 GCA_020638635.1 Planctomycetota bacterium
CTCGAGTTTCTGGGCGACACGCCCCTGCGCCAGGGCGAGGGGTTAGGCCGCCAGCGCATGCTGGAGCGTTTCAAGGAAGGCGAGAAGATGGTGCTGTTCGGCGTCGAGAGCTTCTGGCAGGGCGTGGACGTGCCCGGCGAGGCGCTGACGACGGTGATACTGGTGCGCCTGCCGTTCCCCGTGCCCAGCGACCCGCTGGTGGCCGCGCGCATGGAAGAGGTGCGGCGCTCGGGCGGCAACGACTTCAACGACTACATGGTGCCCGAGGCCACCATCAAGCTGCGCCAGGGTTTCGGCCGCCTGATCCGGCGCAAGGACGACTTCGGCACGGTGGTGATCCTGGATTCGCGCGTGATCAGCAAGGGCTACGGCAAGCGCATGCTGAAGGCCCTGCCGGAGTGCACCATCACAGACGGCAAAGGCGGCGACCCGCGCGAGAAGAAGCCGGCCGCAAGCAAGTCCATGGAGTTGTAGGCATGGGTGTCGTTCGTGGACTGAGTATCACCTTGGTGGCCGCGCTGATGATCTGTGTGTTCGGCTGTGCGCCAAAAGTAGAGCCAGATGCTACGCAACGCGCCTACGACTTCGTCAGCGGGCGCAATAGAGCTGGTGGGTACCAAGGACTGATCGAAGACCTGGATCGGTTCGAAAACATCGAGACCGCGACTGGTGTTCTTATGGAGGGCGGCCCGGTCGATGAATCGAACGACGACTATGCGGAGCTTGTCTGCTATCTCGCCGACCGCCAGCAGGCGCGGGCCGTGCGTCGCCTGGACAACATCGCTGTCTCTCGTACCAACCGACTGAACAAGCCCACCACTCTTCTTGCTGAATTGCGTTTGAGCGGCCAAGGTTCTTTACGGGACGCATGGAATCAGTTGCGCCAGGAGTCGCACTCTTGGCAAACGGACGACCGCATGGTCTTGGAACTTCAAAACCAGCAGTGAACCTATACAGACCACTCTCGTTCGCGAGGTCCCGATGAGCTCTCGAAAACGGGGACAGTCCCCAAAGGCGGGGACAGTCCCCCACCGCGCTGTCCCCCGGCACGACTCAAGCTACCGTAGCTTCGCGATCGTTCACGAAGACGAGCACGTGCTGGTCGTCAGCAAGCCCGCCGGCCTGCTTACCAACATGGCCGAGGACGGCGAGCAGACCTTGCAGGACCAGTTGCGCGCACACTTCAGGCAGCCGGAGATTGCGGCCGTGCATCGGCTGGATCGTTTTACTTCCGGGCTGGTGGTGTTCGGCCGGAACACCAGAACTCTGGAGGCTTTGGGCGCGCTGGTGCGTGACGGCAAGCTGGAGAAGCGCTACTGGGTGCTGACCGTCGGTGTGCCGCAACCCGCCAAGGGGCGCATTGACGCAGCCATGGAACGCATCGAGCACCCGCGCCGTAAAATGCAGGTCAGCACGGCCGAGCACGCCCAGCCTGCCCTGACCGAGTATGAAGTAGAAGAGACCCTGTGCGCCTACGCCCTGGTTGCGGCGCGCATCCATACCGGCCGTACACACCAGTTGCGCGTGCACTTCGAGCACATCGGCTGCCCGGTCGCGGGCGACAACATCTACGGCAAGAAGAAGGCCAACGCCGAGCTGCGCCAGAAACACGGGTTGCAACGGCAGTTCATCCACGCGCGGGAACTGGAGTTCGAACACCCCGTCACCGGCACGAAGCTGAAGTTGCAAGCCAAGCTGCCCAAGGACTTGAGCCGGGTGCTGAAGTCGCTGCGGGCGTAGAGGATTGGCCACCATCGCCCGGGATGCCAATCCCGGGCGAGTCTGCTTGTGTCCCCGATTCCGGCTAGACACGCCTTGTGATCGAGCGCGCAGGCTGAAGAGGGACAGGCACCAAGGTGCCTGTCCCTGGCTGTCCTCCATTTCGCACTTTTTTGGCTTCGGATTGCGCGCGAGAGGCGTTATGATTGCGGGCGAAACGGGGCCCCTTTCAGGCAATACATTGCCGGTGGGGCTTTTTTCATTGCCTCGCCCGGCACGGACGGAGGTCATCGATGTTCACCCCCAGAAAGCTGTTCTTTACGCTCTTCGCGGTGTTTGCGGTGGTGCTGTTCGCCGCGCCGATGGCCAACCTTGACGCCCAGCGCGTGACGCGCAGCTCCAGCGGCGGCAGCTCACGGGCCTCGGGCTCGAGCAGCCCGGGCGTCAGCCGTTCCTCGGGCGGCAGCTCCGGCATCAGCCGCTCTTCGGCCGGCAGTTCGCGCGGCAGCTCGGGCGTAAGCCGCACCTCAGGCAGCAGCCGCTCAAGCAGCGGCAGCTCGGGCATCACGCGCTCTTCGGGCAGCAGCCGCTCATCCAGTGGCAGCTCGGGTATCAGCCGCTCTTCCGGCAGCCGTTCCTCCAGCGGCAGCTCGGGCATCAGCCGCTCATCAGGCAGCAGCTCGCGCGGGACATCCGGCATCAGCCGCTCGTCGGGCAGCAGCAGCCGCTCCACGGCGCCTTCCCGCAGCAGCTACGGCAGCAGCGGTTCCGTGACTCGCTCGGGCACCAGCTCTTCGCGCGGGGTTTCCTCCCTGTCGCGCACCAGCTACCGGCCCGCGCCTTCGCGCACCACCAGCAGCGGCGTACCCACAATCTCCCGCGCCGCCCCCGGGACTTCGCGTGTGGCCGACAGCCGCGCCGCCACCTCGGCGCAGCGCACCAGCACGCGCACCACTCGCAGCACCAGCAGCGTGCCTTCGCTGACCAGGGCGGCCGACAGCTCCAGCCGCAGCACCCGCGCGACCGACAGCCTGACGCGCGTGAATGACGGCGGCCCGTCCACCCGCAGTGTAATCAGCGAGCGCAGCACCCTGACGTCGTTCCGCGGCACCACCACCGACAGCTTCCGCAGCAGCCCCACAGGCCCCACTGAGCCGCTGCCCACCAGCACCTACCGCACCACCAGCTACAGCGGCAGCTATTACTACCCGAGCTACTACTACCCCAGCTACTACGGCACCGGCTATTACGGCTGGCCCTACTACTACAGCGGCTTCTCGATCGGCTTCAACTTCGGCAGCTTCTACTTCGGATGGAACACCGGCTGGCCCTACTACTCGTACTGGGGCTACAACCCGTACTCCGGCATCTTCGCCGCCGCCTTCCTGGTAGGTCACGCCTGGCACATCGTGCCCTACACCAGCCTGGGCTGGGTCGGCTACAACTGGGGCGGCTACTGCAGCTACTGGCCATGGGGCACCTGGCGCCGCTACCACCGCTACCACTACCACGGCCACTACTTCCGCATCTGCCGGCCTTACTGGTACGGCTACGCGCGCTGGTACGACTACCACCCCTACGGCTACAGCTACACTTCGCTGGTGTATGATTCGCTGTACGACGAGGGCTACGATGACGGCTACGGTCGCGGCTACAACCGCGGCTACGAGGACGGCGCCGACGACGCCTCGGCCTACAAGGACGACCGCCGCCGCGACGAGATCGGCGGCAAGCCGCGCCCGCGCGTACCGGACAGCGAAATCGACAAGGCAAAGGCCGACGCCGCAGAGGAGTACCGCTACGAGATGACCCGCGGCACCGAGGCCTTCGGCAACGGCGACTTCAAGACAGCCACCAAGGCCTACAAGGAAGCGGTGATTCTCAACCCGGACAGCGCCGACGCCCGCTACAGCCTCGCGATCAGCGCCTTTGCCGAGGGCAAATTCGCCTTCTCGGCCTTTGCCCTGCGCCGCGGCGTCAGCCTCGACGCCGAGGCCGGCAAGATCGACCTGGCCCGCGTGTTCGGCGACCCCGTGCGCCTGCAAGGCTACCGCGACGCCCTCAATGCCGAGCTGGCCGACAACCCGGAAGACGCCGACCTGCTGCTGCTTTCCGGCTACGTGGCCCTGCGCACCGGTGACGCCGCCGCGGCAGCGGAAAGACTGGACCGCGCGCTCAAGGCGGCGCCCCAGGATGAAGCCGCCAAGGCTCTGCAGCGCGAGGCCATGGAGGCGCTCGAAAACAAGTAAGCTTCGCACCAGGACGGGCCCGGCTTCGGCCGGGCCCGATTCATTTCAGCCATATTGCACCTGTTACGACCCATGGCACACTCGGGTTCATGGCTCGAATCCTGTCAGCGGACGGCGGCAGTTTCTTTGAACTCACGCCGGTGCACGTCTCGCGCGGTCGCGGCGAAACCGGCGACGCTGACGGCGTGGTCTGCAGTGTGCGCTTCGAAGCCTACGGCGAGCCGATCGAGGGCGAGGCGCAACTCACGCGCGGGGGGCTGACGCGCATGATCGACAAGCTGAAAGGCTTCGCTGAGAAACGCGCGGGCATCATGCAGCTGCGCAGCGATACCCAGGAAATCGAATTCAGCCTCGCCGCAAAGCGCAGCAAGTGGACGCAGAAGCTGAACGTCACCGGCCTGGCCGGAGTGCCGCGCGACGAGACCGCAGAGCCCAAAGTCGCTGAGGAATTGCGTGTTTCGTTCGGCGTCACCTACCGCCAGAGCAACACCGCGGCCGGCAGCATCGAGCACCGCTGCGGCATGGTGTGCACCTTCGACGCGGTGGCGGGCTTTGCCGACGCGCTGAAGTTCGAGTTCGAAGCGGCGCCCACCCGCCGCGGCACGGGCAAGGTGCAACCTCCCGGGGCCTGACGATGGCCGGCACCGACGACACGGACATCCAGTGGCTCGAGCGCGACTCGCGCGAGTGGGTGCTGTTCGCCCACCAGCCCGACCAGCTTACCGCGCGCATGACCTGCACCTACCTCGAGACCGGGGGCGTCGAGGCTCGCGTCGGCAGCCAGGGCGGGCGCTATTGCGTCGAGGTGCCGGCCTCGCAGCTCGAGCGCGCCTTCACCGTGTACACGCCGCACGACAGCGGCATCGAGCCGCCGATGCAGGAGGACAGCCGCTCCACGGGCATCCACACGGGGCGAAGGCTGCGCGAGCAGCTGCTGGCCTCGCACCCCGAAAAGCCGAGGCCGCGGCGCCGCCTGCTGAAGTGGCTGCTGCGCGTGATCGTGA
The DNA here is from genome assembly GCA_020638635.1 of Planctomycetota bacterium. GTDB lineage: Bacteria > Planctomycetota > UBA8742 > UBA2392 > UBA2392 > JACKID01. The sequence goes on from JACKIE010000001.1 coordinate 4,973, forward strand.
TCGCGGCACTGGTGGGTTTGCTGCTGATGATCCTGCAAGACTGAACCTGCCGCCACCCCGCTCGTTTGTAATGCAACCGCGCACGATTGGATTGATGCAGGCCGTTTTTCAAGCGGAGAACGGCGCGGCGGTTGTGATTGACAGGCCATTGCGGCAGGGGGATACTCCGCGCCAACTGCGCATTGGCAATGTAGTTGCATACGTCGGCTTACCCGCCACCCCCCGGCACAGGCGCTGACATCGGCATGGGAGCGTCAACGTGCTGCGTCATTTGATCCTGTTCGCCGTGCTGCTCGGCTTCTGGGCGGTGCTTTCGGGCCAGCTTGACTGGACGGACTCCCACCAGCGCTACCTGATGATCTGCGGCGTGGTCAGCTGCGCGCTGGCGACGCTGCTCAGCTGGCGGGTCGGCTTCCTGGAGAAAGAGGGAAACTTCATCCGCATCGCGGTGCGGCAGGTGCCGTACCTGTTCTGGCTGCTGTGGCAGATCGTCGTCTCGAACTGGGATGTCGCCCGCCGCGTCTGGAGCCCCAGGCTGGACGTTAACCCCAGCATGGTGCGCACGCCCTACAACCTGAAGAGCGAGCTGGCGGTTGCCATCTACGCCAACAGCATCACGCTCACGCCCGGCACCGTCACGGTGCTGATCGACCCCGAAAAGCGCGAGTTCCTGGTGCACCAGCTTTCGGCGGGCGGCGAGGCGGGCCTGAAGCCGATGCACAACAAGGTCGCCCACGTTGAAGGCGAAGGGGGCGAGCTGTGATGCTGGCCCAGGTCGAGCTGTCGCTGCTGCGCACGGACATCCCGTCCCTGGTGGGCGGCGTGGCGCTGCTGCTCGGCATCAGCCTGCTGCTGGTGCGCGCCGTGGCGGGACCGACCACCTATGACCGCATCCTGGCCATGAATGCCATCGGCACCAAGGCCGCGCTGCTGATCGCCCTGCTGGGCTTCATCACCGAGCGCCCGGACTTTCTGGACATCGCGCTCGCGTACGCGATTCTCAACTTCGTGGGCACCATCGCGATCCTCAAGTTCATCCGGCACCGGAGGCTCGGCTGATGCAGCTGGTGCTCGACATCATCGTCTGGCTGCTGCTGGGGCTGGGAAGCTTCTTCTCGATCACCGCCGCCGTGGGCGTGCTGCGCTTTCCCGATTTCTACACGCGCCTGCACCCGGCCGGCAAAAACGACACCCTGGGCGTGCTGCTGTTCTGTACGGGCATGCTGGTGGACTGCCTGCGCTACGACTACAGCTACCTGATCGCCGGGCGCCTGGTGCTGATGATCCTGTTCATGCTGATGGCCAGCCCGATCGCCTGCCACGCCATCACGCAGGCCGCCTACCTGGACGGCCTGAAACCCTGGCAGAAGGGGGACCCGCGCCGATGAACGGAACCCTGATCATCGACCTGATCCTGCTGGCGCTGGTGCTGGTGGCCGCGGTCGCGACCGTCGAGGTGCGCAACCTGTTCGCCGCCACCATCCTGGCCTCAATCTACAGCCTGCTGATGGCCTGCTTCTGGACCACCATGGACGCCGTGGACGTGGCGTACACCGAGGCCGCCGTGGGCGCCGGCATCTCGACGATCCTGCTGATCGGCACCCTGGTGCTGACCGGCCCGCGCGAAACCGTGCGCAAGGCCGTGCACTGGCCTGCGCTGCTGGTGTGCCTGTGCGTGGGTGCGCTGCTGATCTACGGCACCGTGGACATGCCTGCCTTCGGCGCAAAGGACGCGCCGGCCCACACCCACCCGCTGTACGGCGGCTTCACGAAGCAGGACATCACCAAGCAACCCGGCAGCAAGGGCGCCGAAGACTACGAGACCTACCTGGCCGCGCAGGAAGCACACGGCGAAGCGCACGGCCACGGCGACTATTTCCACGGCCACGTGCCCAACCAGGTCACCAGCATCATCGTGGCTTACCGCGGCTATGACACCATGTTCGAGACCTGCGTGATCTTCACGGCCGGCATCGGCATGATCGTGCTGCTGCGCGGGCGGCGGGGCAACCCGCTGAAGGGGGGCCTGCTTTGAAAGACAACGTGCTGATGCGCGTGGCGGCCCGCTGGAACATGCCGTTCTTGCTGGTGTTCGCGCTGTACACCCAGACCCACGGCGAGCTCGGCCCTGGCGGCGGCTTCCAGGCCGGGGTGATGATCGCCGCGGCGTTCATCGTGTACGGCATGGTGTTCGGCGCCGACGAAATGCGCCGCGTGGTGCCGCGCTGGATCACGGACGTGCTTGCGGCGCTCGGCGTGCTGATCTATGCGGGCACCGGGGTGTACTGCATGCTGCAGGGCTACACCTTCCTGGATTACACGGCGCTGATCCCCAGCAACCCCGGCGGCGCCGAGCCCTGGGGCATGACCACCGTCGAATACGGCGTGGGCATCACGGTCTCGTGCGTGATGATCACCATCTTCAACGAGATCACCGAAGGCACACTGCCCGGCGACCAGGCCGAAACCACCACGGAGAAAGCCTAGGCTATGCAGAAGGTGCTCGACCACTACAACTACTGGGTCTGCATCATCCTGATGATGATCGGCTTCTACGGCGTGATCGCCAAGACCAACCTGGTCAAGAAGGCCCTGTCGCTTTCGCTGTTCCAGACCGGCGTGCTGGTGTTCTACATCTCGATCGGCAAGATCGATGGCGGCACCGGCCCGGTGCTGGACCCGCGCAACCCGGAAGCCATCTACAGCAATCCCCTGCCCCACGCATTGATGCTGACCGCCATCGTGGTGGGCGTCGCCACGCTGTCGGTGGCCATGGCGATCATCGTTAACATCCGCGAGCGCTACGGCACCATCGACGAGCGCGACATCGAAGACATGGAACACCTGGCCGAGGAATAACGCACCGTGGAACTGGTCCACAAAAACCTGCCCGCCCTGATCGTCGTGCTGCCCCTGTGCATGGGGCTGATCACGTCGATCATCGGTCGTCGCGGGCTGGGCTGGTGGCTGGCCATGGGCACCACCTCGGCGGTGCTGGCCATGAGCGTGCAGCTGCTGGTCAACGTGCTGGAAAGCGGCACGCAGACCGTGACCTACGTGATGGGCAGCTGGCCCGTGCCCTTCGGCATCGGCTACGTGGTGGATCCGCTGAACGCCGCCGTGCTTCTGATCGTGTCGATGATCGCGACGGTGGTGACGCTGTACGCGCGCAAGAGCATCGCCAGCGAGATCGACCCACGCCGGCTGCACTTCTTCTATGCCCTGTGGCTGTTCTGCATGACCGGCCTGCTCGGCATCACCATCACCGGGGATGCCTTCAACCTGTACGTGCTGCTTGAGATCAGCTCGCTGAGCACCTACACGCTGGTGGCCCTGGGGCGCAACCGCAACCGGCGCGCGCTGACCGCCGCGATCAACTACCTGGTGCTGGGCAGCATCGGCGCGAACTTCTACCTGCTGGGCATCGCGTACCTGTACCAGGTGACGGGCAGCCTGAACATCGCGGACATTCACCACATACTGACTACGCAGGTGTTCCCAACCTGGAGCACCGACGCGCCCATGTACCGCACCACCGTGTTCGTCGGCTTCGCCCTGATGGCCGTGGGCCTGAGCCTCAAGCTGGCGCTGTTCCCCCTGCACGGCTGGCTGCCGAACGCCTATACCTACGCGCCTTCCTCGGTGTCGGCGCTGCTGGCCAGCACGGCCACCAAGGTGGGCGCCTACGCGTTCATCCGCGTGCTGTTCACGCTGGTGGGCGTGAATTTCGCCTTCAAGCTGCTGCACACCGACACCGTGCTGATGATCTCGGCGGGCGCCGCGATCCTGATGGGCTCGTGGCTCGCGTTCCGGCAGACCAACATCAAGAAGCTGCTGGCCTACTCGAGCATCGGCCAGATCGGCTACATCACGCTGGGCTTCGCGCTCGGCAACGTGAACGGGCTGACGGCCTCGGTGATTCACCTGTTCAACCACGCGCTCACCAAGGGCGGCATGTTCATGGCGCTCGGCATCGTTGCCTACCGCACCGGCCACACGCGCCTGCAGGACCTGCAGGGCCTGGGGCGCAAGCTGCCCTTCACCATGGCGGCATTCACCGCGGGCGGCCTGGGGCTGATCGGCGTGCCGCTGACGGCGGGCTTCGTCAGCAAGTGGTACCTGGTAAGCGCCTGCTTCGAGCAGGGGCGCTACGAGATGGCCGCCATTGTGCTGGTGGGCTCGTTGATCGCACTGCTGTACACATGGAAGGTGGTCGAGGCGATCTACTTCGGCAAGCGCCCCGAGGACGCGCCGGCCATCAAGGAAGCGCCCATCACCATGCTGGTGCCCACGCTGCTGCTGGCGGGCGCGAGCATCTACTTCGGCATTGACGCGTCAACGTCGTCGCGCATCGCGACCGCCGCCGCGAAGTTCCTGCTGGGGGTGGGCCCATGACCCCCGAGATGACCATCATGCTGGCGCTTGGCGTGCCGCTTCTCGGCTCGGTGCTGATCGCCATGGCCGACCGCGTACCCAACCTGCGCGAAGCCTTCACGCTGCTGACTGCGCTGGCCACCTTCGGCCTGGTCGCAAGCCTGTACCCGCAGGTGATCCAGGGCGCACAGCCGCGGCTGGAACTGCTGACGGTGATCCCCGGTGTGCCGCTCAGCTTCAGGGTAGAGCCGCTGGGCATGGTGTACGCCCTGGTGGCAACTCTGCTGTGGATTCCCAACTCGCTCTACAGCATCGGCTACATGCGCGGCAACAACGAGAAGCACCAGACCCGCTTCTACATCTGCTTCCCGCTCGCGATCGCCAGCGCCATCGGCATCGCGTTCGCCGAGAACGTCTTCACCATGTTCGTGTTCTACGAAACCCTGACCTTCAGCACCTTCCCGCTGGTCACCCACAAGGGCAACAGCGACGCCGTCAAGAGCGGTCGTGTCTACCTGGGCATCCTGCTGACCACCTCGGTGTGCTTCCAGCTGCTGGCCGTGATGTGGATCGTCGCCCTGCACAACGGCGGCTCCGTCAGCAGCCTCGACTTCACCCGCGGCGGCATCTTCCGCGAGGGGCTTGCCTCGGGCGCGGTTGACCCGGCGATCTTCGGGCTGCTGTTTTTCTTCTATATCTACGGCATCGGCAAGGCCGCCCTGATGCCCATGCACCGCTGGCTGCCGGCCGCGATGGTGGCGCCCACGCCGGTCAGCGCGTTCCTGCACGCGGTGGCCGTGGTGAAGGCGGGCGTGTTCTGCGTGATCAAGGTGACGGTCTACGTGTTCGGCGTGGACGCCCTGCGGAGCTATCACCAGGGGCAGTGGCTGCTGTACGCGGCGGGCTTCACGATACTGGCGGGCTCGCTGATCGCGCTGTTCCAGGACAACCTGAAGAAGCGGCTGGCCTACTCGACCATCAGCCAGCTCAGCTACGTGGTGCTGGGCGCCGCGCTGCTGACGCCGCTCAGCATCATGGCCGCCACCTTCCACATCGTGGCGCACGCCTTCGGCAAGATTACCCTGTTCTTCGCCGCCGGCAGCGTCTACACGGCCGCGCACAAGACGCAGGTAAGCCAGCTGGACGGTATCGGGCGCCGCATGCCCTGGACCATGGGCGCGTTCACGATCGGCACGCTCAGCATGATCGGGGTGCCGCCGGTGGTGGGCATGGCCAGCAAGTGGCTGCTGATCAACGGCGTGATCGAGTCCTGGAGCATCCCGGGCGGGCACTTCGACGAGGTGTTCGCGCTGGTGGTGATCCTGCTCAGCACTCTGCTGAACGCGGGCTACTTCCTGCCCATCGTGTACCGCGCCTTCTTCAAGCCGCTGTCCGACGCCGACCAGAAGCACCCCCACGGCGAAGCACCCTGGCCGATCGTGACCGCGCTGATGTTCACCGCCGGCCTGACCCTGTTCTTCTTCTTCTGGAACAAGCCGGCCTTTGAGCTGGCCGAGCTGGTTCGGAGGGCCGTCGGATGAAGTACGAGATGACGCCGCAGGAGAAGCGCCTGGCCGCGATCGCCTGGATCGTGGGCCTGCTGGTGCTGGGCGTGATCATCTTGATCGACCTCGGCGTGCACCACCACGCGCACTTCGAGAAGGACGGCCTGACCTTCGACACGTTGCCCGAGTTCTATCCCATGTTCGGCTTCGGGGCCGCGTTCGTGCTGATCATCGTCGCCAAGACATTGGCCATCGCATTGAAACGGAAGGACACGTTCTATGCAGATGACTGATTTCCCCCCGGCGTTGATCCTGCTGGCCGGCGCGCTGCTGATCCCGGCCGCCAAGGGCCGGCTGCGCTGGATACTGGCGTTCGCCCTGCCGGTGCTGGCGCTGGCCGACGCCTGGCAGGTGATCACGGTCGGGGCCGAGAGCCACGTGCCCTTCCTGGGCATGACGCTGAACCCGGTGCACGTGCACCCGGCCACGCCGGTGTTCGCCACGGTGTTCGCCATCATGGTGCTGGGCGGGGTGCTGTACGCCTTCAACCAGAAACGCGAGCACGAGCTGCCGGCCGCCTGCGTGTACGCGGGCGGCGCGCTGGGCGTGCTGTTTTCGGGCGACCTGGTGTCGATGTTCATCTTCTGGGAGGTGATGACTCTGGGCAGCACCGTGCTGATCTGGTCCGGCAAGCGCGACGACAGCCAGGGCGCCGGGCTGCGCTACTTCGGCATGCACGCGGCCGGCGGCGTGATGCTGCTGATGGGCATCATCATCGTGGTCAGCCAGCGCGTGCAGGCCGGCGACCCGGACCCGCTGGCGTTCAGGCACTTCGAGTCGATGATCACGCTCTGGAGCACGCTGGGCTGGGACTCGGCCGGCATGTGGCTGATCCTGCTGGGCATGCTGGTGAACGCGGGCGCGCCGCCCTTCAGCTCGTGGATCCCGGACTCTTACCCGCAGGGCAGCCCCTCGGGCACCGTGATCCTGAGCGCCTTCACCACCAAGACCGCGGTGTTCACGCTGATGACCGCCTTTGCCGGCGTCGAGGTGGTGATCTACTTCGGGCTGTACATGGCGATTTACGGCGTGGTGTACGGGATCCTGGAAAACGACATCCGCCGGCTGCTGAGCTATTCGCTGGTGAACCAGGTGGGCTTCATGCTGGTGGGCATCGGCATCGGCACGCATCTGTCGATCGACGGCGCCGCGGGCCACGCGTTCGCCCACATCATCTACAAGGCCCTGCTGTTCATGGCGACCGGCAGCGTGCTGTGGGCCACCGGGCGCAGCAAGATGAACCAACTGGGTGGGCTGTACCGCACCATGCCGATCACCATGTGGTGCCTGATCATTGGCGGCCTGTCGATCTCCGGCTTCCCGCTGACCTCGGGCTTCACCAGCAAGAGCATGGTGGTGCAGGCCATCACCGATGAAGCCGCCCGCATGGCGGCGCTGGGCCAGAGCCATACCTACCTGATCATCACCTGGATCCTGTTCGAGGCCGCCACGGCCGGCGTGTTCATCGACGCCTGCGTGAAGCTGACCTGGTTCGTGTTCTTCCAGAAGGACTCCGGCCTGCGCCCGCCCGAGGTGCCGTGGAACATGCGGGCGGCGATGATCGGCTTTGCCGCGATCTGCGTGTTCCTGGGCATCTTCCCCGGTCCGCTGTACGCGATCCTGCCCTACCAGGGCGAAGCGGCGGAATACGCGAAGGTCGTGTACAGCGTGGACCACGTGATGCTGATGCTGGGCATGCTGCTGTTCGCAGGCCTGTCGTTCTTCGTGCTGCTGCCGCTGCTGAAGCGGACGGAGACGATCACCCTGGACATCGACTGGATCTGGCGGCGCTTCATCCCCAAGTTCTGGCACGACGTGGCCACGCCGCTGCTGGAAAGCCTGGACCGCGCCCAGAAGACGGTGCTGGAGTGGCTGCCTTCGCGCGCCACCGAGGAAGGCGCCCTGCCCGTGCAAGTGCGGCGGCGCCTGCCCGGAACCTGGGCGGTTAGCGTGCCGGTGCTGGTGATCGTGCTGATGCTGCTGACCTACCTGGTGGTGTACTTCTGGCTGCTGCCGCGCGGCGGCGCGTAGGGGCGACGCTTGCGTCACCCTCGATCGCGCATCACGTAGCGCGGTCGATGCAAGCTGCGCCCCTACTTCTTTGCCTCTAACTCGATGCGGCGGGTGACGCTGGCGGCCAGCACCAGCAGGATGGCGCCGGCGGCCATCAGATAATTCAGTTCCTTGACGTGCATCTCGGCGAATTCGGAACGCGGGAACTCCTTGCGCTCTTCGGCGGCGCTGCCCAGGGCGCGACTTCGATCGATGCCAGACAACTCGTCGCTGTGCCGCGCGCTGATCTGCCTGACGTAACCGCGGGCCGAAACACCACTGGCCAGCAGCAGCACCAGTGCCGCCATCACCACCAGCCCGCCCAGCACCCCCAGCGGTCCCAGCCAGCGCCCGGTACCGCGCCAGTCGGCGCGCTCAGCCTTACGCAGCAAGCGCGCGAAGCGCAACACCTCGAGCCCGGCAAAGCCCGCCAGCATGATGCCCAGGTAGCCGCCCCAGGCGTGGATCAAGCCGATCACACCGCGCAGGGCGATCACCGTCCGCAGCGTTGCGCCTTCGACGCCCTGCATGCTGTCGGTGTACAGCCGGTCGTCGTGCAGCAGCGTGATGCTGGCCAGGCCGCTGACACCCATCAGGAACAGCAGGGCGAAACACAGGCCCGCGATCCACTGCACGCGGCGCCCGTGGCGCAGCAGCGCGGCGTTGGGGTTTTCGGCCTGGTCGGGCATGGCGTTCATGGTCGCAGTTTGGCGCCCGCATTACAACGGGCCGGGAAACGGGAATCGGGAGCCGCCGGACGGCCCCCGATTCCATAGTGCCGAGAGGCTGGCTACTTCTGCTGGATCACCACGCGGGTGCCGACCGGCACGATGTCGTAGATCTCCTCGATGTCGCCGTTCTTCATGCGCACGCAGCCCTGGCTGCACTCGCCCGGGATCTGGCTTTCTTCCTCGGCGCGGCAGCCGTGGATGCCGTAGCCCTGGTACTTGGCGTCGCCCTTGAGGCCCAGCCACCTTGAGCCGATGCGGTGCTTCTCGTGCCCGTAGGGATAGCTGCCGTCAGCGGGCTTGGGGATGCGGTTCTTGACCGAGAACTCGCCCAGCGGCGTGCAGCCGGCCAGGCCGAGGCCTACCTCGTAGCGCTGAATGAAGGCGCCGTCGAGCATCAGGTCCATGACGAACTTCTCTTTGCGCACCACCAGTTCGAACTTGCCGCCCAGGATCTGCAGCTCCTGGCCCACGTCAATGCGCGTGCTCTTCAGCCCGTTCAGGCGCTGGATCATTTCCCAGGTGGTGCCGTGCTGCACGGCGATCTTGCCCAGCGTGTCGCCGGACTTGACCTTGTACAGCTTCAGGTCGCCGCCCTCATCGGCGCTCAGGAAGAGCTTGCCGTTGATGTTGCGCAACACCTCGAGCGCCCGGGCCTCGTCTTCGTCACCCAGGTTGTGGTTCAAGGCGCGGGTCAACGCTATGCGGGCGTCGCGCAGCTTCATGTCCTGATAAAGCGCCAGGCCGTTGGCGAAGTCCGAGTCGATGGCGGGCTCGATCACGCTGGGCGCTGTGTTGCCGGCGTCCACCACGGCGCCGCCGGTGTCGCGCTCGGGCTCGGCTTCGACGACGGGCTCGCTGAAGGTCGGATCGCCCAGGTGGTCGCTGGTGGTCTCAACCGGCTCGGGCTCGGGGTTTTTGACCTCGCCCTTGCTGTTGAGGGTGGTGAGTGCGCATCCGGCCATCAGGGCCGAGAGCATAAGGGAGTACATGAGCTTCTTCATAACTTGCTCCTGGTTGGTGTCAGGCTTTGATCTCGACCTTGTTGCCGATGCGGACGATGTCGTAAAGCTCGACCACGTCGTCGTCCTTCATGCGGATGCAGCCGGCGCTGGACATGCCGGGGATGCTGTCGGGGTACTGGGTGCCGTGGAGGCCGAAGCCGGTGCGGTCGCCGGCATACTTGTCGAGGCCGATCCAGCGCAGCTTCATCTCGCCGCGCGGGTCATTGGGGCCCGAGGCCGACTTCTCCGGGTCGATGGTCATGCTGATGATGCTGGTGCTGCCGACCGGTGTGTTGTTGTTGCGCCCGTGGGCGATGACGTACTGGCGCACCAGGAAGTCACCGAAGTAGAGGCTGGCGGTGAAGTCGCGCTTGTGGACCACCAGGCGCGGCTCGCCCTTGGGCACTTTCAGGTTGTCGTTAGGGTGCAGCATGGCCTTGCCCCGCGGGCGGTTGTTGAGGTCATACAGCAGGTTGGTGCTGATCTTGTACTTGCGAGCGATGCGGTCGTAGCTGTCGTTGGGCTGTACGACGTAATTGTCGCAGAACTCGTTGTGCACCGAGCCCAGGAACAGCTCGCCCGTGATGCTGTGGAACAGCTCGATGGCACGGCCGCGCTCTTCCAGCGGCAGCGGGTTTTCCAGCAGCTGGCGCAGGCGTGTGTAGCCGTCGCGCAGGGCTTTCTCGCGGGCCTCGTCCTCCGTGGTGGCGAGGTTGGCGCTGACCTCGTGCAGCAGGCTTTCGACCTGGGCCAGACTCTGCGATTCGCCGCCGGTCTGTGGGCCGACGTCCGGCGCGTCGTTGTCGATGCCGGGGATCAGCTCGCTGATCGAGGACTCGGTAGCGTCGCCCTTGTCAGGGCCGAACACGAACCAGCCGCCCGCGCCCGCCGCGATCAGCACCGCCGCGACCAGCACCAGGATACCCTTGCCACCGCTCTTCTTCCCGCGCCTGCTTCTGCGTGATGCCATGATGAACCTCGTTTGAGTGAACATGCGGCGTGAAGACGCCACGCCTTGTCCCTGTTCGGCAAGGCGCGATTCGGGAATTGAGGAAAACCGGAATCAGCTGTCGGCGCCCAGCGCCGCCCGGGCGGCGACCGCGCCGTAAACCCCCTTGGCGCCGGCCTTCTTGAGGGTTCGGGCCGCCGCGCCAAGTGTTGCGCCGGTGGTCATCACGTCGTCCACCAGCAGCACCAGCTTGCCCTCGATATCGGACGTTCGCCCAGCACGCACTTCGAAAGCGCCGTCCACGTTGCCCTTGCGCTGCGCCGCCGACAGGGTGGCCTGGCGTTGCGTCTTCTCAACGCGGCGCAGCACGTCGAACAGCGGCTTGGCCAATGCTTGCGCAAGCGGCTTCGCGATAAGCTCGGCCTGGTTGTAGCCGCGGGAAAGGCGACGGTACGGGTGCAGCGGCATGGGCACGACCAGCTCGATCTTGTCCGCCACGCCGCGGTCGAAGGCGAGCTGTGCCAGCCACGCCGCCAGCGGCTCGGCCAACCGGCGCTCGCCGCCGAACTTGAGCGCGAGGCACACCTCCTTCAGCGTGCCTTCGTAGCGCCCGGCCGCGATCACACCGCGTGTGCCGAAGCCCTCGCGATAATCGCGACAGCTGAGGCAGTCGCGGATCACGCCCACGCCGCGTCCTTGAGGCGCCCCGCATCGCGAGCAGTAGTCGCCGCCGGCCAGCTCGATCTCACGCAGTACCTCGGGCGCGACGGCGCCGTCCTCGCCGGCGATCAACGGCCGCCCCGACACCGCGCAGTGACGCGGCAGGGTGAGGTCAAGCAAGCCGTTGCTGATGAACTGGATGGGAGCGAGCGCCTTCATTGATTTTGGATTTTAGATTTTGGATTTTGGATTGGCGCGTCCCTTCAATCCAAAATCCAAAATCGAAAATCCATAATTGTCAGGCATCGCCCAGGTAGTTGTTGTGGGGCTTGAAGCCGCTGGCCACGTCGGCGGCGAGCCTGCCCGCCAGAGTGCGCGGGAAGAAGTTGCGCCGCTCAAGCTCATGCACCGGCACCCACTCGTACCCCGTGCAGTAGTTATCCAGGGCGTGGCCGATCACCACCTCGCCCTCGCGCTTGCAGCGGAAGAAGATCTCCAGCTGGTGGGTCTGCTCGGTGATGCCGCCGTGCAGCACCTTGGCCGTGCGGCCCAGCAGCTCGCGCACGTAGACGATGTCGCCCGGGCGCACCGTGATGCCGAGCTCTTCGTGCACTTCACGGCGCAGGCCTTCGCCCAGGGTCTCCTGCTTGCGGATGCCGCCGCCGGGCGTGACGCACCAGCCTCCGTGCTGGTCCTGGTAGGTCATCACCAGCAGCTTGCCGTCCTCGATGATCAGGGCCCGGGCCGCGACGCGGATCGCGCCCGGCACGCTGTCCTTGTGGATGTCCACGTGCCCGTCACTCATGACTCTGCGGCTTTGGGCTTCTCGGATGCCAGGCTTCTGAAGTAGGGCAGCAGGAACTCGCGCCCCAGGGTCTTGGCGATCGCCGTCAGCGGCACGGCCAGCAGCGCGCCGAACAGGCCGAACAGCGAGGCCATCACGAACACGCCGACCAGGATTGTGACGGCGTGCAGTTCCACGGCGTCGCCCAGCAGCTTGGGCGCCAGCACGAACTGCTCAAGGGCCTGGATGCCATGGAAGCACACGCTCATGGCGATGATCGCCCACAAGGGCTCGCCGTTGATCGCCATCAGCGCCATGGCCGGCACCCAGCTGATCACCATGGCCGCGTACGGGATCAGGATGCCCAGCCCGCCCAGCAGCCCGAACAGCACGGCGTACTGCACGCCGAACACCAGGTACACCGTGGTGGTGAGCACGGTGATGATGAAGACGATCACCATGCGCCCGCGGAAGAAGGCCTTCAGCATGGCGTCGATCTCGCGCAGGATGCGCTCGATGCGCGGGCGATGTGAGCCGGGCAGGTACTCGCGCCCTTTGGCCACCACCTTGTCCCAACCCACCATGAAGTACCAGGTGTAGATCGGCACCAGCACTACGAACATCAGCAGCGTCAGCAGCCCGATCAGCCCGGTGCCCACCACGCTCAGCACCGTGCCGGTCGCGCTGGAGGCGGCGCCCGACACCGTGCGCGAGTCGCCCGTGGTCGCCGTGGCGCCGAACGCCACGAACCACTCGTCGGGCGAAACGCTGCCGTTGCCGTCGGCGTCCATGCGCTTGACGTTGTCGGCCCCGATCTCGCCGGCATCCAGCGCCAGGTCGCGTTTCACGTCGCTCGCTTGGAAGGTCGCCAGCAGCTCGGCCCGCGCGGCCGCCATCTCGGCGCGGGCCCGCGCGGCCTCGGGCGCCTCTACCTGCGACTCGGTGGGGAACAGGGAGTCAATCACGTACCCGCCCGCCTGCCCGAAGGTGTCTTCCTTTTCGTTCAGCTTCATCGAGACGGGCGCCATTTCGTTCCAGCTTGCTACCCACTCGGACTGGTTCGACTTCAACTCGCCCCACAGCCCGCGCATCTGGGCGGAGAGGCTCTGCACGTCGCTCACCACGCTGGCCGCAAACCAGCTTCCCGCGGCTACTCCGATCGCCAGGAAGGCGATGAAAATCAGCAGCACTGCCCGCGATCGTTTGATGCCGCGCTTAACCAGCCGCTGCACCAGGGGGTCCAGGATGTACGCAATCGCCATCGCCACCAGCAGCGGCACGAACACCGCGGACAGGTAGTAGCCCAGAAACAACGCGCCGAACACAGCGCCGATCACGATCAGCCACTGCACGTTCCGCATCCGCAGCACTTGCGAATAGTCGGCCTTCAGGGCCTGCTTCAGGGTGGCCGGCAGCATCACCGTGTCGGTCAAAGCCGTCTCGGGGGGCTTCGGCGCCGGCGGCCTGGCCGGCTGGCTTTGGCGCGGTTTCTTTTTCTTGGCCATGGTTGGCGGATTCTGAAGCAGCACCGGCTTGAGCGCAAGCGTGATAGGCGCCGCATTAAAAGAAGAGAGGCGGCCCGGGGGCCGCCTCTCTGGATGCCGCTTCTCCGTCTAGTGGCCGCCTTCTTCGAGGCGCAGGTAGCGGTAGTACACCTCGAGGGTCAGGCAGTTGATGGCGGTGGCGTACACGCGTCCGCCGGCCGAGCTCCAGGCGTCAACCGCGTCCCAGCTGCCGTGCTCGTCCAGGGCGTCCTTGCTGACGAGGCCGTTCTTCTTGTCGGACTCACAGTAGCCGCGCTGGCTGTCGAGCAGCACCGTGGACATGGCCTTTTCCCAGGTCTTCCAGGTGGCGCCGCCTACCTGGTAGAGCGCCAGGCTGGCGTAGTACCAATAGTAGTAGTCGATCTTGGTCTGTTCCCAGGTGGGCAGGAAGCCCTTCTCGGTGCACACGCGGCTCTGCGCCTTGATGGTCTTGTCGTTCAGGTCCGCCTTGCCCATGAACAGCATGCTCATCACGTAGATGGCGTCCATCGACGGGTTGTGGTCGTAGTCCTGGGCGCTGCGCAGACGGGCGTTGTTGCTGCCCGGGCTGTCGTAGCCGGTCTTCGGGTAGCCGTTCACGTCAACCGTCACCATCTTGTACCACTCGGCCGCGTCGGCGTAGCACTTGCTGCTGTCGAAATCCAGGCCGGCCATCTTGCAGCTCTTGAGCGCCAGCACCATCCATCCGCTCACCGAGCTGTCGTTGATGTTCGGCTGCACGCCGTAGCGCCAGCCCAGGCCCGGGTTCTGGGCCTTCAGGATGAACTCGACCGCCTTGTCCGCGATCGGCTTCAGGATCGTGTCGCCCGACAGGCCGTAAGCCTCGGCCATGGCCATCGCACAGATGGCGTGGTTGTACACGAAGTGGTCGTCTTCCTTGGCGCCGAAGCAGCCGTCGTTGTCCTGCACTTTGCGCAGGTACACGATCGCCTTGCGGCAGGTCTCGCGGTAGTCGCCTTCCTTGTGGTCGTAGCCGGCGCCCACGAAGGCCAGCAGGGACATGCCCGTCAGGCCGATGTCGCAGGTCGCTTCCCAGCCCTTGTCGCCGGTGGCCGAACCCGGCTCGACGAACTCGATGTTGTAGGTCTTCTTGGCGCCGGTGCGGGCGGTGTCGTCGCTGAAGGTGGTCGCGCTCCAGTAACCTTCGCGGTTCTGGTGGTCCTTCAGCCACTCAAGCGCCGCACGGCTGCGGTCTTCGTGCGGACGTCCGCCGCCGCCGCGCGCCCGGCGATAGGCGAAGCCGCCCTTGCCGCCACGGCCGCCGCCGCCGCCCACGCCGCCACCCAGGCCCACGGCGCTGGAGGTGGAGTCGCGGTTCGGGTGCGGAGATTCGTTGTCGGAGGGGTCTTCGTTCGGGTTTTCGGCCAAGTCGTTGTTGGGCTTGTCGGAGGGGTCTTCGTTGACCTCGTCCTTGGCCTCTTCAACGATGCGCTCGTCTTCGGTCGGGTCCACCTGTTCCGGCTCATCCTTCGGGTATTCAACCGGCTTTTCGGGCGGCTGCTCGGGCGGAGGCGGCTCAGCGATCTGCTCTTGCTGGGCCTGGATGACCTCAACCTGCACGCGCTCAGGCGCGGTCGGCAGGATGAACCAGGCGATCACGAGCAGGATGACGTGCACGGCCAGTGCGATCGCCACCCAGGGCACTGAAGCCAGTGCCGTAAGATCTTCGCCGGTGGAACCTGCGGGCACTTCTTCCTGCCCGTAGTACTCCTGATCCGCCGGCTCTTCGTAATATTGCTGTTGACCCGCCACAGCGACCTCCTCAATCTCGGCTTTATCCCCGGGAAGGGATGTTTACTTGCGACCCCTGAATAAACGGGGGCTGTGCAAGGTGGTTCGTTCTTGCTCAATAAAAAGCGAAGATTCTTTGTCAGTCCGCAGGCCAGAATGCTACCCGGGCTCTCCCGCACCCGCAAGTTCAATCCACAGTTAGGCTTGTAGCGCCAGACCAGTCAGGCGCCAGAGGTCCCGAACCAGCTTCTTTGAGTGACCACAATCACTCGTGTCAACCTCCGAATCAGGCCCGGTGGGCTCCAAATTCGCATCCCAGTGCGACTATCTGCATCCCGATGCGGTCAAAAGCAACGCAAATAGTTTGGTGGCATGCATTTAGGTTAAATCAGCTACGCCCGGCGCCAGGGCCGGGTTGATCAGAGGTCAGAGGACAGAGGACAGAGGACAGAGGTCAGAGGTCGGGGGTCAGATGTCAGCGGCTGCGGTTCCCTACAACCTACAACCTAATCCCTACAACCTGCCTACTCCCGCCTGCCTACTCCCGCCTCCCGCCTAACTCCCCTCCGCTCCCTTCATGATCGCGTTCACCCAACCATCCGTGTCGTTCAGCATCCGGTTGAAATCCGCCTCATCCTTGTTGCGCTGGTTCTGCAGCTTCGGGTGCGTGCCGGCCGTGATCTGCCGCAGCAGCCGCGCCGCCTGCACAGCCAGGTTCAGCAGCGCCATCAGCGGGTGTTTGCGGCCGCGCGGCTCTTTGCGGTGGTCGCGCCCGGGCTGGTTTTTGCCGGCGTGGCGGGGCTTGCCGTCTTCGTCGATATAGCTGACGGGCAGGTCGGCCTCGGCGGCGATGATCTTGCGCACCTCGCCCACGGGGAAGGTCTCCAGCACGTGGCCCGTGAGCAGCACGACCTGGTGCAGGAAGCAGGTAACATCGGCCAGCATGGTGGCGACTTCGTTGTCCGAAAGCGCCATGCCCTTGCGCTTCTCGCCGAAGTAACGCGGCGCGAGACGCAGGTCGGGCAGCTCGCCCGTCGGCCCGCGCAGCGGCACGGGTTTTTCGGACGGTGTTTCGACAGGCTTGTCGGCGGGTTTTTCGTCAGGTTTGTCGGCAGGTTTGTCCATGGCAGGTCCTTTCGTGTGGAGAGACACCTCCCCCACCGAATGCGGCGCACGGAGCCCGCGAAAAGATTCCAAAGAAAGTTCCGCCAGCCGGCCGCCCGAAACGGCCGAAACCAAGGCCCCCGCCGGCCGCCCAAAAAACCACCCAAAGATTTAATGCCCAAACCCTCGCCAACCAGTCCGTGATGCGGGCAGTCAGTGATGTGGGCGCCCCGCCCGTAGCAAAACCAAAGCCCGCCATGCCAATGGCGGGGATCAGGCCAAACAACCGTCCCAATAGGAACGGCCCCATCAACGCCCGCCACGTACCAGTGCGTCGGCCTGAAAGGCCAGCTCAAACAGCCCGGGCCAAAGGCCCGGGAACCAGGCACACACGAGTCCCCCGGCCTGAAAGGCCGGTTCACCCGGAGTGAAGAACGGCCCCTTCAGGGCCGGCGACTGACGCACCACAGGAAACCCAAGGCTGCGCCCCGGGCTGACAGAAAGGCCCCTTCAGGGCCAACGCAACGGCCTTTAGAGTTCCGGGCTGTCACCCATGCGTTGGGTTGAATCCCATTCGCGGTTTGGATCCAGTTCGCGGCTTCCGACTTTTTGATAGCAAGCGAGATCATTTAAGCGAAGATAACGGGGTCCACGGTAGCCACGGCTGGAAGTCCGGCACAGGAGGCCGACGATGTCTTGCCGCATCTCAGTTCTGGTGATGGCTGTTCTGCTGTGTTCGAGCGCGTTGGCCGCCCAGTCAACAATGACAGTCCGAGAGGGCGGAGTGATGGGCACGCCGATCACCGACAACGAACCTGTCGGCGGTTTGCGCGACTTCGGACTGATTCCGGTTTCGACACAGTCCGCACCGCTGACCATCTACATCACCAACACAGGCGGCAGCCCCATCAACTTCGGAAGCATCTTCAAAGTCGGCTCCAATCCCGGCGATTTCTTCTTTAACGCCTCGGCATTTGTGAACCCCCTCCCAGCCGGGCAGTCAACGTCGTTCATCGTTCTGTTCTATCGGGTCACGGCAGGCGTAGGCACCTGCACGATCGAACTGCCACACGATGCGTCCGGTGCCGGCACCTCCCCCTTTGAAATCAACCTCAAGGGCGAGGCATACGTTCCGATTCCTGTGCTTCAGGTGACGGTCGGTTCCGCGGTCGGCACTCCAATCGCGCATCAACAATCTGCGGCCGGCACTTCACGAGATTTCGGAGTCCAGGATGTCGCTGCCGGACCTACGTCTTCAATCACGATGTTCATTACGAATGCGGGCACCGGCACGCTGTCCATCGCCATCCCTGACATGGGCGGCACCTGGTGGACGGAGTTCTTGGTCAACTCCACAGGCATGATCTCCCAACTGAGCGCAGGCCAATCCACCAGCTTCACCGTTGCGTTTGACCCGACATCAGCAGGCACAAAGGATGCTTACGTACGCATCTCGCATACAGACGCTGCGCAGCCGACTCCCTACTACATCCCCGTGGTCGGCATCGGGACGGTAACTCCGCAGCCTTCGATGGACTTTATGTATGGTGCGGTCCACATTCCTTCGAATGGCTCGTACAACGTCGGCAACCGCACCGCCAGCACTGTCTCCAACCTGCCATTCAGCATCTCCAATACGGGCAACCTTGACCTGAACCTTACCGGCACGCCCGAGGTCGTGATCAGCAACCAGTCCGCCTGCAGCGCGAGTGTGAACACCGCGCCAGCCTTGACCACCATTCCACCGAGCAGCAGCACCGGTCTCAGCGTGGACGTCACGCCTTTGACGAGCGGGCCGTGGTCGTTCCAGATGGTCATCGCCAATGACGACCCCTACCAGAACCCGTACACCGTGACCATCCAGGGCACCGCTACAGTCGCAGCCACCGAGATCAGAGTGGTTACCCAGCCGCTGAACGCCACGGCCGGCCAGATCTTCAGCGTGCCGCCGGTGATCGCCGTGACCGATGCCGCTGGCCTGGTGGACACCAACGACAACACCACGCAGGTTGCTGTCGCCATCAGTTCCGGCACCGGCGACCCCTCGGCCGTGCTGAGCGGAACGCTGACGGTGACGGCCGCGGGCGGCTACCTCGCGTTCACGGACCTGGCGATTGACCTGCCCTCGAGCGGCTACACGCTTACGTTCACGAACGTCAACGGCGCGCTGGGCACGGCAATCTCCGATCCGTTTGATGTCACCGGCGGCGCGGGCGGCGGTGATGGCGGCGAAGAAGAGAACAAGTGCAGCACCGGCCCCGGCCAGGACTACGCCATCGGGGCGCTGCTGCTGCTGTGCGCGCTGACCCTGCTGGCAAGGCGCAAAGCCGGAGCATAGGCAAGCCCGCCCGCAATCAGTCAGTGATGCGGGCGCCCCGCCCGCAAGTGGGGCAGGCTGCCAGCCTGCCGGCGCCACGGCACGGCCGTGGCGCCAGGTCATTCACGTATCCGGCTGAAATCCAAGCCCCGCCCGCAGCCGCGCCCCGAAGGGGCGCCGGTTGGTAGCCACGGGTGAAGCCAGGCCGGCGCAGCCGGCCGAGCGCAACCCGTGGATAGCAGGAAAGCAGAGTCCCGCCCCAAAGGGGCGGAGGAATCCGCCGCGCCAGGCAGGCGGCGAAATGGGGTCAGGCTCAGCTTGTGGTGCCTGACCCCTTTTCGCCGGTAAACTCCCCCCGGATGCGCTTCGGCCCGAAGGGCCGCTTCTGCCAGCCCAGGGCGAAGCCCTGGGATTACGGAGCCGTTTCCGGTACGGCCCTGAAGGGGCCGTTCATCGTACCGCCGTATGAACCGGCCTTTCAGGCCGGCAATGAACCCGTTTCCGAAAACCCGGGCCTTTGGCCCGGGCTGACAGAGACGGCCTTTCAGGCCGGATGAATCTGCCCGCTTCCGGCTGCATTCCTTAATCGCATCGCACTGTGTGCCTTACCCCTTTTCGCCGGCACAACAGGGCGCGCCGGCCAAGCCAGTAACCAACGCCAAACCAACCCCGCACAAAAGGCCCAGTCAGCAAAGCCGCTACACAGGCCTCAAGACATGCAGTTTAAAGGAGCCTGACCCCTTTAAACCCTCAGCGACTAATCGCCGATGTCGTGTCTGGGGACTGTACCGGAATAGCCGACGTAAGATCGAATGACCTGGACATCTCGGTGTGCAAGAACCCTGACATTCACGGCCGGGACTACTTCGCGTTTCCGTACCTGATAGAGGTTCAGCCCCCCGGTGAGGCCCTAACGCGGGAAAGTGCTGCAAAGTCTCTGTCCCTGTTCCTGCAGGCCTTTGGGATGCGGGCGTCACGACAGTAACCGAGTACATGTTCGAGCAGGACCTCCCCCACGCAGGTCGAAATGACGGAAAGAATTGGTAGGACGGCACAACCGGGCTCGCCAGCCCCGCCAACCACCAACGCCAAAGCAACCCCACACAAAGGGCTCAGCCAGCAATACCGCCACACTGGCCTGGAAACAGACGTTTTAAAGAAGCCTGACCCTTTTGACCCTTTTAGCGTTTCACGCCCGGTTCAACATTGCGGTGCCTGAGCCCCTTCGCCCCGCCCGGGTCAACAACGGCGAAAGCCGGACCCTTCACTCGATCTCCAACGACTATTCACACTTAGGAGCTGAGGTTTTCCGCAAGATCTCAAGACAACAGTCCGTCCATAATTTTTGAGATGAAGTACGACAACACGCTTGTCACAATGAATGCCGGAGATGAGAACCAAACGAGCTTGCCCCAAATGCGCCATCTATCCAAAGACTTCTCGCCGGGACCGACTCCAATAACTGTCGAGGGTCTTATTGCGGCGATCAGGCAACCAACGGTCGCCGCAGTCAGCGCTATCCATGGCCAATTTGGCTTGTCCGCAGGTGGCGTGCCGTAGCTCCCCGTTTCGAGCCGAAGCAATAACTCCAAAGCTGCACGCTCCTCATTTTGATCTATACCTTTGTCGAGCAACGTTTCTGCCTTGTCGACCAGCGGTTTTTTATCTGCCAAAGGAGTCCACATCGCATAAAAAAGCAGCGCGAGCACGCACATGCCAACGACGAAGATCGCCGGTTCTCTTATTGTCGCCCAAATTTTCAACGACAAGCTGGGTTCTATCGCACGTGCCCACTGTCGAATTACTGAAAATAGTTCCCGGCTCGTCTCACCCTGTTTTGGCCTTACATCAATTCCTACTTCGTCTCCAAAGCGGGCAATCTCAAGGCTAAACTCTACGTCAATAATGCGCCACTCGACGCGGATTGACTTCAAACGGTTTTCCTGAATTTCCGGTCTACGTAACAACTCTTCCAGCGTTTGCACTTTAACTGATCTCTCACCTTCCAATTCGCCGACTACGTACCGCACTCGCTCTGCGCTGTACTTTCTGCTTTCTATGTATTCGCGCGCAGCTTTTAGTCGGTCCTCCTCCAACTCTTGAGGATAGCGGTGTCCGTACTCCTGAAGCTCGGCCTTCGCCAATTCCTCGACTCTAGCCGTCCATAATGCTTCCATTCGCGCCCATTCTTTGTTCAGCGTTTCGCTAAGCTCTTCAAGACGGAATCGGTCAAGTAGGATCGGGCCCTTAATCCTAGCTGTGTTCTGGTAAATAAACTCGCTCATCTGAGTCCTCCATCATAACATTAAGGTACTCTATCCATTGTGCCGAGAGGAATCACTAAAGGCGTGAGACTTTTTTTGATTGGTCAACAGTGTCAGGTGGCAGATCAACAGATAACAGTTCCTAGTCAACAGTTACGGCAAGGAACTTTAGTTGACATCATCTGTCGACCATTGACGGTCGACCAAAACCCGCAACGTGACGCTCGTACCCAACCCATCTACTTTATGGCCCTGTGATCAGCCATTCCCTTGCCCTACATCACCGCGACGTGGTGTTTGAAATCGAACAGGTCGGGGACGTTGTCTATGGCTTCCAGCAGGCGGGGGCCGTGCTTGGCGTAGGCTGCTAACACTGTCAGCACCCGCTCTTGCGGCTTGTCCTCGGGGAAGTAGCGGTTCAGCAGCGCCTGCATTTCCGGGCCGCCTTCGCTTATGCTCAGGGGGTCGTACTTCACCCTTGTCATCACGTCGCCGGCCGTGCGCAGCATCTTCTGCTCGAACTTCTTGAGCTCGCCATCGAGCGGCCTTGCCAGCCCGCCTAAATTCTCGCGCAGGTCGCCGAGCGCGCGTT
Source organism: Planctomycetota bacterium (assembly GCA_020638635.1). Classification (GTDB taxonomy): domain Bacteria; phylum Planctomycetota; class UBA8742; order UBA2392; family UBA2392; genus JACKID01. Next base: position 26,641 of record JACKIE010000001.1, read on the forward strand.
TCACGCCGGACTGGGCTTCCTCGTAAACTATGGCCGCTTCTTTCTGCCGCCACTTCAGGCGCTTCCGGAACGCCACCACCTTGTCGAACTGGCGCGCGTCCGCGGCCTCCACCAGCGTCATCGAAACGCGCGGGAACAGCGCCGGCATGAACACCTGCGACGAACGGTGCAGCCCCTTCAACAGCCCGTGGTACGCGATCTCCGCCTGCCCGCCCACGTAGGCCACGGTCGGGAAAATCGCGTTCTGGATCAACGGCCGTAACAGCACGTTGGGCGTGAACGCGCCGGGCTCGGCGCGCAGCTGCTGCAGCAGGGCGGTCATGGAGGTGGATTCATCCGAGCCCTCGATCACCAGGCGCTTGCCCTCGCAGGTGACGTGGCGGCGCTCGCCGCGCTCGGTGATGAACAGGTTCAGGTGGTTGGTGACCGGCACGCCCGCGGGCATGCCGAGGGTCTCCAGGCGCTCGGCCACGCGCTGCAGGCCCTGGCGGCGCTCCTCGCGTTTCTCGATCTCCAGCGCGTGCAGGCGCTTCCAGGCCGGGTGCTCCGTGAGCGCCTTGGGCTCGATCACGATCAGCCCGCGAGGGCCCAGCAGCTCCAGCATCAGGCGCGTGAACGCGGCCCCGAAGGTACGGCCGGCTCCGTCGCGCAGCAGCAGGGCGGCGCGGTCGGCAAAGGGCCCGTCGCCGAGGGCCGAGACGGCGGCCTGCCAGGCGGAGTCGTCGGGGCCGGGCAGCTGGATGTCGCGCACGTGGCGTTTGCCGGCCGGGATGTCGAAGCGGAACTTGCGCAGGTTGCCGGCGGCGTCCACGCTGCGCAGGCGGTTGACTTCCTCGATGTCGCTGTCGTCGGAGGCGTTCCAGAACACCGGCACACAGGGCTGGCCCGAGGCGGCCTCGACTTCGGCGGCCAGGCGCACGGCCGTGTGGGCTTTATACAGCGCGAGCAGGGGCCCGCCGCCGAGGCCGGCCTGCTGGCCGGTGACGACGCAGACGGCCTGTGGGTCGGCGAAGCGCTCGATGTTGTCGAGCGACGCGCGGGGCACGGGGTGTTTGGCGGCGTAATCGCGCAGGGCCTCGACGGTGGCGGGGCGGTCGAAGCGCGCGCGCCAGGTGCGGTTGATCAGGCGGCTGGCGAGCGCCGCCAGCAGGTCGGCGCGGCGGTAGTCGGCGGCGTAGAAGGCCTCCACGCGCGGGAAGTCGGTGACGTAGCGACGGCCGAGTTCGTTGGATGAGTCGATTGGGGGCTCGCTGGGCATGGGACCGATGATCGGTGATGGGGCGCGAATGATCAATGGAGCGAGGGGAACAGGTTGTAGGTTTTAGGTGGTAGGTTGTAGGGCTTGGGGCCTAGGGCTTAGGGCAACCACTGCCGCCTGCCTACTGCCGCCTGCCGCCTTTAGCGCCGCCGCTGCCTCTGCTACAACCCCGCCATGAACGACGCCGCTGCATCCGCGACCCCCCCTGGCTCGGTTGAGCTTTCGGTGGTGATCCCGGCCTACAATGAGGCCGCGCGGCTGCCGGCGTTCCTGGATTCCGTGCTGGCCTACCGTGCTGGGCACTGCCCGGGCGCGGAGGTCATCGTGGTGGACGACGGCAGCAGCGATGACACCGCCAAGCTGGCTGCGCGGCCGGGGGTGCGGGTGATCTCGCACCTGCGCAACGCTGGCAAGGGTGCGGCCGTGCGCACGGGCATGCTGGCGGCGCGCGGGCGGCTGCGGCTGTTCGCGGACGCCGATGGCGCCACGGCCATGTCCGAACTGGCCAGCCTGCGCGAGGCCGTTCAGCAAGGCGCCGACATCGCAATCGCCAGCCGCGAGGGCGCGGGCAAGCGCGTTGAAGCCAGCGCGTTGAGGCGCTTTCTGGGGCGCTGGTTCAACCGCGCGGTGCGTATGGGCAGCGTGAAGGGCATCCGCGACACGCAGTGCGGGTTCAAACTGTTCGCCACGTCCCCCGCGTTGGCGCTGTTCCGGGCGTCGCAGGAGGACGGCTACGCGTTCGACGTTGAGCTTCTGCTGATCGCGCAGCGGCGCGGGTTGAAGATCGCCGAGGTGCCGGTGAACTGGACGGAAATGCCAGGCAGCAAGGTAAGCCTGCTGCGCGACGGCATGCGCATGCTGAAGGCCGTGCGGCGCATCAAGAAGCGCTGGAAGCGCGGGGAGTACGAGCGCGCGCAGGCAAAGGTGACTCCGAGTAGGGAAACAGCTGCCGTGTAGCCAGGGATGACACGGATTGACACGGAGGTTGTGCTCCGTGATTCTCGCGGCCGATGGATCCCGCCGAATACGACCGCATGGCCGATGTCGAGGAACGCCACTGGTGGTTCCGGGCTCGGCTTGCGGTGGTGCGCACCTTCCTGAGCCGCTACGTGCCGCCGGGGCGCGGGCTGGATTGCAGCTGCGGCACCGGCCTGACGCTGAAAGAACTGCCCCAATGGGTGCAGATCGGAGCGGACCTGCACGGCCTGGCTTTGAAACACACGCGGGCGCGCGGTCTTGAACGCCTGGTACAGGCCGACCTGCGGCGCCTGCCGCTGGCGGACACGAGCCTGGACTTGGTGACATCGCTGGACACGCTTGAGCACATCGAGCAGGACACCGAAGCGCTGGCCGAGATCTTTCGCGTACTGAAGCCGGGCGGGCATGGGCTGTTCACGGTGCCGGCGCACCCCTGGATGTTCTCGGCCCATGACCGCGCGCTGCACCACGTGCGGCGCTACCGGCGCGGCGAGTTCAAGCAGAAGCTGCAGCAGGCGGGTTTTAAAATCCGCAAGTTCCGCTACATCAACGTGCACCTGTTCCCGCTGGTGGCGGCCGTGAGGCTGGTCAGCAAGGACACGGGCGAGGCGAAAAGCGACACACAAAACGTGCCGGCCGGTCCGCTGAACTGGGCGCTGTACACGGCGTTCGCCAGTGAGAGGTTCGTGCTGCCCTGGCTGCCCAGCCTGTGGGGCGTAAGCCTGCTGTGCCTGGCGCGGAAGGAGTCTTAGGCAGGAGGCAGCCGACTTCGCCAAGGCTACGTCGGCCAGGGGAGGCTGGAGTTGCCAACGCCCTAAGCCCTAAGCCCTAAGCCCCAAGCCCCAAGCCCCAAGCCCCAAGCCCTAAGCCCTAAGCCCCAGGCCCCAAGCCCCTACAACCTAAAACCTGTCCTTACCTCCATTTACGAATTTCGCCCCGAATCCCCAACTGGCCCTGAACCGTCGTTGTTTTGAATCGTTCGTAAGCAGACACTGGGCGAGTTAGACTTATGGGTGCTTGTACGCACCCGTTAGGCCATTTGGAGAAACCATGGCCCGCAGCCGGCTGCTTTACGTCCTGAAACTGGTGCTTGTCGTGGCGACGATGCTCGCTGTGGCAGCGCCAGCGCTTTCGGGTCAGGACGACGACGACGACTACATCAAGGAACTGCGCAAAAAGAAGGCTCGTGAAAAGGCCATCGCGGAAGGCAAAGACCCGGACGCCGTTGAACCAACCAGCACCGAGCCCGCCAAGCCCAAGCTGCCCCCCACCGCGGCCGGCTGGGTCAGCACCATCCAGCGCAAGTGGGATTCAGACAAAGAAACCGACCAGCAGCTTGTGCGCGAGGCCGTGGACGCCCTGAAAGGCGCAATCGGCACGGACGCCGAGCTGGCCAAGAAAGTCGCCGAGGACTTCGACGGCTTCAAGGAAAAAGAAGCAGAGCGCGCGGTGGAAGGCGCCATCAGCGGCTCCGGCGTCAGTGTGGACCGCCTGCGCGCCGTGCTTGAGGAAAACCGCCCGGCCGCGCTCAAGGCTATCATGGACCCGGCATACACCGAATCCGACGGCTGCAAAAAGCAGCCCGAAGTGGACGCCGCCTGCGCGCCGCTGTTCGCCGTGTGGCGCGACCCGGTGGGCTACGCGGCGCAGCACTTCGGGCTTGACCTCAAGACGCCCGCGGACCGGCTCGAGAAGCTGGCGACGCTGCTGGGCGAGGTCGTGCCCGGGCTCGAGAAGTGGCCCGAAGGCATGGAAAACGCCGAGGCGCTGATGCGAGCCAGGGGCGCGGAGAAGCTGAACGTCAAGGAGAAGGAGTACAGCGCGAACTCCGGCGTGCTCGCCGCCAATGAGAAGCTGGAAGGCGGCACACTCACGGATGAAGACAAGCGCCACGTGCGAGTGCTGAACGACTACCGCATGATGCTTGGCAAAGGCGCCCTGAGCATCAACCTCACGCTGTGCAAAGCCACAACCGGCCACAGCAAGTACATGAACAAGATCAAGCAGCTGGCCCACAACATTGACGGCCACCCGGACGGTCGCACGCCGCAGGATCGCGCCAAACGCGCCGGCTTCGGCGGCTCGGTGGCCGAGAACTGCCTGGTGGGCGCCGGCGACGGCGATGCCGCGGTGTGGCAGTGGTACAATGCCGCGGAGCACCACCGCAACATGATCGGCAACCACTCGATCATCGGCGTGGGCCACGACGGCTTGTACTGGACGCAGAATTTCTCCGGCGGCGCCAAGGCCGGCGGACGCAGGTAGCAGAGGGGCGGGACGGGACCCGTCAAAACCGGGGTTGGCTGGGCGGTTGAAGCGGCACGGCGCGCGAGCGCCACCGACCGCAAGAGGAGAGAGTTGATGTCACGATTCCTGTGGACGAGGACGCTGCTGGCGGCCGCCGTTTTCGGCGCGCTGTTCTGCGTTACCGGCAACGTGCAGGCGGACCCCGCCGAAGAAGCCGTGCGCATCGCCGGCAAGAAGATCGGCGAAAAGAACCCGGACGTGCGCGCCCAGGCCGTGGAAGACCTGGCCCGCGCCAACAACAAGGCCGGCACCACGCTGATCATGCAGTGCCTGGCAACCGAGGACGACGGCCCGGCAGGTTATCGCATGGCCGAGGCCGTGCGCATGCTGACCTCTGAGGAAGCCCTCGAGGTCATCGAAAAGAATGTGCTGAAGTGGACCAAGCCGGAAAACCTGTTCGGCGCTTACTGGACGTTCATGGGCCTGTCCGGCCAGAACAGCGAGCCCGCCAACGCCATCCTGCGCAAGGCGATCGACGAGAGCAAGGACGACGACATCTACCTGCGTTCGGCGGCGATCGAGGCCATGGCCGAAACCGGCCGCACCGACATGGCGGACCTGCTGCTGAAGGTGTTAAAGAGCTACGACCCCGACTGGGACGAAAAGTCCCCGATCATCGTGCTGACGTCCGTGCAGGGCGCGCCCAAGATGGTGGGTGGCGGCGACACCAAGAAACGGAATGAAGTCGTGCTGGCGCTGGCGGATATCCTGGAAAAAACCAAGGACGACCGCATCCAGTGGTTCACCTGCACCGCGCTGTCCAAGATTACGGGCGAAGACACCTACATCGAAGCCGGATTCTGGCGCTGGTGGGTCGAGATGGGCGGCAAGAAAGTGGAACGCCGCGAGGAAGGCGCCACGGTTGCGGGACGCGACGTGCCCAAGTTCTTCAAGGCGGCGGCGGTGGGCAAGCGGGTGATGTTCGTGATCGACATTTCGGGTTCGATGCAGCATCCCGTGGAACTGCCGCCCGAGATGAAGAAACCGCCTGAGCCCGAGCCCAAGAAGGAAGAAGGACCCACCACCGGCGGCGGCAAGAGCGGCAAGAAGGGCGACAGCGATGAAGAGGAGAAGAAGCCGGTCATCCCGCCGCCTGACTACAGCAAGGTGAAAAGCAAACTGGATCTGGCCAAAGTCGAACTGATCCACACGCTCAGGCACCTTCCCGATGACTACTGGTTCAACATCGTGATCTACCACACCGCCCACGACATGATCGACGGCAGCAACAAGGAATTCGTGCAGGCCAGCGAGGCGAACAAAGCCAAGTTCATCAAGAAAGTCGAAGGTCTGAACTGGGCGTCGCTCACCAACATCCACGGCGCGCTGACCCGCTCGTTCTGCGTAAACAAGAAGAAGACGCTGGACCCTATGAAGATCGGCAAGAACACCAACAACCCGGCCTGGGACCCGGAGTGCCTGCGCACGGGCGCTACCACCATCTTCTTCCTGACTGACGGCACCCCCACCATCAGCGACGACTGCACGGATACGGGCCAGGTGGGACGCCAGGGCGGGCCCATGATCGGCAACGGGCGCTTCTGCCAGACCAACAACATCGCGCTCGACATCAAGCGCCTCAACGTGTTCCGCAAGGCGGTGATCAACACGGTGGGCATCGGGCCTCACGACGGCACGCTGCTGGGAGCGCTGGCCCAGATGTCCGGCGGCGAGTACATAGACCGCTCCGGCATCGCGCGCTGAGAAGCCCCGCACCTGAACGGGACAGTCACCCTGGTGACTGTCCCGTTTTCCTTTGTTGGGCATGGAGCACTCGGCTTTGCTACAATCCGGGGCGAGGAGGAGGAGCCATGTCCAGACTTGCCTGCGCGGCCTTGGCGGCCGTTGCCTTGTTGCTGCTGGCCGCGCCGCGGCCGGCCCATGCCGACCCCAACTTCGGCATCACGCCCGAAAAAAAGCTGGCCAAAGCGCTGGCCGACCTGGCCGACACCTGCTTCGAATGCGGCGACATCGCGAAGCAGAAGGGGTTGTACACCTACGCGCGCTCGTTCTTCAGCCATGCCCTCGAGTACGACACCGACCACAAGAAAACCCGCAAGGTAATGGGCTTCGAGCGCAAGAAGGGAACATGGGTCCTGGAAGAGGACATGGTTCCGCTCACGGACAAGATCAACGAGGCCAAGCGCGACGAGCTGACCGAGAAGCTGCGCCTCGACACCACCCCCGTGCGCGAGAAGGCCGCCGAGGCCCTCTGGAAGTTTGTCGAGGACACCGATCTTACCGCCAACCAGCGCTTGCTGGCGCTCTGGCACGTCGTGCAGATCTGCCCCGAACACCGCGGCGCCCAGAAAGCCGCGCGCTCCGCCCCTGCCTACCAGTGGTTCAAGCACACCCTGGACGACGACGCCGAGACCAACCGCCAGGTCTGGATCCAGCGCGCCCCCGAGGGGGAGGTGCTGGAGGAACGAACCCCCTACGAAGAGCAAAGCGGCCTGCCCATGGCCAAGCGGCGCTCTGACTGGCTGATCTTCCACATGGACATCGGCGAGAAGGGCCCGGACTGGGCCAAAAGCCTGCTGCAGTACGGCGAAGCTTGCCGCACACACGTGTTCGAACTGCTGGCTACCGAGCCTCCCAAGCCGCCCGAAAAGGACGAACATCGCCTGCACTACACGGTGATGGTTGACCGCGACCGCTACGCGCGATTCGTCGAGAAGTGCTCCGGTATCACCGACGCCGCCCACCGCAAGGAAGCCGCAACCGTGGGCTGGGGCACTCCGACTTACAACCCATACGGCTCCGTGTGGCTGTATCCGCGCCTGGACAACGACTATGGCCTGCGCGACGGCATCGCCCACGACCTTGCCAGCAAGGAAATCTTCCGCTTCTGCGGAACCGAGGGCGCGTACTGGCTGGCGCGCGGGCTGGGATACCTGAGCAGCACGCACATGAACGGCTCAACCCAGGGGACGTTCTACGCGGTAAAGACCACCGGCGTGATCGACAGCGGCGGGCGCGAGTCGCTGCCCGGCCTGGGCAACTGCGCCGCGGGCTGGCGCCTGCGCGTGGCAATGGAGATCACCGGCGGAACGGAACTGAAGCCCGGCGAGCTGGCCAGATTGCGCGTAGTGGACTTCAGCCAGCGCGAAATGGCACATGCTTTCTGTTACACGGACTTCCTGGTGAATCAGCACAGGGCCGGCCTTTCCGAGTTCCTGAAAGCCTGCTACGACGAGCGAGCAAGGCGCTACAAGGAAAAGCAGGATCCCGAAACCGCCACGGAAATCCTCGCGCGCCTGTACAAGACGCTGGAGACCACGGAAGAGGATTTCATGGCCGCCTTCCGCACCTGGGCGCTCGCCAACTACGTGGCCTTGCCGATCCAGGAAGAGAAGTAGGGTTGACGCGCACGCGTGGGACAGACTGGAAGTCTGCCCCGAGTTACACGTTCAGGCCTTCGCCTTTCAGCGCTTCGCCCTCGGCGAGGATGGGCTTCACGTGCTGTTCGATGTATTCGCGGGTCTGTAGTGGCGCCAGGCCCACGAACTTTGACGCATCAAGAATATCGCCCAGGTCCACCTTGCCGAACAGCTTGTCGCCCTTTAGTCGCGCGATCAGGTCGTTGTCCGGCGCACCCTCTTCCTTCATGCGTTTGATCGCCGCGTGGCTGTGTACGCGGATCGCCTCGTGAATCTCCTGCCTGTCGCCGCCCGCGCGCACGGCCTGCATGATGATTTTCTCGGTCGCCATCAGCGGCAGCTCGCGCCTTACCCGCGCGGCGATTACCGCTGTGTTGGCGATCAGCCCGCTGCCGATGTTGTGCAGAATGCTCAGCACAACGTCTGCGGCCAAAAACGCCTCAGGTATGCTCATGCGCCGGTTGGCGCTGTCGTCCAGCGTGCGCTCCAGCCACTGCTCGGCGGCCGTGGTGGCCGCGTTGGCCGGCAGGTTGATCAGCCAGCGCGCGATGCTGCAGGCGCGCTCGCTGCGCATGGGGTTGCGCTTGTAGGCCATGGCGCTGCTGCCGATCTGTTTCTCCTCGAACGGCTCGTCGAGCTCGCCCAGGCCGCACAGCAGGCGGATGTCCGTGGCCAGCTTTTGCGCGCTCACACCGATGCCGCTCACGGCCGTGAGCACCTGGTGGTCGTACTTGCGCGGGTAAGTTTGACCTGTAACCGCGAAGGCCTGTTTGAAACCCATCTTGGTGCAGACCAGGGCGTTGAGCTGCTTGACCTTTTCGGCGTCGCCGTCGAACAGTTCGAGAAAGCTGGCCTGTGTGCCGGTGGTGCCCTTCACGCCGCGCATGGGCATGTCGCGCTCGATGCGCGAAAGCTCGTGGTAGTCGCTGACCAGGTCCTGCAGCCACAGGGCCGCGCGCTTGCCCACCGTGGTGAGCTGCGCCACCTGGAAGTGCGTGGCGCCCAGGCAGGGCAGCTCGGCGTGTTTGGCGGCGAATTCGGCAAACGCGGCAATCACGCCGCGCAGGCGCTTGAGCAGCTGGCCCAGGCCTTCGCGCATCAGGATCAGGTCGGCGTTGTCGGTGACGTAGCAGCTGGTGGCGCCCAGGTGGATGATGGCCTTGGCCGCTGGCGCGATGTCGCCGTAGGTGTGCACGTGGGCCATCACGTCGTGGCGGAACTGTTTTTCGTAGGCCGCGGCTTTCTCGAAGTCGATGTCGTCAAGGTGCGCGCGCATCTGGGCCAGGGCCTCGTCGCTGATCTGCGTGAGGCCGAGTTCCTGCTCCGATTCCGCCAGGGCCAGCCACAGCCGGCGCCAGATGCCGATGCGCTTCTGCTGGCCAAAAAGCTGCCGCATTTCCTTTGCGGCGTAGCGCCCGACAAGCGGGTGCTGGTAGGTGTCGTGTTCGCTCATGCCCGCGAATATGGGTAATGGCGGGGGAATGATCAATGAGGGAGCCGGCCCCTGCCACCTGACACCTGCGCCCTGTAACCTGCCCCCATGTCCCTGCGCATCATCGACGCCAACCTGAACCGCGCCCGCGAGGGCCTGCGCACGGCCGAGGAATACGCCCGGCTGGTGCTGAACGATGCACGCGCCGCCCAGGCGCTGAAAGACGTGCGCCGCGAACTGCAGGCCTGCGAAGCCGCCTTCGGCCCGGAATTGCTGGCTGCCCGTGACATTGGGAGTGACGTCGGCACCAGGCCCGCCGCCGACGACGTGCAACGCGGCAGCGAAACCGACGTCGCCCGCGCCGGCCTGAAACGCGCGCAGGAAGCCCTGCGCGTGATCGAAGAATTCGCCCAGCTGCACTCCCCCACCGCCGCCGCAGCCGCCGCCAAAGCCCGTTACGGCGCCTACGCGGCCGAGCAGCAGCTGTTTGTGGCCGCCCCACGCCGCTCTGCGTTGCAGGCGCCGCTGATGGTGGTGTTTTCGGACATGTACATGCGCGAGGACTGGCGCGACGTGCTGGAAAGCCTGCTGCACGCAGGCGCGCGGCTGTTCCAGCTGCGCGAAAAACACATCCCCACTCGCAACTTCGCCGAGCACGCCACGGCCGTGCAGGCCATCACCCGGCCCATGGGCGCGGTGGTGATCATCAACGACCGGGCCGACGTGGCGGCCGCCACAGGCGCCGACGGGGTGCACCTCGGGCAGGACGATTTGAACGCTTTTCAGGCCCGCAAGATAATGGGTCCGGCCGCGCTGATAGGCGTTTCGACGCACAATCTGGTGGAAGCCCTGGATGCCGAACAAATGGGCGCTGATTACGTTGGTTTAGGTGCCATGTTTCACACGGAAACAAAGAAAGTACAATCCGTGGGTGGTCCAGGTTTGATTGCGCGCGTGCAACCGGAGCTCCCGATCCCGGTTTTTTGCATCGGCGGCATCACGCGGGACCGCACGGCCGAGCTGGTCGGCCAGGGCGCGCGGCATATAGCGGTTTCGAGCGCCCTGCTGAACGCGGCCGACCCCGGGGCGGAGTACCAGGCCCTTTGCCGGGCCTTTGGGGAGCGTGCATGAAACGCCTGACCTTCTCGCTGTTGTGCATCGCGTTGCTGGCTGTCACAGGCGTCCTGGCACAGGACGACACGAAGCCTTTCTCGCTTTACCTCAAAAGCGGCGACGTGCTGCCCGGCACGGTCAAGAAAGTTGACGAAGAAGGAGTCAAGCTCGATATCGGCGACGGCATCGAGCTGTTCATCCGTTGGGACTACACCCGCGGCGACAAGCACTACGAGCTGCGCAAGGGCGCCACGGATTTCTCCAATATCAAGTCGGTGCTGAAGCTGGCGGATTTCTGCCACCAGTTCGCCATGGATGAGGAAGAATCCTACGTGCTGGTGGCGGCCCTGAAACTGGAGCCCAAGAACCAAGCCTTGCGCGACCGCCTGAAGGAACTGCCGGCTGTGGAAGGCCTGGAAGTTCCCGGCGACGCTGAAACCGCCAAGCCCAAGCCCGAGCCTGAGCCGGAGGTGAAGAAAGACCCGGATCCGCTGCCACCGCCCACCCGCAAGGGCTTCAGCGTCTACATCAAGATGGTGAAGGAAGACGACGCCGCCGAAACCTGGATGGAAGAGCAGTTCGCGGAGATGAACTACAAGACCGGTACGGAGAAGGATCACGAGATCCGCGCCGAGCTTGAAGTTACCTTGACGCTTATCAAGAATCCCGAGTTCATGGGCGCTGAGCTATACGCGATCTACGATGGCGCGCTGACCTGGAAGCTGTACAAGAAGGGCGAGCGCGCCCCTTTCGCTCAGAACACCGTGAAGAACGAGGGTCTGCGTCGAGACACCCGCGATGAAGCCCGCTCGCGCTGCCGCACCGAGCTTTGCGAGTCAGCCTTCACGGAAATGTTCAACGAGATGGAAAAGTTGCGCTAGCCGCGCAGCCGCACAACCAGCAGCGCGGGGCCAAGGCCCCGCGCTGGTTTTGTTAAACCCGACTGCGGGAACCACGAAGAAACACTAAGGACCACTAACAAGCATCCGGCCTGTTGCCTGCTCTTCGTGCTCCTTGGTGGTCCTTCGTGGTTAAACGCCTTTGTAGTGTAGTACCGCGTCAGTCGAGCCGCCTGCGACGCAGCGCCGCGGCCAGGGCGCCTGCCGCCAGCAGCAGCAGCGCGGCTGTGCCGGTCGGATCGACCGTGCAACCGCCGCCATCATCATCGTCACCGCCGCCCCCTCCGGGCGTGACGCCCCCGCCGCCCGTGCCCGTGGCGCGCGCCAGGATGTTTACCTGCTTGCTGTCGATCTGCTGCGCGTCGGCAAAGGCCGTCAGCGTGGCCGTGCCTGTGCTTGTGGGCGCCACCAGCTCGATCAGCCACACGCCCCGCGAGGCGTCGAACACGGCCGCGATGTTGCTCGCCCCTGTGGTGCTGCCGTTGTCGAGGGTGCCCATGCTGGTGCTGAGCGTAACGGCGACGGCCGGGTCGGGCAGCGGGTTGTTGCTGCCGTCGCGCAGCTCGACCATCACGGGGATGCGGTCGTAGCCGTTGGCGTTGAGCGTGCTTTCCAGCAGGGTGATGCGGCTGTTGGTCAGGGAAATCGCGCCGTAGTGGCTGACGTTCACGGTGGCGGCGATCGGCACGCCGTCGATGGTCGCGCCGTACTTCACCACCTGCGCCGTGGCCAGCGCATTGACTGTGAACGTGAACGGCGTGCTGCCGCCAGTGATGGTCTGCAGCACCGTGGGCGTGCCGGTCACATCCAGCAGCTCGACGTCGTAGGTGTTGGGCGCGTTCAGGTCGCGCCCGAACAGGTTGCGCGGCGTGACGGTGACCGTGAAGCTGCCGGCCGTGCCCGCCGCCACGCCGGGGGCGCTGCTCTCGATGGCGCTGGCGATGATGTCGGCCGTGGTGTCTTCGTCCGAGATTTCCAGCGTTGCCAGGTAGTTTCCGGTCGTCGCGCCGATGCGGCTGGCGACCTTGAAGAAGTATGTGCCGGGCGTGGCCATGGTGCGCACGATGGCGGCGTCGAAGTTCACGCCGCTGAGGTCAAAGGCCGCGTCGTCCACGTCGTTGGCCGAGGGCAGGTAGGCGGCGTCGCCGAAGTCGGGGCTGGCCAGCACGGTGGTGCCGTTGGTGTCGTACAGGGTCAGCGTCGGGTTCAGGTTGAAACCGAAGGTGTCCGACAGCACGCGGATGGTGACCTGCTGGTTCGCCGCGGTGGTGGTGAACTTGAACCAGTCCTCGTCCGTGGAGGGCGAAATCTTGGAGACCGAAACCTCGCCGCTGGCGATGGCCTTGGCGCTGGCGCTGGTGCCGTCGGGCTCGTTGGGGTTCTGCGAAGCGCCGGGCACCGAGATGCCCACGCCGGTCACGCTCGCCCCCGGGGCGACTTTCACCAGCGCGGGCGCGCCGATAGTGTTGACCGCCACGCCGTCCACAATCGGGAAGAAGCTGGTGAATGCGCCCTGGTAGTAGCTGCCCAGGGCCGTCTTGTTGATCGGCAGTGCGAACGCCAGGTAGTTGCCCGGCGGCACGTTGTCGATGGTGAAGTTGCCCAGCCCGAACGGCCCCGGCGTGCCCTCGCTGCAGTGGCCCACCACGTTGCGTCCAGTTGACACGTCAACAAGGGTGACGTACACGCCGAACTGCGGAGTGGTGCCGTTGTCCACCGTGCCCTGCACGGTGCCGAGGCTGGGGTCAGTCACGGTCGGGCTGGAGTAACCGTCGATCACCGGCGCGCGGTCGTCCACCTCGAGGGTGGTCTGGTTGATCAGCCCCGGGCTGCTTGCGTAGAACATGGTGGCCTGGGCGTTGTTCGGGTGATCCAGCCCGATGAAGTGCCCCAGCTCGTGGGTCACCACGCTTTCAATCATCGCGCGCCCGATCACGCCGTTGGTGCCGGTCGGGCCCAGGGTGTCCCAGGTGAAGTCGCGGTCGTTGAGCTGCATGTCGGCGTCGGTGATCTGGCCGCTGCTGGTGTCGAAGGTGGTGATGGTGACGGCGAACACCCCGGTGGCGATGTTGCTGCTCACCCAGCGCAGCACGTTGCGGTTGTCGGTGGCGCTGGTGGCGGGGCTGGTGGTGCTGCCCGCAAACTCGAAGTCGATGCGGCTCTCGTTGATGTTGCGCCAGTTCGAAAAGCTGTTCTGGATCGCCTCGAACTCGTTGACCGGACCCTGGAAGCCGGCCGCGTCGGCGCAGCCCAGGTCGTCGATCTCGTAACGCACTCGCTGGTTGGCCACGTTCGGCCGCCCCGCCACGTTGTTCAAGTCCCAGCGTACCGGCAGCGCCTGCCCGGCCGTGCCCACGGGCACGCGGATCGACATGTAGGCATCAGCCGAGCCGCCGGCCACGGCCAGCACGGCCGCGCATGCGACCAGCACGATGGCGGCGCGCAGGAACGGGGCAATTCTGTCGCCCCTCACGGGGCTTGCGGGCATTGAGGCGGCCGTCAACCCGGGGCTTACGCCCCGGGCTATTGTCTTGCGCCCCCTGCGGGGGCTCGGTGTTCGCGCTGCGCTAGCGGCCTGTCGCGTTCCGGAGGTGTTTTCGTTCCGCGCCGTGTTGCCATGCCGCGCCGTGTCGCCATGCCCCGGCGAGTCGTCATGCCCCGGCGAGTCATCATGCCGAGGCGAGTCGTCGGACCTCACCCTGTCGTGGGTCCGCGCCATGTCGTTCTCCAGCGCCCGCAAGGCGCGACAGATCGTAGCCCGGGGCGTAAGCCCCGGGTTGCGCACGTCCCGATTCCCTTGAGCCCGCGCGAGCGGGCGGCACAACCATTCGCGAACGCGGATCATTCCTTCTCCTCGTTCACGGCGGGCTTCTGGGCGTCTGCGATCTGCTTCTTGAGCTCGGCGAGCTTGAACTCGAGGGGCTGTTTGGCGGCCGCGTCTTTGCTGGGTTTGAGCGTCTTCGGGTCCACAATGGTCATGCCCGAAACGCTGTTTTTCGCGTACTTGTCGCCCTCGCGCTCGCTGACGGCAAACGCCCCCTGGGCCATGCCCTGCAACTGGTAGCGGCCGTCGTCGTCTTTCCAGAGAAACAGCACATACTCCGCGCCGACGTCGAGCGAGCCCGCGCCGGCGACATGCTGGCCGACGTCGCCCACCACGCCGCCGCGGATCGCCACCTCGCGCGACTTCTCGTGCGCGCCCTTCAGGGTTTCGGAGACGGTGATGCCGTAGTGTGTCCAGATACCCGTACGGCCGGCATCCCAGCGCGCTTCCTTGCTGTCCACCTTGCCGACCACGATCAACGAGGACTTGTCCGTTAACGTCGCCAGGTCCAGCTTCAGGGCCACCGTGGCCTGCAGGCCGGCAGCGGTCAGCGCCAAAAACAGGGCAACACAGAGGGTTCGCAATGCCTGCATCTCAACCTCCTCGGGTCATCCCATGAAACGACCGAAGGAACGAAACGGCAAGGAATAGCCTGCCATTGCGCGCGCTTCGCGCTTGCGCCCTTTTTCACGCGAAGGCGCGAAGGAGACGCGAAGCACGCGAAGACGGCCAGAAGCAACCATAGGTGAACATGGATCTACATATTGGTCATGTGCACCGATGTTCACCTATGGTTGCTTCTCACAGTGGCAGTTCTTCGCTCCTTCGTTTCTTCGCGTAAAAAACGAAAACGCCGCCCCGGAGGGCGGCGTTTTGGTTGGCTTTCGATGGCTAAACCGAGGCCTCGACGCGCTTGCGGATGTCCTCGATGTCCGGGTCGGGGATGGCTTCCATCAGGCGCTTGGTGTAGGCGTGCTGCGGGTTGCGGTAGATTTCCTCTGAGCTGGCGTACTCGACGATGTGCCCGCCGCGGCCGAAATCCTCTTCCTTCACGCCTTCGCGCTTGCCGTCGTCCCACAGCTCCTTGAGCGTCTTGCCGGGGCACATCACCGCGATGTCGTCGCTGATGAACTTCACCACGCTCAGGTCGTGTGAAATGAAGATGTAAGTCAGGCCGAACTCGTCCTGCAGGTCCAGCAGCAGGTTCAGCACGCCCGCCTGCACCGACACGTCCAGCGCGCTGACCGACTCGTCGCACACGATGAACTCGGGCTCGACCGCCAGCGTCCGCGCGATGCCCACGCGCTGGCGCTGGCCGCCGCTGAATTCGTGCGGGTAGCGCTTCAGGTGCTCGGGCGGCAGGCCGACCTTCTCCAGCAGCCAAGCCGCGCGGTCTTCACGCTCGCGCCGGTTGCCCTGCAGACCGTGGACCTGCATGGGCTCCATGATCGCGGCGCCGATGGTCATGCGCGGGTTGAGCGACGAGAACGGGTCCTGGAAGATGATCTGCATCTTGCGCCGCATGGCCCGCAGCTCGGCACTGGGCATGCCGGTGATCTCGCGGTCGCCGTAGTACACGCGACCCTCCGTGGGCTCGATCAAGCGCAGGATGCTGCGCCCCAGGGTGGTCTTGCCGCAGCCCGACTCCCCCACCAGGCCGATGGTGCGGCCCTTCTTCACGGTCAGGGTCACGTCGTCCACGGCCTTCACGTAGCCGACGGTGTGGCGGAAGACGCCCTTCTTGATAGGGAAGTAGGTCTTCAGTCCCTCGATCTTCAGCAGCGAGCTGTCGAAGTCCGGCATGTTCTCGCGCCGTTTTTCGGGTCGCTTCTTGCCGGGGATCTCCAGGTTCGGGTCCGTGGGGTCGAGCTCGATGCCCTTCTTGTCGGCCTCGATGAAATCCTCAACCGTCGGCAGGCGCTCGGCCTTTGTGGTCAGGCGCGGGCGGCAGGCCAGCAGGCCCTTGGTGTACGGGTGCTGCGGGTTGGCGAAGATGTCCAGCACGCGGCCGTACTCGACGATTTTGCCGCGGAACATCACGGCCACCTTGTCGGTGACGTCGGCGACCACGCCCAGGTCGTGGGTGATGAACAGCACGGCCATGCGGCGCTCGCGCTGCAGTTTCTGGACCAGTTCGAGAATCTGCTTCTGGATGGTGACGTCGAGCGCTGTGGTCGGCTCGTCGCAGATCAACATGCGCGGGTTGCAGGCCAGCGCCATGGCGATCATCACGCGCTGCTTCATGCCGCCTGACAGCTCGAAGGGGTACTGCTTGACGCGGGTGGCGGGGTCCGGGATGCCAACCTCGTCGAACAGCTCGATGGTGCGGTTCCAGGCCTCCTGCTTGGTCATACCGAGGTGCAGAGTCAGCGCCTCCACAACCTGTGAACCGCAGGTGAACACGGGGTTCAGGCTGGTCATCGGCTCCTGGAAGATCATGGCGATGTCGCCGCCGCGGATCTTGCGCAGCTGCGACTCGTTCATCTGCGTGAGGTCGCTGTCCACGCCGTCTTCGCCGCGCCACTGGATCCTGCCGCCCACGATGCGGCCTGTCTGGCTGGGCAGCAGCTTGAGCATGGAGTAGGCGGTCATGGACTTGCCTGAGCCCGACTCGCCGACCACGCCGAGGGTCTCGCCTTCGCCGATACGGATGCTGATGTCGTCAACGGCCTTCACCACGCCATGGTCGGTGTGGAAGTAGGTTTTCAGTCCCTGGATGTCTAGCAGGGGGTGTGCGACGATTTCGTCCTTCACGGAGTCGTGAACAACGGGGCCGTGCACTCCGTCAACGCCGGCGAGTTCCGGCGCGACGTCGGGCTGGCGTTCTTCCTGCGGTTGGGTCACCGACTGCCTCCGGGTGGCTTGGGAAAGCGGGACTCTAGTTAACAAAGGTAATACGCGTCAAGCAAACAGGACGGGAAGCCTATCGCGCGCCGCCTCTGCAACCGCGCCCCGTTGACACTAAGGGGTCGAGTGTTACCTTTCGCGCACCACTGCACAGGTGGCGGAATTGGCATACGCGCCAGACTAAGGATCTGGTTCCAGCAATGGATTGCGGGTTCAAGTCCCGCCCTGTGCACCAAAACAAAGCACCCCGACGAACGTCGGGGTGCTTTGTTTTGCCCGTCATCGCTTCAGCGATGGCGGGCTGCTTCGCTGTCAAACGCCTGCGGCGTTTGAGGTTCAAGGCAGGCAGGGAGGGCTGTGTTACCCCCAGGCAAGTCTCTCACGCTGCAAGTTTTTTAACGAGCGGGATGCACATCTAACTCGTTCGAGAATCAAACCTTGTGCCGGCGGAAACGCGTGGAAAGCTTGTGGAAGCCTATTTTAAGCGGGTTTGGGCTTGATTGCTGTTTGACAGCTCGCTAAGCTGACGCCCCCGTACCGGGGAAGCACACAACCACCCGTTACACAAAAATTTTCATCGACCCGCCCCGTGGCGGGCCGTGGTCTTTTTGATTTCAGGCCCCGCTACGGCGCAAGGCGCAAACGGAGAACGAACATGGCCAGCGAAGGAACACTCCACCCGGAGGGCACCAGCGTGGACGACGTCATCAGCTTTGCCAAGGACCGCGGATGCACCATGCTGGACATCCGCTTCATGGACCTGCCCGGACTCTGGCAGCACTACACCTTCCCCATCCGCAAGCTCGAGGCCGAGCTGTTCGAGGAAGGACTGCCCTTCGACGGCAGCAGCCTGCGCGGCTGGAAGACCATCAACGAGTCCGACATGCTGGTCATCCCGGACTCCGCCACCGCCTTCCTCGATCCATTCATGAAGGAACCCACACTGGTGCTGATCGGCAACATCGTCGATCCCATCGAGCGCACGGCCTACGGCCGCTGCCCGCGCCAGGTTGCCCTGCGCGCCGAGCAGTACCTGAAGAGCACCGGCATCGGCGACACGATTTACTTCGGCCCGGAAGCCGAGTTCTTCATCTTTGACGACGTGCGCTTCCGCCAGACCACCAACATGGGCTACTACGAGGTGGACAGCATCGAGGGCAGCTGGAACACCGACCGGCGCGAGGAAGGCGGCAACCTGGGCTACAAGCCGCGCACCAAGCAGGGCTACTTCCCCGTGCCGCCCATGGACAGCCTGCACGACATCCGCACCGAGATGCTGCTGACACTGGGGCAGCTTGGCTGCGTGCCCGAACTGCACCACCACGAGGTCGCCAGCGGCGGCCAGTGCGAGCTCAGCATCCGCTTCAACACCCTGACCCGCATGGGCGACCAGCTCATGATGTACAAGTATGTGGTCAAGAACGTCGCCCGCAAGCACGGCAAGGCCGCCACCTTCATGCCCAAGCCCCTGTACGGCGACAACGGCAGCGGCATGCACTGCCACAGCAGCATCTGGAAGGGCGGCAAGAACCAGTACGCCGGCGATGGCTACGCCGGCCTCAGCAAGACCGCCATCTACGCCATCGGCGGCGTCTTAAAGCATGCGGCCGCGCTGTGCGCGATCACCAACCCGACAACCAACAGCTACCACCGCCTGGTGCCGGGCTACGAGGCGCCGGTTAACCTGGCCTACAGTAGCCGCAATCGCAGCGCCTGCGTGCGAATCCCGCTGACGAAGGACGAGGCGGTGGCCAAGCGCTTCGAGTACCGCTGCCCGGACCCGAGCAGCAACCCGTACCTGACGTTCGCCGCGATCACCATGGCGGCGCTGGACGGCATCCAGAACAAGATCGACCCGGGCCAGCCGATGGACAAGGACCTCTACGACCTGCCGCCCGAGCAGTTGAAAGAGATCCCCCAGACGCCGGGCAGCCTGGAAGAATCCCTGCGCGCGCTGGAGCAGGACCACGCCTTCCTGCTCAAGGGCGACGTGTTCAGCAAGGACATCATAGAGGAGTGGATCAGCTACAAGATGAAGAACGAAGTGCAGGCCATGCGGCTCAGGCCGCACCCGCACGAGTTCGAGCTGTATTTCGATATCTAGTGTGGCGCAGGCTGCCAGCCCGCGACCGGCGAGCCAGAAACCAGAGCCCCCGCGACCTGCCCTGAGTCAATCGAAGGGTCACGCGGGGGTTTCTGCGTTCCGGCAGCGAAGTGTTTCGAACCGCACCCCGAACTCGCGAATCCACGGCGGCGAACGTCACCGCTAACACACACAGCCAATTCTGCGACCATGCGCACATCGCATCAGCCGAGAGAAGGTATGCGCAACAACGATGCCACCCTTACCACATCCTCAAAAAGCCGGAGGGGATCGAGCAATGTGTTGCCATTGTCCGGAAGCGTTCCGGCGCGACCGTGAGCGAGCCAGTCCCTGATCGCCTGGTGATTTGTAACAAGTTGGATTCCGGTGCCGCTGTCAGCGACCGCTCTCCAGCAGTCAAGAATCTCATCGAGCTTGATCCAATCGGTCTGATACCTCTGGCGCACAGCTCGACACCTGTCCCCGAGGGCACCCTCTCCGTTATGCACCTGGTGGTCGAACTCCCGGCGGAGCGTCCCTTCGAAGCTGGCAAACAAGGTGAGATAGGACTGTCTCGCGAGTTCCTTCGTGCTGCCCGCCTTCTGCGCTTCTGCGTGACGCGCTATCAAGCTTCGGGTGTCGACGAAGAATTGACGGATTGCCCGTGGGCGAAATTCCGGCCGCAGTTGGCGTTTCATGCGCCAAGCACCTGAACCAGTTTCTGGAGAAACAGCTCCCTTGTCAGCGGAATGGACTTTGACTCATCAGACTCTACGGAGTCCAGCGGTTCGATTGTCCAATTTCGCTCACCGTTCCACCAAAGGTTGAAGCCGCCCTCTGCCGTCCAGACACCTACACGGGGCTTTGACTCAGCTGTCAGCTTTCCAAGCGGCCGAACGTAGATGCTCGTGCCATTCGGAGCCTTCAATTTAAGGGAGTACGCAGTGTAGTTTCCAAAAAAGTGATCCTCGCCTTGTTCACCTTTGTCCTCGACCACTTCTAGAAGCCCTTGAGAAATGGCGTCACGAAGAAAGTCTTTCTTGATGGCGTCCCGCAGCCACTCGTGCGCCTTTTCCCATGCTAGCACTTCTTCCAACGAAACTTTCCGACGCGTCTTCATATTCTCCAGCGCGTTGAGTAGCTCTTCGTTTGGCGACTTCATCTGCGGCATGTCAGTCTCCTTGCAGGTGATTGTACCGTAAGTTCAACATAGTTGTGCAAGGGATTCGGCCGAACGGACCTCATTCCACCGGCCGGTACCGGCCGCTTACGTCGCGTTTGGGTTCTTCGGGTTCGGTGAGTGACAGCCAGCGCTGGCCGCTTTCGTCGTACTCGACCACGTCGCCGTTTTCGATCTCGTACACCCAGCCGTGCAGGCGGAGGCTGCCGGCGTCCATCTTCCTCTGGATGCACGGGTAGGTGCGCAGGTGCTCCACCTGCAGCTTCACGTTCTCCGCTACCGCCTCGCGCAGGTGGTTGTCGAACACCGCCGTATGCTCCTTACCGATGCGACGCTTGGCCTGCCGCGCGTAGCTGACCCACTTCTGCACGGCCGGCATATCCTCGGTGCCTTCCGGCCGCAGCAGGGCCGCCATGGCGCCGCAGTAGGTGTGGCCGCACACAATCACGTCGCGGATGGGCAGGCGGCTGATCGCGAACTCGATGCTGGCTGTCACGCCGCCCATGTACTTGCCGTACTGGGGAATGATGTTGCCGGCGTTGCGCACGATGAACAGTTCGCCGGGGCCGCAGCCGGTCAGGGTTTCAAAGGCAATGCGCGAGTCGCTGCAGCCGATCACCAGCGCATGGGGTTTCTGGCCGCTCTTGACCAGGTCGTCATACAACGGCTTGAGTTGCGGGTAGGTGTCGCGCCGGAAGCGTTTGATGCCCTCAATGATCTTGTCCATGGCGGAAAGGAAGCATACCGGGTCGCCACCTGCAATGCTTTTCGCCCCGCTTGCGCGGGCTGTCGCTGGATACCAATATCTCAGGCATGGGCCGCACCCTAGAGCTTGAGATTCTTCCCCAACCGGATGACCAGACCTGCGGCGTGACCTGCCTGCACGCCGTGTACGGTTATTACGGCCTGCAGCTCGAACTGGACTCGCTGATCAACGAAGTGGAACACCTGGCCTCGGGCGGCACCCTGGGCGTGCTGCTGGGGCTGGACGCCCTGCAACGCGGGTTTGACGTCACGCTTTACACATACAATCTGCAGCTCTTTGATCCCACCTGGTTCAACCAGCGCGGCGTGAACATCCGTGAAAAGCTGTTGCGCCAGGCGACCTTCAAGGACGATCCGCGCCTCACCGCCGCCACCCGGGGCTACGTCGAGTTCCTGGACCTGGGCGGCAAATTGAAGTACGAGAACCTGTCACCCAACCTGATCCGCCGTTACCTGAAAAAGGGTGTACCTTTGCTCACCGGCCTCAGTGCCACCTACCTGTACGGCACGGCGCGCGAGTACGGGCCCCACGACGACTACAACGATATCCGGGGGGTGCCTTCGGGGCACTTCGTGGTTCTGATCGGCTACAGCCCGCGAGGCCGCGCCGTCGAGGTGGCGGATCCCTGGCGCCAGAACCCGATTACGGGCGAAGATCAGCACTACAGCGTTGATGTTGACCGGTTGATCGGGGCGATCCTGTTGGGCATCGTGACGTACGACGCCAACCTGCTGATCATCGAGCCCAAGAAGACCCGGAAATGAACACGCTGATCGTGGTCAACAACCCGGCCAAGTGGCCGCTGCAGATCCCCGACGTGGAGATCGTATCGGCCAAGTCGTACCTGACCGACCGGCGCTTCAGCGCGCGCAAGGGCGTCAAGGTATTCAACCTGTGCCGCTACTACACTTACCAGGCCATGGGTTACTACGTGTCGCTGCTGGCCGAGGCGCGCGGGCACCGCCCCATGCCGGACATCGCGACCATCATGAACCTGCGCAGCCTCAGCATGCCGCGCGCGGAGGCCCAGGAAGTTGAAGAAGAGTTCCAGCGCGCCCTCAAGCCGATCAAGGGAGACGAGTTCACGCTCAGTATCTATTTCGGGCGCAACATGGCCGCGCGCTACAAGCGCCTGGCCCTGATGCTGTTCAACCTGTTCCCCGCGCCGTTCCTGCGCGCTGAATTCGTGCGCGAGGCCGGCTGGTGGACGCTGGCCCACATCGGCACCATCCCCTATTCCGAGGTGCCCGACAGTCACAAGCCGTTCGTCCAACAGACAGCCACGGAGTACCTCTCCCGGGATCGCCGTCCGGGCTCGCGGCGCAAGCGCGCAAAGTACGACCTGGCGATCCTGTTCGACCCGGAAGAAGAACACGCACCGTCCAACGAGCGCGCCATCAAGCGCTTCGCCGACGCCGCCTGGGACCTCGGCATCAACACCGAAGTGATCGACAAAACCGACTACGGCCGGCTGGCTGAGTTCGACGCTTTGTTCATCCGCGAAACCACGGCCGTCAACCACCACACCTACCGCTTCTCGCGCCGCGCGGCGAACCTGGGGCTGGTGGTGATCGACGACCCGCTCAGCATCCTGCGCTGCACGAACAAGGTGTACCTGGCCGAGTTGCTGGACCACGCGGGCATCCCCGCGCCCCGCACCGTGATTGCGCACGAGGACAATCTCGACGACGTGATCGTGCACCTGGGCCTGCCCTGCGTGCTGAAACGCCCCGACGGCGCCTTCAGCCAGGGCGTGATGAAGGCCGCGGACGTGGACGACCTGCGCAGCGCCATCCAGGCGATGCTCGAGGACTCAGACCTGGTGCTGGCGCAGGAATGGATGCCCACCGAATACGACTGGCGCATCGGAGTTCTGGACGGAAAACCGCTCTACGCCTGCCGCTACCACATGGCAAAGAAGCACTGGCAGATCGCCAAGCACGGGGACGGCGAGTCCCGCTTCGGCAAGGTGGACACGCTGCCGATAAGCGAAGCCCCGCCCAAAGTGGTCGAGGTGGCGGTCAAGTCCACAAAACTGATCGGTCGCAGCCTATACGGTGTGGACCTGAAAGAGGTCAACGGCAAGCCGCACGTGATTGAAGTGAACGACAACCCCAACCTTGATGCGGGCTACGAAGACGCAGTGTTGAAGGAAGAACTTTGGCGCACGATCGCGCAGGTGTTCCTGCAGCGCATCGAGGCCAAGCGCAACGGAGCATCCCTGTGACGCTGCACCTCTGGCAGGGCTACGGCATCGAGCTCGAGTACATGATCGTGGACCGCAAGTCGCTGGCCGTGCGGCCGATCGCCGACGAGCTGCTCAAATCCGTCACCGGCGACTACACCGCTGACTACGAACACGGCCCGGCCGCGTGGTCCAACGAGCTGGTGCTGCACGTGGTCGAACTCAAGACCAACGGCCCGGCGCCCGAGCTCGAGACACTGCCGGAGATGTTCCAGGCCGAGGTGGCCGACGTGAACCGGCGGCTGGAAGCCCACGACGCCTGCCTGCTGCCCGGGGGCATGCACCCCTTCTTCGACCCGATGACCGAGACGAAGATCTGGCCCCACGAGTACAACGCCGTTTACGAGACCTACAACCGCATCTTCGATTGCCGCGGCCACGGCTGGTCGAATCTGCAATCCACACACATCAACCTGCCCTTTGCCGATGATGAAGAATTCGGCCGCCTGCACGCGGCCGTGCGCTACCTGCTGCCGATCCTGCCGGGGTTGGCGGCGAGCTCGCCGGTAGCCGACGGCAAGCTGGCGCCGGCGCTGGACTATCGCCTGGTGCAGTACGCGCAGAACAGCGCGCGCATCCCCAGCGCGACGGGCAAGGTGATCCCTGAGAACTGGTACACCAAGGACGATTACTACCGCGAGATCCTGCACAAGATCTGGGCCGACACCGCACCCCACGACCCGGAAGGCAACCTGGAGGGCGAGTATGCCAACGCCCGCGGCGCCATTGCGCGTTTCGACCGCATGGCCGTGGAGATCCGCGTGCTCGACATCCAGGAGTGCCCACAGGCCGATATCGCCATCGCGGCCGCCATAAAGGCCGCGCTGCAGGCCGTATCCGAGGAACGCTGGCTGACGCTGGAACAGTTGCAGGCCGTGGCCGTGGACCCGCTGTCCGAGCTGTTCAAGCGCGTGTGCGTGACCGGCGAAGATACCGTGATCCATGATCGCGACTACCTGCGCGGCCTGGGTGTGGACGCCGAGAGCGCAACGGTCGGCGAGGTATGGGACAGCCTGATCGAAAGCGCCATGCCCGCCGGCGGCAAGGCGCGCAAACGCTGGCGCGGAACGCTCGCGCACATCCGCGGCAAGGGCACGCTGGCCACCCGCATCCGCCGCGCGGCCGGCACGGACCCGACGCGCGAAAGGCTGCAGGCGATCTACTTCGAGCTCGCGCGCTGCCTGCGCGAAGGGGAACTGTTTGACCCCGCCGCGATTTGACGCCCTGCTGGTCACCTGCGAGCACGCCAGCAACGCGGTAGCACGCCATGCAGCCGCGTTCCGTGCCGACCCGGCCGTGCTGCACACCCACCGCGCCTGGGACCCGGGTGCCGCGCTGCTCGCGCGCGAGTTGGCGGCGGCGTGCGACGCGCCGCTGCACGAAGGCAAGTTCACCCGGCTGTTGATCGACCTGAACAGGCGCGAGAATTCGAAGGCCGCGTTCTCCGCCTTCACGCCTGACGCCGCACGCGAGTCGCTGCTCGAGTTTCACCGTGACTGGCGCGCGGCCGTGCTGGCCGATGCGCAGCGGCTGGCAAAACACGGGAGGCTGCTGCACGTGTCCTGCCACAGCTTCACACCTGAGCTGCATGGCGAAGTGCGCAACGCGGAGATCGGCCTGCTTTATGACCCGCGCCGCGCGCTGGAAAAGCGCACGGCCGACGCCTGGCATGCAGCGCTGCGCGAAGCCTTGCCCGCCATGCGCGTGCGCCGCAACTACCCGTACAAGGGCATCAGCGACGGCGTGACCGGCTGGCTGCGCCGTGAGTTGCCGCCGACGCGCTACGCGGGTTTCGAGCTGGAGCTGAACCAGAGCTTCGCGGTCAAGCCCGCCCGCGAGTGGAACGCTGCCCGACAAGTCATCATCCGCGTGGTGCGGGCAAGCCTGACGTAGCGTGGCCGTCCCGGCCACGGGATAAGGTTCGGCCTCCGAAAAACACGGCGTTTCGCGTATCAGGCAGTGTTAGCATTCGGGTGCAAAGTCACCTAGTATGGTCGCCCCGAACGGGAGGGTATATGCGCGTCGCAATCGCAACGTTCCTTCTGCTGATACTGGCTGCACCGGCCTTTGCGCAGGAAGAAGAAAAACCGGTAGACCTGGCCGTGGCGTTCCCCAACACCACGATGGTCTACCTGCGCGCGGATACCAACGACTACTTCGACGCCCTCAACCCCGAGGAGATGTTCGCCGGCCTGGAAAGCGACCTGAAGCTGCCCAGCCTGGGCGAAATTGCCCGTGAAAGACTTGAGCTCGAGCTCAGCGACGAAGAGATCGTTGAGCTCACCCGCGGTGTGCGCGTCACGGCTGCCGGGCTGCTAGACGTCGGCGTCAGCGGCCCCAAGTTCGAGATCGTGATCGAGCACCAGCACCTGGGCGCGCTGGCGCGCGCTCTGAAGAAGGCCCATGCCGACGGCATGGTCACGGTTCCCGACGTGGAGGATTATGACGGAACGCCGATCTACGAGTTGGAACTGCCACTCCCGCCGTCAACGCCGCGCGACGATTTCAGCATGGACCTCAACCCTCTCAGCAGCTGGTTGAGCAACGAGAGCTTCTGGGTGGCGATTCTCGACAACCGCTACCTGCTGATCGCGACCAGCGACAACGCGGTGAAGGACGCCATCGATTACCTCAGCTATCCCGACGATCCCTTCGACACCCTGCTCGGCAATGCACGATACAAGGAGGCGATCGCCGACTTCGAGAAGCCGCAGGCGGTGTTCTTCGTGAACGTGCAGTCCGTGATCAACACGGTCGAGCGCCTGGCCGGCGATAAGGGCAGCTCCGGTCCGCTGCAGGAAATCCTCCAGTACTGGATCGGCACGAACAACCAACAGGTGCAGTTCTTCTTCGGCCTGCTGCAGTATGAGCAGTTCAAGAGCTTCGCCGCGGGCTTCTGGCTTGATGAAGAGGCCTTGACGTTGCGCATGGACGCTAACCTGGTGTTCCACAACGCGCCCGGCTGGTTCGAGACCGTTCGCGTCGAGCCCAAGCCCATGCCGCTAACCGAGTTCATTCCCGCCGACGCCATGTTCGCGCTGACTGACTGCGTGGACGACGCGAACGGCATGTATGCCCGCGCCCGTGAGTTCTTCTTCGCGCGCGCCAAGGCCGCCGGCCAGCAGTCGCTGGTGGATGGCTGGCTGTCGGTTGAAAAGTCCCTCCAGGACGAAGACGCGTCGCTGGACCAGGCGTTGCGTCACCTCGGCATCGGGCAGGCACTGGTGGTACTGCCGCGAGAGAAGATCAACGAGTACGAGTTCATGCCAGTCGAGATCGGCGGAATCCTGGGCCTCAAGAACGTCAGGCAGGCCGAGGATTTTTTCTACAACAGGATGCTCCGCTCCGCGCTCGGTGAGCCGTTCCGCACCATGGAAGGTGAAATCACGCCCATCCTCTGCCTGAACGGCGTCGAGATCCACCATGACGACGCGGGCCAGGCGGCATTCGCTTTCATGGACGGCGAAGGCGAAACCGGCGTGCTCGTGATCGGGACTCTGGAGGCCGTCAAGCGCATCGTGGGTGCGCGCACCTCGGCCTCCGGCCTTGTTTCGTTGCAGTCGTGGCAGGCGGCCAAGGGCATGCTGTGGGAAAAAGGCAGCGCGCACATGTACCTGAACTTCGGCTCCTTGCTGCGCACTTCAGGAGACGCCTCACGCTTCACCCGGATGTGGGGCTGGGATGAACCGGAAGACAACTTCGACCGCGACGACACTGAGAAAGACGACGACCCCATTCCCTTCCTCTCCGACTTCTTCCGGAACACCATCGTGGTCGGAAGCGCCCGCAGCAGCGACAACGGGGTAAGCGTACGCCTGGCCGTAGCCGGCTGGCCCGACCGCAACAAGATGCGCAGCATGGGCCTGCACTATCGCGACGTCGGCCGAAACCAGCAGGTGCGCGACGACTTCGTGCGGGTGCGTGACGCCGCCCGCGCCCACCTTGCCATCAAGAGCAAACCGGCTTCCGAGGTGAAGCAACTCATCGAGACCGGCCTTCTCACGCGCGAGGACTGGGGCATCGACCCCTACGGCGCCGACGCCGAGGACGGTACAGCCCGCTTTTACGCGCTGGCGACGGTCCCTGGGGACGTGGACATCCGCCAGGCCGTCCTGTGCGCCTACCAGCGCGAACCAGGCCTGCGCGGCAACCACCTGGCGGTTCTCTGGAACAGCCACATCGTCGAGTTGACGCCCGAAGGTCTCAAGAAGGCCCTTGAACTGGCGGCCGGCGGTCAGCCCCTGCCGGCTGACGGGCCCTGGTACAGGGAGACGCTCAAGCCCCTGCACACCAGCGGGGATCCGCGCGGCAGGCGGGCGACCGAGCCTTGGGAAGATGACACTAAGGTCGATGTCATCATCATTGACGACGACGGCAACGAGGTCAGCGTGAAGGTCGAGGAAGACCAGTTGCTGACCGGCGCCGAGGCAATCGCGCGCGCGGGAGACAAGGCAGCAGAATCCGACTGATCCGATCCGCAACGCAGACAGACCAAACATGGAGACTGGCATGACACGAACCCGACTCTTCCTATTCGCAACCATCGTTGCCTGCGCTTCCGCGCTGACCGCACAGCAAGCGCCCGGCCCGGGTGACCTCGCGCCGCGCAACGGCACCATCGCCTACATGGTCAGCGACCGTCCCGACGCCCTTTACCGCCTGTTCGGGCGCGACGACAAGGGCGGCTGGAAGCTGCGCAGCTTCGCGGAAAGCATGATGCGCAAGCAACACGAACAGAACCCGGACTCGGAGGAAGCGGAGCGCGACCAGGCGGTTTTCGACTACGTGTTTGGCAGCTACGAGGCCGTGCAGCGCGTGGAAATAGCACTCGTGGACGTGACCCTCGACGGTCCCAAGTACCTGGTGTGGCTGTACACGCGCAAGGGCGAAACGATCAATCCCCAGCCCGCGTTCCTGAAGGACTTCCTGGCGGAAACCAAAGACTACAAGGGCATCAAGTACTTCCTGTACCGCGCGCCCCAGGAAGAGCCGCCCGTTGACCCGGACGGCGAGAGGCCCCGAAACGCGCTCGGCGACAACATGTACGGCATGGATCGCTACTATATCGCCAGCACGCCGAACGGGCTGATGATCTCCAACTTCGAGTCCACCATCCGCGACGCCATCGACCGCCTCTCCAGCGGCGACTACAGCGAGTCGCTCTCCGGGCGTGAAGAGTTCGCGGAGTGGACGAAAGTGCGCAAACCGCATGACCTCTCGGTGTTCGTGATCGGGCGCGAGATCCAGAACGCCATCGAGCGCGTGCTGCCCAGCGAGGAGCAGGCGGGCGTGGACGCGGAGGGCATCTACAACGAAGTGGACAAATGGCTTCAGTTCCGTGAATACAAGTACGTCGTGTTCGACCTGGATTACGATGACGCCGCCCGCGGAATCACGGTGGCCGCCTCGTTCAAGACTCGACGTCAGACCCGGTTGCTCGAAAAGCTGGCAATCGAGCCCGCTGAGTTCAAGTTGCTCCGGTACGTCCCCCAGAGCGCCATGCTCACGGCGGGAGTCCAGCTCGGTGACGCCGGGACCACCTTCAACAACCTGAAAGAGCTTGGCTACGACATCGAGAAGTGGGCCAACGAAATCCAGCAAGGACTGCGCAACGGCAACCGCCCTCCCGACATGCCGCCCGATGAAACGCCGCCCGAAGAAGGCATGGAGCCGCGCAGCGTGCTGCCCGGCGATCTGCTCAAGTCGCTGCAGGAACTGGGCGAAGAGGGTGAGGCCGAGCCGGAGCAGCAATCCGAGATCGACCGCGCCCTCCAACAGCTCGAGAAGATGCTGTCAGAGTACGGCACCAGCACCGATGAGGTCCTTTCCGTCCTCGGCAGTGAGGTGATTGTCTTCGTCTCGCCGAACATCGAGCGCGCACGCGCCCATGGCCGTTCGGGCATGGACGTGCTGATGAACACCGGTGATGTCGGCATTGCTATTGGGCTCAAGGACGTGGCCAAGGCCAAGGCGCTGCTCGCCGCGGCGCGCGAGAAGGACCCGGAAGGTGCTTTCCGCGGTATGACGGAAGTGGGCTACCAGGGAACGACGTTCCAGATCAGCGGCGAGAATCCCTACGGCTACGCTTTCACGGAAGACGCGCTGCTGATCGTGGTTTCGGCGGGAGTGATCGAGGAAGACGCAACCCAGCCAGTGATAGCGGGCCTGAAGGCGATGGTGGACGCCTCGACCCGCACGGTCACCGGCAACGCGAGCTTCGTGAAGAACGGCTCGAAGTTCATCGAGTTCGACTTCGGCGGGGCATCGCGCATCACCAACCAGCTGAGCGAAGACCTGTCTCGGCGACTTGACCGCTACGCCGAGCCGCCACTGGAGAAGGACCCCACCAGCTTCATGACCGACCTGACGTTCGCCCTGCGGCTCAAGGAGTACAAGGATGGCGTCGAGCTCGCGATCCGGGTTGCCGGCCTGCCGGATTTTGGCCAGTTCCTGGACGGCGAGGCCTCGGTGTTCGGCGGCGGCGGCGCTAAGCGCAACGCCTACAACTACTCGGAAGACAACCTGCGTACGCTGTCGAGCGCTCTGCACACCCGCGCCGACAACGACCATCCCATCGACTTCGAGGCGATGCTCAGCGCTGGTGAGATCCGCAAGGGCGCCCTGCAGGTTCCCTTCGACGCGCGCTGGAAGGGCGGGATCGACAAGCTGGGATGGACCACACTCGACCAGGTCGTGCGAGACAGCGAAGGCAACCTGCCCGAATGGGTGAACAAGGATGCAGCCGACGTGATCGAGGCCAATGAAAAGGAGGGCTTCCGCTCCATCGTGCTGGCCAAGGGCGACCTTGCGACATGGCTGACAGCGTACCAGGCCGGATTCATCGTGGCTTACCAGGAGCAAGCCGACACACTGGGCGGCCACGTGGTGCTGTACGCCGACGGCCAGATCGGCTGGTTGGCTGCCGACGCGCTGAAGCAGGCCCTCGAGCTCAACGCAAAGGGAGAGCCCGTACCCGCGGAGGATAACTGGAAGGACGAGGGCTACCGCGAGGAATCCGGCAGACCCAAGGGAACCGGCCCCCGCATCAAGGAAGACGATCCCTGGTTCCCGGGCCCGAAGGACGACAAGTAGGGTTGATGCCTGCAAAGCCCGCGGCGGCCGGTGTGGCGCTCAAACGTGAACGGGGGTGACGGCAACGTCACCCCCGTTTGCAGTTGGATCAGTGCGGCTTACAGCACGACCTTGGCCTGGATCTCGTTGCGCTTGAAGTAGCCGATCTCGCTGGCGGGCACGCCTTCGCTCAGCAGCTCGTTCACCATGCGCTCCGCGCGGTCGCGCGACTTGAACGCCTGGCTGTGCATAGCGCCGTCGTGGCTGCGATACACTACCAGGTGGTTGCTGAAGTCACGCATCACGATCTTGTCGCGGTCCAGGTCGCGACGGCCGCGCAGCTGCGTCTTGCGGCGGCGGTCGCCACGGCTCTTCTTTACGCGCGCGGGCGGCTCAATTTGCCCGGCTTCTTCCTCCAGGCCGAACAGCTCCTGCCACACGCGGTCGAAGCTGCCCTTGCCGAAGGCGTCGCGCAGCTGGCGCACGTGCACGAAGCTGAGTCCTTTGCCGTAAGTCTCACGCACCTTGCGCGAAAGTTCCAGCTGGTTGATTTCGGGATTGGCCGTGAACTGCTCGGCCACAAAGCTCTTCTTGTCAGTCATTCGGGTTCCTCCCGGCGAGCATCCGCCGTGTCGGGTAACGCGCCACAGGCCCGGCGCGCAAAGGTTTCCGTAACGCCCCAGCGGGGCCCAAGACAGTTCGACACGCGGCAAGGCGGCGCTGCAGAGAAACTTATCGGCCGCAGGTGCAAAGCGCTGTTCGCCCTGAACGCACTTGAAATAGAGGCTGAAGCGTGCTTGCCTAATTCATTCAGGAATTATGCACACGTTGACGACAGGGACGGGTAACATCTTCCCCCTGACTCAGCGACAGAAGACGAGACGCAAGGCCGGTTTACAAAAGGGGTTAACACATGGTCGAAGCAGCCGCCCAGCCGCAGCGCCGCAAGCGCATCGCGATGGTCCACCCGAAGTTTCCGCCCTCGTTCTGGAGCTTCGGCTTCATCAAGGAAATCGGCGGCTTCAAGACCGTGATGCCGCCCCTGGGCCTGGCCACCCTGGCCGCGCTCACCCCGCCCGAGTACGACGTGGTGATCGTTGACGAGAACGTCGAGGACATCGACTTCGAGATCAACGCCGACCTGATCGTCATGTCCAGCATGGCGATCCAGGAAGAGCGCATGTTCGAGGTGGCCGACGAGTTCCGCCGCCGCGGCTACTTCGTGTGCATGGGCGGCCCCATCTGCAACGTGCTGCCCGGCCGTGCCCGCCCCCATTGCGACGTGCTGTTCGAGGGCGAAGGCGAGTACACCTGGAAGCAGTTCCTGCAGGAATGGGAAAAGGGCGAGCACAAGGACAACTACGTCCAGGAAGAGAAAGTAAACCTGGCCGACACGCCGCCGCCGCGCATCGACCTGCTGAAGACCAGCGCATACCGCGTAGGCTGCATCCAGACCACCCGCGGCTGCCCCTTCAACTGCGAGTTCTGCGACATCATCGTCACCTACGGCCGCAAGGTGCGCAGCAAGCCGATCGAGAACGTAATCAAGGAGCTGCAGCAGTGGGCGGACGCCGGCGTCGATTTCGTGACGATCGCCGACGACAACCTGGTCGGCGACCGCATCTACGCCAAGAAGATGCTGAAGGCCGTGGGTGACTGGAACCGCGCCCGCAAGTACCCGCTCAGCTTCTACATTGAAATGAGCGTGGACGCCTGCCGCGACGTCGAGCTGCTTGAGCTGCTGCGCTGGGCCAACGTGATCGAGGCCTTCCTTGGTATTGAATCGCCGCGCTCCGACAGCCTGAAGGAAACCAAGAAGTTCCAGAACGCCGCCACCCCGCTGCTGGACGCTATCAAGATCATCCAGAGCTACGGCATGGTGATCGCGGCCGGCATGATCGTCGGCTTCGACAACGACGACACCGGCATATTCGAAGACCAGTACCAGTTCCTGCAGCTGGCGGGCATCCCGGTCGCGATGCTCGGCATCCTGCAGGCGATCCCGCGCACGCCGCTGTATGAGCGGATCGAGAAGGCCGGCCGCCTGCGTTCCGCGGCGCAGGGCAACAACACGCTCAGCGTCACGAACATCGAGCCGCTGAAGATGAGCTACGACGAACTGGTGACCGGCTACCGCAACCTGTTCCTGCGTGCCTACACCTGGGACGCGATCGGCGAACGCTGGCTCAACAACGTGAAGCAGTGGGGTCCCAAGCGCGACGTGCCGCCCGTGCCGGGCAAGAAGGAAGGCGACAAGAACCCGGTGGATGAGCCCACCCGCAAGTGGATCCAGAAGCCGCTGGGGCGCCCGCGTCCGCACCTGCTGCTGGCCACACTGCTGATCCTGAAGTACTACTTCGCCGGCGGCCGCGAGAAGCGCAACTTCGCGCTCAAGATGCTGTGGGGCACCCTGAAGTACCAGCCCTCGGCGATCATGCAGACCTTCAACTACCTGGCTTACTTCATCCACCTGCGCGAGTACGCCGACAAGGTGGTCGCCCGTGACGTGAAGTTCAACTACATGTTCGACGAGAAAAACCTTAGCGCCAAGAGCCTCGGTGAAGACGGCCACATCAACATGGTCAAGCAGGAAAAGCGCAAGCAGACCAAGATCAACGTTAACGACGCCTACGAGGGCGCCGACGTGACGGCCGACGTTGCCGCCGACCTCGAGGTGGCAGCCAAGTAGGGACGCCGGACTTCAACACGTGAAACCGGGGACGCCGCAAGCGTCCCCGGCTTCCTTGTATCGCCCCATTGTTCGCGAGTTTCCTTGCCCGCGCCCTCGATCTTCACCACAATGGTCACCGGAGGAGAGGCTTGAACCACCGCCACCTGCTTGCCGTTCTGCTGGTCGTGCTGCTTGTTGGCGGCGCGGCGGCGTGGTTCCTGGTTGGCGGCGAAGCCGCGTTTGAGCCGGCGGCCGAGGCAATCGCCGCCGGAGAGCAGTCGGACGCACTTACGCCGCTGGACGGCGAATCGACAACACCGCGCAACGCTCCCCCCACCGACACCGACGAGCCGCTCAGTCTTGGCGACACTCCTCTGCGCGACGCGACGGCCGGCGAAGGAGGACAAACCGGTCAACCCGGCGGCGACCCGGCCGCGGGCTCGAGTAGAGGCGCAACAGGCAACAGCGGCTCTCAACCGGCGGGAACCAGCCCCCCGCCGAACTCCGGCAACTCTACGCAGCCCCGGCAACCGCGCAGGCTGACTCCAGCTCAGCGCGAGGAGCAGCGCCGCCAGGCCACGGGCAGACCGGCACTGGCCGAGAAGCTGGGCCGTACGCCGGCCACCGGAAGCGAGAAGAACGAGCTGGCCAAGTCGCCCGAGCAGGAGAAGTGGGCCGAGCAGTGGTACGCCGAAGGCTTCACGCCGCCCGAGATGACGCCCACCCCCGTGCACGGCAAGATCATGAGCCAGGAGGCGCGCGAAGGCCTGGCCAAGGCCACCGTCGGCCTGATCAGCTTCTTCCCGCTGGATGGCGTGGCGGGCGGGCCGCTGCTGCCGGTGATCACCGAGTTCACCACGGATGACAACGGCTTCTTCGGCGGCGAGATCCCCGCCAGCAAGCTGGCGCCGCTCAACTACCCGCCGGTCGCGCTGGCCGTTACCTGGGAAGGCCACCGCATCGTGGCCGCCCTGCCGATCGAGACCCTTGAGGTCGGCAAGCAGAACGAGTTCGGCATCTTCTGGGCGCCGGAAACGCCCTTCACGCTCAGGGCCAACGCCCAGCAGTTTGACGGCGACCTGAAGGTGGTCAGCACCGGCGAGCTGGACCCGCAGCGCTGGCACACCGCCAAGCGCGCCGAGGCGCTGGCATGGTTCCCCACCTTCGCCGTCGCCAAGGATGACCCCAAGCAGGGCGAAACCGGCCCGGCCAAGGGCTTCGCTGACGTGATCGGCACCTGGGACGGGCGCGACGCACCCTACCTGAGCCTGCTGAACGGCAGCCAGCTGGTGCAGACGCGCCGCGCCGCGCGTGCCAGCGTAGTCTCCAGCAAGAGCAGCGGCGGCGAGCTGCCGGCGCCCTTCGACGAGCTGGTGTTCGAGAACGACGCCCTGACGCCGATCGGCGGACAGGTGCTGGATGCCGAGGGCGCCGCCGTGGCGGGCGCCGTGGTGATCACCGTCGGCGACGCGATCTCGCAGACCGTCGTCAGCGACGCGGCCGGCTGGTTCTACTTCGAGGACCCGCCCGAGAAGACCAGCGCCCTGCGCTGCACCCACGCCGACTTCGTGGAAACGCAGGTGGCGCCTGTCAGCCCCGGTGACCCGGACGTGCGCATCACCCTGGCCGTGCGCCGCCCGCGCATCCAGATGTTCGTGACCGACAAGCTGACCCAGATCCCGCTCACCGAGCTGAGCGTGAAGGTGATCGGCCTGCATCCCTGGGGCAAGAACGCCGGCAAGCCTATGCCGGAAGCCTTCACGCAGCTGACCTCAAGCGACGGTCACTTCCTGCTGGAGTGGGAATACGCGATCAAGTCGATCACGCTCGAGAAGCTGGGCTACTTCCCGAAGACGCTCAACGACCCCGATGCGATGCAGAGCGAGGGCGAGCTGCAAATCGAGCTCAGCCCCGGCCGCAAGCTGGAAGTGCGCCCGCGCGATTACACTAACGTCGAGCAGAGCGACCGCTGGTTCAAGGACGCCAAACCCGAAGACCCGGGCATCTACACGGCCTGGTCACACCACTGGATCGAGTGGGAGGTGGACTTCGGCGATGCGCCGGAAGAAGGCGAAGAGGGCGGCAGCTTCGACATGGTGCTGGGCTGCACCAACCAGGGCATCGTGGACAACGACTACCAGTTCGAAGTGGACGTGTACCTCGATGGCGTGAAAAAGGGCAAACTGGTGATCCTCGCCGACAGCCTGAACGAGCGCACCGCGCGCATCAGCCTCGGTAAGCTCAGCGGCGCGCACACCGTGCGCCTGGTGTGGACCAACGACAAGTGGATCCCGGACCAGCTCGACGCCAACATCCGCTACGCCAGCCTCAAGTTCCTCGAACAGCCGTAGCAATCAGTGGCATCGCCGCCAGTGGCACGCGCTTCCAGCGCGTGTGTAGTGCCACGGCCCTCCGGGCCGTGCCACAGCCATGGACCAGAGGTCCATGGCACGAATCACGCTCTGGCCTGCCCGACGTAGCCTTGGCGCAGGCGGGAAGAGCGCACCACAACCCCTACTTCGACCTGTCCGGGTACTTCGGCTTGGCCGGCGTCTTGGGCGGGTTGTCCTTCAGCTCCGTTAGCAGCTCCTCCACCGCGCGGTCCAGCTCCGGGTCTTCGCCGCGCGCGACCTTGGTCGGGTGCGCGATCACCTCGATGTCCGGGTCAACGCCGTAGCCTTCAATGACCCACTTGCCGGTCGTGTCGTAGATTCCGAAAGTCGGCGCGATCACCGTGCCGCCGTCGATCAGCGACGGCACGCCTGTATAGCCGATTAGCCCGCCCCAGGTGCGCGTGCCGATCAGCTTGCCGCAGCCCGCCTCCTTGAAGTACCAGGGGAACGCGTCGCCGCCGCTGCCCGCGCGGCCGTTGATCAGCATGGCCTTGGGCCCGTTGTGCGCGACCATGGGCGACTGCCAGTCAGCGCCGTCGCGCACGCCCCAGTAGTTGAGGATCGGGCGGTTCAGCATCTCGACGAAGCGGTCGGGCAGCTGGCCGCCGCCGTTCCAGCGTTCGTCGATGATCAGCGCCTGCTTCTTGTATTGCGCGCGCATCTGACGCACCAGCTCGGTCTGGCCCTGGCGGCCGGTGTTGGGCACGTAGATGTACCCGACCTTGCCGCCGCTGGCCTTGTCCACGCGGGCGCGGGTTTGCTCAATGGCATCCAGGTAGCGCAGCCGCGACTCGCTCGCCATGGCGGTCACGTACACGACGCGCGCGCCTTCGAGGCTGGGCTTGTCGTTCAGGGTCAGCGCCACCACCTTGCCGGCCATGCCCTGGAAGGCGGCCCACGGGTCTATTGACGTGTCAAGCTCAACGCCGTTCACCGCCAGCAGCCAGGAGCCCTGCGGGATGTCCAGCCCCGGCTCGCGCAGGGGCGAGCGCACCTCGCTGTCCCAGGCCGCGCCATCGTAGATGCGGCTGATGCGGTAGCGTCCCTGCTCAAGCGTGTAGTCGCAGCCCAGCATGCCGACGCTCAGCGACGGGCCGGACTCCGCGTCGCCGCCCCAGCGGTAGGTGTGCGAGGCGTTCAGCTCGCCGATCATCTCGCCCAGCAGGTAGTTGACGTCCCAGCGCGTCACGCACTGGTCCAGCAGCGCGCCGTATTGCTCGCGCACCTTGGGCCAATCCACGCCGTGCATGTTGGGGTCATAGAAGTAGTCGCGCTGGATGCGCCAACCCTCGGTGAACAGCTGGCGCCACTCGGCCGCGGGCTCCACCGTGACCTGCAGGTCGGCCAGCGACAGGATGCTCTTGTCCTTCTTCTCGCCCTCGCCTTCCTCGCGGTTCCAGCGCATGCCGCCGCCGCCCGTGCCACGGATCTGCCAGTTGCCGCGGCTTTCGACCAGCATCTTCTTGCCGTCGGCCGTAACCTGGAAACTGCCGGCGTTTTCCTCAATGACTTTCTCTTCGCGCTCTTTCAGGTCGTAGCTGACGATCGCGCTGTTGCGGTCGGCGCTGCCCGTGCGCGGGTGGCGCAGGTACAGCAGCTTGCCCTCGATCGCCTGCAGTCGCGAGTAACGCCCGGCCTGTGCAGGCAGCTCTACCGCGCGGCG
Source organism: Planctomycetota bacterium (assembly GCA_020638635.1). GTDB lineage: Bacteria > Planctomycetota > UBA8742 > UBA2392 > UBA2392 > JACKID01. Next base: position 63,751 of record JACKIE010000001.1, read on the forward strand.
TTCGAAGTCGGCGAAGTCGATGACGACCGGCTTCACGGCCGCCTTGTCTTCTTTCTCCGGCTTCTTCTCCTCCTTGGCCTTCTCGTCGTCGTTGCGCGTGTGCAGCGGCGACTTCACGTCCTTGCGCAGGGGCACCGCCAGCAGCTTCGTGGTGTTCGTGTAGATCCAGGTGTTGTCGATGTCGCTGTAGATCGGCCGGTACTCGCGCCCCGACAGGAAGTACAGGTAGTCGCCGGCCGGGTCGAACGCCGGGTTGTAGTCGCTGTAGTAGCCGGCCGTCACCTGCTGCGAACGGCCTTCCTTGGTGTCGTAGATGAACACCGCGTCGTTCTGGTTTTCCAGCCCGCGCGCGTAGGCCACCCAGCGGCTGTCGGCAGACCAGCTCACGCGGAAGCCTTCCAGCTCGCCGTGGTACCACCACAGGCCCTTGTCGATCTGCGTGGTCTTGCCGCTCTCAAGGTCATGCAGGCGGATGCGCATGGTCTGGTCGATGAACACCAGCTTGCGCGAATCGGGCGACCACTGGGGCAGGTACTTGTAGTCGGGGCCCAGTTTGGTCAGCACCGTCTCGGCGCCGCCCTCGGCGGGCTGCAGGGTCAGCTCGTACTCGCCGCTGCGGTCGCTGAAGTAGGCGATGGTCTTGCCGTCGGGCGACCAGGCCGGGTAGCGCTCGGCCACGCCGGGCGTGCGCGTCAGGTTGCGCGTCACGCCGTGCTCGGAGGGCACCGTGAAGATGTCGCCGCGCGCCTCGAACACCGCGCGCTCGCCCGTGGGCGACACGCCTGCGCCAGCCACCGACTTGCTGACGTCAACGGTGCGCGGCCGCAGCGATGCGCCGTCTGTCACCACGCTGACTTCCACGGCGCGCACCTTGTGGGTTTCAAGGTCAAGCAGCTGCAGGCGGCCGCCGTGCTCGAACACGATCTCGGTCGGGCCCAGCGCGGGGAAGCGCACGTCGAAGTCGGTGAAGTGCGTGACCGGCGTGGTCTTGCCGGTCTTGAGGTCATGCACGCAGATGTTGTTGCGCTCGCCCACGCAGTCGTCGCAAAGATGGTAGATGCGGCCGTTGGTCCACATCGGGTTGCTGAAGTTGCAGCCGTTGCTGGAGATCTCCTGCGCGTCGTAGGTCTTCAGGTTGAAGGTCCAGAGCCGCGACGCCATGCCGCCGCGGTAGCGCTTCCAGGTGCGGAAGTCGCGCGACCACGGGGTGTAGGCGACGCTCTGGCCGTCGGGCGAGAAGCAGCCGTTGTCGCCCCAGGGAATCGGCAGCTTGGTCGGCAGGCCGCCATCGACGCTGACGGTGTAGAGCTCGGAGTATCGGCCGGTGGGGCTGGTGGCGCTGGTGGAGTAGAGGATGGACTTGCCGTCGGGCGCCCAGTCGATCATGAGGTCGGCGTCGGGGTGGTACGTGATGCGCTTCGCCACGCCGCCCGCGACGGGCAGCACGTAGAGGTCGGTGTTGCCGTCGTAGTTGGCGCTGAAGGCGATCAGCGTGCCGTCGGGCGAGAAGCGCGGTTTGTACTCCTCGCCGGGCGCGCTGCTGAGCCGGGTGGCGCTGCCGCCGCTCTTGGGCACGGTCCAGATGTCGCCGGCGTAAACGAAGCAGATGTGCGTGGCCGAGACGTCCGGGTAGCGCAGCATGCGCGCGTCCGTGCTGGCGGGCGCGCGCTCCTGGGCGAGCGAGGGCTGCTCGATCAGCGCCGAATCGGCCAGCAGAGCGGCAAGGACCAGCAGCGAAGTCACCTGGAAAAGCGTGCGCATGGGCGTCTCCTGTGTACGGGAAGCGGCAACGATGGCATGGGCGGCAACGAGTCGCGAGTGGAAAATGGCCTGGGTTGGGAAGTGGACTGGCTTCTGAATTGAGCGAGTCCGCCTTCGCCAAGGCTTCGGCGGACGCCACGACAAACAGCGCCAATAGGCGCTGTTTGTCGTGGCGGAGGAGGAGGGATTCGAACCCCCGGATACCTTGCGGCATCTTCGGTTTTCAAAACCGACGCAATCGACCACTCTGCCACTCCTCCGCGGTCGCCTACAACATAACGACTGCCGGCTTCCGGGCCAGCACCGGGCGCCGAAACTCGATGGGGACAGGCACCTAAGGTGCCTGTCCCCCTTCGCCCGCGACAACAGTAAGGGCGCCCACCGCACGGGGCGCCCTTTCTGCCCAGCGCTGCAAATCATCTCCAGCCGTAGGCCCCCAGCTGTGAGGGCGCAACTTTTTCCGTGGCCTTGTCCTCCGCGATCTTCATGGCGTAGCCGATCGGCGCGCGCGCGGTGTCATCTTCCCGCGCGTTGTAGCGGGTGCGGCCCCAGCGTTCGCCGGCCATCACCAGCTCGAACTTGGCGAAGGCGTTCTTCTTGGTGTCGTACTCGACCTCGCCCATGATCTTTCCTTCCACGCCGCGCTCGCCGTCAACCAGCTTCACTTCGCCCTCCAGCGAGTAGGTGACGATACCCTTGCGCAGCTTGGTGACTTTGCACTTCAGCGTCGCCTTCTCGATGGACTCTTCTGGGAAGGGGTCGGTCTGGCCGCGCACGTTGTCCCTGAAGTAGATGCGATACAGGCGGCGCGTCAGCTGCTCGGGGAAGTCCCACTCGGTCTTCTTCTCGAAGCGCTCGGGCAGCATCTCCTCGACCTCCGCCTTGCGGAACCAGGCGAAGTCGAAGTTCCAGGCGTGCGTGCGCCAGTCGTTTTCATCCAGCCCTTTGCGCTCCAGGTCGCGCGAGTACACCTTCAGCACCAGTCCGTCCTTGGGGTACTGATTCTCGCCGCGCGTGATTTCGCTGAGCTTCTCCTTCGGGTCGTAATCGAGCAGGCGGTCCTTCTTCTCGATCTCTTTCCACTTCTTGAGCGCGTCGCGCAGCAGCTCTTTGATTCGCGCCGGGTCGCGGTGGTTCATGTTGCCGAGCGAGATGCCGCTGGGCGTGCAGCAATAGGTGCCCTGGCGCGTGGTGCGGTCGCCCGGGTTGCCGCCGTTCAGCACGCCGCCCTCATCGCAGAACTTGCGGAAGTGCACGCAATCGGGCTGGTCCAGGTTGTGCAGGCGCCAGACCTCATCGGCGCAGGGCACGAACTCTTCCAGCAGCTTTTGGATTTCCTTGTCGTTCCAGACAGACTGTCTGGCAATTACGCCGTTGTTTCACGTGCAGGCAAACGGGTGGCCGTTCATGGCGAACAGCATGATCGGCTTGTCTTCCTTCTGCGCGTCGATCACCGCGTCCCAGAACGTGCCACGCCAGTTCACCTTCAGCCACGCCTCTTCGTCGGCGTTGGGCAGAACGTAGTCGCGGATGCGCTGGTAGCTCTTGTCATCCAGCTCCTGCTTCGCGTCCTGCGCGAGCACCAGCCCGCACAGCGGCAGCAGCAACAGCAGACTGCATGCGGCTCTCTTCATTTGTTTTCTTTCTTTTCGCCCTGTTCCGCCCAATCCGGCTCGATGCCCAGTTCGAACCAGTCCACCTCTACACTGGCGTCCGTCTTATCCCACAGCACCACCTGGAACTTGTGCAGCATCACGCCCGGCCAGATCTTCTTCTTGTCGCCATCGTCCATCAGGCGCTTCAGAGGCACACGCAGCACCACCCACTCGCCAGCCTTCACTTCCTCGTGGTGCGACTGGAAGTAGCGCCGCTTGCCCTCTTCGCCGCTGCCGCTGCCGAAGCCGATGCTCAGGCCGCCGCTGTCGCCGTTGATACGCACGCGCAGGCGCACGTACATGCGCTCCACAACCGCGATGTCCTTTGCCAGCTCGATGCCGAAGGCCAGCTCTTTGCCGCTGCCGCTGGCGACGCCTTCCTTTACTTCGCCGTGGTAGACGCGCGCGGCGTCGATCAACTCCTCGCGCAGCAGTGTGAAGGTGGTGTCCATGCGCTGCACCAGCGGGTTGGCGCGGGCACCGGCGCCCTGGAACTTGGCGCGCGAGAAACCCTTCTCGGACAGGCTTGCGCTCCAGCCGCCTTTCAGGATTTCGTCGCCGACACTGACCTCGCCTCCCAGGCAGGTGATCTGCAGGCGCAGGCCGGCCTTCTCGGCCAGCACTTCGGCGTCGCGGAAGCCCAGCACGGCGTCGTTGCGGCGCACGCTGAACTGGCGGGCGCTGCCGTACACGTCGAAGTAGACGCTCTCGTCCTCGATGGTCACATCGAGCGACTTGTCGTCGCCGCTCAGGGCGATCTCGCCATCGAAGTAAAAGCGTGCGCCGTCGGGCAGCTCGACCGCGACCGGCTTGCGGGCGCGCAGCTCCATGCCCGAAAGCACGAAGCTGTCCGCCGCCCAGTCCTGCCACTTGGCGTCGGGCGAGTTGCGGAACTCCAGGCGCGCCTTGTCTTCGGCGTAGATCACGCTGCCAAGCCGCACGGGCTTGGGCGGCTCGGCCTCCGTGGGCGGGCGCTCGGGCTCCGGCTCGGGCTTGGGGGGCTGCTCGACGACCGGGTCCTTTTCCGGCTTGGGTTGCTCGGGCTTCGGCTGCTCGGGTTGCGGCTCCGGCTGCGGCTTTAGCGGCTCTTCGACAACAGGGTCCTTTTCCGGCTTGGGCGGCTCCGGTTTGGGCGGCTCTGGCGGCTGCTCCGGCTGCGGCGTCGGTTGCTTCACCTGGTCCGGCACGCGCGGCTCGGGCTCGGGCTCGCGCGGCGGTTGCGTCTGCTCCGGCTTTGGCGGCAGGGGCGCCTGGTTGGCGCGCTCCTGCTCGGAGGGGATCACCTGCACCGGCTTACCGGCCTGCCCGCCCGGCTGCTGAGGCGGCGGGTTGTCGGACAGCAGCCACGCGCTGACCGCAAGGCCGATCGCCGCCACCAGCGCGATGGAAGCCGCAATCGCCATCCACGGCCGGAACACCGGCAGCGGCTGCACCGCCGCGGTCTCATGCTCGCGCGGTCCGCGGCTGGCGTCGATGGCGTCCATGATGCCGCGTGAAAGGTCCGGCGGCTGGTTGCCGCCCAGCCGCTCGCGCAGCAGCAGGTGAATGAGTCTGTCGATTCCGCCGGCCACTAGAGTTTCCTCTCCATGCACTCGCGCAGTTTGCCGATCACGCGTTTCAGCAGGGTGCGCACGCCCTCGGGCTTCATGCCCAGCCTGTCGCCGATCTCCGCGTAGCGCAGGCCTTCGCGGTAGTTCAGGTCGATCACCTCGCGCGCCTTGCCCTGCACCTGCTGCAGGCAGTCGTCGAGCGCCGCGCCGCGCTCGTCCCAACTTTCGTCCTGGCCCGCCAGCTGCACCCAGTCCGCCTCGACTTCCGCGAAGTCGGTCTCGGTCACCCTTCGGCCGCGCGCCCGCACCATCATCAGGAAGCGACTGCGTGCCACGGTGCGCAGGTAGCCGGCCGTGGCGGTTTCATTGATCTCGACGAAGTCGCTCTTCCACGCGGCCAGGAAGGTCTCCTGTGTCAGGTCGTCGGCTTCGGCCGTGCTGCAGCCCATGAAGCGCAAATAGCGCCAGACCCCGCGCTGGTGCGCGTGGATGATGCGTTCGAATGTCGTGCGTCGGTCGATCGAAGCCACTGGCATCAACCCCATAAATGCCGGGTGCGTGCTGGGTGGTTCAGCTAAACACGAAATATCGACGGCCATAGTAAAGCCCGGCCTGCTCTCCCGAAAGTTCACTGCGTGACCGGGGTCACCTGCCCTGCAGCCGAAGTTGAGCAAAGACCCAACGCCAGGACGCAAAGAAGCGCCACGAACCGTTCGTAGTTCGCACGCATTCAGTTTCGTCCGCACGATTGATTCCCCCAACACGAGAGATTCGTGGCGTTCCCTGGCGCCCTGGCGTTGCTTGCCATTGGGCACATGGGCGACCCTCAGCGTCAGCACAACAAGCGCAAGTTGCCGAAGTCCTGACTTCATGGAACTGCAACTGCCTGCCGCAAAAGCGTAAAAGCGCCAAAAAGCCATTTTGCGTTTTTGCGTTTTTGCGGCTGATGCCGTTGCCGTTCGATGGCTTCCTGACGCTTGGGACCACCCGATTCGTGCGTAGACGCGAGAGCCCATTCCCTCGGCCTGTGCCGGGGGTTGACCTTGGGTGCCGACGACGGGGACAGCCCCTACCTCGGTTCAATCCCGGCCAGTTTGCCGGCTTCCTGCAGGCCGGCGACGAAGCCTTCGGTGTGCTTGAGCGAGGCCATCAGGTCGCGCTCGAGCGGGTTCAGCACGCCGAAGATCACCGGGTTGGTCGCTGGCAGGATGCGCCGCAGGGTGCGCGCCGCGCCGACGATCAGCTTCAGCAGCACCACCAGCGGGTCCGGCGCGCCGCGCGGCCGTTTGCGCGGGTCGGTGTGCTGGGGCGCGTCGGCCGTTGGCGTGCGGTCAAGCTCAAGGGCGGCGGCGGCCAGGCGCTCGGGCGAGACTTTTTCGAGCGCGGCGTGGGCCTTGGTGATGAAGCAGTCAAGGCAGCGCGCGGCGCGGGCCAGCATGGCGCGGGCGTCGTCATCGGGCAGGGGCCCGACCGATTTGCCGGCAATGGAAAGGTCCAGCGGAGCGGAGCTGGTGGCGGTGTCAGGCACAAACCGCTCAACCGGAGGGCGAAACTTCTTGTTACTCATGGCAGCAACCTCATCAAAAGAACCGCCATGAGTGTAACGAGGAGTGCGACATCTCCCGGGGCGGCTGATTGGCCCGCCCAAGAGCTACTAAAGACGTCCAATGCCTCGCCACTCCATTGGCTGCGCCTCGGGTATCCATTGGGGAGTTGCTGGGAGCATAGCTTCCATTCGAAGCGTCTCCGCGATGTTGTCCAAGGTCGGCATCAGGCGGCACTTTGTTATCTGCTGTAGTTCCAGCAGGCGCAGTAATTCCGGCACTAGTCGTGCAGGGGCCGTGAGTTTCCGGAGAATTGGCTCTCCCTCAAACTGTTTCCCGCAGCCTGTAGCGTTACCGACTGCATGGAGCGCTTTCAAAGCCTGGGGCAAGTCCGGAAACTCTAAGCTTTTCAGATACGGCTTTTCCCAACCATGAATCCAAGTGAACAGCCCGTCTTGGGCTTGGAGAAAACCGTGTCCGGCCTTTTGCGCGTACATGTGGAACACGCCCAATTTGTCCCACTGGTCATAGTCGCCGCGGTAGACCGTTTCGAGACACGCCAGATAGCGCACGTTTAGCGCCCAAACTGCAAAGCTGGTCTGAGGTAGTGGTTTCTTTAGGTTTCCCTCCGCCGCAAAAAACAGCGATTTCAACGGGCTTCTCGTCCAGTCCAGAAGTCGCGTCGGAATGTGATGATGCTGTGCGAATGCTGTCGCCTGTTTGGGGTACGGCGTCACAAGTTTCGCGGTAAAGGGCGGGTACTCCTGCTCATGTTCCTGCGCGAACGAGCCGCCGACATTGAATCCCAACTCGTCGGCCAACTGAACGAATCGCCTTTGTAGCAGTTGCTCCCATCGAATTTGCTCGACTAGACCTAGTAGGTGTTGCTCTTGCTTCTTCGCATTTCCTTCCGGAAGTGCTTTCGCCAAGTCGGGGTACTTCTTGAACCCGTCCGGTTTGTTTAGCGCTATCCAACGCTTTGCATACTCCCGAGCAAGTAGTCGGGTCGGCCGCCATGTATTGTGAGATATTACTTTTGGGCGCCAGGCGGACGGGCGTAGGTCGTAGCTTTCCAATCGGACGCCACGAAAAACCCAAGACGAAACTCGCCCGCCGGCCCATCGGTCGTTTGAAAGGTCGAAGTACTCGACAACTTCCTTTGCAGTCGTCCTCGTCGCGTACTCAACAAGCCCGTCGTCAGTGAGCCTATCAGGTGTTTTTCCCTTGGACCGAGTCAAAGCACGCCCTCCTTATCCGACATGAAAGTGCTAAGTTTGGTCTACATGCTGGACTACATGCCGTTGGTTGCAAGCCTGAGATTAGGGGAGTTGCGGCCAAAAGGGGCGTGTGACTGGCCCGCTCCGGGCCTGCTGGCGCGTGCTTATTGGTTTCCAAGCACGCCAAGGATGTGGCGCAGGTCGTTCTCCAATGCGCCTGCTGCCTCTGTGCAGTAAACCTTCATTTCGTCATCTTTCTTCGAGAGCACAGTGGCATTCCAGCGTTGCCTTACATCGCCGACCGGGTAGGCGTCAGTCTCGGACTCGAACCATGCCAGTCTCTGAGCTTCTTCGTTCGCCCCGATTCGGTGGAGTTCCTTCATGAGGTTACGCACTGCTGCAATCAGTTTTGTGGGGTTCGCAATTGCGCGTAGTGCGTCAACGGCGATGGCTTCCGCTGTCTGGTTCTTTGACATGGTTCGTCTAGCCCAACATCGTAGCGCCTTGGATTCAATCCCGTCCTTGACCGGATTTCCCTTTCCGTCGTGCTGGTGCCTCCAATGCAAAGTGACTCCATGCCCGCCTACAGGCACCTCAGTCAACGACGACAGAAGCCCCCATTTCGGGGGCTTCTCTGATTTGGTGGGGCAGGCTCTAAATCCTACCGCCTGTAACAGCGGGTTCGCGCACTCCGGCTAGGGTATCCAAGCCACTCCGCAGCCGTTGGCGGCTGACTTTCGGCTGCTACAGACGGGCGGTTGGTTTTGGAATTGTCCCTGCCTGCCTTCGGGTCAGACTGGTGCGTGGAGGACTGACCATGTTGCGCCATCAGAATTTTAAAAGCGAAGAGTTCCGCTTCACGTTTGAAAAGATGGGCGCGGCCGCCGTTACGCAAGCCCTGGAAAAGGCCACCCACGACGCGACTGCGTGGATGAACCAACACGCCGACAAAATGACCGTCAAGCACGTATCGACCGGGCTGGCTTCAATCTGGGCCTACGTCACCGTGTGGTACGAGATGAAAGACGGCGGCTAGGGCGCCGTCAGTTGCAAACCCAGGGCTGCCTCGCGCCGTCCGGCGCTCGTTGCCCTGGGCCAAGCTCTAACGGCCGCTACGCGGCCTCAACAGACGGATTGGGTGCCCCCCCCCGCGTCAGGACGGCAGGTGCGATTGGCGCTGGGCCTGTGTTCGTGGAACCGCAACTGCCAGCCGCAAAAGCGCAAAATCGCTAAACGAGCGTTTTCGCGCTTTCGCGTTTTTGCGGCTCATGTAGTTGCGAATCGCCTTGAGGCAGGAAGACCTGACCATTCGGGTCACCCAACACGGACGGTGGACCTGCGTTTGAAGCCGGCCCGCAGGGCCCGGCTACTTCCATAGGCCTCTACACACGTCCAGCATTTCAGCCGGCGCCCGGCGTTTCTCACGGTTAGCCCCCGGCGAAGCGACCCGCCCGCCGAAGCTTTGGCGAAGGCGGGAGCGTAGCCGGGGGTTGCGGGTGGACGAGGGACCGGAGCCGCGAAGCGGCGGCTCTGGTGGGACATCCCAAAACGTTGCCGGTCGCGGAATCACCATTCAGCGCGCGCTTACCCAAGCCGCACGCCAATCAACGCCAAGGCGCAAAGAACGCCACGAATCCCTTCTGACGGGTTCACCAATCTCGGATGGCGTGCAAGCCACGGACAGGCCGTGGCGCTTCCTGGCGTCCTGGCGTTGTGTCGTTGCCAATCGCGGTCGCGCGCGCAGGCAGTGTGGAAGAGCCGCCGCTGCGCGGCTCAAACAGCCCTGCCACGAGATCCCCCGGCTTGTCGGCTCATCGCTGCGCTCTGTGCCGACCGCCGGGGGCTGACCAGGGAGACGCCGGCTTCGCCGGCTGACCACTTCACCTTGGGCGGCTTTGCATGAACCATTGGCTAACCTGGAGGGCCCTTTGTGTGCGGGTTCATCCCGGCGCTGCCTTGCGGCTACGGCTGCAGGACCAACGTGGTTACGCTGTTGGCGGGCATGGTGTACTGGAAGGCGTTGGTCAGCGTGATGTTCAGGTTGGCCTGCTGCACCGGCTGGCTGCTTGTGCTGGTCAGCGCGTAGACCTCGGCCATGTTGAACGCGACGGTGTGAGTCACGTCGATGCCGGCCGTGACGGGCGCGTTGGTCTTGTTGATGCAGACGATCACCATGCGGTTGGGATTGCCGGCATCGATGCTGGCATACACGCTGGTGTTGGCGCTGTCGGTGTTGGCGGCCTGGATGCTGGTGTTGCCGAAGCTGCCGTTGCTGCCGTCGTAGTTGCGGAACATCTCAAAGCCGCCGTAGATAAAACTGTGGCTCGTGCTGCCCAGGCGCCACAGGTTGGCGGCGAACACGCCCTCGCGCCCGTAGATGCCCAGCACGTCGGCCTGCGCGATGCCGCCGCTGATGTGGTCGCCGCCGCCATAGTAGTACTCGGTGATGGCGATCTTGGTGCCCGGGTAATGGGCGTTGATCTTGGCCTGGATGCGCGGCAGCAGGTAGATCGGCCCGCTGGTCCCCCACTGCGCCACCCACGAGTCCTCCGTGTAAGTGGTGTCCCACAGGCTGCGCGGCGCCTGCACACGCGCGGCCGCCACCGTGGCGCTGGCATTGTCGGCCGTGATGCGCACGCCGCCGCCAGTAGCCTCCGGGTACCAGTGGATGTCGAGCGCGTCCACCAGCCGGTGCCCGTAAGTCGTTTCCGCAGCCGCGAGCTGCTGCAGGTACCATGTGTGGAAGTCGCCGTAGGTGCCGGCGTCGCTGGCGCCCTGCAGGTCCACGAAGCCCTGCCAGCCGTAGTTGACGGGGCCGAACACGATTGCGTTGGGCTCGACATCCTTGATGGCGTCGGCGTAGTCGATGGTGCGCTGCAGCATCTCGGTGTAGGTGAGGCCGGTGCCCTGGCTGCCGGTGGGGTCGCCGCGCAGGCGCGGGTGGGTGGTGGCCCACAGGTCGGGCTCGTTGTCGAGCGAGAAAAAGATGGGCTTCTGCGCGTCGGTGGCGAAGCCGGGGTACTTGTCCTGCAGGAAGTTCACGAACTCGTCCTGGTAGACGTAGCCGTCGTTGGGGTCGGGCGTGAGCGTGAACGCGCCGCCCTTCTTGGCGAGGCTCTGCTTGAAGCGCACATTCAGGTAATTGGCGGTCTGGTTCACGTCGTACTGCGGCCACGCGCCGCCGAGGTGGCCGTGGTCCGCGGCCACGTAGCCGATGCAAGGCACTGTCACCAGGCTGGCCGCGTTGTTGCTGCGGCAGTCGTCGATCATGCTGGTGGCGGTGTAGGCCAGCGGGTCCGTGGGCAGGCCCAGCGCCCAGTCGTTTTCGTTGTACCAGTCGGTGCCGGCGTTGCTGGCGTTGTTCTCCCAGTTCCAGGCCGTGAGGCGGTTGCCGCCGGAGCGCGCGAACGTGAGGTTGGCCGGGCGCGAGCCCCAGTTCACGCCGTTCATGCCGTAGATGTAGCGGCTGATGGCGCGCACATCCTGCTGGCTGTGCACGCTGAAGTAGACCTGCGAAGCAGGTGGCGCCGACGGCGTGATCAGCGTGCCGCCCGTGCTGCCAACGTTGAACGCGATGCTCAGCGCGTTTCCGAAGCCGCTCGCCGAGAACACCAGGCGGTAGGCGCTGCCGGCCTGGTCGATCTGCAGGTTGGCGAAGCTGGCCACGCCCGCGCTGGCGGTGACGCTGGTGGTGCCGCTGAGAATCGCGCCGGAGGTGCCACTGCTGATCTGGATCGAGGCCGTGACCACCGTTGAGTTGTCGGCCGTGTCGAGCGCGCCCTGGGCGTCGCGGATTTCGATCACCGGCTGGGTGGTGAAGGCGGTGGCGGGCTGCGCGCCCGCGGGCTGTGTGGCGATGGCCAAGCTGGGCGTGCCTCCGGTGCCGCCGTTGCCGCCGCCGCCGCCGGAGCCGCCTCCCGCGCAGGCCGCGAGGCTGATGATCACGATGATTGCCGGAACGATTGTCAGCTTGCGCATGGTTCCCCCTACCTGACGCGGACGATCTCGACCCAGTCGAGCTGCAGCTCCGCTTCCGCGCCGTCCTGGATGAACAGGTTGATGGTTTTGAAGCGGTTGCCGACAGCCAGCGGGGCTTCGCTGCGGCCGTCGTCGCGCTGAAGTTCATCGAACGGGATGGTCCACTCGAGCCACTCGCCGTTCTTGTCCAGCTTGGTCCACTTGCCCCACTGAAGTTCACCAGCCTGTTGCTGCAGCTGGATGTACAGCGCGCCGGCCTTGGAAGCCTTGAAGCGCAAGCGCAGCTGCATGCCGGGCACGACGGTGAGTTCGTTGCCGAGCTTGAGCGTGATGCAGGCGTTTTCGCCGTAGCAGCTTTCATAGCTGCCCTTACTGGAATCGTACTGTTCGCTGAACAACTGGCGCGGCGACAGGTCCTTCAGCAGGCGCGGCGCGCGTTCGCTGTCTTTCAAGTCGCGCAGGCCGCCCAGGCCGCGGGCAGACAGCTTCGCGCGCTTGCCGGCTTCGACAGTTTCGCCGGCGACAACGCTGCCGATGTAGCAGAAGATCTCGACGCTACTGCCGTCCGCGTCAAAGAATGCCTCACTCGCGCTGAGCTTCATCTCTAGCGCGTCGCGCTCGACACCATATTCGTCGCGCGTGACCGCCAGCGGTGCTTCGATGCCGAGCGCATCGACGTACGCCAGCGTGTGCCGCCCGCGCAGCACCAGCTTCCCGGGGTTGATGGTGACTTCGCCGTCGAAGCGCACACGTATCCCGTTGCTGAGCCGCAGGTCGGTCGCCTCGTCGGCCTTGAGCTGCCAGCCCTGCTTGACTTCACTGGTGTTCAGCGCGAGCCAGTCGCCGCTGTCGGCAAAGCGAAACTTGAGCTTCGCCTCGCCCAGCACCGTGGCGACAACCACGCTCTCGTCCGGCTTGGCCTCGGTGTCCGGCTTCTCCGGCTCGGGCCTGGGTTCCGACTTATTGACGACGTCGTCGGGTTTTTCCGGCTGCGGTTGCGGCTGCGGTGTTGGTTCCGGAACCGGGCGAGGGTCCGCCCCCTTTTCAGGAACGGGGTCCGGCACTTTCTCCGGTTGCGGTTCGGGTTGCGGCTGCGACTCCGGTTGCGGTTCTGGCTGCGGTGTCGGCTCTGCCGGCGCCGGCTGCTGCGGCTTTTCGCCGCGTGTCGGCGCGTTGCTCTGTGAAACCGGCGTGGGGCTGGTCGGCACGCTCGGCCGTGACATCGCCCAGCCGAACGCCGCGACAGCCAGCAGCAGCGTCGCCGCGGCCGCGACGTACGCCCCCCACGGCGTGCGCTTGACCGGCAGCGGGATCACGCGGCCGCTGGGGCGGCGTGTACGCGCGGCCGGTCGGCCGGCCACGGTGTCAAGGATGCGGCCCTTGAGCTCGGGCGCGGGGCCGTCGTTGCCCAGGGCCTCGTGCAGGTCGCGATCGAGCAGGTGTTCTTCAAAGGGATCCATGGCCCACCTTCTTCTCGATGCAGTCTTTCAGGGCCTGCTTGGCGCGGTGCGCGATCACGCGAACGTTCTGGGCGGAGATTTGCAGCAAGCGGGCGATCTCGTCGCCGCTGCGCTTTTCGCGGTACTGCAGCTCGAGTACTTCGCGCGCCTTGCCCTGCACGGCCTGCAGGCAATCGCGCAGGGCCTGCTGGCGCGCCTGGCCGTCGTCGGCGTGGGCGCGCTCCCAGGCAGCGTCGGCCCGTTCAAGGTCTTCGACAGTCTTGATCAGCTTGCTGCGCCGCACTTGCGCCAGAAACAGGTTGCGCGCGGCCAGGCGCAGGTATGCGGCGGCCTCGCGCTCGCCGCGCCACTCGAAGGGTTTCTGCATCACCTGGAGGAAGGTTTCCTGTGTGAGGTCGTCGGCGGAGGCGCGGTCGCAGCCCAGATAGCGCAGGTAACGCCAGATGGTGGCGTGGTGCGCTTCAACCAGCGCGCTGACATCAACCGGACGTTCCATCAGGGCTTCCACACCACGGAAGTGCACGGGCACGGTGGATGTTACAGAAAATCGTAAGTGCTTTCCGCGCATGAACTACGGAAACGGCCACGGGGCACCGCTGCAAAATAATGGTTAACCACGAAGGACCACGAAGGACCACGAAGGAAAGCGTACTGGCCCGAAGGGCCCATCTTTGGTAGCCGGGGGCGGCAGCCCCCGGGCATCTGTAGCAGCATTTGCGCGCGCCCGCAGGGCCGCCTAGAGCCTGCGATGCGCGCTTTCGGCGGCCCTGCGGGCGCGGGGCTACGGTGCTCCGGGTTCCGGGGGCTTACGCCCCCGGCTACCTTAGAGGGCCCCTTTCGGGGCCCTCTTTGCGTTGATCAACCTTGGTGTTGCAGCTACGGCGTCTTTACGCTCGTGGCCGCGTCCACAGCCCTTGGGTGATGGGCGGTGAGTTTCAGTCCCGTGCCCGGTGCGGCCTTTACGATCAGTTCGGCGTACTGGATCTGCTCGGAGGAAATGCGCGGGATCTTGAGCGTTTCGATCCTGCCCTTCTGCAGCCGCACGTCTGTGAACGTCTCGTCGCTGAGGCCCGCCATCACCAGCTGCCCGCCCTGCACGCTGACTTCCACCGGCGTGTCTTCCTTGCGCTGCGCGGCCATGGCGCTGTCTGTCGGCATCACGCCCTTGTTCTTGAGCGCGAGGCGCAGGCGCACCAGGCCGGCGCCGGCCGGCTCGGCCGTGACGCTGACGAACTCCAGCTCGGCGAAGCTCTCCGCGTGCTTCAGCGTGAACAGCGCGTTGCGGAAACCTTCTTCGATGAACAGCTCCGCTGGCGGCATGCGGGTGGCGAACTGGTCCCAGCCGCCGATTTCGATGTCGCCAAGATCCGGGTGCTTGAACGGCTTCCAGTCGATGTACGCGCGGCCGTTGCCGAACTCGTCGTGCCAGTCGCGCGTGTCGGCAGGCCCGTCGCCGGGGATGCCGTCCACCTCGTGGCTGGTACCGCCCCACAACTCGTTGGTGAACACGAAGCGGCCCAGGCCCAGGTAGCCGAAGTCGATCTGGGTGCCGAAGGCTTCGTACAGGCCGTCGTGGGTCTGCAGGTAGCGATAGCCGGGGATGATGCGCTCGCCGCGCTGGCCGATGCGGTCGTAGACGCGCACGTCTTCACGGGGCGTAACACCGCTGTCGCTGCTGCTGCCGGGCGGGCGCAGAATCATGCGCGCGGCGTTGTGGTAGAACTGCATGCCGGCAATGTTGTCGCGGCTTGAAATGAAATCGACGCAGGCGCGCACCTCGGGCTCGCTGCATGGGTAGTCGCCCGCGCCCCACTGGCGGTAGCGCGGCTGCCAGCCTACCGGGAAGTTGCGGTTCAGGTCCACGCCGCCTAGTTCATCTTCGTTGATCTCGCCGTCGCCGTCGTCGTCGATGCCCTCGCTGCGCCACAGGCGGTACTCGCCGGGCTGGCCGGGCTTCCTGCGCACCATGATGCGCTTGTCTTCGCCCAGCACCCAGTCGCCGTTGGGATCCGGCCGGCGCATCATGGTGATGCGGCCGTCGCCGTTGAGGTCGTTGGGCGGGTCTTCGTCGAACTTGCCGTCGCGGTCGTCATCGAACGGCCGGTGGTTGCCGCGCAGGCTGTGCGGGTTGTTGGGCGTGGCGAACCACAGGTGGCGCGAATCCGGGTTTACCACCGGCACGAAGTAGAAGGTGCGTGTGTCCACCAGGCGCGTGACCCACTCTTCATGGCCGTAGTTGCGCAGCAGGTACCAGATGGTGACCAGGATGATTTCCGTGCCCTGGATTTCGTTGCCGTGGATGTTGCTGTCGATATACATGGCCGGCTTGGTGTCGTGGGCGCCGGTTTTCTGGGCGCAAAGGGTGACGCAGTAGAGCGGGCGGTCCTGGTAGCTGCGGCCGATTTCCTTCATGCTCAGCAGTTCGGGGAAGCGCTTGACGAGCATCTCGCAGGTCGCGTTGACTTCCTCGAGCGGGTAGTAGTGGCGGAAGTCCAGCTTGGTGTCGGCGACGCGCTGGTTCCAGCCCGGAAAGGGGTCGGTCTTTTTCTCGGGCGCCTGCTGGGCGGTGGGGTTTTCCAGGCTGCCGCAGAGCAGCACGAGGGCGAGCGCGAGGATCAGCTTCAGGTTGCGCATCATTCGTCCTCCGTGGTGATGGCCGGGCAATCTTTCACGGCGACACTGTGGCTGAGCTTGCCGGCGCGGTCGGACTCGACTTCGAACTTGAGCTGCGTGGCGGTGTTCGTCACGCGCACGAACCACTCGAATGTGGCTGTGCCGCCGGCCTCGATGTTCTCGTGCTTCTGGCGGCGCGTGCCGCTGAGCAGCTCGACCTCCTTGGTGTCCGACAGCGACACGAACAGCGGCAGGTGGATGCGCTTGTCGGCCGAGAACTTGGTGCGGTAGTCAAGCCGCCCGGCGTTGTGCAGGTTGAGGCGCACGCGGTACAGGTTGTCGCCCTTGTTCTCCACTTCGACCTTGCTGACCTCGAGGCGCGGTGTCGCGCCCAGCACGGATTTCAGGAAGCCGGCCACGCGGTTCGCGCCCGCCTGCACGTCGGCCTCGGCGGGGTTGCAGCGCGCGTCGATGCGCCAGCCGCCAATTTCGACCTCGCCCAATTGCGGGTGTTTGAAGGCCTTCCACTCAAGGTAGTCGGCCGGCGTGTACGCCAGCCAGGCGGCCTGGCGCTGCTCTTCTTCAGTGGGTTTTTCGCGCTTCACGGGCGGCTTGTCTTCGCCCTCTTCTTCTTTTTCGCGCGCGGTCTTCAGCGTCGCCAGGTACAGGTTTGCTGCCAGCGCGCCCTGCGATTCGTACAGCCAGTCGATCAGGTTGCCAGCGCCCTCGGCCTCGCCCTTCAGCGCGCCGCGTTCTTCTTCACCCCACATTTTCTTGAGCGCCGCGACTACCTTCTTGTCGCGCTCCAGCGGGTCTTCCTTGCCCATGGCTTTGGGGCCTTCCGCAAACTCGGGCCCCGCGCCCACGCCGCGCAACTGAAAACCCGCCACCAGCGAATGCTTGCGCATCAGGAACTCGGCCAGTGCGCGCGTTTCCGCAAGCTGCATCATCAGTCGGTTGACGCCCGGCTGCTGGTCGCTCCAGCGGATCGACCAGTCGTTGGCCAGGGTGATGGTGCCGCGGGCGTCTTCGTTGATGCGGCCGTCGCCGTCGTCGTCCTTGCCTTCCCAGTACAGGTCCCACTCGCCGCTTTGGCCGGGAGCGGCTTCGATCAGGATGCGCGGGTCGCTGGCGCCAGCGACATAACGGCCGCCCTTGCGTTTCACGCGCAGCTGGCTGATCACGCCGTCGCCGTTGAGGTCGCTGGGGCCGTCTTCGTCGGTCTTGCCGTCGCGGTCGTCGTCAAAGGGCAGCGCCACGCCGTGCAGGCGCGCCATGCGCGCGTCGGGCGCCAGGCAGGGGATGATCACCAGCTCGCAACTGCTGAGCCGGTCGCGCAGGGCCTTGTCTTCCAGGATTTCGCGCGCCACCTGCAGGCAGGCCTCGGCGGCCGTGCGTTCGCGGCCGTGGAGGCTGCCGACCAGCAGCACGCAGGGCAGGTTGCCGCTGACGGCCTGGTCGCGGATGGTCGCGCTGAAGGCGCCGTTCTCGAGGCCGGGCAGTTTTTCGACCTTGAGGTGGGTCGGGTGCGCTTGGGCAAGCTGGTCGAAGCCGCGGCGCACGTCATCCTGCGCGCACAGACAGGGCGCCAGCGCAAGCGCCGCAAGCAGAAGCAATCGTCTCATGGAATCCCCCGCACCCTTGTACGTTCCGGGCGGCGGCGATGGGAGTGGATTCAAGATACCTTGAGTCTTGGGCCAACTTGTCGGTAGGACGGCTTCTTTACCTGCCCTGTTCCAGGATGTCGCGCTTGGCGCGCTCAGCCATCTCCTGCATCTGTCGCTGCTTCTTGGCGGCTGCATTGGCTTCTCGCTGGAACTGAGCGGCCATTGTTTTAGCGCGTCTCTCTTCCGCCTGGAGCTCTTCTTGTGCACGGACTTCATGACGGGCGTCAACCATCGCTTGGTGGGCTTCCAGGGTCAGCACATTGTCGTCAAGCACAGGGGAAATCCCCCAGAGGTACGTCTTTCCCACCCCGGGATTGAACAATGGCCACCACCCCGCCGCCAATGCCACCGTGAGCACCAGCTCCGCCAGTACTACACACCAGATGACTTCCGCGCTGAGCCAACTCACAGCGAATTGCGCGATGATTCCCAGTATCGGTGCGGTGCAAATGGTCGCCACCAGGCCAACCTTGAGCGTGATCCAGGCGCGTTTCCGCTTCAGTTCGCGTATGGCCTGCGGCTGATAGCCTTGGCAGCCGGGGCAACGAACAGGATCGAACGAATTCGCGTGTTTTTGCTTGAGCCTCTGGTATGCGTGCTCGTTCGCCTTCTCCTCTGCATCCATGGATGCAATCAAGTTGAGGAAAGGAAAATACGAAGAACCTATGCCGTGTGCCCGCCGACTTAGTGGATACAGGTAGCGCATACCGCAGTGGACACACGTCTCGTGCTTCAGCGTCTCGGCTTCGAGCGTGGCCACATTCGTGCTGAAACCCATCCGATCCCCGATCTGCGCCGCCGCATCCACATTCACACATTCCATGCAGATACTGAGAGTATCGTTAGAAGTATAAAATCAACCGCTCAGCGTGGCCAGTTGACTCGAACCCGCCCGACTTGAGTGGCTCACTCTTCCGGCCAGAACTGGATGCCGCGGTCGGCGGGCGGCGGGAACTCGCCCAGCAGCGACTCGCGCACGTGGGGCGGCATGATCTCGATTTCGGCCACGCGGTTGAGCGGCACCCACTCGAGCCCTTTCACGCCCTGGGCGCCCGGGTCGGGCTGGAACTCGCCCAGCTGCTCGAAGGGCTTGTCGGCGTCCTCGGGCCTCAGCTCGCACAGGAACAGCAGCCCCAGCACGTGATGGTTCGAGGGCATGTTGACCGAGCGCCGCTGGTGGCGCTCGGCGATGAACTCACGCAGGTACAGCGGCCGTCGCACCTGCACCTGCAAGCCCGTTTCCTCGCGCACTTCGCGGGCGCAGGCCTGCTCCAGGGTTTCGCCGTGCTCAAGCAGGCCGCCGGGCAGGAAGTACCAAACGCGGCCGGGATCCTCGGCGCGGATCAGCAGCACGTGCCCGCGATGCAAAATGATCGCGCGCGTGGTGACCAGCGGCTTATGGCGCTTCTTCTCTGTCATGGCGGTCTGTTACCCGTTTTCGATCAGCGACGCCAGCTTCTGCGTCACGGCCGTTCCCGCGTTGCTGATGGCGTTGGGGATGCGGTCGTGCACCCAGGTGCTGCCGGAGTAACCGACGGCGTGAAAGCGCCAGGTGGTGTCCACGCCGCGCCGCCGGATCTGAACGGTGACGCGGCAGTCGGCCTCTTCACCCCAGGCGCCGCCGGGCGCGACGCTGGTGATCTCGAGCAGGATGTCCAGGTCGGCTTGCTGCTCGGCGGCGTTGCGAATCCCGCGGGCATCGAGATCGCCGGCCACGAAAGACTGAATCTGCAGGGCGTACTGCTCGTTCTCGGGCTCGCAGGCCGAGCGCACGTGCACCGTTTCGTTACGGCCGATCACCAGGCCCGGCGGCTCGATCTCACCGGCCCAGGGCCGCTGCGAAGCGCAGCCGGCGACGGTCAGCAGCAGCAGGGTCAGCAGCCGGGTCAGCATGGGGTTACTCGTGCGCCCTTTCGTTCAGCCAGTCCATCAGGTACGGGTCTTCCACGGTACCGTGGCCGACGCCGTTCTGCACGCGCCACTCGTGGGTCAGTTTGTGCTCGAGCATCACCTCGTGCAGGTGCGTGACATGGCTGTACAGGCCCAGCGGGTCTTTCTCGCCGACGGTGAGCAGCAACTCGAAGCCGGGCGGGCCGTCCATGGCGCGGATCAGGCTGAAGGGCGCCCATTGGTCGTACTGCTCGCGTGTGTTGAACTCGGTCTTGATCTGGTAGCGGTACTGCTGCAGGAAACCGTCTCCGTACTTTTCTTCATAGGCCTGCTTCTGCTCCGGCGTGTCCCATGGCGTGGTGTCAAACACGAAGGGGCTGGCCGCCACCACGGCCTTGAACAGGCCCGGGTTGCGCAGCGCCACCATCAAAGCGCTGAGGCCGCCCATGGAGTGGCCGAAGGCGACTGTCACGTCGTTGGCGCGATACTTTTTGCGCACCTCGGGCAACAGGTAGTCGATCAGCAGGCGCTCGTAAGTGCGGAAGATGGGTGTGAACGCGCCCGCGCTGGGGCTGACCACGATGAAGGGCTGCAGCTCGTTGCGCCGCACGCGCTTGTTCACGATCTCGCCGATGCGCCCCTGGCGGCCCCAGCCCAGCTCATTTTCGCCGCCGCCGTGGAACCAGACCAGCACCGGGTAGGTGCGTTCGGGCTCTGTGTGATAGCCGTCGGGCAGCCACACCTGGTATTCCAGTTCCATGTTGAAGTCTTCGACGCTGGCGCCTTCGTGCTTCAGGTCGGGGCTGAGCGGCAATCTGCAACCTGCCAGCAGCGCCAGCAGCAATAGCGGAATCAATCGGTACGCGGTCACGTTGTGCCTTTCGCATCGGCCGGGGTTGCATGGTAAACATTCCGGCCGGAATTCGGAGCGTCTCATGCACGTGGTTGTGTCGGGCGGCACGGGCTTTATCGGCTCGCACCTGGTGAAACACCTGGTGGGACGGGGGCATTCCGTTACGGTGATTTCGCGCAGCCCAGCCAAGGTGGCCGGCATGTTCGACGGCAAGGCCGCCGGCTGCACGCTGGAGACGCTGCCCGCGGCTTTCGACGGCGTGGTCAACCTGGCGGGCGCCACGCTGGACCGGCGCTGGAACGCGGCCTGGAAACAGGAAATCGTGGACAGCCGCGTGGAAGTCACTCGAAGTTTGTGCGAGGCGGCCACGGCGCGCGGCGCAAAGTCGTTCGTGTCGGGCTCGGCGATCGGCTATTACGGCGACCGCGGAGACGAGCCCTGCACAGAGGAAACCGCGCCGGGCGACGACTTCCTGGCCGAGCTGTGCGTGAAGTGGGAGGCGGCCGCACAGTGCGAAGGGCTGAGCGTTGCCACTGTGCGCACGGGCCTGGTGCTGCACCGCAGCGGCGGCGCGCTGGCGGTGATGCTTCCCTACTTCAAGTGGCTGCTGGGCGGGCGGCTTGGCAGCGGGCGGCAGTACTGGTCGTGGGTTCACCTGGACGACATCGTGGCGCTGTTCACCTTCGCGCTGGAGAAGCAGCTCAGCGGGCCGCTGAACGGCGCGGCGCCGAACCCGGTCACCAACCGCGAGTTCACACGCGCGCTGGCCAGGGCCGTGCATCGGCCGGTGTCGCTGCCGGTGCCGGAGTTCGCGCTGCGGCTGCTGTACGGTGAAATGGCCGACATGCTGCTGCTAGGCCAGAAGGTGCTGCCCGAGCGCACCCAGAGCCTGGGTTTTGAGTTCAAGTACACCCAGCTGGACAAAGCCCTGCACGCCGCGCTGTACGAGTAGAGCTGCACCGGGGACTGTCCCCGAAGTTGGGGACTCTCCCCGAAGTTGGGGACTGTCCCCGTCGTCGGCCAACCAATCAGCTTCGAAAACGGGGACAGTCCCGTTCCGGGCCAGTCCCCATCAGATGGCCTGCCATCCGTAGCTCGACGAAGCGGCGAAAGGATGGCCTGCCATCCGTAGCTCGACGAAGCGGCGAAAGGATGGCCTGCCATCCGTAGCTCGACGAAGCGGCGAAAGGATGGCCTGCCATCCGTAGCTCGACGAAGCGGCGAAAGGATGGCCTGCCATCCGTAGCTCGACGCAGTCGAGCGTAGGATGGTGGCCGAGGTGGGACTCGAACCCACATGGGGGCGAACCCCCTGGGGATTTTAAGTCCCCTGCGTCTGCCATTCCGCCACTCGGCCACTTGCTGAAAGATAGGGCGACCGCGGCCGTGCACAAGGCGTCAGCGCCATTGCTCCCAGCCGTTGATGCGAGGCCAGCGCGCCGTCACCTGCGTGCCGCCCTCCACCACGTAATAGCCCGGGTGCGCCGCGGCCGTCATGCAGACGTGGTTCGGCAGCACGCGCAGCCTGTCGCCCGGCGCCAGCTGTTGCACTCCCTTAACGATGCCGTGTTCCTGGTTGGCCTTGGCCACGTGCGCGCCGGGCAACAGCTCGCCCTGCAGGTTCATAACCAGGCCGTAGCCGATGTCCGTGCCGTGGCGCTGGGCGCTGGCGTCTTTCGAGAGCGCCAGGCCGCCGGCGTCGATCAGCACGCGGTCCGGGTACACGCCGATCACGCTGGCCAGCACGCTGACCGCCAGGCGCTCCAGCGGCAGCGAGCCCAGGCCGACCTGGTCCAGGTCGCCGAACATGTAAACGCCGGGGCGCATCTCGCTCACGCCATCCAGTTCATGGGCGTGGGTGGCCGTGGGCGTTGAGCCGACGCTGACCGTCTCGCAGGCATGACCGGCTGCGCGCAACCGCCCGGCCGCGAACACGGCGGCCGCGCGCTCCTGCTCCGCGATGCCGGCGATTTCGTCGCGGCTGCGGCAGGCGTAACTGTGGCCGGCGTGGGTCAGCACACCGGCGAGTTGCAGCTTGGGCGCGTCCAGCATCCCGGCCAGCCCGGTCAGTTCCGGCGCGTCGGGTTGCAAACCGCCGCGCCCGTCGCCGCAGTCGATCTCGATCAGCACACTCAGCGGGCGCGGCAGGGTCGTCGCCGCTGCCCGGCCCGCCAGCGCCGCGGCGACGGCCGGACTGTCGGTCAACACGTTCAGCTTTGCGCCGTTGCGCACCAAGGCCAGCGCTTCGTCGATGCGGCCGGGCGCCAGACCGACCGCGTAGGTGATGTCCGTGAAGCCGTGCGCCAGGAAGTAGCGCGCCTCTGCCAGGGTAGAGACCGTAATCCCGCCAAACTGACCGGCCGTCGCCACGCGCGCGACGTCAGCCGACTTGGCGGTCTTCATGTGCGGCCGCAGGCGCACGTCCAGCTCTGTGGCGCGTGCGGCCATGAAGCGGGTGTTGGCGTCCAGCCTTGACCTGTCAAGAACCAGGGCCGGGGTTGGCACTTCGCTCAGGTCCATCGCCCCAGTATGCCGCGGCGGCGGAACGCAAGCTATCCTGCCGCGCGTGGACTGGGAGACCATCCAGGAATACGTGCGCCAGTACGGCTACTTCGCCGTGGGCGTCGGCACGTTCGCCGACCAGTCCGGCCTGCAGGCCTTCGTGGTGGCGGGCGGCGTGATCTCACAGGTGGCGACCGGCGTGTCGCTGTACGGCGTGATCCTTGCCGGCGCGGCCGGCAGCTTCGTTTCGGACATCCTGTTCTACGGCATCGGGCGCTGGCGCGCGAACTGGCTGGACCGCATGGTGCGCTCCGAAAAGGGCCGCGCGCGCCTGAAGGTACTGGAAGACGGCATGAACAAGTGGGCCTTCCCGCTGATCTCGATGGGCCGCTTCCTTCCATGGATCGGGCGTTTCGTGCCGGCCGCCGCGGGCTTGCGCAAGGTGGACTTCCGGCGCGTGGTGCTGTTCGCGGCGACCGGCGCGCTGGCTTCGGCGGCACTGTTCGCGATGATCGGCTACTTCGCCGCCGAAACCGTCCAGCGCATGGGTCAGTACTCGGCCTGGATCTGGATCGGCGCGCTGCTGGTCAGCTTTCCCGTCGCGGGCTGGGTGATGAAGCGCTTCGACGCGGCCGTGCAGAGGCGGCTCAAGCTCGACAAGAAGGTGGAAGAAGAAGCAACCGGCTTCCCGGATTAGCATCACGTCAGCCGATCCGCATTCGGTACTTCGGATGGTAACCGCGAAGAACCGCAAAGGACCGCGAAGGTGAAATGCTTCGCGGCCCTTCGTGGTTCTTAGCGGTTGACCAAAACCTGCTAACGGCCCAGTTCGCCGGTGGCTTTCTGCAGTTGCAGGCGGGCGCGCTCGAGGCCGATTTTGGATTTCACCAGGTCAAGCTCGGCCTGTGTCAGGTCGTTCAGGGCCTGCTTCACCTCGTAGCTGGTGGCCAGGCCCGCCTTCTGGCGCTCCTGCTCCGCCTCGTAGGTTTCCACCTGCAGGCGGCGCGATTCCTCAGAGGCGTTGACCGCTCGGCGCGCGCTCTTGATCTGGCGCACAGCGTTCGCGACCTCCAGGATTACGCCCGTCTCGGTCTCGCGCGCGTTCAGGATCGCGCTGCGCTTGTTGATCTCGGAGCGCGTCAGGTTTGCGCGCCCGGCGCTGTTCTGCAACGGCACGCCGAACTTCAGCGCGAAGCCGTATTCCAGGTTCTCGAAGTCGTCCCAGCTGTCCAGCGAGTCGTCGAATTCGACACCGAACCCCTTGACGGCGAAGTCGGACTCCAGGTCCAGCGTCGGCAGCAGGCCGTACTCGCCCATCTCAACGGAAAGTCCCGCATTCTCGATGCGCTTGGCGGCCTGCCTGATTTCGGGGCGGCGGCGCAGGGCCGCTTTCACTTCTTCCATCAGGTTGGGCTCGTCGGCGCCCACGCGCGAGGTGTCGGCCTCAGTGGTCGCGTCAATCACGATGGTGTAGTTGTCGAACAGGGCATAGCCGTGGATCAGGTCCGGGTGGATGGCGCGCAGCAGCTCGTCGGTGCGCTGCTCGACCAGTGCCTCGGCCTGGATGATCGACACCTGCTGCCCTTTCAGGTTCGCTTCCTGGGCCAGCACGTCCAGGCGCGTGCCGATTTCGGCCTCGAGGCGGCTCTTGGCCAGCTCCAGCGCGTCCTTGGCCAGGTCTTCCTGGCGGTACAGCACGTCCAGCTCGCCCTCGGCCTCGACCAGGTTCCAGTAGGCCATGGCCACGGCCAGGGCCTGCTCGTTGCGCGTGACCTCGATCTGCCAGTCGGCGATGGTGCGGTTGTTCTCGGCGATCCAGCTGCTGCCCAGGTTCGGCACGAAGCCGAAGCCGTTCAGCAGGTGCTGGGTGACCTTCAGCGTGGTGGACGGATAAAACTCGAAGGTCTGGAACGGGTTGTTGCTGTCGTTGCGCACGAAGTTGCCCGTCACGTCCAGCGTAGTGCCGGTCGCAAAAGGCAGCGAGGCGTTGATGCCCACGGTGGTGGTGGCCGTTATGTCCTTGTCGCGGCTGTCGCCGGGGAAGCGGCTCTGGATTGCCTGTTCGGACCGGTTGTAACCCACGTTCGCGCCCACGAAGAAGTCGAGGTTCGACTTGGCGGCGATCACGTCCGCGGCCGCGACCTCGGCGTTCAGCTGCTCGAACAGGATGGCGCGGTTGTGCGTCATCGCGAGCTCGATGCAGTCGTCGAAGGAAAGCTTGAGCAC
The DNA here is from genome assembly GCA_020638635.1 of Planctomycetota bacterium. GTDB lineage: Bacteria > Planctomycetota > UBA8742 > UBA2392 > UBA2392 > JACKID01. The sequence goes on from JACKIE010000001.1 coordinate 88,666, forward strand.
AATGGGCTCGCGCCTGCGCTCGAGCTCGTCGGGTTTGACCTTGTTGGCCTTGGGCTGGCGCAGCATCACTTCGTCGAGGGCGTTGCGGAACGCCTCCGACGGCTCGATCTGCTTCACGCTGTTGTGGCACGAAGCCACCAGCACGCAGACAAGGCAGAACAACGGCACAAGCTTCTTCATCTTCAACCTCGGGGCGCGAGTATGTACACACGGGCGCGCGGATTCAAGCCGAACGCGGGCGCCTGCCCATTTTCGACCCGTGCTTGATGCTACGCCGCAAACCGGCCTATACTCTGGAACAGGGCCCGGTGACAGGACGTTATCAGGTCAGGACCACGCAGGCCTTTGGAGCTTACGGATGTCGAAAGCGACGCCCGCAGAAAATGAACTGATCTACGACTGGAACCACGTCGGCCATGACGCGATTCTCGATCGTAAAAAACCCGTCGCTTTCGACGATGAAACGCTGCGTGACGGCCTGCAAAGCCCTTCCGCCATCAACCCAACAGTCGAGCAGAAGATTGAAATCCTGCGTTTAATGGAAAAGTTGGGCATCGACCGCGTTGACCTGGGCCTGCCCGGCGCGGGGCCCCAGCACATCGATCACATTGACGCCCTGCTGAAAACCATCGTCGATGAAAAAATGCGCATCAAACCCGGCTGCGCCGTGCGCACCGTGGTAAGCGACATCGAGCCCATCGACAAGCTGCAGCAGAAGTTCGGCATTCCGATCCAGGCCAGCGCGTTTCTGGGCACCAGCCCCATCCGCCAGTACGCCGAAGGCTGGACCCTGGACAAGCTGATGTCCACCATGGAGACGGCCGTGAAGTGGGCCGTCGAGCACAACATCCCGGTGATGTTCGTTACGGAAGACACCACGCGCAGCAAACCCGGCGACATCAAGGCCCTGTACAGCCGCGCCATCGAGCTCGGCGCATACAGCATCTGCGTGTGCGACACCTGCGGCCACGTCACGCCCCACGGCGTGCGGCAGCTGGTGAAGTTCGTGTTCGACGAAATCGTCAACCCGGCCGGCAAAGGCACGCTCGTCAACTGGCACGGCCACAGCGACCGCGGCCTGGGGCTGATGAACGCCCTCGCGGCCGTGGAGGCCGGTGCCGACATCATCCACGGCACGGCCCTGGGTTTAGGCGAGCGCGTGGGCAACACCCAGATGGACCAGCTGCTGGTGAACCTCAAGTTGTTGGGCCTGATCGACAACGACCTTACACACCTGGCCGAGTACGTGCGCAAGGCGCACCAGTACACGGGCGTGCCCCTGCCCGAAAATTACCCGGTGTTCGGCGAGGACGCCTTTGATACGGGCACCGGCGTGCACGCGGCCGCGGTGATCAAGGCCAAGAAGAAGGGCGACGACTGGCTGGCGGACCGCGTGTACTCAGGCGTGCCCGCCGGCGAATTCGGGTTAGAGCAAAGAATCCGAGTAGGCCACATGAGCGGCAAAAGCAACGTAATCAGCTGGCTGGAAAGCCACGGCTACGAAGCCACAGAAGACAGGGTAGCCAAGATCCTGGAAGCCGCCAAAGCCAGCAAGAAGCTGCTCAGTGATGAGCAGCTGAAGCAGCTTGCGGGTTAGGAGACTGCCAGTCTACCAACGCAGGAACCCCGGGCCGTGCCGGAATCTGCCGTTAGGACCAGTTAGCGGCGATGCACCTATGTTGCGCCCCAGTTCATTCATCAGGTCGATCACTTCACATCTCCTGAGGTTCAACTCATCCGCCAGAGACGGGTCGGTGAGTTCATAGAAAGTCTTCCCATCGTGCTGCGAACCGGGACGAATCCGCCCTTGCTCCACCGCGGATCGAAAGAGTCCGCGAATTCCACGAACCATGTCGACGACATCGTCTAACTGCTCTCTGAGCCTGCGATCGCGGACGAACGCTTTGCCCAAAGCCCTCTGCAAATGCCGCCCTCTTCGATCCCTAAGCACACCAGTATTCACGGCAACAATTGTGTCCTCCATGGCTTGATCAAAGGCTTCCAGAGATATCTCGATGTGGAAGTCATCTTGGAACGCAGGACGATCAAAACACTGCAGAAAGAAGGAAAGCAGGTAATCGTCCGAGTACTTTGGATCCGAAACAGACTTCCCCCGAAGTGCCAAGTTTGCTCGTTCCTCGCCCGTCCGCTTCCACTCCTTTAGCAGTTGTGTTGGAAACTCGTCGACGTCGCTATCAATCAACTTGCCGCAAGTCTGGCACAACCATACGCCATTGCTCGATGAGCGTCTTTCGGCCGATGTAAGGGTGGAATCGTATCGCGGCCCACCCTTGGAAGCGGCAGTGATATGTGCAGCTACGCCTACATTTACAGCTCGCTTGACGTTTTTGGCGGGACCAAACGTTTCCCTTACGCAATCAGGATTGCAGCACCGAGCACCCGCCCGCTTGAAGAGCACGTCGATCACTTTCTTCGGAAATCCATCTCGCGCCATCACAATCACGATACTTTTCAGTTTCAGCTTTCAAAGAACCTACAATAACGTGCGATCAGCATCGCAACGGTCCAAATTCGTCTTCGTTCGCATGTGGGCATGTACACTGCCGTCCGCACGGCTGCCCGCCTGTCTAACGTCGATGCGTCAGCCGGGCGTCTCGCCCGGCGAACTTGGCACCGGGTGACGCGCGATTTCTGAAGCTTGTACGCCCTTCCTCGTTCTGTTCGACGGCCGGGCCTGCGCGACCGTAGCCTCGGCGAAGGCGCGACGGCCGTCGGACGCACGGGCGGGACGCCTGTGTCACTCGGCCTTTCGGCTTTCCGTGGTGACCGCCCCTACGCAGGTGGTTGTGACTGGCTACACTCCGGGCATGAAGCTTCGGAACTCGGCCAAGGGGGTGGTGGTGCACGAGGGGCGCGTGCTTCTGACGCGCTGTGTGGACCACACCGGCGACTGGTACTGCTGCCCCGGCGGCGGACAGGAGCCCGGCGAAACCCTGGCACAGGCCGTGCGGCGCGAGTGCATGGAAGAAACCGGCGCGCTCGTGAACGTGGGCGACATGCTGTGCGTGCTCGAGTTCCATGACCACCACAACGGCAACCACGCCATCGAGTTCTACTTCGCCTGCACCCTGGAAGGCGGCGAAATCGGCATGGGCGCCACGCCCGACACCGGCCAGGTGGCCGTGGAATGGATCGCCCCCCACCATCTCAAAAGCATCGACCTGCGCCCCGCGGACCTCGCGCCCGTGATCCGCGAGCTGAAAGGTTTTAAATACCTCGGCGACGTCTCCAGCCGCCTCCAGCGCGTGGACCCCGCCCGCGATTAGCACAGCCAATCGGACGCGCTTCGGCCCGAAGGGCCGCTTCCGCCAGCCCAGGGCGAAGCCCTGGGATCACGCAGCCGTTTCCACGACGGCCCTGAAGGGGCCGTTCATCGTACCGCCGCGTGAACCGGCCCTTCAGGCCGGCAACGCACCCGGCGGTCGAGTCCCGGGCCTCCGGCCCGGGCTGACAGAACCGGCCTTTCAGGCCGGATGGATCTACAGGCTTCCGGCCTCATTCCCTAATCGCACCGCATTGGTTGAACACGGGCAGACATGTGTACCTGTGTTCACCTGTGGTTGCTTTCAATCAGGCCGCGCAGGGCACGGAGAGAAGAACAATCTGTTTTCGCGGTTCTCCGTGAACTCCGCGCTCTCTGCGCGAGGCTTTGTTTTCTCATCTGTCGGGTTTGATTGATGACGCCATGATACCCACTTTTTCGGCGTACCATCTTCTGTACAATAGCCTGTACGTTGAATGGAGACGCCATGAAACCGATGATCCCAAGCCAGGACGTCGTGCCCCTGTCAGAGCTGCGGGCCAACCTCGCCGATTTGCTGAAACAGACTCAGCAGACCGGACGCCCCATCGTGATCACACAGCACGGCCGCGGCGTAGCTGTGCTGGTCTCCACGGATGAGTACGAGAAGCTTCTCGCGGACGTCGAGATCGCTAAGGGGATCACGCGGGGCCTTGCCGACGTCGCGGCGGGACGCACTCACACGCACGAAAAGGTAATGGCGGAGCTTGAAGGAATCATTGATGAGGCAAGGCGCACCCAAGGCGGCAAGCGCCGCAAGTCAAGTCGCAAGGGCGCGGCATGAAGCTGTGCTGGTCGGACGAAATTCTCGGTCAACTCCAGGTGATCGTTCGCGACATGTCGATGTTTGATCCAACGGCCGCGGCGAAGTGGCTGCGAGGATTGAAACAGACCGCGAAACGAATCGCGTCATTTCCTAACAGCGGCCGCACGGTTGATGCGGACGAACGAGTGACAGTCCGAGAGACGCTTTACGGCAAGTATCGCCTGTTCTACTCCGTCACCGCTGCACAGGTTGAGTTTCTCTACATCTGGCATACCGCGCGGCAACATCCCGGGCGCGGCCTTGCCGGCGAGATTGAAGACGAATGAGTCGCATCGTGATCGTTGGTGGGGGTGCGGCCGGTTTCTTTGCCGCCATCACATGCGCTGAGGCCGCGCCCGGCGCGGACGTCACCATCCTGGAGAAGTCGCCGCGCTTTCTGTCGAAGGTCAAGATCTCCGGCGGCGGGCGCTGCAACGTGACCCACGCCTGCTTCGACGCGCGCGCCCTGGCCGCCCACTACCCGCGCGGCGAACGCGCGCTGATCGGCCCGTTCAAGGCCTTCCAGCCCGAGGACACCATCGAGTGGTTCCGCAAACGCGGCGTCGAATTCTACGCGCAGGAAGACGGCTGCCTGTTCCCGGTCAGCGATTCCTCGCAGACCATCATCGACTGTTTTATACAGGCCGCGCAGAACGCCGGCGTGAAGCTGCGCGTCAACGCGGGCGTGGAGGCGATCAGCCACGCCGACGGCGTGTTCACACTGACACTGGCGGGCGGCGGAACCCTGCAGGCCGAGCAGGTGCTGATCGCCACGGGCGGCTGCCGCACGGCCGCCATGGGGCAACTTGCCGTTTCGCTCGGCCACACGCTGGAGCCGCCGGTGCCTTCACTGTTCACGTTCCACATAGACATGCCCTGGGTGCGCGAGCTGGCTGGCATCGTGATCGAGCCTGTGGAGGCCGCGGCCGTCGGTTTGCGCGAGCGCGGCATCCTGCTGTTCACCCACTGGGGCGTGAGCGGGCCGGTGATCCTGCGCCTGTCGGCCTGGGGCGCGCGCAAGATTGCGGAGGCCGACTACCACTTCCCGCTGACCATAAACTGGTTGCCCGGCCTGACACACGAGGCCCTGCACGGCCGCCTGACGCACCTGCGCGAAAGCAGCCCCGCCAAGCTGGTGGTCAACACGCCGATCGCGCCGTTGACGGCGCGGCTGTGGGAGGCGCTGGTGCTGGCGGCCGGCGTGGCGCGCGAAACGCGCTGGGCCGAGTTGTCGAAAGCCCAGCAGCACGAGCTGGTGAGTCAGTTGCTGCGCACGGAGTTGTCGGTCAGCGGCAAGAGCATGAACAAGGACGAGTTCGTCACCTGCGGCGGCGTGCGGCTGAGCGAAGTGGATTTCAAAACCATGCAGAGCCGCATCGTGCCCGGCCTGTACTTCGCCGGCGAGCTGCTTGACGTGGACGGCATCACCGGCGGCTTCAACTTCCAGAATTGCTGGACCACCGGCTGGCTGGCCGGCAACGCCATGGCCCGCCACGCGGCCTTGGGTTAACCTGCGCGTATGCCAACTTGGTGGTTCGTTCGACACGGTGAATCGCTGGCCCAGATCAATCAGTGGACGGGGCCGGACCCGGACACGCCGCTTTCGCCCCTGGGCGAGCAGCAGGCCCATGAGCTCGCGCCGCAGGTCGCCGAGTTGCCGATCCAGCGCGTGCTGGTTTCACCGTTCCTGCGCGCGCGCCAGACGGCCGAGCGCGCGATGGCGAGTTGGGGTCAGGCTCAAAGGGGTCAGGCTCCGCTTGCGGTGCCTGACCCCTTTGCGCCATCCGCTTCGGCACCCGGAAAGGGGTCAGGCACCTCCGCTTCGCTCCGGAGCCAGACCCCTTTGAGCCAGACCCCTTTGAGCCAGCCCCCTTTCCTGACGGTCGCCGACCTGCGCGAGCGCCACTCCGGCGACTGGCTGCGCTTTCCGCAGGACGAAGCCATCAAACGCCAACTCGCCACCTGGGACTTCGTGCCGCCCGGCGGCGAGAGCATCCAACAAGCCGCACTGCGGGGTCTGCGCGCGCTGGCCGAGCTCGACGGCGACCACAACACCATCATCTTCGCCCACGGCCGCATATTGGCCGGCGTGCTGGCCGTGCTGGACGGGGCAGACCTGGGCCAGCCGATTCACGCCCTGCCCAACTGCGTGGCGCTGGCACGGGAAGTGACGCGTGGCGGGTGGCGCGAACTGGCGGAGAGAATGGGATGAGAACCTGTGCCGCTTTGTTGCTGCTGCTGGCCGCCTGCGGAAGCAGCGAACCCGTGCCCCAGACGGCGCAACAGTGCGCCGAGGCCTACTTCCGCGCCCAGATGGCCTGGGACGTGGACGGCATGATGCGCCACACCGTGGAGCGCTCGCGCGAAAAAGACCGCGCGCAGATCGAATCCGAATTGCTTTCCAAGCGCGAGACGATCGACCGTTTCGTCATCACCATCACCGGCGAGCGCGTCTCGGGCAACCGCTCCATTATCAGCTTCCACCAGGTCACCTATTTCAAGGACGGCCGGAAAAACGAGTTCAACGCCGAGCGTCAGCTGGTGTTCGAAGAAGGCCGCTGGTGGATCCTGTAAGCGAGCGCGACGTGCCCGACCCCAAGGCGATCATCCGTCCGCTTTACCTGCGCGCCAACCGCGGCGAGGACGTGCTTACCGAGCTGCCGGCCGCGCTGGCGGCCGTCGCGCCGCGGCCGTTCACGGGCCATGAGACCGACGACCTGGTGGGCCTCACGCTGGCCCTTCAGGCGCGGCTGCAGGGCATGCGGCCGCGGGTGCTTGAGCTGATCTTCGCCTCATCCATCGAGCCCGAATGTCCCGCCTTCGGCGAGTACGTGGTATGGACGCTGTTCGGCCGCGCGAACCTGCCGCGCTGCGAATGGAAATGGGGCGACGGGCACAGCCTGACCACGCTGGGGCAGGCGCTGGTGTGGTCCCACGGGCCGGAGGGCAAGGGCATCCGCCAGAGCGCCAAACACTTCGCCGAGCACGGCGCACAGGACCCGAGCGTGCCGACCGAGCTGCTGCCCGACATGCACGCTGTGCTGGGCGGCCGGTTTCTTGAGATGCAAGCCAAGGCCGGCCACCCGTTCGACGAGTGGATCAAGACCGCGCCGGACACCCTATCGAACCCGGGCCTGCGCTGCGCCCGGTGCGCGAAGCTGGGCGACGGCTACTCGGATCACCTGACCGACAACTACTGCCCCAGCGAGAACGTCGAGGGGCTGGTGAACCTGGGGCAGCTCGCGTTCTACTGGGAGGGCGACAAATCAAAGCTGCAGACGATGGCCGACAAAGTGGTAATCTGCCCCCGTTGCTTCAGCCTCTATCGGGTCAGCTGGGATTGCGAACCATTCGTGATGGACGTGGACGTGGCGCGCGTTTCGCCCGCCCAGGTCGATGCGCTGTTCGAGGCCCAGCCCTGGGTCTACATGCAGTAAGGAGCCGCCATGAAAACTGTCGCCGCCGTTGCCGTCGCGCTGGGCCTGCTGCTGACGGGCTGCGCAAGCTGGCCGGACCGCGGGCCGGATTACTGGAAGCAGTTCGTCGAGGAGAACCCGCCGTTCTCCACGGAAGACGCTGAGTTCTTCCCCTTCGGTGAAGTCGAGCGCACGGTGCTGCTTGAGGAGGATTCGAAGTTCACCTTCAAGTTCGTGGAGACCATGAACGCCGCGCCGCTCTGGATCATGGAAGTGCGCGAGGACCGAGGCGGCTTCTTCATCTTCCAGGAACGCGTGTACGACGGTTCGGTAATCCGCGCGCGCGAGCGCAAGGTGGAATTCACGCTGTCTGAAGCCGAGTACGACCAGGTCCGTGACGTGATCATCAACAGCGGCTTCCTGAGCGTGCGCAGCAACTTCAACGGCAACGAAGAAATCGACTGGAACGTGGGCGTGCGTTGCGGCGACGACCTGAAGTCGGTCGAGTTCAACGGCGCCTACCCCAACGAGGCGCGCCAAGTGGTCTACGGCGTCTACGACATCGTGGTCAAGCCGCGCTACGCGGAGATGGCCGAGGCCCCCACCTTCAAGCCCGACGACTGGAAGACCGCACCCGAAAACCAGCCGTTGCGTTGATGCATGTCGGCCCGGGACCAGCCCCTTGCTTGTCGCCGCCCGCAGGGGTGCTTCGGCCTGAAGGGCCGAATCTAACAGCCCAGGCCAAAGGCCTGGGGTTTTCAGGCAGAGTCTCCGCCGGCCTGAAAGGCCGGTTCTTCAGGACCGGCGAAGTGATGAACGGCCCCTTCAGGGCCGCCGCCTTTTCACGCAATCAGAAACCCAAGGCTTCGCCTTGGGCTGACAGAACGACCCCTTCGGGGTTCACTTGCAGGCCGAGAAGATGGGCGGGCCGAAGTGTTCGAGCCGGAAGACCGAACCTCGGCGTCGGAGTACCAGCCACTCAGATAGTTCAGGACCGGGTTACTCGCCGTCCACTACCTCCTCCGCCGTTGGCGTGGGTTGTCCCCGTGGTCGTCGTCGCGCCTCTACACCGTGGATCGCCCGCCCTTCCGCCGCCGCTGTGAGTACCTGTGCCGTCCGCATTGCGGCACGGTAACCCTTGGTTAACGCTTCTCGCGGGTCGTCGATCTCGCGTTGCACCAGCGCGACGAACGCGAACGCTCGACCGTCACGGACCTCAAGGTCACGCACTCCCGCCCGGATCGTCAGCAGCGCGTTGCGCAACGCCTCATTTGCAAGCAACGCCTCGCAAGCCGCGACGTCTTCGCCGCAAACCTGAAAGCGATGTTCAAAGTCGCTGTCGCTGGAAAGAACCGGAGCTCCGGGGCAATCACCGGGCGCCGCAGCCGCGCGAATCACCAACCCGACCGGCAACGTCGCGGCGACGGTAACGGCCGCAACAACGGTCAGCCCGTGTCGCCTCTCATGCGGCGCCGCGTTGGGGCTGATCGGGAAAGTCTCTTCGCGCAGGACAACGTCAACCCGGCTGGCGCCGACCACACCGCCGTAGCTCCGTCCCTTCCTTGTGAGACCGTACTCGCGCCCCCAGGCGTTGCGTCTCAGTTTCCGCGCACCGGCATAGGACGCGGCCAAGGCGAAACTGAGGAAGCCGGCGATCCAGAACATCACTGTCAGCCAATGGATCTCGAGCACAGGCATACCATCAGTCTAACGCGTATCTCACTTGTCCGTTAGTAAAGTGTGTGCTTTACTTAGTGCATGGCCAACGTGAAGCGCAGACGGCCGGAAAACGTTAGCGGCGATTTCTTCGTCGATGAATCCTGCATTGATTGCGCCACCTGCCGCTGGATGGCCCCCGAGGTGTTTCACGAACAGGGCGGCATGTCAGCCGTCTATCACCAGCCCGAAGGCGACGCCCAGCGGCGCGCGGCCTTGCGCGCTGTGGTGGCCTGCCCCACGGCCAGCATCGGCGTGAGCGAGCCTGCCACGCGCGCGCGGCTGAAAGACGCCGTCAACGAATTCCCCGTTGAGCTGGAGGACGGCATCTACCACTGCGGCTTCCATAGCGAGAACAGCTTCGGCGCGGCCGCGTACTTCATCAGGCGCGAGGGCGGCAACGTGCTGGTGGATTCGCCGCGCTTTGCGGCGCCGCTGGTGAAGCGGATCAGCGAGTTGGGGGGCATCCGCTGGATGTTCCTCACCCACCGCGACGACGTGGCGGACCACGCCAAGTGGGCCGAGAAGTTCGGCTGCCAGCGCATCATCATGGCGGCCGACGGCCGCGGCCTGGGCGCGGAAGTCACCCTCAAGGGTGAAGAAACCTATGAGCTGGCCCCGGGCCTGACCATCTTCCCCACCCCCGGCCACACCCGTGGCTCGGCCTGCCTGCACTATGCCGACAAGTTCCTGTTCACAGGCGACCACATGGCGTGGTCGAAGCGCCTGGGCCACCTGTACGCTTTCCGGAGCGCCTGCTGGTACGACTGGGACGAGGTGGTGAAATCCCTGCACCGGCTGCAGGGACTGCGCTTCGAGTGGGTGCTGCCCGGCCACGGCTGGCTCCTGCACGCCACGGCCGAAGAGGCCGCGCGGCAGTTGCAGCAGTGCCTGAAATGGGCCGAGGCCGCCTAGCCGATTCGCCTGTTCAAAAAGAGGGGGCTCTTTATAATGGCCGCCCCTGTGGAGCACGGGGTAGGTTTATCCCGGGATGAAATTCCCGGCAGGCAAACTGAAACCATGGACGAAAGGGACCCTCACCCCTCGAGGGAAGGAGACAAGCATGAAGTGGGCAGTCATCGGAATCATCGCAGCAGTCGTGCTGGGCGCCGCCGGATATGCCATTTACACGCTGACGGACGCGCCTGAGCAGGCCCAGGAATGGTGGGACGAGAAGAAGCTCGACAACTTCGAGACCCTGGCGAACCGTGAGCTCGACGACTTCGAGAAGAAGATCGCGGAGCACAAGGCCACCCAGAAGAAGCTCAAGATTGACCGCATGCTGTGGGCCGGCCATGAAGAGATTGGCGAGAACAACTTCAAGGAACAGAAGGACACCGGCTTCTGGACCCTGTACGGCTACGAGAAGGAAATCGAGCTGCGCACGGCCCAGGGTGAGGCCCTGGCAGCGGCCTACAAGAAGGCGGCCGAGGGTCCGAACGCGGTGATCGACGCTGACACCGGCGAGCTTGCCGGCGACGCGGCGATCCTGTGCGAAGTACCCCAGCGCGACGGCAGCATCGACCAGCAGGAGCTGACGGCCGACACGGTGCTGAAGCAGCTTACCAACATCGAGAACGCGCTGATCGAGGCTGAAGCCAACCGCGACCGCGTGAAGCAGATGGTTGAGCAGTACGAACTCTCGATCAAGGCCTGGGACGACCAGATCGCCAAGGAAGAGGAAGAGATCGTGGAGCTGCGCAAGCAGGTCAAGAGCATCTCCGCCGAGATCAAGCTGCAGAAGGCCAAGGAAGACCTGGCCGAGCTGAACAAGGCCATCGCCGGAGAGGACAGCAACAGCGAGCTCGGCAAGCTGATCCACGGCTTCGAGCAGCGCAAGACCAAGTTCAAGGCCGAAGAGCTGGTGGCCGCGGACGAGGGCAAGAAGGGCGGCGGCAGCGTGAGCCTGTCCGACCTGGACAAGCCCGCCAAGAAGGACACCCCCAAGAAGAGCCGCTTCCTGAAGTAAGAAACATCAATGCAGCCGGGGCGAGGGAAACCTCGCCCCGGTTTCTATTTGTGCAGCCAGGTCAGGTGTTCTTCGGTTACTACGAAGTCTTCCTTGCCAATGCGCTGCAGGCTGAAATCCCCCACCAGTTCCCTCGGCGCTGCGGGCTGCAGATCGGCGAGCAACCCGGCGGACCAGGCCAGCAGGCCCACCACCCTTGACGGGTCAACACCGGTTTCGCGCAGGTGGTTCAGCGACAGGTCCCCGTCGCGCTTGGCCATGCGACGGCCCTGTGCATCCTGCACGAAGGGCACGTGGGCCCATTGCGCGGGGGCCTGCAGCCCCAGCGCCGCGTACAGCGCCAGTTGCCGCGCCGTGCTGGTCAGCAGGTCACGGCCGCGCAGCACCTGGGTCACTCCCATCAGTGCGTCGTCAACAGTCACGGCAAGCTGATAGCTGGGCAGGTCGTCGCGCCGCCACAGCACGAAGTCGCCTAGTGTTGACCGGTCAATGCTCACGTCGCCGCTGACGTCGTCAAGAAAATGGATCGAGGCGCCCTCGAAACGAAAGCGCCAGGCGGGCTCGATGCCGCTTTCCCGCTTCGCATGCTCGTAGCTGTCCCAACGGCCGCGGCAAGTGCCGGGGTAGATCGCGCCTTCGTCGCCGTGGGGCGCGCTGGAGGCCTGCTCGATGTCCTTGCGCGTGCAGGTGCAGGGGTAGGCCAGGCCGGCATCGGCCAGTTTCTGCAAACACCGCCGATACACTTCGAAGCGCGTGCCCTGGTCGTATTCCCCGGGCGGGTCGCCGGCATGCGGGCCCACATCCCAGTCCAGTCCCAGCCAGGCCAACTCGGACAGTGCGGCCTCGCGCAGCTCGGGCTTGCAGCGCGGGCGGTCGATGTCCTCGATGCGCATGATCACGCGGCCGTGGCAGCTTCGCACCCACAGCCACGCCAACAGGAAGGTGCGCGCGTTGCCCAGGTGCAGCCAGCCTGAGGGGGTGGGCGCCAGCCGGCCGACGGCGGGCCGACTCACGCCAGGCGCTCCCGCGCGATGGCGTCGGCGACTTCGTTGGTGGGCTTGTCTTCTTTCGCGGCGCGCTCGAGCACCATGGTGGTGGTGGCGTGGATGCGGTCCACGACGTCGAAGCCGACCTCGCGGCCCTGCACGTACTCGGATACGCCCTTGATCAGCGCGCCGGCGTTCGCCACGTAGTCGGGCACGAAGGTGATGCCCGCTTTGCGCAGCGCCTCGCCGGCGGCGGGCGTCGCAAGCTGGTTGTTGGCGCTGCCGGCGATGACCTGGCAGCGCAGGCTGTCGGCGTTCTGGACCGTGAAGATGCTGCCCAGCGCGCAGGGCGCCAGCACGTCCACCTGCTGGCTGAGGATGCGGGCGGCGTTCACCACCTCGCACTCCATTTTCTCGCCCACCTCGGCGGCCAGTTTCTGGTCGGCGTCGGCCACGAACAGCTCGGCCCCCTCGGCGCCCAGCATGGTCACCAGCTCGGCCCCCACGGCGCCCAGTCCTTGCACTGCCACACTGCGGCCTTCGAAGGACTCGCTGCCGAACTTGTGCTTCAGCGCCGCCTTGATGGCCGCCATCACGCCTCGCGCGGTGGCCTTGCCGAAATCGAGATCCTTGGCGACGTACTTCGTCTCCTTGGCGATCTCGACCAGGTCGTCGTGGGTGGTGCCGACGTCCAGCCCCGTGAAGTAATGCCCGCCGAACTGCTCAATCGACCGGCCCAGCGCGCGAAACGCGGCCGGGCGATCCATGTTGTCGGTCTTGATCACCACGCACTTGCCGCCGCCCGCGGGCAAGTCGGCCACGGCGGCCTTGTAGCTCATGGCCTGGGCCAGCCGCACGGCGTCGGTAACGGCGGCGCTCTGGCTCTGGTAGCTGAGGGTGCGGATGCCGCCAAACGCGGGGCCGCGCCGGGTGTTGTGGATGGCGACCATGGCATTGAGGCCGGAGGCCGCGTCGCTGATAAGGGTCAACGACTGGCATCCGCACTCATCGAGTACTTTGAACAAGGGCATGGTGAACCTCTCTGCGGGCCCGCAGTTTAGTCTCGCGGGCGGGCCGAATGCAAAGGCATACCGGGGGTCATTGCCAGCCGTCCGCGCCATCGCAAACTGGCCGTATGTCACGCATGCCACTGTTCGCCATGCTGCTGGGCATGTTCGCGGTCGCGACCGCGCCGCCGCTGATCCTGCTGGCGGGCGTGCCGCCCTTTGCCCTGGCGGCCTGGCGGCTGGTGGTGGTGGCGCTGCTGCTGCTGCCCTTCTGCGCCGCGCACCTCAAGCGCGACCTGGGCAAGCTGAACCGGCGCGAGCTGCTGTACCTGCTGGCCTCCGGCATGCTGTACGGCCTGCATTTCGGCCTGTTCAATCTGGCTTTCTCGCACACCAGCAAGGAAAGCGTGGTGGTGCTGCTGGGCGCTCAGCCGCTGATGGCCGCGGCTGTCGGCGCCCTGTGGCTGAAAGAAAGCATCACGCGCACGATGCTGGGCGCTTCGGTCCTGGCGATTGGCGGCCTAGGCATCTTCGTGTGGCACGACTACACCTTTGACGCCTCGCACTTGGCCGGCGACGCCCTGGTGCTCGCTTGCGGGCTCGCGATCGTGCTGAGCTACAGCGCCGGCCGCAAGCTGCGCCCGCGCATGAGCCTGAGGGGCTACCTGGGTGCGCTGTACGTGCTGGGCGGGCTGACCTGCCTGGCGGGGGCGTTGGCGTCGGGCGACAGCCTGTTGGGCTATGGCAATCAGCAGTGGTTCTGGCTGATTTGCGCGGTACTGGTGCCAACCCTGGTGGGTCATTCGCTGTTTCATTACGTGGTCAAGTACGTGCCGGTGTTCTATGTGAACCTGACGATCCTGGGCGAGCCGATCCTGTCGCTGCTGATCATGTACCTGCTGCGCGACAGGTTTGAAGTGTTCCGGGAATCGAACCTGACGCCCCTGCAGCTCGCGGGAGGGCTAATGCTGATGGTGGGCGTGGGTGTCGGGCTTACGGCGGGACGAAAACCGAAGATGGCGGAGGCTGCCCCATGAACCGAATCGTGACCCCTGTGCTGCTGTTGGCCGCGCTGCTGGCCGTTTCCCTGGCGCCCGCGGGCGCGCAGGAAGCAGCGCCCAAGCCCGAGTTCAAGGACGCGCCCGTGACCGACGTGCTGCTGTGGGCGCAAAAGGCCATCGGTGTCGGCTTCGTCTACGAGGGCGAGGTGCTGAACGACCCGGCCACCGGCCAGTTGCGCCGCGTGACGGCCAGCCACGTCGAACCCGCCACCCGCGCCGAAAAGACGCTGCTGCTGTTCGAAATCCTGAAACGCTGCGAGCTGGTGGCATTTGAGGTCGGCGGCATGCCCGGCCCCACCTACCACCTGTACACCGCCGACGGCGCCGCGCGCAACGCCACCATCGTGGACACGCCCCTTGAGCTCGAGGGCATGTACTTCGCCGCCCTCACCATCAAGCTGCGCCGCGCGGCCGTGCAGTCCGTGGTGCCCCGCATCCGGCCGAAGCTGAGCGAGGGCATCGGCAGCATCGAGGTGTTCGAGGATACCCACAGCCTTATCGTCAGCGACTTCGCCGACCGCCTGCTGGTGGCCTGGGAGATCGCGCAGGCCGCCGACCAGCCCAGCCAGCGCGACGACGACCTGGTGGTGCAGGACTACGCCGTGCGCAATGGGTTGGCGGCGCGCCTCGCCACGGCGCTTGAGCGCCTGCGCGAGGCCGACGAAAGCTGGAAAGCCACCGTCAACGAGGGCAGCAACCTCCTGCTGGTCAGCGGCCGGCGCGACGAGGTGGGCCGCGTGCTCGAGCGCCTGCGGCTGCTGGATTCACAGCCCGAAAATCCGGCCTTCAAGCAGACCACACAAACCATCAAGCTGATCTACCTGACGCCCGCAGACGCCGTGGCCACCCTGCGCCAGCTGTTCGAGGCGCAGATCGCGGCCGGCAGCGTGCAGGTGGGCGGATTCGAGCGCGACCGCAAGGTGGTGTTCAGCGGCAGCGAGTACGACCTGGAGCGCGCCAAGGCCGCCATCAAGGCGATCGACAACCGGGCGGAAGGCGCCGAGAAGAAATAGCCCCCGCTCCGACCCCCGACTAGAATGACCTCATGGCACGCATCGGGACCATACTCTTCTGCCTTGCACTGCCGGCCGGCTGCGCCAACTCCACTCTGGATCCGCAGCCCGAAGTGTCGGTTCAGCGGGCGACCACGCTTACCCGCTTCGACGGCGAAGCCATCAGCCTTGAAGAGCTTGAGTCCATCCGAGCCTCGGCCATCGCCGCCGCGGAAACCGTCGCACGCATCGAGCACGGCCTGCGCGAACCCGGCGCAGAACAACGAACACCGCAGCAGTTCATGGAAGAGTTGTCCGCCCTGTACCCTGCCGACACCAGGCTCGCGTGCACCCTGTGGGAAAGCGCCGAGCCAAAGGGCCCCGGCCACGACCGTAGGGAGTTCCGCGAGTTCGGCTACTACAGCAACCAGCTGGCCCCGTCGGTCTTTGGCCCACGCGTCAGGCCGCAATCGCTGGAGGACTTTGTTGAACTGTTGAACAGGCAGCATGACGACCGTACGGAAGAAGCCCGGCTGCTGGCGGCGTGGCGCAGGTTTTCGCCCATTGTCGCGACACGCCGGCCTGCATACCTGTCCGCCAGCTGGCAGCTTGAACTGGACTATGTCCGCGCGGTCGAGGTGAAGCTTGCTGAGAGCCTGTTGGGGCCACATCTGCGCTGCACCGTGGGAGACACCGGCGGCGTCAGCTTCCAGGGACCGGTTGACAGCCATGAAGGGTACACCGCTCCCATGCTGCTGCTTGACCTGCTGCTGCCCGGCCCCAGTAGCCCGGTCGGCCCGGCCATCGAGGCCCTTTCCCTCATGAGCGACGGCAGCTCCGAGCCGCTCCCCTTCAGCCTGTCCGATGGCCGACGCGACGCCACCGATGAACTCGACGTCGAGTTTCTGCGCGCCGCGCTACATGGCTTGAAGGAAGGCTTCGCGGAACTGGATGCACTTCCGGCCGGCGTGATGCGGATAACCGTCACGTTCTCGTACCTGGTCGATCTGGGTGAGGCACGCTCCAGCCTGTCGTTTCGCCGCACGGCAGGGGGATGGGTACTTGAGATGTTCGACTACGAACCCGCAGCGGCCAGCCTGCTGGGTAGTGACGCCCGCCTTGACCTGCTGCCCGGCATCCGGGACCTGGCACTGGGCGGCAGGCGCGAGTAGCGGAATGCCCCAAGAAACGCAAAGCGGCCGGGACATTCCCGGCCGCTTGTGTATGCACGGAAGGCAGCTGCTAGTCTTCCTTGTGGACGATCATCAGTTTGCGGATGATCTTGTTCTCCGGCAGAAGCTTCTGGAAGAAGAACTTCAGCCCTCTGCTCTCGGCCGACATGAACTTCGAGAACAGCTTGGCATTCGTCTCGTCGCTATCGACCATGGCGTAGGCGATCCATGCGCGCTGCGTCAGTTCCCAGCTTTCGACAAAGATGGGATTGCTGATGCAAAGATCCAACACGGGTACGTTGGACGCGTCCGGGGTGCTGCGCAAGGCGCGAAGGGCGCGGCGCATCACGTCTTTGTTGAAGTCCTGGGCTTCAAGCTCTCCTGTGACGGCCTGGTGCACCCAGGCCAGCCCGTCCGTGTCCTTCAGTGCCTCAAGGATCTGCAGGGCATTGACGCGAACCTGCGGGGCCTGGCTGCGGTCGGCGGCCAGCGTACCGACGCGCTCCAGCACCATCTGGCGGTCCTCGACGGCCAGCATCAGGTTGGAAAGCTTACCGACGCAGGCCTGCGAGGTTTCCTGCATCAGCATTTCGACCTGGAGGTTGAAAGCCGGGTGAGCGCTGTTCTGGTTGCGAACCAGTTCCAGCATGTACGCGCGCTCAATTTCGCCGGGTGCCGAGGCGGGCAGCAAAGCGCCGACCCGTTCGATCTCGGATACGCTCAAGGTGCCTTTGAACAGCTGGTGCTCAACCAGCGCTTTCGCCGCGTCGCGGGCAGCGCGGGTGCCAGCCCAGGACACCTGGTTCAGCAGCTCGGCCTTCCAGGCATCCAGCAGCGACTGCTCGAACTTGCCTGGGTAGGCCATGCTCTCGAGTTCGAGTCGCCTGCGCAGCTCGGCCTCGATGGTCGCCTGGTGCGGCGCGTTGATGGCCAGGAAGTTGCGCAGTGCCTGCTCGTTGCGGTCCAGGCCGTCGGCGGCGACATCCTCGGTTTCGAACACGAAGCTGCGCCAGGCGAACGGATGGTTCACGAAGTAGAACTGGCCGTTGATCCGGTTGAAGCACACGATCACTTCCCGGCCCAGTCCCTCGTCCGCGGGTGCGGGCTCGAAGGCCTCAAGGGTCACTTCTTCACCTTCGTTCAGGCTGCCCTTGATCACTTCGTCGCAGCGAAGCGTCATCCGGTCGCCGATTTTGGTGCGCTCCAAG
This sequence comes from Planctomycetota bacterium, assembly GCA_020638635.1. Taxonomy (GTDB): domain Bacteria; phylum Planctomycetota; class UBA8742; order UBA2392; family UBA2392; genus JACKID01. The sequence continues at coordinate 106,320 of JACKIE010000001.1, forward strand.
CTCGTGAACTCGCCTCTGGCGATGAACATCGAGTCCTTGGCCATGTCGAACAACGTGAAGTTGGCGTGCAGCGCGCTGGACAGGAGCACTGTCAGCATCAGCACTGCGAATGTTGCGATTGACTTCCGCATGGTTTTCCTCTGTGTGCGTGGCTTGGTCCCGGTTTAGTGGCCCTTGCCGTCCGCTCCGAGAATCAGGGTCGTGTAGGGGAACTTCATGGCCGACTTCACCACCTGGTCCAGCACGGGGTCAGCCTCACCCAGCGCCAGCAGATAATCCTTCGCGAAGCAGTTGACGTTTCCTTCCGCGTCCGTGGTGCGGCCAGCAGCCAGCGCCACGATCGCAGCGTTGACTTCATCGCCCGTGAGACCGTTGGTCTCTCGTGCGTCAATCAGGGCCTTGAGCTCGGTGGTGTGGGCGTCTTCGCTGCGCAGGTCTCGCGAGGCGATCAGGGCTTCGCGCAGCAGGTTCTTGTCGGTGCCCGCATTCAGCAGGCCCTTGACCAGGTTCAGCGTGCGGTTGCGCAGGTCGGCTCCATCATAGCCCAGTTTGGGGCGGATCAGGCCGAGGCTGCGCACGATCACCATGCGGGTGGTGTCGTTCTGGGCGAGCTCGTACTCGCTGAGCAGGCGGCTGATGGCCTGGCCGCGGTCCACGTACTCGAGCGACATGCTGGCCAGGCTGGTGGTGCTCCAATTCGCGTCAGTCAGCATGATCTCGAGCAGGGCCTCCAGTGCGCCTTCCGCCGGCATGCGACCCATGGCGGTAAGCAGCTGGTTGCGCTCTTCGCTGCCCGGGGCGCTCAGACGGCCAAGGCCCAGGATGCGATTCCGGTGCTCGGCGTTGACGTCCGGCGCGTAAGTCTCGTGGTGCCAGGACAGCTCAATGGCGCTATCCACAGACAGGCGGCTGCCATCAAGGGCGATCGCATTCAGCATGCGCTCGACCGCTGCCGTGCCGGTTACGCCGTGCTCGATCTGCGACCGCACGTAGGTGACGGCCGTCTGCAGGTCACCGGCGCACTCCTGGGTGCTGACGGTGCCACGCTCGTCACTCAGCACGACGTAGCGGCCGTCCTCGGGGCGCTTGCTGAGGAAGTAGATGGCTTCGCCGCTGCGCAGGTCCAGGTCATAGTTTTCGAGCTTGAGCTGGCGGATGCTGACGAAGCGCAGCTCGCTGCCCAGGTCAGCCGGGTCGCCCTTGAGGACCGTGTTCACCTTCAACACGGCCTCGCGGCGAACGTAATCCTGGCCGTCCTGGATCTTTCCGTCATTGAGGCGCTTGTGGACGGCGGCGTCGATGCCGACTTCCGTCAGGTCGATGTCATCCACCCGGTCGAGCTGGCCCACGATCACGACCTCGGCCGATTCCGTGAGTTGCTGCACGGTGGTACGGTGCGGGCTGTACTTCTGCGCCTCAGCAGAGGCTTCGGCCGCGACGATCATCGCCAGCAGGGCCAGGGCGCAGAATAGTGTCTTGGTTTTCATTCCTGTCCTCGGTTTGAGTTCGTTCGTTTCGGGGTTGCCAGCAGGGCTTAGGGCACGTTCGGATCGCGTCCCTTGCCGGGCAGGTGCAGGGTGTTCAGAGCGTTGAGGTCGGCCTGGATGAACGAGTAGGCAAAACCGTTCTGCCAGATCACCTGCGAGGGGTCCATGATGGTTCCGACTTCGCCCGAGTTCAAACCCACCGCCTGGGCAATCAGGTTGCTGTGCAAAGCACCCAGGTGGCGCGAGTACTCGATGACCGCTTCTTCTTCCGTGTGGCCCGGGGTGGTGGGCTTCAGTACCGGGGCCGCCTTGTAGTCGAGAGCGTACAGGTCGCCGAACACGCCGGTGGGCCGTGGAACCGGGGTGAAGCCGCCGCCCGCGTTCTGCGGGATGGCGCCCAGGTTCTCGACGTTTTCATTCTCGAGGTTGTCGCCGATGGTTTCACCCAACGCTTGGCTGAGCTGCGGGCTGCCGGCGGGCAGCAGCTTGGTCAACAGCACCAGACCGATTTCACTGAAGTTCTTGTTCAGGAAGCGGCTCTGCGGCGGCGGGAAATCGCCGGGGCTGGTGGCAGGCGGCGAAGTGAAGCCGAAGATCACGCTGCCGAAGCTGGAGTTGGGATAAACCGTACGGTCCACCTCATACACCACACGCGGCGGGTTGTTGTAGTTGATCGGCTCGACCGGCGCGGTGATGAAGCAGATGTCGAGACTCTTGGGCGACCAGACCAGGAATCCGAACTGGTCACGCTCACGGACGCGGCTGCCGTCGCCGTTGCGGCGGAACCACTGGCTCATGAAGCTCAGCATCATCGGGTACTGGCTGTTTACTTCGATGTGACTGGGCGACTGTTCATTCGTGAGCCAGCCGCTGAAGGTCGCTGCCGCCAGCGCCTGGATCGTATCGGTGTACCAGACGCCGATCACGCCACCGGGGCCGTCGTCACTGTCACGACCCGGGTCGATGTACCAGACGTCGCAGTAAAAGCCCGTGATCAGCGGATTTTCGACGGCGAAGGTGAACACCGTTACGCCGAACAGCGGATCCGTGCCCGGGGTGCCCACGGCGGAGCCGCCGGGCGGGCCGGCAAACTTGCCGTCACAACCTGCCAGGGAGGCAAGTGCTCCGACCAGCAGCAGGGAGGGGAAGATGGCGAGTAGCTTGCGCATTTTCATTTCCTTGTTTCCGCGTCACACGCGGGACGTTCGAGGTCGGTTCGGTTAGCGATACGTTCCCGGCAGGGTGCTCAGAATACCCGGGTTCATCCAGTCGCCGTTGACGGTGTCCTGCAGCCGCAGCAGGTCTTCCACGACGAACTGGAACTCTTTGCCCGCGGCGATGAAGGCCGTCATGTCCAGAATGACGCTCAGGTTCATGATGTCTTCCTGGTTGTTGATCACGCCGGGAAGCGCGAATGAGCTGTCAACCAGACCCAACCCGTATCCGATCAGGTGGTTACCCACCGCAGCCAGGTAGTACGAGTAGTTGACCCCATCATCCATGTCGATCGTCGAATTGGCTCCTCCGGTCGTCTGTTGCCAGTGGTCCGAGAAGCGCTTGTGGTAAAGGCCGCCGCCCGAGGTGATCGGGCCGCCGCCGCCGAAGTAGTCCGGCGCCGGCACGCCCTGAAGCACGCGGTAGCTGGTCTCAATGTGCTTGTTCTGCGCCGGGCTTTCGCGCCAGGCGGCTCCGAGCAGACCGGCCGGAGCGCCTTCGCCGTTGAAGGCAAAGTCAAGGAAGTTGCTGGCGGGCACCACGATCTGCTCGATGCCGTTGGCGCCGACGCCGGTCGGCCCGGCGGGAATCGCTTCCTGCTGGCCCGGGACCGGCAACTGGGTGCCCGGGGTGGTCTGCTGGGTGGCCTCTACGATGCTGATGGCCATGGAGGAGAAGCTGACGCTTTCGTACTGCACGGGCGGGTTGCCGACCATGGCCGGCGCCAGCGCGGTACCGTCCACATCACGCAGGAACCACTGGTGCTGCAACGAAAGAGTCCAGGCGCCGATGAAGAAGCTGGGCGGTGGGCCCAAAGAAGTCACCGTCGGGTCAGGCCAGTCGGCGCCAGGCGGCTTGTACTGCTGGGTGGTGTAGATGAAGTCCGGGACAGGAGTGTTGGGTGGTGGGCAGGTCGGGTTGTCCGTGCACGTGGCGTAGAACTCCTCCGCCCACAGGTCGTGGCCCGGCGTCGCCTGCTCCGTGAAGGTGGCAGGAGCCAGGTTGATGCTCGTGAACGCAGTGACGTCCACGCTGTGGTCGCCGGTGACCGGGTCCGTCACCTCCGAGGGCAAGTTGTAGTGCACGATCGGCGTCTTGCGGATCGGGAACTGATCCACCTGCTTGACGCCGTTGAAGACGATTCCGTCAGAGCCGCAACCGGCCACCAGGCCGACTACACCGACAGCAATCAGAACCGCAACTCGCTTCATGATCTCTCCTGGCTTCAGAATCCGACCTTGGTCGGGCTCGGGGTCATACTCAGGGGTGCTGCCAAAGTGTGACGAGTTATTACTAAGCGCAACGCGTGCCAATCTTTGTATACGGCACAAATACTATGTTTTCAAAGCTTTATGAAAACGACTCGGAACCAACGTATCCACCACTCGTGCAACTTTTACACATAGGGGCTACCGGATAGTTCCAACGATTCCAACCGAACTCGGCTTCGCAAAGTCAAGCCTGGCGGCTTTCCTAATAACTGAGGGGGACTTTCGGGGTGATCAAATGCTATCCCCCTGCTGCCTGCGGTCAACTGGTTGCCCGGATTTCCCGCCTTCCTTACAATCCCCGCCTCGTTCGCTTCTGACATACCGGAGCACCCGTGCCAGATAAAACAGCCGGATCCCATCGCACCCTTGAGGGCAGCCTGCTTGCGGGCAGCGCACGCTTCGCGATCGTCGCCGCCCGCTTCAACGACTTCCTGGTCAAGCACCTGGTTGACGGCGCTATCGATGCCATCCGTCGCCATGGTGGCGATATCGGCAAAGTGACGCTGGCATGGGTCCCGGGCGCTTTCGAGATACCCCTCGCCGCGAAGAAGCTCGCGGAATCGGGCAAGTATGACGCGGTGATCTGTCTGGGCGCCGTGATCCGCGGCAGCACCCCGCACTTCGAGTACGTCGCCGGCGAGGCCGCCAAAGGAATCGGCCAGGTGGGTCTCAGCACCGGTGTGCCCTGTATCTTCGGCGTAATCACAACCGAGAACCTGGAACAGGCCATCGAGCGCTGTGGCAGCAAGATGGGCAACAAGGGTTTTGAAGCGGCTGTCACGGCAATCGAACTGGTGAACCTGCACAAGCAGCTGTGATCGGCGATCCTCCGGTTTCACGGCCCGTTTCCTTTGGTATACAGGCGGTATGGCTGACGCCCGCGACCAGGCCAACTCACGCACCCTCGCCCGAGAGTTGGCGCTCAAGCTTCTCTACGTGGCGGACCTGAGCAAGCCCGAGCAGCAGGAAGAGCAGCTGCGCGACGTGCTGGACGTCGAGCAGCCTTCCGCCGCCGTGTCCGACCTCGCCACGGAAATGGCCAGCGGCGTACGCGAAGCCCGCCGCGAGCTGGATGACACCATCCAGGATGTCGCCTTGAACTGGCAGGTCAGCCGCATGCCGGTCATCGACCGCGCGATCCTTCGCATGGGCGCCTACGAGCTGCTGTACATGCACGATGTGCCGCCCAAGGTGACCATCAACGAGGCCGTCGAGTTGGCCAAGAAGTACTCCACCGAGAAATCCGGCGCTTTCGTCAACGGCGTTCTGGACAAGATTTTCCAGACCCGCTGCCCCGAAAAAGTCTGAAGTTCAGCGAGAACGGAAGCCCGGAGCGCGAGCAACGGGTAAGCAATCGATCCGAGGCGTACAGTGGGATTGTTCAGCCGAAAAAAGAAAGAAGCCGAATCAGCACCGGCCGAGCCGACTCCGCCTGAGCCGGTAGAGGCCGAACAGCCCGAGAAGAAAGGCATGCTGGCCAAATTGACGCGCGCGATCTCGCGCACGCGCATGGTGCTGAACCGCCGCGTGCTGGGCGCCGTGGGCCTGGGCCAGAAGATCGACGACGCTGTGCTAGATAAGTTAGAAGAGGCCATGATCGAGGCCGACTTCGGCGTCGAAACCAGCGACTTCCTGATGGACGTGCTGCGCGGCGCATGGAAGAACGGAAAGATCGAGACGACATCCGACATCCTGCCGTTCTTGCGCGTTGACCTGAAACATCGCCTGACCCACCGCGGCAACGCGCTGCGTTTCGCACCCAAGTCCCCCACCGTGATCCTGGTGGTCGGCGTGAACGGCGCCGGCAAGACCACCAGCGTGGCCAGGCTGGCCTGGTACCTCGAAAAGTCCGGCCACCACACCGTGCTGGCCGCCGCCGACACCTTCCGCGCCGCGGCCGTCGAGCAGCTTAAGACCTGGTCTGAGCGCATCGGCTGCGAAATCGTGACCGGCGCTGAAAAGGCCGACCCTGCCTCGGTGGCGCACAAGGCCGCCGAGCGCGCCCTTGAGATCGGCGCCGACGTGCTGCTGGTGGATACGGCAGGCCGCCTGCACACGCAGAAAAACCTGATGGACGAGCTGCGCAAGATTCGCAACGCCTGCGCCGCCAAGAAAATAGAGGGTGCGCCGCACGAGACCATCCTCGTACTAGATGCAACCACGGGCCAGAACGCTGTGGTGCAGGCGGAAATGTTCAAGCAGGCCGCCGAGGTAACCGGGCTGTTCCTGGCCAAGCTGGACGGCACGGCCAAGGGCGGGGCTGTGTTAAGCATCAACGAAAAAGTGGAAGTTCCCGTGAAATTTGTCGGGCTTGGCGAGAAACTGGAAGACATACAGCCCTTCGACGCGGACCAGTTCGTCGAGGCGCTGTTCGACATCGAATCGCTCTCCGAAAACCCGGACGCGGAGTGAGCCGTGACGCAGGTTGAAGCCACACGCGAGATCAGGGAGTTGCTGTCGGGGCGCCCCGGCGGCGTGAACCGCATTCTGCGCCGCTTCGGCAAGCCGGTTGTGGACTACGCCACGGCGCTGATCCCCGACCGCGGCGCCCCCTTCGACCGCATGGTCGAGGACATCCTGGTGGACGTGATTTCGCAGGCGCGCACGTCGGCGCGCGCCGGCAGCGATGAAGAAGTCTTCGAGTTCGTGATCGAGGCCGCCCTGCGCACCGTGCGCGCGCGCTATCGCGAAGTGCTTGAGGGCGAGGCGCGTCCCACCAAGGCTACCTCCAGCTACAACTTCAAGGAGGTCCTTGAGCGCACCAATATGACCCAGGAGCAGCTGACCCAGGGTATCAGCGAAGGGCGCATCCGCGCCGTGCGCGCCGACGACCAGCTCAAGATCAAGGGCGAAAGCATCCCCGGCCTGGGCGAGCGTAAGGCCTACCACGCCTACCACGTAAACGCCGCCGAGCGCGAGCTGCTGTGCCTGCACTACCGGCTGGGTTTCTCGCCGGCCGTGATCGCGCGCTGGGCGGGCGTAACGCCACAGCAGATCGAGGACGCAATCGGCAAAGCCGCCAACCACCTGTCGGAAGGCCTGGCCCGCAAACGCAACGCAGGGGCCGATCCCAAGGACACCGAGATGCGCCGCTACATCGATGGGCGCATGGAAGGCGATGAAACGGCGAAATTCGAACGCGCGATGATCAAGGACAAGATCGCGCAGCGCAGGTTGGACGAACTGCGCTCACAGTCCGACAGCATCCGCCAGCTTCTGGACAGCGAGCCCTACGATTTGTCGTCAGTCGCTGTCAACGTCCGTGCGCGCAACCCCCACCACGCGCTGGCCCTGCCGCCCGTAGCCGCGCTCTGGCTGCAGGTTGTCGGCATCGCGGTCATCATGCTGATGTTCCACAGTGTGGGCGCCTACATCGCGCCGCCGAACGTGCAGGTCAGCGCCGTGGCAGGAACGCCCGAGTTGCCGCCGGGCGGCCGCCTTGCGGTCGGTGAAGGAATCACCACGCCGGAGGGCTCCCAGGCCTTGCTTGTGCTCGACCAGTCCAACCGCGTGCTGATGGCGCCCGGCAGCGAGTTGAAGCTGCTCGAGCCCCGCGATGCCGCGCGCCAGGTATTGGGCCTCATCCGGGGTGAGATCTGGGGCCGCTTCACCTCGGCCGGGCATGCCTTCGTCGTCGAGTTCCCGGTCGCGGACGGGCAGTTGTATGAGGTCACCAGTGACGACGGCGCTGATTTCGACCTGGTCGTGGGTCCGGGGGTGGAGTCGTTGCAGCCTGACAACCTTGAGCGAGAGCGCATCCGCGCCTTCGCCGCAGCCTTTGAAAGCGGCGACCGCGGCCTGGCGGCCAGGACTGACCTGCGCACATTCGCGGGTTTCCGAGTCGGCTCGCTGGACGAAGGACTGACGAAGGGTGACCGGCTCGAGAGCATTGAGGGGGTGTCGATCCGCAACGCCGAGGACCTGGCTGCCGCCGTACGCGGCTTGAAACCCGGCGAAAGTGTGCACGTCACCGTCGCCCGCGAGGACACGCGCCTGGCCATGGCGCTGGCACGAGTCGAACTGCCGGCCCGCGCCGTGCTGCGTGTGTTCCATGGCTCCGTCAACCTGGGACGACCGGGCGCCGAGCGCATCCTGGTGAACCGCGGGCAGTGGGCGTTGTTGTACGACAGCCAGTCGCCCCTGGTGGGACTGCGTGGGATGGAAGACTATCGCGTGCTGCGGATTGGCGCCGATGAGCGATTCAAGGAACGCCTGCACTGGCTGAACACGGAGAGCTACCCCCTGCGCGCGGAGAACAACCTGCTGGTCATTGATCGCGACCTGCGCGCCCTGGCCGAGGGACTAGAGGCGATGCGCGCCCTCGAAATTGAACGCGACGGCCCCCGCGAAATCACGGCGTTCGAGAACACCATGCGCGCGGCGATCCAGGACGCGAAGCAGCGTATCGCCCGCGGTGAGCCGCGCATGAAGGGTGAGGGCGCAGCCTCACTTTCCGACGACATGCTTGTGAAGTCCGAGGACGACATCCTCGGCATCATCGCCCATTGGCGCCGCCAGTCGGCCACCGGGGTCTACCCCACGCTGGGCAACGCGGCAAAGACTCTCAGCTCTCCGATCTCGCGGTTTCGCGACGACCTTGAAGACCGCGGCCAGGAAATCACGCGCTCCATCCTGTTGCAGGATCGCATCAAGGAGCTGGACGAGGCCATCGCCCGCCAGGACGCCGCGATCTCCGAGTTGAAGCAGTCCGAGTTTTTCGATATGGACGGCGCGCGCCGGAAGGCCATCGACGACGCGATTGCCGGCCTGGAGCGCGAAGTGCGAGCGGGCGCCGACGCCAACAGCCGCATTGACCTGCTGAAGCTGAAACTCAACGAACTCGACACGAAAATAGACGCCGAGCGCCGCAAGCTGGCGGGTTTGCGCAAAGCCGTCACCGACGCCGAGGCCGCGCTGGCCCAGGTTGACAAGCAGCTCGCCGCTAACGTCTACACCCCGGAAAAGCTCGCGGCTGCCGAACTGCAACAGGTCACCGCGAGCGCCATGCTGGATGAAGCCAACGCCAGGCTGGCGTCGCTGAAGGAAGAAGCCGCCCAGCGCGCGCTGGAACTCGAGGCTGCCGAGAAAGCCCACGCCGAGGCCAAAAAGCCCATAGCTGACTTGCAGGCCGCACTGGACCAGGCCGATGACGCGCTGACGGACGCAATCACCGCACGGCTTACCTCGCAGGCGGAAGACGAGAAAGCCGATGCCGAAGTGGATCGCATCAAGGCTGAGCTCGATGCCATGGCACAGGACGACCCCAACCGCGCCGCCAAGCAGACCGAGCTGGACGCCGCGGAAAAGGCCGCATCCGAGACCCAGAAAAAACTGGATAGGTCGATCTCCGCAGCCTCTGAGGCAAGGAATGCGCAGGAAGCGGCCGCCAGAGCGCTGCAAGAGGCGAAAGACGTGCTCGTCTCGAAGGCATCCGCCGCCGAGGAAGCCAGGAAGACAAAGTCCGCAGCGGAGAAGTCCCGCGACGAGCAGGACGGCAAGGTTAAAGCCGCCGAGAAGGCTCTCAAGGATGCCGATGCCGCCCTCAAGCTGCAGCAGGATGCCAGGACCGCGCGGGCGCTGCTGGAGACCCGAAGGACCGAGGTTGAGGCGGAACTCACGAGCGCGCGGGACAACCTGCAGTCCGTGGAAACGAAGGCCGCCACCCTGGATGCGGAGGCTCAGCCCAAGCGAGACGACCTGGTCAAGGAGCTCGCCATCGTGGAACTCGCCGGCAAAGCCAGGACGGAGATCGACGCGCGCAGAATCGAACGCGGGCGCTACCAGGCGATCAGTGACGAGATCGACCTGCGAACCAAGGACCGAGGGATCCTGGCAGAGGAACGCGGGCAGCTTGCCGGCTCGAACCTGGTCCTGAACTTCCAGCAGCTCAGCGACGAGTACGATGCGCTATCGCGCCGGATCGACGCCTATGCGTTCGCCCACGCACGCGCGCTGCTGGAAGATGCCAGTTTCTCCCACGAGCAAAAGGCCGCCCAGGATCGGTTCCGTGAAGCGGCCGAGGTCGCCGGCAGGCAGGCTGGGGCGATACTCGACAAGTTCTGTCCAGCCTACACGGGCAATGCCTACGCGCCGTTTACAGGCGAACGAGGCGCGAAGCTGCGGACGGCGGTGCTGGGCGCGCTGTGGAAGCTGTACTACGACGCCGGGCTTGAGCGAACCTCTGACTCCGACGAAAACTTATGCTATTATGTCGCGGTGCGGTCGGGCGCGGGCAACGATGCACTGGCCCGGCTGGACACCGCCTGGCAGGCCTACCTCTCGGCGGCGCTTGGCAAGCAGAATTTCGAGGCGATCGTGGGGCTTTCGCCAGACGGCCTGCAGGTTATGCCCAACAAGAAAGACTGATCGTGGCCGTGGACCGCATCCTGTGTTGCGTCAAGAGCAAGGTCTGGTTGCCTGACGAGTACCTGACCACCATTGTCGGCGACTGTGACCGCGGCAAGTTCAAGATCACGCGGCCCTTCACGTTTCCGTGTATGCTGATGCCCAACGGCAACCTGTACATCGAGGAACAGGAAGGCGTCGAGATCGAAAACGACGAGTCGAACCTGTCGCAGATCAAGTGCGGCAACTGCGGCTCGGAGGTCGAGATCCGCGAGATCGACATACGCGAAATCCTCGACCGCCTGCGCCAGCGCGAAATCACCATGAAAGAACGCCGCCGCTTGCGCGAATCAGGAAAAGTGGACAAGGCTGAGCCCGGGAAGTAAGGCCCATACCCTCTCCGGAGGCAGTTATGAACAACATCCGTTTGCTGACTGGCGGACTGGTGATCATCGTGCTCGGCCTCGCGGGAGGCACCGGCTACCTCATCTACGAGCGCATCCAGAACGAAGTAACCGTCGAGCCCAAGGCCACCAAGCAGGACATACAGGAGGTCAAGGCCGAGCAGGAAGCGCAGAAGAAGGAGATTCTCGACGTCAAGGACCGAGTGGCGACGAACACCGCCGAGTTGACGGTTCATCGCAAGGCGCTAGCTGAAGCCAAGGCTGAGCGCGACCTGCTGAAGCAGACCGACGAAGAGTTGAAGAAGGACATTGCCGGCAACAAGGCAGCTATCGACGCGAACCAGAAGAAGATTGAGGAACAGGAGAAAAAGGTCAGCCAGCACGCGTCAAAGATCGAGTCCCTTGAGGCGGAGCAGCAGAAACTCCGGGAACAGCTGGCGAAGATGGGCGAGCGTATGGACGATCTGGACAGTCGCGTGCAGTCCACCGAAAACCGCCTCGACGAGAAGGACCGCCAGATCGAGGAGCTCAAGGCGGAGCAGGAGAGATCTCGAGCCGAAATGGCCGAGCTGAAGCGACAGCTCGGGATCGGCGAGAAACCGCCAGAAAACTGATCTCGGACTTACACGATTGCAGTCACCCGCCGTATCGACGGCGGGTTTTGTTTTTACGCGAAGGAGCGAAGGAACGAAGCGCGCGGGGTGGCTGCGCGAAGCTTCGCTCCTTCGCTTCTTCGCGTTATCAACTGAAACTGCGGTGATCCACGAAGGACACTAAGGCCACGAAGAAGTGCTGCCTTCCTTCGTGCACTTGGAGTCCTTGGTGGATCACCTTGATTGCAGTGAAGTGCCGGCGCGAATCATGATACTCGCACGGCCCTCGCACAGGCGTCCACTTCACTCCTGTCCAACCTGACCGATGAGGTTGCCGTCGGCAGCCGCCGCCTAGCTGCCGCTGCTGACGTCGCGGAACAGCAGGGTCAGCTTCATGGTGGGCTCGCTGGGAAGCGAGTCTTCTTCGCCGGTTCCGCCGTCCGTCGCCGCGCTCCCGTCGGTCCCCGCGTCCGTGGCGGGCTGCGCGGGTTGTGCGCTGGGATCGGCCGTGCGACGGTACACCGCGCGGATCGTGTGCGTCACCTTGCCGATCGTGCTTGAGGCCAGCACCTCGAACACCGTGCTGCGCACCACCAGCCAGGGCCGGATCGCGTTGTAGATCTCTTCCGTGAACCCTTCGATCTCCGCCGCCGGCTGCTCCCCTTCCTGGGTCTGCTGGTTGTTCACGCGCTGCACGAAGGCCTGGTAGTTTGCCAGGTCCTGCGGCCGGAATGAGGCCTTGTCCTCTTCCTCGGCGGGCGCGTTGGGGTCCAGGTTGGGGTCGGGCTCAGCCTCCGGCAGGGTGCCGCCATTTTCCTCGGCGGCGATCACGTCCTGGCGGTCCTGCTCGCGGGCGGTCAGGATTTTTTCGACCACGTCCCAGGTCAGCTTCTCGTCCAGGGCCAGCAGCACTTCGCGCGGGGCGGTGTTGATGTTTACGAAACCCGTCGAGTACAGGGTGATGAAGCCCAGCAGCGGCAGCGGGTTGGGGTCGCTGGAGCGCTGGTCGATGCTCTCGACGTTCGTGCGGCGCTGCTCAAACTTTTCCTCGTCGGTGAGGTCTTTCCAGTCGCGGGCAGGCTCCTCTTCCTCGGTGCGGGCCTCCATTGCCTCGTCGGCGCGGCGCACCGGGCCATAGAGCAGTTCCTCAGTCCATCCCTCCACCTGCAGCAACTCACCCACGGTCAGCATCTCGAAGGGAGTCTGCTTTTTCATGCTGCGTACGTCCGGCTTTTCATTGGGGTTGGCCGTGATGACGAGATCGTCCGAGTCTTCGCTGGCGCGCTCTTCGAGGTACTTGACCAGGTTCTTCACCAGGGTATCGGTGTTGACAGTCTGGTCGTTGGCGCGTCGCACGGTCTTTACGTCGCCATCCAGCGCCAGGCGTTCGTCCTCGCGGCGGCAGATTTCGATCAGCCGCTTCAGCACCTTGGTGGCACGCTCTCGCTGCAGCTCGTTGCCCCGCACCAGAGACAGCAGGCAGAACTTACGCTCTTCGTCAGTGATCTGGATCTTGGGCGGAGGCGGCGGGGTCTGCTCCGAGCCCGAGCTGTCGTCGGCGCCCCAGGTCTCGCCGGTCCAGGAAATTTGCTGGGCCCAGTCTTCATTCAGGCTGTCGTAGTCCGCGTGCTCGTCCAGGCGCAGGATCACCTGCCCGCGCACCAGCGCCATCTGGGCCATGTAGGCGGCCTTGAGGTCGTCGCGCACGTTGGCCGAAATCGAAACTTCGCGCATCACGTCACGCTGGAACGCGAACACCAGCACCGCCAGCAGCACGATCAGGATCATCACGATCAACAGCGCAAAACCCTGCCTACGGGCGCGCTTGCGGTTTACCTGATCGCGGAGTTCGAGCATGCCTGTTTAACGCCTGTGGCCGTCCGCGGTTGGCGCCGCGGACGGCCATCATGGATTGCCTAGCGTTGCGCGTCCTTGGCGCGCAGCACCACGGTGAGCTGCTGGCGCTTGCCGTTGCGGATCACTTCCAGCTCCAGCCGGTCGCCGGGGTTGCGGTCCGCCAGAATGGTGCGCAGGTCGCCCGTGCCGGCCACCGCTTCCTTGTCGATGCTGGCGACCACGTCGTCAACCTTCAGGCCTGCCTCGGCGGCGGCCGAGCCGTCCTGCACCACGGTGACGCGGATGCCGCCCTCGATGCCCAGCTTGGCCGATTCCTCGGCCTCCAGGTTCACGAAGCTGGCACCCAGGGTGACCTTCAGGCGCACGCGCTGGGGCTCGTGGGTGTCGGCCGGCTTGGGTTCGGGCTTGGCGGGCTCTTCCTTGGGTGCGGGGGTGGTTTCCTTGTCGGCCTTGCCGGCACCAAGCTCTTTCAAGCGCTCATCCAGCTGGTCACGCAGGCGGCGCCGTTCGGCGTCGAGCTCGCGCAGACGTTCGCGCAGCTCCTTTACTTTGGCGTCGTCGCCGAACTTGTCGTTTTTATCCTTCACCGAGCCCAGCGTGATCAGCATTGGCTCGTTGCGCCCGTTGGCGCGGCGCACGCCCAGGCTCAGCATGTCGCCGGGGGCCTTGGCCGCCATGATCGCGCCCATCTGCTCGATGGTGGTAACCGTGTCTTCGCCGGCCGACAGCACGATATCCCCTACCTCCATGCCCGCTTCCTGGGCCGGGGACTTGTCGTCCACGCGGGTGACCTTCAGGCCGCCGTCGATGCCGAGCTTCCTCGCTTCGGCTTGTTCCACCACCTCAAGTTTCACGCCCAGCCAGGCATCGGACTGCGCCTTAAGCGCGCCGGCTGTCAGCAGTAACGCACAAACCATCAACCCCGCGAGACGCATCATTTTCTCCGTACTCAAGCACTGTAATCAGGACCTTTTATCATACGCATGAACGTGCCGGTACGCGAACGGTTTGGCTGGACTTGTCCACACCCTTTGGCACACTCTGACCATGGTCCATACCGTAGAAATCGTAAGCTACGTGCCGCGCGCCGAAAACCCCGGGCGCCTGACCTTCAAGCTGGACGGAAACACCTACCACGCCAAGTGTTACGCCGACCCCCAGCTCGCCGATGGGCTGCTGGTCGCGGGCCAGAGCTATCCCGTCGCCCTCACCATCGAAGCCGAGGGATTGGTCGAGTACTCCACAGCCACGGAGCCCAGCTTCGAAGTACGAGCCGCCCTGGATTCCGGCGACCGCATCCGCGCCACCGGCCGCACCTGGGACAGCATGGACCACCAGGTCATCAAACTGGACGCCTTCCCCACCGTGGGTGTGCGCCTGAACCTGCCCCAGACGGCTACCGACTACCGCGGTGGCAGCTGGCTCACGGCCGTGGGCACCCTCTGCGCCGACCTTCCGCCTGAAGAACATGATTAGTCACAGCCCATGCGGGTGCATCGCGCCCCGGCCGTTGGCATAGTGCCCGGCCCGAGGACTCTGCGTGCTGCCGCTACTGCAAACCCTGCTTACCGCTTCCGCCGAGGCTGCCGGCGAATCCGGCTGGCTGCAGACGGTGTACGCCACACTGTTCGACCCAGCCTGGAACCAGGAGCACGCAAGCACTATCTGGCTGGTGATCACGGGCGTGCTGGTGCTGACAGGCATCGGCCTGCCGACGCCCGAGGACATCTGGCTGACCCTGGCCGGCTTCAGCGCCTACAAGCAGGCCGGCGACCAGTTCGTGTGGTACTACTTCGCGGGCGCTTTCGCGGCGACTACTGTGGCGATTCTGATCGGTGACACGGGCGCGTGGTGGCTGGGCAGGCGTTTCGGCTTCGGCATCCGCGATCGCGTCAAGATCATGCGCAAGCTGCTGACCGAAAAGCGATTGCGCCGCGTGCAGGGCTGGTTTGACAACTACGGAAGCTGGACCGTGTTCCTCGGCCGCCAGGTGGCCGGCGTGCGTTTCGTGACCTTCTTCAGCGCCGGCACCATGCGCATGTCGTGGTGGCGCTTCATGCTGTTCGACTTCCTGGGCTGCCTGGTCAGCATTCCCCTGTGGCTGACCCTGGGCGGGCTGGCCAGCATCTACGGCCGCGAGTGGCTCGAGAAAGCCTCGCGCACGGTGGGCGGCGGCATGCTGGCTGCGGCCGTGGCGGCGCTGGTGGTGTTCGTGATAGTGGTAAAGGTCCGCTCTGCCAAGCGCGCCAAGAAGGACGCCGAGGACATCGAAGCCGAAATCCGCCTCTCAGCCCGAGGCGAAGCAACCCCGCCCGAGTCCATGTAGGGACACGCTGCCGCGTGTCCCTACGCGTTCCTGGTCTCGTACGCCGGCGCTCCCCTTTTTGTCTGCTGTCCCGGAAAATGTCGCGGGGGTTGTTACACTTCGCGTGGGGGGATTCCTTGGCCGGGTCTGTTGGCGCAACTGAACGTCAGCTCAACCTGCTCAGCACTTTGCTGAAGGCGCGGGCGCCGCTTGGCTGGCCCGAGCTTGCCGACATCGAGGGCTACAACGACCACGACACACCCCTGCGCTCGCGCCAGAAGCGCTTCGAGCGCGACCTGAAGGCCCTCGAGGCCGCCGGCCTGAAAGTCAGCCGCCAGAGCGTGCACAACCGCTGGCACTACGAACTCGACCGCGGCGCCTGCCTGCTTCCGCCGCTCGGCCTCAGCCCGGAGCAGCGCCTGCTGATGTACCGCATCGGCATGGCCTATCTGCAGGGCGACGAGGCCGGTCCCCTGCGCCGCAGCCTTTCGTCGGCCCTGATGAAGCTGCAGGCCGGCGCGGGCGGCGACGGCCTTCCCGCCGAGCTGCCGCAGACCTTCGTGCGCCGCACGCTCAATCGCCGCCCGGCCGAAAGCGCGCGCCTGGACGTGATCGGCCCGGCGCTGCTGGATCGCCGGCGCGTGACCTTCAAGTACGCGGGGCGCGGCAAGGGAGCCGCGACCACCCGCACCGTTGCGCCCTACGCCCTGGTGGCGCGGCGCGGCGGCTGGTACCTGGTCGGCTACGACATCGAGCGCAAGGCCGAGCGCACTTTCCGCCTCTCGCGCATGCGCGGCGCCGTGACGCTGGCGACCCCGCGCGCCAAGGCGCCCGAGTACGAGGTGCCGACCGACTTCGACCCGGAGCGCAGCTTCTCAACCGAGCTGTTCGGCCGCGGCGAAAACGCCTTCCGCGACGTGCGCATCGCCTTCAGCGCTGAGGTCGGCTTCATCATCGAGAACGAATTCGAGGGCATGTACCAGCTGAAGACCCGCAAGGACGGCTCGGTGATCCTGCACCTGCCGCAGGCCTATCCCGACGAGCTGCTGCGTTTCATCGGCGAGTTCCCCGGCCACTGGCAGGTGCAGCACCCGCCCGAGTTGCGCAAGCTGGTGGTGCAGCGACTGCGCGGCGCGCTCAAGAACTCGGGGAGGGCGCGATGAGCGAAGTCGCCGAATTGGTGAGCCTGGTCAGTTTCCTGGTCGCGAACGAGGGCATCTCGCTGCGTGAGGCCGCCAAGGCCACCCACCGCACCCCCAAGCGCCTGCTGAGCGACCTGGACCGCATGGTGATGTGCGGCGTGCCGCCTTACACGCCCAGCGACTACATCAACTACAGCCTGCGCGGCGTGGGCGACCAGGCGCGCATCAGGGTCAACTTCGCGGGCCATTTCGCGCGGCCGTTGAACTTCACGCCCCAGGAAGCGCTGGCGCTGAAGTACGCGCTGGAGCACTTCAGCCGCAGCGCCGACCCGGAATCATTGAAGCAGGCCGAGGACATGATCCGCCTGCTGCGCGAGGCCCTGCATGGCCGCGCTCAGGAGCTGCTGTCGGACCGTGGCAAGGGGTTCGTGACGCCGCGCCGCACCGAGCGCATGCGCCGCATGATCGGGCTGCTATCCAAGGCGGTGGAGGAGCGGCGCGTGGTGGAGATCGAGTATTACTCGGCGCACCGGGCGCGGCTGGCGACGCGCACCGTGCACCCGTTCGCGGTGCTGGAGATCGGCGCGCACTTCTACCTGTACGCCTGGTGCGCCCTGGCCGGCGACACGCGCCACTTCCGGCTTGATCGCATCCGCGACGCGCGGCTGCTGGAGGAGCGCTTCGCGGCCTCCGCGCCCAAGAGACGCGAGGCCGGTCGCATGGATTCACTGTTCCATGGCACGCCCAAGGACCGGCTGGTGGTGCGCTTCAGCCGCGAGGTGGCGCGCGAAGTGTGCGATGAGTGGGAGGGCTCACCCGACGTACAGATCAGGCCGCTGCGCGACGGCCGCGCGGAGATCGAGACGCCGCTCTACAACCAGTTCTGGGCGATCGGCTTCGTGATGGGCTTTGGCGATCAAGCGGAGCTGCTGCAGCCGAAGTGGATGCGCAAGGAGCTGGAGCAGACCGTGCGGCAGTCGCTGAAAGCGCACGGGTAAGGCGCGTTAGCGCCGGCGGCGACGGCGGATGCGGAACGGCATGCCCGCCAGATACACCACGCCGAACAGCAGCAGCGACAGCGCGCAGATCGCCAGCGGATAGTGCAGCTTGATCAACAGGTTGCCGATGAAGCCGAACACCGGGCCGTCGGCGCCGGCCTTGAACAGCCGGTCGATCACCAGGTGCAGCACCAGCACGATGCCGCAGATCACCAGCAGGCCCAGCGAGCCGTTCTTGAGGTCCTGGCGCGAGGGCGCCATGCCGAGGGTGAAGCACATGGCGAAGTACAGGAACACCCAGGTACGCCAGTCCAGCAAGGCCGAGGCCTTGAAGAACAGCACCATGTCGTCCCACACAAGCGTGGCCAGGCTGGCGGCGAACATCAGCTGGTTGGCGTGCACGCCTTCGGCCTTCACGGAATAGAAGTTCACGGGCGCGCGCAGCAGCATGCCAAGCAGCAGCAGGCACAGGGTGCAGCCCAGCAGGGGCGCCAGGCTGATCGCCACGTCGCCCACGTACTTCAGCTTGGGCGGGCCGTGTTTGACCTCGCCGCTGCCGTCGCTGCGGAACAGCACCATGCTGTGGACCTTGGCGCCGGTCAGCACGCAGGCAAGCGCGTGGGACAGCTCGTGCACCGCGACGCCGGGCGCGATCATGTACGCCAGCACACGCGGCGGCACAGCCCGCACCCACAGGGCGCGCAGGCCGTAGGTCGCCAGGATCAGCAGGCTGACGCCAAGCACAAGGTTGAGGAAAGCGGCGAGTGTGGGCACGGATTCAATTCAAAATGAAAAATGCAAAATTCAAAACTACCTCATCGGCTGCTGGAGCAGATCATTTTGAATTTTGCATTTTGAATTTTGAATTCACTCCGCAAGCTTCACCTGGTTCTTGCCGTGGTTCTTGACCCAATACAGGGCGCGGTCGGCGTCGCGCAGCAGCTGCTCTTCGCTGGTGATTCCCTTGGTGACGCAGGCGATGCCCATTGAAACCGTGATGCGGATTTTCTGCTCAGGTTTTTCAAGCAGCGGCAGTTCCGTCTCGGCGATCTTGCGACGGATCTGCTCGGCCTTGGCCTTGGCCGCTTCCCCCACCGTTTCGGGCAGGATCACGCAGATTTCTTCGCCGCCGTAACGACATACGGTGTCCAGGTCGCGGAAGCTTCCGGCCAGCAGGTTCCCAATGGAGTGCAGCACGACGTCGCCCTGCTGGTGGCCCCAGGTGTTGTTGACCTCGCGGAAGTCGTCGATATCGAGGATCAGCAGGCTCAGGTCGCGCTCGTAGCGCAGGGCGCGACGGAACTCGATGCTGAGCTGCTCTTCGAAGACGCGACGGTTGTATAGGCCTGTAAGCTTGTCCTGGCGCGACTGCAGCTTTATGCGCTCGAGATTCTCGTGGTTGCTGATCACCACGCCGAGGAAGTCGGCGATGGTGCTGACCAGGTCCTTGATCGACTGCTGGATCGGCTTGTGGCCGGCATAGAAGCGCTGCAGGTTTTTCGGAAGACCCACTTGCAGCAACCCTCTGGTCAAAGCGGCGGCACGAATCGCGGCGAAATGGGTGCCGCTTTCATCCACTACCAATTCCTCTTCGCCGCTTAGCACCCGGCTGATCAGGGGCGTCTCCTTCACCTGCAGGGTCGTCGTCGTGCGGAAGGGATTGGCGTACTTGACCTCCAGCTTCCCTTGCTCGTCCTTCAGCATCACCGCGCAACTGGAGAACTGGGCGTCGTTCACCATGGTGAGCGCCGTTTCCTTGAATACTTCGTTGATGTCCTCGAGCTCCAGCAGCCGCTTGGTGAGCACGGGAATCGCGCGCAGCACCTCGGAGAGCGCGCCGACGCGCGTGTTGGCCTCCAGCACCTCCAGGCTCTTGCGCTGGGCATCCTTGGCCGACTTCTGAGCCGCTAGCGTCAGCTCACGGTTGAACTCGGACTCGTTGCGAAGCTTGACCTCGAGCTTGACCTGCTCGGATACATCGCGCGCGCTACCCACCTGTACGATGCGCCCCATGTAGCGGATCAGCGTGAATCGGACCTCCAGGTGGCGCACCTCGCCGTCCGGGCGCACCACGCGGAAACGCGCGACGCCGCTATCGCCGACGTGGCTCACCGAGCGGCGGTGGCTGCGAACCAGCTCGCGGTCTGATTCGTGGATGATCGAGGTGGTCGCGACCGGGCGCCGCGCCTCCACCAGCTGTTCGCGGGTGTAGCCCAGCAGCTCGCACATCGCCGGGTTCACCTTGATGAACACGTCGGCCTCGGGGTCAAGCACGTACTGCCCGTCCACCGCGGTGTCGAAGTGGAGGTGCAGCAGGCTGGGTGACTCCGTGACCGACGTGTCGCTTTCCATGCGCCTTCAGTTCGGGCGCATCAGTCCTCCGCACTCAGGACCTTGCGCTCGCTTGGTGCGACGGCCGTGTCGAACACCCTTACCGAGGGGTCGCGCCGCACCGCAATGACGTCCGCCCTTACTTCGATGGGCAGTTGCTCCGCGGGGTCCTCTTCGGGGGCCTCCGCGACGTCCACCGCCTGTGACACCGGCAGCTCGGGCTCGGCTTCCGGTTCAAGCTCTGCTACCGGTTCCGGCTCGGGCTCGGCGGCTACCACCGGTTCCGGTTCGGGTTCCGGCTCGAACACCGGTACGACCTCGGCGACCAGCGGCGCCCTCGCACTCAGCGGAGTCGCCGGCCCCGCCAAACCCCTGCCCGAATCCTGTGCCGCCTCGGGCGCCGTTTCGCGCGGCCTGGCAAGCCTGGCGCGCAGCACATCGAAGCCCACCCAGGCCACCAGCCCGGCCGCCGCGATGAACGCGACGTAAGGTACATATTCTACAATCAGAACGGTCATGTCTCGACACCTCGTCGTTAGCCCTTGCCCCCAGTGTCGCGGGGGCATAGATTTCCCGGCATGACTCAAGTTCTTGCGGTCATCCCGGCCCGCCTCGCCTCCACGCGCCTGCCCCGCAAGGTGCTGCTGGACAAAACGGGAAAAACCCTCATCCAGCACGTCTGGGAGGGCGCGAAAGCCTGCACTGCTATCGACCGGATCGTGGTCGCAACTGATGCCGAAGAAGTCATGAAGGCCGTTAAAGCCTTCGGCGGCGAGGCGGTGATGACCTCGCCGGCCTGCGCCAGCGGCACCGACCGCGTGGCCGAGGCCGCGCGGCACTTTCCGGAGGCGAAGATCGTGGTGAACGTGCAGGGCGACGAGCCCGAGATGTCGCCGGAGCCCTTGTACGCGCTGGTGGAGGGCATGAAGGCGAACGCGCAAGCTGACATGGGAACCATCGCAGTGCCATGGCCCCAGGGCGTGCCGCTTTCCGAGCCCGGATTCGTGAAAGTGGTGACCGACAGCCAGGGATTCGCACTGTACTTCAGCCGCAGCCCCATCCCCTTCTACCGCGACAGCCCGGACGCGACGCCGCACGGCGAGCGCGCGGACGGCCGGCCCCGATACCTGAAGCACGTGGGTCTTTACGCTTTCAGGGCGCCGTTCCTGCAGCAGTATGCGGCCATGGCGCAGACACCGCTGGAACAGGCCGAAGCTCTGGAGCAGTTGCGCGCCCTTGAGAACGGCAAGCGAATCGCGGTGTTCCTCAGCCGCTACACCGGCTACGAAGTGAACACGCCAGCCGACTACGAGGCGTTCGTGGAACGGCAATCAAGATAGAGCCCTGCCCGAAAGGGCGGGGACACACGGCCCTGCCCGCATGAACGGGTCTCCGCCGCGTAAACGCGGCGGTCCCCGGCGTTTCCGCCCGGGTTCTATTCCCCCGCGCCGGGGAGAGAGTTGGTGCGGGCGCTTTCACGCATGCGGGCGATTTCTTCGATAACGTCGCCGGTTCCTTCGCGCCTGGGATCGAGTTCTTTACGCGTCAAGTCTTCGGCGTTTTCCTGCTTCAGCCGCGCGGCGGCATCCTGCATCAGCGCTGCCATGCGCTTGCGCTCGAGCTCTACGGTGCCGAGCTCGCTTTCAAGCTTCTTGACTTCGGCTTCCAGCTCGGGCACCCGCGGATCCTGCGGCAACTCGCCGGGACCGCTCAGGGCACTGTAAAGGATGTAGAGGATGCACACGAACAGCGCGAAGCCCAGCGTGCCTACTCCCATGCCGGTCATTCCGCGTCCGCGCGCTGCCGGGCGAGGCGCCAGGGCCGGGTCTTCCCAGGGCTTAAACTTCGCGGGCGCCTGGCCGGCCTCGGGCTCGCGCTCGACTTCGCCCGTGGGCTCGAGGCTCAGGCCCGAGTCGTCGCTGCCGTTCCAGGCCGTGGGCTCGCCGCCGGGCACCAGCTCCCAGAGCGCGTGTTTCTCCAGCCCGGGGATGGTCTTCTGAAGCGCCGCCAGCTCGCGCGGCAGGTCCTTGGCCGCGGGCCTGTCGGCGGGCCGCTTGGCAAGCATCTTGCGCACCAGGTCCTGTAGGGCGCCAGGCAGCTCGCCGCCGTCAAGGCCTCGCGGCTCGACTTCGACATGCATGCGCAGCACCTCGACGGGATCCGAGTTTTCGAACGGCAGCTTGCCCAGCAGCGCGCGGTACATGGTCACGCCCAGGGAATACACGTCGGCCTGGGTGTCGATCTCCGGGCTGACCGCGGCTTCGGGCGCCATGTATGCCGGCGTGCCCTGCGCCACCATGGGCGAGGTCAGGTTGGTTGAGCCCGCCGGCCGCGCCAGGCCGAGGTCGCAGAGCTTCACGCGGCCTTTGCGGTCGATCATGATGTTGTCGGGCTTGATGTCGCGGTGCACCAGGCCGACCTTGCCGATGTAGGCGACGGCGTCGGCGATCAGCCGGGCGATCTCGATGGCGTGGGGCAGCTCGAGTTTCGGGCGGATGCGCAGCACCTGCCCGAGGCTGACGCCCGAGACGTACTCCATCACCATGTAGACGTTGGGGCCCTTTTTGTTGATGTCGAAGGCGCGGACGATGTTGCGGTGCTGGACCTTGCTGGCGACGCGGGCTTCGCGCAGGAAACGCTGGATGTACTCGCGGTTGTTACTGAGCGCCTTGCTCAGGATCTTGACCGCGACCACGCGCCGCAGGCTGGGCTGCCAGGCGCGGTAAACGCTGCCGCGCCCGCCGCGCCCGACCATGTTCAGCAGCACCAGGCCGGGCAGCTGGGGCTCAAGGCCTTCGAGCTGGCTGCTGCCGATCAGGGTGATCAGGTCTTCAACCACTTCCTCGGGCAGCAGCTTTTCGCGCCCCAGGTACTGCAGCAGCGGGCCGTGCTTGTCCACGCTCCAGCGCGAGTTGACGAGCTCGACCTCGGCCGAGGACAGGAAGCCCTTGGCGCTCAGGTAACGCAGAATCTCGTCCGGACTCAGGACAGGCACAAGCACCCCCGCAGAAGCCCAAGTTTAGCGCCGGGCCATCACGCACTGAAGCGCCGCCTAGTCCTGCCCGGGCAGCGGCAAGCCGGCATCAATCGCCCGTCGACGGCGATTCATGAACTCATACGTCTGCAGTTGATCGTAGGCACCGCGATAGCCCAGGTCAAATTCGTCTTTAATCCTTCCGGGCGGCCGGGCGGCCTGCGTGGCCAGTTCTGATCGCAGGTGCTCCGGCAGCAGCATGGAATGTTCGCCCCAGCCCGCCGCGACATCGGCGCCCGGCTCGTTGTGCTGCTCCGTGCGTATGTACCATTCCCAGGCAAACGGCAGCAGCAGTGCCGCGTCGCGCGCGTCCACGATCTGCTGCCTGGCGGTCGGCCAGACCTGCACGGCGTACTCCCCCGTGGTGTCCAGCCCCGCGATATGCTCGTCGGTCTGCGCCAGAAAACCGGCGAGGAACTCCGCGCGCATGGTACTCCACTTCGCTGCGTCAAAGCGGATTGTCTTTGCGTCCAGCTTCGTGAACCTCTCGGCGTGGAAGTCCTCGGTCTCTTCCTTCCTGCGCAGATAGTCGAATGCGATGTCGCGGATCTCGTCCGGGAAGTACCTCCACAATTCACGCCGCTCTCGCCAGACATCGCGGACGGTGTTCGGACGAACCGACTTGGGTTCGGGCTGGGGCGGCTGGTGAGGCTGGTACTTCTGCTTTTTGATCGCTTCCCAGGTGTCATAGCCCGGCCTGTTCACCGAATGCCAACCCGCGTACAGCAACACGCCGTCGAGCAGCACCCAGCAGCGGAAACGCAGCCTGTCCTGGAACGCACGGATCTGCTTAAGCACCTGCGGCTCGGCCAGCGCTGCCTGCTCCGAGATGAGCCGTTCAGCGGGCGAGAGCGGGCCGCCACGCGCCTGGATTGCCTCGTCAAAGATTCGCCAGAGGCGCATGTACTCGGTTCGGAGGTTTCCCTCGTCCTTTCGCTTCTCCTGCTGCCACCACTCATTCCAGCTTTGAAACTGCGACTCCGCCGACGAAAGCTCATCGATTCGCCGCAGATACCCATCGCGGATGTGCAGGTTGGGCTCAGCTTGTCCCGGCCCCCGCAGGCTCACCTTCCCACCCTCCAGCACTTGCCCCACTTCGATCAACGCCGAGTCCACCAGTTCGCCCTGCGCGAGCAGATCCTCGTAGGCTCGTGCGTGCAGCTCAGGATGCCCGTACACAGGGCGGCGTTTCTCCTTCATTTCCAGCGTGTGCTCATCCCGCACTTCTTCCACGTGCACGCCGTAGAGATTCGGGCACCAGCACAGCGCATCCCTCAGCACAGGGCGTTGGGAAGAGAAATTCAGACCGACCACGATGAAGTAAACGCCGGGAGCAAGCGGCTTCTCCAGCCACGGCAGGCTGAAGCGCCCGAGGCCGTACACGTGATGCAGTTCCGTGACCGTAATGGTCGCCTGCTGGCCGGGCACCGCGCGGCCGGGTTCCGACGACTTCAGCGAAGGCAGATGCGGCACTTCGCCCGGAAGATGCGTGTCAACCATCGCATCGTTCTGGAACAGCGCGATTTCCAGCTTCCAGCCCAGCAGCGGTCCGACCGGCAGCGCGGGCTCACCGGGTGGCGACTCTGCGAACAAGTTGGTCAGCACCTCGCCGCTGAGGCGCATGCCGCGGCCATCGCTCTCCACTCGCAAGCGACGCAGCAGCACGCGGTTTTCCGTGTAGAGTTCCTGCGGGTAGTGGACGCCATGTCTCACCTGCACCCGATGGTCCGGGTAGGCGGCCGTCTCCACGAAACTGGTTGTCGCCCGCAGGGCATTATGTTGCGTTACAGGCTCTGGTCCGGTCGCATCCCTCGGCTCGGGCCCAGCAGTCGGAGGGAGAGCCGGCGAGACAACTGGCGGCAGTTCGCTGACGGATGAAACCGAGATCCATGCTGCAACCGCCAGACACGCCAGCACAAATACGAAAAGCAAAACGGGCCCGGTGAGCGAACGAATTCGCATCGCGTTTCTCCGTGGCCCCGGGGAAATGAAGAGGGGGCCGGTTTGTCCGGCCCCCTTGGTTGCTACTTCTCTACTGGCGGGGCGCTGGGCGGCATTTTCCCTGGCAGCGCCTTGGGATCGATCTGCTTGTCAATCGCGCGACGGTAGCTGGATATGAACGTATCCACCTTGGCCTGGCTGCGCACCAGGCGCAGGCTGCCGTCGAAGCGGGTCTTGACCGTCCCCGGCGCGTTGTTGGCGCTTCGGTAGTAGTCAGCAAGCTTCAGCGCGGGCATGGACGCGGCTTCGCGCTCCCAGCCCGCAATCACAACCTGCTTGTCTTCCTTCATCTGGTCGGTGCGGATGTAGTACTCCCACGAGTAGGTCATCACGATCACGTCGTCGCGGGCAGACTTGGCCTGCGAGTAGGCCTGCGGCCAGATCTGCACGGCGTAAACACTGCTGGTGTCAACCTCGGCCAGCAGGGCATCGGTTTTCTCGAGGAAACCGGAAATGAACTCGCTGCGGTATTCCGCCCACTTGGCGATGTCGAGCATGAAGCCATTGCCGTCTTTCTCGGTGAACTTCACCGGATCGAAGTCCGCCTTCTCTTCCTTGGTGCGCAGGTAGTCGAAGGCCGCCTTGCTGATCTCGGCCGGGAAGTACTTCCAGTCCACGCGGCGCTTTTCCCACTTCGCTTCGCGGGCGTCCTTGTCGTCCTTCTGTACGCGTTCGCGTCCGGCCTTCTGGTTGTCCTTGTCCTGGATGGCCTGCCACGCCTGGTGGGCCGGGTGGTTGACGGTGTGGAATCCGGAGTACAGCAGGTGGCCGTCAATCAGGCACCAGTAGCGGTAGCTCAGGTACTCCTGCAGGTTCGCAATCTGCTGCAGGATCGACATGCGCGCCGCCACGGCGCTGGTGTGCATCTTGACCTCGGCCTTGGTGGTGCGTCCGCAGTACTGCTCGATGAGCGCGCCGTTTTCGCGGCGGATGAGCGCCTTTTCCTCCTTGGCGTCCTCCTTCCATTGCTCCTTGCGCGCCTTGAGGTCGTCGATTTCTTTCTGCGTGGCGTTCTTCCTGGGCTGAACCTTCAGTTTCTCCTCCAGGGCCTTGTCCACCACGTCGTCCACGTTGTCGAGCTGGTTCTCGTAGCCGATCAGCTGGTCGATCACCATCAGGTGGTTGCTCCAGACCAGATAGTTCGCGGGTTTGCGATCAGTACCCTGTGCGGGCGCGACCAGCTCGAGGTTGCCGTTCTTGTACACCTCGCCGATCCAGAGCAGCGAAACATCACTCACTTCGCCCGTCAGCTGGATCAGGTCTTCGTACACCTCTTCGTGCAAGCCCGGGTTGGCCATCACGTCTTTCCAGATCATCTCCAGGGTATCCGGGTCCTGCTCGCCGCGGGCACCGTACCAGTTTGAGCACCACTTGACGGCCTGGCGAATCTTCTCATCCTGCGACATGAAGCGCACCCGCGCCACGAGCCGGTACAGGCCGGGCGCAAGCGGCTTCTTCAGCGCCGGCAACGAGAAGCGCACCAGCCCGTAACTGCCTTGCGTCTGCTCGACGGTCACGGTCACCATCTGCCCCTCGACCAGGCGGCCGGGGTTGCGGGGATCGATCTTGGGCTCCTGCACGGCCTCGGTGGTAGGATCGCGCTCTAGCACGGTGTCGTAGTAGTACAGCTCAACGTTGACGCGCACGCCCGTAAGTTGGCCCTTGGGCAGGTCGGTGCCCATCGGCACGCGGTCAGCCTCGAAGTCCGTCCAGACGTCGCCGGAAATCTGCATGCCGGTGCCGGCGAGGGCGAGATTGGTGTTTCGGATGATGACGCGGTTTTGCGGGTAAGTCTCTTCCGGGGGTCTGCTTTCGGGACGGGCCATGCGGACCCGTTCCATGGGGAAACCGATGTAGTCATCCTGCGCCGACAGCGCGCCGGAAAGCAGCGCCAGCACAAGCGCTGCCATGGTGATTCGAATTGCCATCTGAACGTCCTCCTGGCCCCAGTCTTTTACGCGACCCCTGATACGCCAAACGCGGGGCGGGGCAATGGCCTCCGCCCCACGATTCGGTTTTTTCCTCCGCCGCCTAGTACTCGATGACGAACGCGAGTTTCCTGGGCGGCGTCATGACGGTCACCTTCACCTCCAGCAGGTACGCCGTGACGTTGTTGACCACGATGTCCTTGCCGACGCGGAAGTGGGCGCGATACAGCAGCACGCCAACCTTTGTGCCGGAAGGCAGCATGGCCCCCTGAAGGCTCATGCCGCCGTAAGCCCAATAGTCTTCGTCCTTCACGCCGCTGCCTTCCCGGATACCTGACGCCCCCTTGTGCTTGACGTTCTTCAGGTCGGTCTTGCCGCCTCCGGCGTTGATGGTTCCGTAGTCGTCAACCACGCCCCACTCCATCTCGACGTGCGAGCTGGTGCGCAGGGTCAGACCTTTACCCTGGTACGGGTCCCAGTCCGGGCGAAGTTCGGTCCAGCTGATGGTGCCGAGGCGCACGGGCAAGGCGTGCAGCATGTTGTCGTCGCCCTGGATCGGCAGGAAACCGTTTTCGTAGTAGCAATCCGTGCCGTCCGGGTCGTAGCGGCTGTAGATCTGGAACTTGGTGGGGTCGATCTCTACCGCCGGATCCAGCGGCTTGTTTGCGATACGGAAGTCATCGACGGTGGCGTTGGCCACGGCGACGATGTTCGAGTCGAACTTGAACACGGGGCGCGCGGGCTTTACCAGGTCGGCCTGGTCGTCCGCTTCGGCGTAGTAGGTGCCGTATGCGCCGGTCGTGGTCAGGTCAACCTGGCGGCGGAAGATGCAACCCACCGTCAGGCGGTCTTCCGGGTTGATTTCCAGCAGCATTGTGGTGGTGCGCTGGATGTTGTAGCCCGGGGAGCCCTGGGGCTCCGTGGCCGGCAGGGCCTGGTCCGTCAGGGGCGCGTGGCGACCGTCGTTGCGGAAACCCTTGGGCTGGTTGATGTCGGTGTCGCCGATGAATTCGACGGGTTGGACCTGGCGACCGTCAAGCCACAGGCGGTACGGGTTCTCCGTGTTGCTGTTGTAGGACATGGTGAAGCGGTGCCAGTCGTGCGGGCGCAGCATGATCGCGCCCAGCGTGGCGCCGCCGACGTACGTGGCCTTGTTCAGGTCCACCCACGCGTCGGTCCGGGCGTACAGGAAACCCTTGTTTCCGTCGGCGTAGCCGCGGTCATTGCAGACGTCGTTGGTGCCCGTGTATCCGCCGAGGGGATTGGCCACGTCGAAAATGCGCCGCATGGCGGTTCCGAACTGACCGACTGTCTGGGGGGTGCTGCCGGTCGGGCCCGAGACAATGTTTGCGCCAAAAGCCTCGGAGAAATACAGGCGGGTGAAGCGCAGCACGCCGCCCGGCTCTTTGTACACGAAGAACTGCACGCCCTCGAAGTCCGCGCTGGCGTTGCGATTGGTGCCGTCCGGAGCCTTCAGGTTGTTGCTGTCCTTGAAGCGCCCATAGGCGGTAGCGCCGAACAGCGCCGAGAAGTTGTGGCTGGCGGGATCGATCTCACCCAGTGACACCACCACATCTGCGGACAAGTGGTTGGCGCCCTGGGGCGGCAGGTCCCACTTGATCCAGAAGTCCACGGTGCCTTCGTAGTAAGGCATGTTGGACAGGGTCTGGCGGTTGTTCTCGGCGTCACGGTTGTGCTGGTCGCTGCCACGGAAAGGCGGCGCCAGGCCGATCAGCCGCTCGCGCATCAAGGGGTCGTCCGTCGGGCTGGGTGCACTGGTTGGATCCAGGTAGCCGGCCTGCTTGGGATCATCCACGCCGTCTTCCTTCTCCCCATCGGCATACCACGCGTACGGGCGGATGGGCTGGAAGGGATTGTCCGGTTCCTGGGCGCCGCAGGGATAGCGCAGCAGCTTGAGACGGGGCACACGCCCCAGGCCGCGGATGCCGTAGGAGCCCTTCAAACTGCGCTCAGCGCGGGGGCGCAGCGCACCGCTGCCCAGGTAGGCGCCGTCCGGGTGCAGGGTTGCGTACTTGGTGGCCTCGTCGCCGCTGTCGGCATTGTCGAACTCGTTAGCCAGGCCGCCGCCGCCGACCGCGAGAGCCTTTTCCTTCGAGCGCGGCGTGGCGCTGGAGATGAAGTCGTCAAATGCGGCGCCGGTTTCCCAGGGCAGGTGCCCCCACGCCTCGTCGCGCCCCAGCGAGTCGCTGTTCACGCCCTGCACCTTGACGTTCTGGCCACCGTTGAGGTACTGGAAGGCCGTAGATTTGGTGCGCGCCCGCAGGCTCTGGTTGAAGCGCGCGTGGAATGTCAGGTAAGGATTCGTGTCCTTCATGTCGTCGAAGGGCGTCTCGTCACGCGGGTTCATGAACACGTAGCCGAAATCTCCTGAGGCCGCGGTGCGGGGGTTGTGTCCCTTCACGCGGTCCTTGGCCGGGCTGGGCTGGCCGGCCTGGGCCTTTTCGTAGGCGATAGCCTTGCCATCGTCGAGATCCTTCAGGAAGTCCACGTGGTCGCCCTCGTTGACCCTCCAGATGCCCATGTCCAACTCATCCATGGAGAAGGGGCCGCTCTTGGTGTCGTATTTGGTGAGGGTGGTCAAAGCATCGACGGTGGTGGGCTGAGCGCTGGTGGACCTCGTGTTGATGTCGGCCACGGACGGCGATGTGACCCAGTCGCGCTGGCTGGCGTGACGCATCACCTCATAGATCTGCACGGTAGTGCGGACCTGGCGGCGCGCGACGGGCAAACGCTGGTCGATCGGCGTCGAGGACGTGGTGTTCTCGAGCCCCGGCTCGGGTGCCATGATTTCGCCCTGACTGAGGATCTCGTACACGCCCATGCTGGAGAAGCAGATGGGGCTGGAGGTCACGACCAGGTCCATGCGATCCACGTTCATGTGCAGCGGGTAATCCACGTTGTAGCGCGCGGTCAGGTTCACCGGGCACAGGGCGGCGCGGATCATGTCCACACAGCTCTTCCAGTACCAGGCGCGGAAGTCGGACGGCGCCATGGCGACATCGCTTGACTTGATGGCGTTCGCCGCGTGGTTGCAGTTCGCCGCGTCCGGCAGCAGCTTCTTCGGGTAAGCGCCCTCGACGGCCTGCGAATTGCGCTGCAGACTGCTGCGCGGGGCGCCGACCAGGTCCGGGATTTTCACGTTGCTGCGGTCGTTGTCGTTCATGCCAAGCAGGATGCCGCGGCAGAATCGGGCATCGAAGTCCTGCCAGCTGGTGAAGGGCGCCATGGCGCGGACGCGCATCACTTCATCGGCAAGGGCAGAGGCATAGTCTTCGCCGCCTCCCTGCTGGCTGCTGGTGGCACCCGACTTGCCCAAAGATGTGGAGATCGGACCGATCGGCACGAGCTGGAAAATGGCGCGGTTGTCCTCACCGCTCGGGTACCAGTACCCCTCACCCTGGATACCGGTGCCGGACAGGTCTGCGCGGTTGTTCTGGCGCCCGATGTCAGGCGTGCCTGAAATCTGGTGGGCCACGTCCACGGCGAACTTGTCCTTGATCAGCTTGTTGCTCTGGGTGATCTGGTCGTGCTTCTGGAAGAACAGCAGGCGCGCCTTGGCCTCCAGGTTGGCGAACAGGCACACCAGTACCGGCTTGGGAGCCGTGTTGATGTTGACGGGCGCCTTGCCGAAGCCGGACGCGGCGGGTTGCCAGTCAGGCCAGCCGTCGCGCCCGTCCATGTCGTTGCGCGAGAAACCTTCGCGGTTCAACTCGAGCTCCGTCAAGCCCAGGGGGTTGGCGTTCTTGTCTTCGTCAACCTTGTTGTTGCTGTCGCAGAAATCGCGGTACTTCTGGTCTACCCAGCTGTTCACGGTGATGAAGTTCATCGCCAGGTCGTACATGCGGTCGCCGTTCTCGAAGCCGTGCCAGATCGGGCGAAGCTGCTCCTTGCTGGTGAAGACCCAGCCGTTTTCCTCGGCCACCTTCATGAACTCGTCCACCACCACGGCCGGCAGCGGATTGTCGCGCCCGCTGGGTTTGCCGCGGTTGAGCCAGGAGTCGATGGCGTCGCCCAGGGTCAGCAGCACCTGGCGTAGACGCTGGTCGCGGAAGTTGTTGATGTTCAGCAGACTGGCGGCATCCACGGCGCGTACGCGGAAGTAGTCACCCAGTTCCTCGTAGGTGCCGCTGGGCCCGTAGCGACCCTCGCCGGGGAAGGGAACGTCCTTGTTCGGGATCTGGTTGGCGTTGATGCCGTCAGCGTGGTAACCGGTCACTCCGCGGGCGAAACTCGGGTTGTTCTTGTCCGAGCCAAAGCCGGTCTCGTCGCCGCCGCGGTTGTTGTCGCCGTTGAAGTCAACCCAGTTGCCGTCGCCGGCCGTACCTGGCGAGGTTTTGGATGCCGCTTTGTTCCAGCTGACCGACGGGTTGGCAGCGTCCAGCGGTTGCAGCGCGTAGCGGCGCGGGTCGTACTCGGTGCCCGCGTCGTCCAGGCCGGCCACGCTGGGGCCTATCCCCTCATAGTGCTTCGTCGTGGCCTCGGCGCGCAGGCGGGCGATGGAGTACTCCACGCCGTCCAGCGCGAGATCCAGGGCGCGCTGTCGATCCAGATAGTTCTGGGCGGCCTTGCGTTCGGACAAGGTCACGAAACTGAAGGACGTGCCGATGACGAAGAGCGCCACCAGCAGTCCCAGCACCACGACCAGCATTGTACCCCGTCTATTTTGACGGGCAGACTGAATTCGATACGTCACGTCTTGCCTCCGTTGACCAGGCAGAGGAACCAGCAACCGGGGATTCTTGATTTCGGGCTCCGGGCTCAAGCGCCCCACGCTTCCTCGCTCAAGCCGCAACCCGAAATCGAAAACCCTCAGGCGTCCAGGTACGTCCCTCCCGCCGCGTCCGCCAGACGCTTGTAGTACTCCTTCTCGTCCGCCGACAGCCCGATACCGGTGATGTCCAGGGTGGTACTCCTGCCGTCCTTGCGCCAGCGCTTCACCTGCGCCAGCAGGAATTCTCCGGCATCCTTGTACTGCTTGCGCTCCTTCTCGAGTTCCTCGCTGAGATCCTTTGGTTCGCCGGGTTTGCCCCCCACGATCATGGTCGCCGAATCCGGCTGCTGCTCGAAGCACTCGCGCAGCATGTTGTACATGTTGGACTCACCCTTGGCCTCCAGCTTCTTCAGCCACTCCTTGGCGCGACGGGCGTTGTCTTCCGTGGCGGCCTGCAACTCGCCGCCTTCGGCGAAGTCCTGCACGCTGCCGAACGTGACGATGTTGAAGCGCAGGCGCGGGTCCTTGCGTTTGGCGAGTGCATCGAGCGAGCGTTCCATTTGCGCGATCATGTGGTCAAGACGCGTGGTTTCACGCGAGTCGTCAACGGTAATGCTCTTGGACATCGAATTGCTGATGTCGAGCAGGTACACCCGCGTCTTCAGCTTCGTGTCCTCAACCTTTGGCTGCTCATTGCCCTCGGACTTCTTGCTGCCGAACTTGATCTTGGGGTAGGTGGTCGGCCGATCGTGGCCGTCCTGCACAGGCTCCGAGACCGAACGGGTTTTTGTTTCTTCTTCACCCTGGTCGCCTTGGTCGTCTGCTGTCGGCCTCCCTGGTTCTTTGGCCGCGTCCGTGCCCTGGGCAGAAACCGGAAAAACCACAGCCAGCATCAGCACCAGCACGCAGAGCGCGACCGCGAAGCGCACGGTGATCGTGGTTTTCAGGTTTTCCGGCATGGTTTCCGGCATTTCACCACAAGTGACTGACTTTTCAAGATTTGCGCCATGGGTTGCGTGCGTACTGCTATCGGTCCGCAGTTCTGTGGTGCAACCTTGGTGCCATCGCCTCCGTGCAGCTCGAGCACAACTAGTCAGGCGCCTGGGCTTATCAATGTAACAGCCTGATTCGCTTGCACTTATGCACGCAACTGACAGCCGTGACCAACCCAAGGGGAGGCGCATCCCTGCTCTGCGCGCATCTTTCGCGTGACGAAGCAGTAACACCCAGTCACCCCGGGGAAATTGTACAAACGGCGTTGCCCGTTGGACGTATATAGAGTGTCATGCATTGTCGCGAAATGCCGAAGGGACACAGATGCGCACTAAGTTGCCTGTTTTACTGGGATTGCTGACCGCCTTCCTCGCGCTCGGGGCGGGTTGTTCCAGCACGCCGGCCGAAGCCTCGGATGGCGAAGCTGACCAGCATGCCTACGTTGACGACAAAACGTTGGAAGCATTTGATTCCGACCTGCGCGCACTTTCCTTCGCGGTCTCGCGCGGCAATGAAGACGAAGAAAAGGCGATGCGCACCAAGCTGAGTGAAAGCGCGCGCCTGTACCAGAAGGCCCTGATCTCGGCCTTGTACGACGACAGCTCGACGGCGCGCCGCGCGCTGGCCGCGGTGATGCTCGGCTTCACGGGCGACGCTTCCGTGATTTCGCCGCTGCTCGACAAGGTATCTGATGAAGACGAGCCCGAGCGCGTTCGCCTGAACGCAGTGTTGGGCCTGTCTACCATGGGCGACAAGCTGCGTGACCACGACAAGCATTCCGCGTTGATGTCCACGTTGAAGACGCAGATGGAAGTGGATGAAAGCAGTTACCGCATGCGCCGCGCGGCTATCATGGCTTATGCCGTGGCTTTCGACGGCGCGCAGAACGACAGCATCCTGCCGCTGCGCAACCGCTTCCTGAGCGACGGCGACGTGCGCGTGCAGATCGCGGCCATCAACGCCATGGGAGACATCGGCGACACCAACGCCGTGCCGGACCTCGCCGTGGTAGGACTCGACCACCCGGACCCGGACATCCGGGCATCATCCGCGGTTGCGCTGGGTAAAATCGCTGACCCGACCCGCGTGCTGCCGGCGCTTGCAACAGCCTGCCTTGACGACAGCGCCATCGTGCGCCGACATGCCATCGACGCCATCAGCAAGCACTACGGCAGCGATCCGGAGCGCGTGTTCGCCACCATCATCACCGGCCTGAGCGACTTCGACGAACGTGTACGCGAAGCGGCTGCTCTGGCGCTGGCGCGTCTCGACGACGTGCGCGCCATCGACTCACTCCTGCAGGCCACCGGCGACCGCACCGCAATCGTGCGCCAGGCCGCGGCCATCTCGCTGGGTGAGCTGATCACGCCGGATCGCGAGAAAGAAGCTTTCCCGCTGGTGGAACTGCTAGCTGACCAGAACTCTACGGTGCAGTCGGCCGCACTGACCAGCCTGACACGCATCACCAAGAAGGATTTCGGCGGTGAACAGGTTCGCTGGCAAAGGTACTTCTATACCCAGTACCCCGAGCTCGACCCGGCCAACATGTATGGCGACGGGCCCAAACCGCGCGTGAGCTCAGGCATTTCCAACAGCAGCAGCCGCCGCACTACCAGCACGCAGCGCACGACGCCTCGCACCACGCAGCGCACGAACACCAACCGCACCAACACAAACCGAACGAACTCCAGCCGCAACCAGGGGCGTACCAACAACACCGGCCGGAACCGCTAGAGCGCGCACGTTCCAACGACCCCGGGAGCGGCCCCCGGGGTCGTCTTCATCTGTGCAGTGCCGGTCGTTCAGTCACGTTTGCGGCGGGGGAAAAGGGACCGAATCGGGTCGCTTGCTTCCCCTGACCTGCACTGCTAACGTGCCGCCCACACAAGGGCTCCGTGTCGTCCAGGGTCGCAGATGGAAGTCGTTTTCTGGCTCAGTTTTGTGGTGACGCTGCTTGGCGCGGCGATGCTGGTTACACAGAAGCACGCGGTCTATGCACTGTTGGGTCTGCTGATCGCATTCTTCGGCTCAGCCGGTGTGTTCCTGGCGCTTGATGCGCCGTTCGTTGCCGTCTCCCAGATCCTGATATACGCGGGCGCCCTGGCGGTGATGTTTTTGTTCGTGCTGATGTTCACGGACACGCGAACCGAAGAAGACAAGGGCCTGCCCGGCGCCATCGGCTCACGCGCGGTGTTTGATCCTGCCACGGCAAGCTCAGCGAAGAAAAAGAAGAAGGGCGAGGAAAAACCCCATCCGCTTTCGGGCCTGGTGATGCCCAAGCCAATGGCGGTTGTCGTTTCGCTGTCCCTGCTTGTGTGCATGGTGGTAGCGATCATGAAGCTGCCTTCCTCATACAACGCATTCGGTGAATTGCCTTCCGTGCAGGGCGCGACGGTGCGCGAGGGCGAACCGGCCCCCAACTACGACACGAAGTCGCCCCGCCACGTGAAGCAGCCGGACGGAAGCCTGCTCGATGTACCCCGCCATGTGCGCTACGGCGAAACGGCTGCTGTGTCGCACACGATTTTCGAGGGATTCCCGCTTGCCTTCGAGGTGGTGAGCCTGCTGATCTTTGCCGCCGTGCTGGGCGCCGTGCTGCTGGCGCGCCGTCACCTTGCGGGGATTCCCGGCACCCAGGACACGGCCAAGGAGCAGGAGCATGCTTGAGCCCAAGGTCGTGCTGTTCCTGGCTTCCGTGCTGTTCTGCTGCGGCGTCTACGGCGTTCTGTCGCGCCGTCACCTGATCATGATGCTGATGTCGCTTGAGCTGATGCTGAACGCGATCAACATCATGCTTGTCACTTTTTCACGCCATTGGGCCGGCAAGGGCGCTGGGTTGGTCGGCGCGCATTCCGGGCAGTTCTTCACGCTGATGGTCATGGCTGTGGCCGCCGCCGAGGTGGGCATCGGGCTTGCATTCATCGTGGCCATCTATCGACGCAAACACACGGCGGACGCCGACGCGGCCGCCGAGCTTAAGGGCTGACATGCTGGACCTTTTCAAGAAGCCTGAATTGCTGCTATGGGCGGTGCCATTGCTGCCGTTGGTCGGGTTCCTGATCAACGGGCTGTTCGGCCGTCGCTTGAACCTTGCGGCGTCCGGCGGTGTGGCGTCGGCGTCGGTGATCGTCTCGTTCCTTTGCGCGGCGGGGCTGTTCGTCTACCACATGAAACAAGGCAGCGCCGCAATCTCGAGCTCAGCGTTCACCTGGATGAACACCGGCGGGTTCCACATCAACTTTGCCCTGCTGCTGGATCATCTGAGCTGCGTGTACATGCTGGTGATCACCGGCGTGGGCAGCCTGATCCACATCTACAGCGTCGGCTACATGAGTCACGATGAAGGGTTCGCTCGCTACTTCGCGTACCTGAACCTGTTCGTGTTCAGCATGCTGATGCTGGTACTGGGCGACAGCCTGGTGACCCTGTTCCTGGGCTGGGAAGGCGTGGGCCTGTGCAGCTATCTGCTGATCGGCTTCTGGTACAAGGACCGAAACAACGCTATCGCCGGCAAGAAGGCGTTCGTCGCCAACCGCATCGGCGACTTCGGCTTCATGATCGGCATGTTCCTGATCTTCTGGCACTTCGGCACCCTCAGCTACACCGGGCTGCTGAGCCAGGCCGGCGCGATCGCCGCGGCCGACACCACCCTGCTGAACGCAGCCTGCATCTGCCTTTTCATCGGCGCCTGCGGCAAGTCTGCCCAGATTCCGCTGTACGTCTGGCTGCCCGACGCCATGGCCGGCCCCACGCCGGTCAGCGCGCTGATCCACGCCGCCACCATGGTGACGGCCGGCATCTACATGGTCGCGCGCATGAACTTCGTGTTCGTGCACGCCGAGCTGGCGATGGACATCGTGGCGATCGTGGGCGGCGTGACGGCGCTGTTCGCAGGCAGCATCGGGCTGGTGCAGCGCGACATCAAGAAGGTTCTGGCCTACAGCACGGTTAGCCAGCTTGGCTTCATGTTCATGGCGGCGGGCCTGGGTGCGTTCCATATCGCGGTGTTCCATGTATTCACGCACGCCTTCTTCAAGGCGCTGCTGTTCCTGGGCTCGGGCTCGGTGATCCATGCCCTTGAGCATTCCCTGGGCCACGGGAACCCGGACAGCCAGGACATGTGGAAGATGGGCGGGCTAAAAGAGAAAATGCCCATCACCTGCTACACCATGTTCATCGGCTCCCTGGCGCTGGCGGGCATCCCCGTGTTCGCCGGTTTCTTCAGCAAGGACGCCATCCTGTACACCGCGTTCCATCGCGGCGACGGGCTGGGCTGGCTGATCTACGGGCTCGGCGTGGCAGCCGCCGTGTGCACCGCATTCTACAGCGCGCGGTTGATGGGCCTGACCTTCTTCGGCAAGTGGCGCGGCAACGAACACGCCTATGCCCACGCCGACGAGTCACCCCGCAGCATGACCATGCCGCTGATGGTGCTGGCCGTGCTGGCAATCCTCGCCGGATGGCTGATCACGCCCGCCGCGTGGTTCCACTTCACGCCGTTCAGCGACTGGCTGGCCCCAACCTGGAACGTTGCCCAGGCCACACTGCCCGCCGAATCCCACTTCAGGCTACACGCCGAGCACGACGCCGCGGCGATCACTGCCGAGTGGATCAACATGCTGATCAGCTCGGTGATCGCGATCGGCGTGTTCGTGTTCGCTTTCCTGATCTACAAGACATCCGCCAACATCGAGAAGGTGAAGAAGCTGGCCTTCACGGGCGAAGGCGACACCCAGCGCATGACGCCCTGGTACAAGCTGCTGCTGAACAAGTACTACGTGGACGAGATCTACGAGAAGTTCGTGATCGGTCCCGTGCGCATCGCGAGCGACGTGCTGTTCGTGGTGGTGGACGTCATCGTGATCGACCTGCTGCTCGTCAACGGCAGCGCCATGCTGGTCAAGGCCAGCAGCGACCTCGGGCGCAGGCTGCAGACCGGCCTGGTGCGCCACTACCTGTACGCCTTCGCCGTCGGCATGGTGGTGCTGAGCGCGCTGTTCCTGCTGATCGCCGGCCAGAAGTAGATCAGGTTTCAGAGAGTGGCTCGCGCCGCTGCCTGGCAAATGCGACTGTCCCTCCCCCGAGTGGGGCCGCTGTCGAGCCTGCCATCGGCGGGCGACTCACAGACCGACTTCGAATCGCAGGATTCGGCCGCTGGCAGTTTCCTGAAACCTAATACCTGGTTCCTGCCCTACAGCACAAAGAACTGCATCGTCACCACGAACGCGTTGTGCAGCGCGTGATACAACACACCGGGCCAGATGCTACGGGTGTGGGCGTACAGCGCCGTCAGGATCAGCGAAAGCAGCGTCAGCGGCAGGATGCCGATCGTCCAGCCCCACACGCCGTGGGCCATCACGAAGGCGCTCACGCTGACGAACAGCGCGACGATCGCGCCCGGGTGGCGCCAGCCCGCGGCCTCGCTCATGGGCGACAGCAGGCGCCGCATCCCGCCGAACAGCACCACGCGGAACACGAATTCTTCCATCAGCGGCGCGGCCACCACGGCCATCAGGTACCAGGCGAAAATCCAGCCTGCGTCATGTCGGCTGCGCAGGCGCGCGACCACCTCCTGCGTCACGATCGGCAGCTCGAACAGGTGGTGCAGTTGCGCCGAGCAGAACACGGCCAGCTGCATCAGCGGAAACGCGGCCAGCCACAGGAGCGGCACCCAGCGCAGCTGGCGCGGTCGCTGCCACTCGCCGGGCGGCTCGTCGCCCGGGCGCCAGGGATGATTGGCCAGCACGAAGATCGCGCCCAGCGCAATGCCCGCCTGCACGATCCCGGAAGTCAGCGGGTCGCCGGAAGGCAGCGGCTGGCCCAGCGCGATCACGATCACGGACGGCAGGATGAACGCGGCCAGCGCCAGCGGAAAGCCCAGCACGGCCTCGCTGCGGCTCAGGCCCGAATCCGCCACGCCCAGCCGCCGCACCAGCAGGAACAGGCCGAAGCCGCCCGCCAGCACGCCCAGCAGGCTGAGGCCGAAGCCCACGCCGTGCAGGCCGGCAGCGACCTCGAGGCGTTCGGGCTCAAGCAGGTAATCGGTGATCGATGCCATCGGCGGTTATTTTGGATTTTAGATTTTGGATTTTGGATTGTCCCGGGCCACCGACCCGGCGGATTCTTCATGCATACACATGGACAATCGAATCACGCCGATCTTCCGATTCGAACTCAACCCAAAATCGTAAATCCAAAATCCAAAATCGATCAGTGCCTGAAGTGCCGCATGCCCGTGAACACCATGGCGATTCCGTGTTCGTTGCAGGCCTTGATCACTTCCTCGTCGCGCACGCTGCCGCCGGGCTGGATCACCGCGCTGATGCCGGCTTTCGCCGCCTTCTCGATGCTGTCCGGGAACGGGAAGAAGGCGTCACTGGCCAGCACCGCGCTCCTGGCCCTTTCACCGGCGCGCAGCAGGGCGTGCTCGGTGGCGTCCACGCGGCTGGTTTGGCCCGCGCCGTAGCCGATCAGCGCCTTGTGGGCGGTGATGCAGATGGCGTTGCTCTTGTAGTGCTTGCACAGGCCCCATGCGAACAGCAGCTCTTTCATAATGCGGTCGTCGGGTGCCTTGGCCGTCACCACCTTGCACTCGCCCGGCTGCACGAAGCGCGCATCCACGCTCTGGGCCAGCATGCCGCCGTTGACGCTGCGGTACTCGACGGGCGGATGCGCGCCGTGGGCCGGCGTGGCCTTCACCAGGCGGATCGACTTGCGCCACTTCTTCTTGCTCTTTTCGACCAGCGCCTCCACGGCGTCTTCGTCGTAGTCCGGCGCCACCACCGCCTCCAGGAACTTCTCACCGGCGATCAGCTGCTCGGCCGTGGCCAGATCGAACGGGCGGTTCAGGCCCACGATGCCGCCGAATGCCGACAACGGGTCGCAGTCGTAGGCGCGCGCGAACGCCTCGGCGATGCTGCCGCCCGTGGCCGCGCCGCAGGGGTTGGTGTGCTTGATCACGATGGCGTAGGGCTCATCGCTGATCTCGTTGGCCGTGCGCATGGCGGCGTCGAGGTCGAGCAGGTTGTTGTAGCTGAGCTCTTTGCCGCTCAGCTGCACCAGGCCGCCCAGACCCGCGGAGTGACGGCCTGTGGCGTAGAACATCGCCTCCTGGTGCGGATTTTCGCCGTAGCGCAGGCTGACGCCGTTCTTGAGCGCCAGCAGCTTCTGCGGCGCGAATTCGCTCGCGCCCTCCTCAAGGTGCGCCAGGTACTCCGCGATGGCGTGGTCGTACCAGGCCGTCATGCGGAAGGCCTTGCGGGCCAGCGCGCGGCGGGTCTTGAGGCCGAGCTTGCCGTCGTTGCCGTCCAGCTCGGCGCGCAGGCTTTCGTAGTCGGCGGGGTCGGTCACGACCGCCACGGCGTCCTGGTTCTTGGCCGCGCTGCGCACCATGCTGGGGCCGCCGATGTCGATGTTCTCGATCGCGTCCTCGCGGCTGACGTCCGGCCTCGCCACAGTAGCTTCAAACGGGTAGAGGTTCACGATCACCATGTCGATCGGCGTGATGCCGTGCTGCTCAGCCGTCTTCATGTGCTCCGGCAGGTCGCGGCGCGCCAGCAGGCCGCCGTGCACCTTGGGGTGCAGT
The DNA here is from genome assembly GCA_020638635.1 of Planctomycetota bacterium. Classification (GTDB taxonomy): domain Bacteria; phylum Planctomycetota; class UBA8742; order UBA2392; family UBA2392; genus JACKID01. The sequence goes on from JACKIE010000001.1 coordinate 146,541, forward strand.
GTTTTCACGCGGCCGTCGAGCATTTCGGGGAAGCCGGTGTGCTCGCTGATGTCTTTTACGCTCAGCCCCGCTTCGCGTAGGGCCTTGGCGGTGCCGCCCGTGGAAATCAGCTCGGCCCCCCACTGGCTGAGCGCTTTGCAGAACTCGACAACACCAGCCTTGTCGGAAACGGATACCAGCACGCGGCGAATCGGCATCAGGTCCATCGTCAACTCCAAGTGCATCAACTGCGCGGTTTGTAGCACACGGCGGCGATTCAGACAGGTGTGGAAAAGTCAGGCAGCAGGCAGCAGGCGGCAGGCGACACGAGTCAGGCGGCTGGCGGTTTGTGCGGGACCGAGTTGCCCGGCTAGCCGGCGTCGAACCACTCGCCGAACAGTTGCTCAAGCTCGCTGCTGTCCTGGCCGAAGGCGCTCTTGAAGGCCTGCTCGAAGTTGTCGGACGACTTCAGGGCGGCGCAGAAATCGGGCAGGGCCTTGGCTCGTTGCTCGCACAGGTAGCGGGTGAAGAAGTGGGCCAGGATCACCTGCGTTTCGTCCGGGTCGCGCGCGACCACCAGCTTGTCCAGCGCGGGCGCGCGACCCTCGCCGCGCAGCATGCGCAGGGTGCGCTTCCAGCGCCCGCTTTCGGAAGGGCCGCTTGCGTCCCCCGAAAACTCGGATGTGGCGACGCGCCCGAGCAGGCGGCGCGTGAGGTTGCCGGCGAAGCTGACCTCGAACCAGGGGTGCGTGGTTTCGCCCACCCGGCGCCGCAGCTCGAAGATCGCCACCGTGTACACCACGCGCTCCATGCCCAGCTTGTCGTCCTTGGCGTCCAGCAGCGCCTCGACCTCTTTGTTGCCGACCACCCAGCGGTCGGCCGACAGGCCCGGCATGCCGGGGTGGCGGGTTTCGCAGTAGTTCTTGTGCTCGGTTTCATCGGCGGCCAGCACCACGCGTAAAACTTCGACCTTGCCGCCCAGCAGTGCCGCGGCCAGGTACGAGGCGGCGTAGGCGTACTTGCCGGCCTCAGCGTGGCGGCTGCCGCTGGCGATCACGGTCAGGTCGCCGAAAGCCATGCCCAGTGGCGCGGAAGATTTGAACACGCTGGACGTCCATTCCGGCAGGGTTTCCAGGGCGACTGCCTCGGGCGCCGCTTCCAGCGCGTCGGCGGTCTGTTCGCGTTCGGCGGCTTCGCGCGGGCTGATCCAGTCGCCCAGCTCGTCCTTCTGCCAGCCCGCGCCCGTGAGCGCTTCTTCATTGAGCGGGTCGTACTTCACCGCCTGCTCAAAGGCCGCGCGGGCGTGGGCTGCCAGCTCCAGCTTCTTCGCGAAGTTCGCCAGCTTGACATACTCGACGGCCGCCTCGCGGTAGATCTTGTCGCGCTCCTTCACCATGTCATCGCGGTCGCGGGGCGCGACTTCGCCGTCCGCGGCGGGTGGCGCCTTGCGCTCATCGAGCACCCAGGTTTTTTCGCCCTCGACCTTCTTCTGGGTGTAGCCGAGCTCTTTCATCGCCTTCTCGTGCCCGGGCACCAGGGTGCGGGCGCGCTCGCACTGTTCGCGCCCGGCGACATTCAGGCCGTGCTTGAAGCACCAGCGCGCCAGGCTGACGTGGGCGTCCGCCACGGCCGCCGCGGTTTTCTGCGCGTGCTCGGCGAACTTGGCCTCTGCGTCCTCGGCGGCCAGCGGCGCCGCGAGCGCAAGCAGCAGCAAGAGGGTGCAGGTGCGGGTCATTTGACCTTGCCGCTCCGGCGCGGCTTCTTTTTTGAACCGGGGGTCTTCACCCGCACGCTGTCGCCCTTTTCGGGTTTGGGCTGGTGCATGGTCGGGCGTTTCATGGTGGGGCGCTTGGTGGCTTTCTTGCGCGCGGTGGTTTCTTCCACGTCCTCGACGTCGTCGGCGCCGACTACGCGGTTGCGCCCGCGATCCTTGGCCAGGTATAGGGCGGCGTCGGCGCACATCACGAGTTCATGCGGCTCGGCGGCATGCCGCGGGAAGCAGCTTACACCGAAGCTCGCGGTCACGCCGATCTTCTGGCCCTGGGGGCCCGTCACGACCACCTTGCGCTCCACGCCGATGCGCAGGCGCTCGGCGAGCTCAATGGCGTGCTCGTACTCTGTTTGGGGCAGCAACAGAGCGAACTCTTCACCGCCGTAACGGGCGGGCAGGTCGGTCACGCGCACCAGCGCCGACAGCAGCAGAGCGGTCTGCTTAAGTACCATGTCGCCGGTCTGGTGGCCGTAGGTGTCGTTGAAGCCCTTGAAGTGGTCGATGTCGAGCATGATCAGGCTGAGCGGGTTGCCGTAGCGCACCGCGCGCTCCAGCTCGGCGCGCAGGACTTCCTGGAAGTGGCCGTGATTGTAGAGGCGCGTCAGGCTGTCGCGCTGCGCGCGGTCTAGCACGTTCTGGAAGATCAGCCCGTTGTTGATTGCCAGCGCGGCCTGGTTGGCGAACATCTCCAGCATCATCAAGCGCTCGGGGCTGAAGTCGCGCTTGCGGCTGGAGGCGTCCACCACGATCACGCCGATGGCTTCGCGGTCGGCCAGCAGGGGCGCCGCGGCGAAGCGCTTGAGCGGAAAGTGCTTGGCGATCTCCGGGTGCACGCGCAGGCGCGGCTCTTCCTTCAACGTATCCTGGGTCACGGTTTCGCCGGTGCGCACGGCGTGCGCCAGCACGCTAAACTCGTCCGTCAGCGGCACGCGCACGTTGCGCACCAGCTCGGAGAGTTCGCCCCAGCGCTTGGCCAACACCGGCTGTGTGGCTTCGAGCGATTTCTGCAGGGGCGCGTCGTGGCCCGTCAGGCCGCGCCAGATGCCCCAGGCATCACGCAGGCCCAGGCTGTCCACGCAGACCTGCCCCACCAGGTGCTCGCGGTCCTGGTCAACCGTGAAGATGATAGCGAGGTCGTAGCCGCCGCCTTCGTCGCTGGTGAGCGCGGTGGCGATGATGAACAGGGCCTTGTCCAGGTCCATCGTCTTGCGCAGGGCGTTGCTTACCTGCTGCAGCGCCAGCAGGTCCTCGTTCTGGTCCGCCAGGCGGCGCTTCAGCAGCGCGCGCTCGGTAACGTCAAGGCCGATCAGGCTCACACCGGCCATTTTAGCGTCGTCGTCCAGTACCGGGTCCACCACGAAGTCGAAGTAGAAAGCTTCGCCCGATTCCGGGTCCGCCACCTTCACTTCCTTCACCTCGCCGGGCACACCCAGCGCAATGGTGCGCTGGAACACGTGGCCGCTGTTGACCTCACTGATTACCGGCAGCACTTCGTCGTACGCCCGTCCCAGCACCTCAGAGAACGGCTTGCGGAACAGGCGTTCGGCCGCGCGGTTGTAGCGAACGACGCGCATGTTGGTGTCCAGCACGACCGATACGATGGAGACCTGGTCGAAGATACGCTTGGGCGGCGGACCGCCCATGTCCACGGTACGGGTGCGGCGCTCCAGCAGTCGCTGCAGCGCCGTCTGGCGCGGGCGGATCGCGGTTTCGTCTTCGTCGTTCATGTGTCGCTGCCGCAGGTGTACAGCATAGCCATGACGGCGACATTACCAACAGCAAGCCGGGCGCCGCGGTCGCCTACTTCTTCAATGCCGCAAACTTGGCCAGCCCTTCCTTCATGAACGCGAGGTACTCTTCCTTGGTCATGTTCGGCCGATCCGCAGGCCATTCCAGGTGCGAAAGCACGTTGCCGTCGGTGTCCAGCACCATGTAGACGGGGATGGATCCGCCCTCCGGGAAGAAACGCTCGAAGACCTTGGCCGGCTTCTCGTCGTTCTGGTCGTCTGTGTATTGGGCGATCAGCACGAAGTCGTCCCGAAGCGACTCGAAGATTGCCGGATCCGGCATGATGGACCGTTCCACGGTCCGGCAGTTCTTTCAGTTGAAGCCCGTAAAGTCGATGAACACGGGTTTGTTCTTGGCTTTGGCTTCCGCCAGTCCTTCGTCGAAGTCTTTGTGCCAAGGTAAGTCGTGGTGGTCGTAGCTCTTCTCGCCCCCTCCCACCGAGAGTAGGATCCCGCCCTCGCGCGGGGGCGGCGGCAGGATGCCCTCGAGCACGTTGCCGTACTTGGCCCCGAACAGGCCGGGGATCATGTACAAGCCGAAGCTCAGGAACATCACCGCCAGGATGCCGCGGATTACACCGATCTGCCTGGTCTCCTCGTGGTCGTGTGGCATGCGGAAAAAACCGAACAGGTACAGGGATGTCGCCACGGCTGCCGAAGCCCACACCGCGATCACGACGTAGCGGCTGATCCACTCCGCAGCCACGATGCCCCGGAAGGCCTGCTCGGCGGCGCTGAAGTACATGATGGCCAGGCCTACCTCGACGAAGCCGAACACAACCTTCATGGCGTTCATCCAGCCGCCAGACTTGGGCATTTTCTTCATGAGGCTGGGAAACTGCCCCATGATGAAGATGGGCAGCGCCATGCCGGTACTGAAAGCCAGCATCGCGGCCGTGGGTACCCATACGCTGCCCGTGGCTGCCTGGGCCAGGAAGGTACCAGCGATGGGACCCGTGCAGGAAAAGCTGATCAGCGAGAAGGCCGCGCCGCTGAAGAATGCCTTGGCATATCCGTGACCCTCCTTCTGTGCGCTCATCTGCTTCTTGGTGAACCACTGGGTCATGAAGGTAGGCACGCGAAGCTCAAACAACCCCAGAAAGCTGAGCGCGAATACCAGGAACATGATGCCCAGAACCGTGTTCACGTAGCCGTTGGTGGCAATGTTTTGCGCGCCGGTGGCACCTAATGCAACGGATGTGATCAGGCCGAAGGCCGTAAACGTGGCCACGATGCAGGTGCAGTAGATGAACGCCGTCAGAAGGGAGGACTTGCCCTTGTCATGCTGGCTGACGAAGAAGCCGATGGTCAGCGGCAGCACCGGCAGCACACAGGGTGTCAGCAGCGTGATTATGCCAGCGCCGAAGGCAGCCAGCAGCAACCAGATGAAGCCCCGTTCGGCCGGTGACCCGGCTATCAGTTCCTCGCCCTGCGAGACGCTGGCCGTGGCCGCAGTCGTGGCGCTGGCGACACCCTCAGGTGAGACTTCGATGCTGGCAACCCAGCCGAACTTGCGGTCCAGCATGTCCGGATTGTCCCGGTTGAACTGCGTGCAACCCATGTCGTCGCAATACTGGCCGCTGGCCAGGCCAAAGGCGCGCAACACGCCGGGCTTGGCGTCCTCGGGTACCTTGAAGCGGTGCACGACCACAACTTCGCCTAGCATGTAGTAGTTGTTGTCATCCAGGATTTCGTCGTAGTGCTCGGTCCAGGCCGGGTACTCCCACTCACCCGCGGCAACCAGTCCTTCGTGGCCCTTCAACTCGAGCACAAGGGGGACCGAATACTTGGACGGCGTCTGCGGATGGTGCAGGTGGTAGGGCTCACCCTTGTCGTTGCTCTTCAGCTTGAAGTGAAGCTCAAGCGTCACTTCACCGCCCGGCTTGATCTTGTCCGCGCTGAACTTCGCTTCGAAATCGAAGCCCTTTTTCACCGGCTCGGTCGGCGGGCCGTACAGCCCTTCGGGCCAGGCGTCAGTCCCCTGAGTCAGCGCGGCCTTGGTTGGCTCGGACGCTTCCACGGGCTGGACGCCAACCGGCTCGCCCTTCAGGAAGGCGACGAACTGGTCGGCCTTTTCCGTGGCCGGCAGGGTAGCGCCGCAGCGGCGCAGCACGTTGCCTTCCGTGTCCAGCACCACGTAGTGCGGCACGCCGGCATCGGCGCCGGGTTTGTACTTCTCCCAGACAGCGTCAGCTTTCGCGTCTTCGATGTCGGTCACGACGCTCGCGATCACGAAACTCTTGAACAGCTCTTCCACTTCGCGGAGCGTGAAGACCTCACGCTCCATTTTACGGCAGGGCCCTCAGTAGCGCCCGTTGAAGTCAACCAGCAGGGGCTTGCTCTCGGCCTTGGCCTGGGCAAGGGCGTAGTCGAAATCGGTGTAAAAGCCGTGTTCGTCTGTGGCCGAGCTGGGGGGCGCGGCTTCGACCGCCAAGGTCGTATTCACCTCTCCCTTGAACTCGTGCTCATCCTCTCCGACATACAGCTCGATGGTGTATAACGCCCTCAGGCTCAGCTCACCCAAGGCATCAACCGGCACGTCGAAGGTGTATGTGATCGTGAAACCGCCGGAGAAGACCCACTCCTCGGAGCCGTCGTACTCGTGCTTGGTGGGCTCTGGCCAGGACTCTTCCTTCAGGGTCAGCCCCGAAAACACTGTCCACTTGACGTCCGGTGAATTCCAGTAGCCCGGGTTGTCTTTGTGGACGGCGAAGTAACCCTTTGGGTAGGCAAAGGCCAGCTTGACTGCGGTCGTACCGCCCGCCGTGGCCGGCTCAGTGCCGAGTGTGGCCTTTACCTCAGGCGGCAGCAACTCAGGTTGGAGGGCAGGGGTGCCGACGACTTCAAAGCTGACTGAGAACTCACCTTCGCTGGGAAAGCAGCCGTTTTCGTCACAGAATTGTATGTCATGCTTCCCGCGCAGCACCACCGTGCCTGCTGCGTCAGCCGGTATCTCGAAGTTGTAGGCGATGTCGAAGGTGCCGCTGAGTTCCCATTCCTCGCTGGTTTCATCGACGTGCTTGTAGGGCTCGGGCCAGGTTTCCTTCAGCAACTTCAGGCCGGCCAATTCCGTCCACTTCACGAGGATCGGGCTGCTGTAACCCGGGTTATCCCTGTGGTAGGCATGGAAGCCGTCGGGCACGGTGAAGCGCAGCTTGAGGGTGTATTCTTTGCCGGGCTCGGCCTTGCCCTCGACCACGGGCGTCAGCTCGACCGTCAGGCCTTCCTGGGCGAAAAGCGCGGGCGCCAGGGCCGTAAGCAGCAACAAACAGGCGGCGACTCGCATGAAGCTCCTTCCTTAGCACTCGTCCCGCCGCACAACGGAACGCGAATACTATGCTACGAGACGGCGGACCGAATTGGGCATGATTTTCTCGCCGCCCGTTTGCACGAACGGAAGCCCATACTATCGTCCTGTCCGACAACAGCCGTGCGAACGGCCTTACTCGTACCTCCGCGGATCAACATGCGCTACCTGCTGGTACTTATCGACGGTCTCGCCGATACCCCCCTGCAGGAGCTGGGCGGCAAAACGCCGCTTGAGGCCGCCAACGCCCCAGCCCTCGACAAACTTGCCACCCACGGCCGGCTCGGCGCTATCCGTACAGTCCCTCGAGGTGAGCCCCCTGAAACCCTGGCCGCGCTGTTCACCCTACTGGGCTATCCTCCAGGTCCATACCTGACTGGCCGCGGCTACTATGAGGCACTGTCGGCCGGCTTGATGCTGGGCGAAGAAGAGTGGTGCTTCCGGCTGCAGTTCGTGACGGAAGTCGATGGCAAGGTAGTAGACCCCCGGGCCGGTGGCCTGAGCGAAGAAGAAGGGCGCGAGCTGCTTCGCGCCCTCGAAAGCCATTTCAAGCAGAGCAAGATCCGTTTTGTGCAGGGGCGCGGCCACAACCACCTGCTGATCATCGATGGCACCGACTTCAACGGACTTACCACGGTGAGCCCCTTTAACATCCTGGACCTTCCGCGCACGGAGCATCTTCCTGAAGGCCCGGGGCAGGAACTGCTGTTGAAGGTGATGAGTGAGGCCCCGGCCGTGCTGAAGAAGCACGAAGTCAACCGCGTGCGCGTTGACCTGAAGCAGAACCCGGCCAACGCCATCTGGATCTGGGGCGGCGGCGCGGCCGTGGATGTGCCCGGCTTCCAGAAAACTTTCGGTATCGATGCCGCGATGGTCAGCTACAGCGACCTGTTTCGCGGCGTTGCCGTGGCGACGGGCATCCGTGTGATCAATCCCGGCGAATCGCCTTTCGTGCGCGACCCCAGCGGGCGCATGGCGGCCGTGAATCCTGACGAAGCGGCGACCAAAGCCACGGAGACGGAAGAGATCACCCGCATACGCGAGAGCGCAGAGCAGGCCCTGGAGGGCAACCAGCTGGTGATCGCGCATTTCAGCGCACCTGATGAGCACAGCCACCAGGGCGACCCCAAGGGTAAGGTTCGCTCGATCGAGCTGCTGGACAGGCACTTTTTCAAGCCTTTGGCCAAAAAGCTGGAGGCGGTGAAGGACATCCGCTTGACCGTTGTGCCTACGCTAATGTCTCGCTGCGAAACGCGTCAGCACGATGAGCGCCCGGTGCCCTTCATGATGTGGGGCGAAGGCGTGGAAAGCCGCTGGCAGCTGACCCTGACGGAAAGTAACGCCGAAGAGACGGGCATAAAAATCGATGACGGCACCAGGCTGATCGATTACATCATCAATGGTTTGTAGGGCGGGCCGATCTCGCCGCAGGAATTCGATGACCGCGCCGTACACTGTCCTGTTTTCCGCCGAAGCCGTGCAGAAGCGTGTGGCCGAGCTGGCGGTACAGATCAGCGCCGACTACTCCGGCAAGCGCCTGCTGTGCCTGGTCGTGCTGCGCGGCGGTTTCTTCTTCGGCGCAGACCTGGTGAGGCAGTTGAAAGGTGTCGAGGTCGAGCTCGAGTTCGTGAAGCTGGCAAGCTACAGCGGGCGCGAATCCTCCGGCCGCTTGCTGGTGACCGGCCCCCTGCCGCGCGTTTCGGGTTACGACGTGCTGGTGATCGAGGACCTGGTGGACACCGGCCTGACGCTCTCGAACCTGCACGAGGCGCTGCTGGCGCAAGGGCCCAACTCGTTGCGCTACGCGATCGTGGTGGACAAGAAAGCACGCCGCAAAATTCCCTTCGAGTGCGAGTACGTCGCTTTTGACGTACAGGCCGACACCTTCCTGGTCGGCTACGGCATGGACGACGAAAACAAAGGCCGCACGCTGCCGTACATCGGAAAAGTGAACCACCAGGCCTGACGTGGTCAGTGGCCACTGGCCCTGACACATCCGCCAGATTTCCGGCACCCGCCCGCCGAATCTTTTGCATGTAAGTCCTGAAAAAATAATGGTTTACATGGAACCCGTGGACCCGGTTTGGGGTCTAATCTTCAGAAGGGCCTGAAGCACTAACACGGGAGACAGTCATGAAAACTCTGCTCGCAGCGCTCGCCGGTTTCGCCCTGGTCGGGGCCGTCGGCGCAACCCAGGTGGATGCCCAGAGCGTCCGGGTCAACATCAACAGGCACGGCAAGTCGGTCGAGGTCAACACCGGCCGTTCCACCCGCTCGGAAGAATTCCGTAAACCCGAGCGAGTCGAGAAGCAGCCGAGCGGCCACTACATCACGGTCCAGAAGAAGGTGTGGATCCCCGGTCACTACATCACCGAGCACAAGGACGTCTGGGTACCCGGCCACTACGACATCGTGAAAGAGAGACGCGTCGATCACTGCGGCAACGTCTTTTACGTGTCGGTCAAGAAGTTCCATCCCGGGCACTACGAGTGCCGCGAAGTGCAGACCTTCGTTCCGGGCCGCTACGAGTGCCGCGAAGAACGCGTGTGGGTTGAGGACGACTGCGGCTGCCGCGACGGCCACGACGGCGGCGAAACCGGTCACGGTGGGAGGCAAGGTGGTGGCCACGGCCGCGGCGGACGCTAGCACCGAACCCGGCGGCCGATGGCGCCCACCTCCCCCCGGGCGTCCCGCCGGCAAACACGGCCCCGACCGAGCAAGGTCGGGGCCGTCCTGTTTGCGGCCCGCACTGTCACTCCGGCACGAGCTTGGCAGAATGCGGGCATGAGCTGGGATTTCCGCCAACCGGGCACGCGCATCTGTGTCTGCTACGACGTCAGCAACGACGACGCGCTGAAGCTGTGGCGCGAGTCGGCGCAGCCCAGCGTCGATCAACTGAAGGATAAGCACGGCTGCGGCAACAACTGCGCCATGTGCATCCCCTACTTCCGCACGCTGCTGCGCGAGTACCAGCGCGGCAAGTGGCCCAAGGGCGAAGCGACCAATGCCGACGCCGCATGGTTCGGGGTGAAGAAGAAATGACCGAACGCTGCTGGCTGATGAAGGTCGAGCCTGAGTCCTACACGATCGAGCAACTCGAGCGCGACGGCGAGACATGCTGGGAGGGAGTGCGCAACTACCAGGCGCGCAACATCCTGCGCGACGACATGCGGCCTGGCGATCGCGTGCTGTTCTACGCCAGTAACGCCGAGCCGACGGGCGTGGCGGGCGTGGCGGAAGTCAGCCGCGGCGGCTACCCGGATCATTTCGCCTTCGACACGACCCACGACTACTTCGACCCCAAGAGCGACCCCTCCAACCCCACCTGGTACATGGTGGACATCCGCTTCGTCGAAAAGTTCCCCACGGTCGTTTCACTGGAAACGCTGAAGGCAACGCCGGGCCTTGCGAACATGATGGTAACGAAGCGCGGCATGCGCCTTTCCGTGCAGCCGGTGACGCCCGAAGAGTTCGAGATCGTGCTGGCGCTGGGACGCGCAGCCGCCGCGCCGGCGGCCAGGGCGAAGGACAAGCGCGCGAGGGCGGCCGCGCGCAAGCCTCTGCGCAAGAAACGCTGAATGCGATACCTGAACCGCAAATGGGTCGAGGGGGGCTACGACGAGTTCACGACGCAGCTGTACCTGGGCGTCTACCTGCGCCATCTTGAGGACATCGCGCCGGATGCGCCCACCAGCGTGCGGGTGCTGGGCGCCGTCAGCCAGGGGCAAGGGATGGTGGGCTCACAGATAGCGGGTACGCGCCTCGACCCGGTGGAGAAAACCTTCTCGCTGATCATCAAGTTGCAGACCGTGGACGGCGACATCTTCATGGAGATTCGCTACGAAGGTGTGCAACCGGATTCGGTGGACGAGCACGCCTTCGAGGGCGTGGATTACCTGCTGACCGACGAGATGGACCTGGCGCCGGACGAGATGTTCGAACACCGCATCCTGCTAAGCCCGGAGGGCGAGTTCGCCATCCGCTTCAAGGACCTGAAGCTGAATCTGAGCCGGCCGGAAGCAACCGGCGACGAATAGCCGGCACGGCCCTACACAACCCGGTGCCCGGGCTCTTGACCTGTCAACACAGCAATCACCGCGCGGGCGCACATGCGGCCCATTTCGTCGCGGGTCTCCATGGTGGCGCTGCCGATGTGCGGCAGCAGCAGCACGTTTTCCAGCCCGCCCAGCCCGGGTGCCAAGGCGGGCTCGTTCTCGTACACGTCCAGCCCCGCCGCCGCGATGCGCTTTTCGCGCAGGGCCTGCACCAGCGCTGCCTCATCCACCACCGGCCCGCGCGCGGTGTTGACCAGCACTGCCGTGGGCTTCATCAGCCTCAGCATGTCGGCGTCCAGCAGGTGTTGGGTATCGAGCGTGAGCGGGCAGTGCAGGCTGACGAAGTCGGAGCGCGCCAGCAGCTCGCCCAGCTCGACCTTCTCGGCCTCCAGCTCATTCTCCCAGTCCACGTGGTCTTCGCGCGAGTGGTACAGGATGCGGCAGCCGAAGCCGTGCTTCATGGTGGCCGCCACCCGCTTGCCGATGCGCCCGGCGCCGACGATGCCGACGGTCTTGCCGTACACGCCGTGGCCGCGGTGCAGCAGTGGCGCCCAGCCCGTGAACCTGCCTTGACGCGTCAAGTGGTCGCCCTCGACAAAGCGCCGCGCGCAGGCAAGCATCAGCCCCACCGCCACCTCGGCCGTGGCGTCGGTCAGCACCCCGGGCGTGTTGCAGACGGCGATGCCGCGGTTTTTCGCGGCCTGCAGGTCGATGTTGTTGTAGCCCACGGCGTAGGTGGCGATCACCTTGAGCTGCGGCCCCAGGTCCTCGATCAGTGTGGCGTCGATGGGGTCGGCCAGGGTGCAAACCAGTGCGTCGCAGCCCGCCGCGGCCTCGATCAACTCCTGGCGGTTGAGGTTGCGGTCGTGCGTGTTGACCTCCACACGCGCGTCAGGCAGAGCATTGGCCAGCAGGTCGGTGGCGGCCTCGGGAACAGCGCGTGTGATGTAGATGAACGACATGGACAATTTTGGATTTTTGATTTTGGAGTTTGGATTCAACTACGCCGATGCTCCATACGCCAATCCAAAGCCGGCACACTCTTCGCCCGCGGCTGCAGTTCCGCAAGCGGATCCAATCCAGAATCCCTACGGCGGCCCGCCGAAATCGACGATCGCCTTACGGATCTTCTGCGCGAGTTCCACGGGCGTCGTCGGCAGGCGGACCATCACAAACTGCGGATCGTTGGCGGGTATGCGCGGCGCCTGGTCCTTGCCGTGCAGGAACACAACTGGAATTGCAAGCGCGAAATGCGACACGAAGTCACGCACTTGGCGCACGGCGTCCGGGTCTTTGGTCATGTCGCAGATCAACAGGTGGAAGCGCTCTCGGTCCACCCGGGAAAATGCGCGGTCCAGCCCACTCTCGAACTCCAGCTCGAAACCGGCCTGCTTCAGGGCCTGCCGCACCAGCCGGTGGCGCTCGTCGGCGACGCAGGCCAGCACCCTTGCGACATCCTGCACCACTGCCAACCGTCCACTGCTGGTGCTCATGGGTTTGCGGTTGAGCGCGTTGTCAATCGCTGCCAACAGGTCACGGGCGCGAAATGGCTTGGTGATGAAGGCGTCCGCACCGGATAGGTAGGCTTCAAACTCGTCTTCCAGGCTGGCTGCCGCAGTCAGGTAAACCAACGGGATGTCTGCCGTGGCAGGATCAGAACGGATGCTGCGCACGAGCTGGAATCCGTTGGCGTTGTCGGATTGCACATCGGAGACGATGATGTCCACGGGTTTCTCCGCCAGGTACTCCAGCACGTCTTCCCCGGCTCGCAGCACGTCAACGCTGTAACCGTTGCGAATGAGCAGAGCCTTCACGATCTCCGTGACGGCGATGTTCTTGTCGATCAACAGCACAGTCGGGTTCATGATCCACCCTGGCAATACTATCAGCGACCGCACATCAGCGACCCGATGGTTCATCAAACCTATTAGCCGCCCAAAAGAGAAGCACCCCGCCTCGGGCGGGGTGCAACACCAAGTCTCGAGCAGCTATTCAGCCGGGGCTTCTTCGCTGCTTCCGGTCCCGCCGGTTGCGGAGGCACTGTCAATGGCGTAGCCGTTGAAGTCGCGGATGACCTTCATGCCGGGCCACACGATGTCGTCTGCGCCGTTGCTGACCGAGAACGGCTCAGGATCGTTGCGCTTGTTGGGGTCTTCCGCCTCATAAGCGCTCTGGGCAATGACACCCTGCTGGTTGGGACCCTTGAGATACATCGAGTAGCTGATGCTGCCCCAGAAGCTGCCCAGCGGCACGTTATCGCTGCCCGAGGAAATGCCCAGAGCGGGCGGCGTCACCATCAACACCATCACCAGCAGAAAAGTCAGGCCGGTCAGCACCTTCCAGGCGATGCCTTCGTTTGGAACGATTTCAACGTACTTGACCTGCTCCTGGATCTGCACCGCGCCCGGCATGCCCATGGGCGGGCCGGCCATACGGGTATCGGCATAGTCATGGGTGGCTTCTTCGCCGCCCAGGTCATCTAGTTCGCCGACGTCATCGAGTTCGTCAAGTTCGTCAAGGCCGCCGGTTTCCACCGGCTCCGTCTGCAGGCCGACGTCGTCATCATCGCTGAGGTCGAGGCCTCCCTCGATTTTCTGGGTCGCGTCGGCGTCGTCTTCGCCGAAGTCCAGACCCCCGAGCTCGTCAGTCTCGTCGAACACGAGCTCTTCGGTGAGGGTGGCATCCTGGTCTTCGCCGATGTCGGACAATTCTACGGTCGGCACGCTGGTAGCGCCCGTATCCTCGAAGTCCTGGTCGCTGCTCAGGTTGCCCAGGTCGAGCAGGGTCTCGTCGGTCTCCTCCTCGATGATTTCGAGGCTTTCACCGCCGAGCTGCGTCTCACCGAGGTCGATCTCGCCGCCGCCCGGCGCCGAGTGCCGCGCGCGACTCAGGGATTGGACGTCTTCCGAGCGGAACTTCATCTTGTCGTCATCGCGGAACGCGCGAATCTGACCTTCCGAGACGAGCCTCTTCAGCTCATCTTCGTCCATCTCCAGCTCGTTGAGCACGTCGTCGAATGACTTGTAGTTCGGCATATCAGACGCTCCGGAACTGATCCGGCATTGGGGGACTTCACGCGCCCACCCCGATGAACCTTCCACCGGAACCATGAGCACGCTTATTCAAAGCACCATAGTAATGCACAGGGCGTTTCCGGCGCAAGTACCGAAAACGCCCTGTGATAGGAATATGACAGCCGGTTGATCGCCGGTTGAAGGCTACTTCTGCTCAACAGCCTTCTTCACACCCAACGGCGTCCAGCCCTTGCCCTTGCTGTCTTCGCCGCTGTGGTCAGGCAGCTTGAAGTCGTACTCAAGCAGGCGCGAAGCCACGAAGAACAACTCCGCCTTGGCGGTGCTGTTCGGCCGGATTTCGTAGACCGCCATCTGCGTCGCCTTCTGTCCCGGCTCGTAGATGTTCTCGACTTCTTTGATCACCACGATGAATTCCTGGTCGCCGCCGACCGTGACAGACGTGGCGGACCAGTTCGGGCCCTTGTCCGTGCCGGAACTTTGGGCCGCTACGGGCTGGGCGTCATTGGCAAACGTGTTGTACGCGTACAGCCCGCCGATGACCGTCAACATCAGGGCAATGCACGAAAGCAGAGCGATCGTGACTGCCGGTAGAATGGCCTTCTTTTCCATGTGTAAGCTCCCTGTGGGGTGGACTCCGTGCCTTGTGAGGGGTTCAAGCGGGGTCCCGACAGTCTAGAATTCCCAAGTTCCCTCACCAATAGGACGCCGATCGCCGCAAGCGCTTACATGCCAAAAAACTGGCGCAGAATCGATCCTACACGAGCCCTTGCGCGCCGTTGGACAGGCACCAGTCAGCCACCCGGATTCCCAGCTCTTCGGGCGTGCTGATCACGCCTTCATCCTGCAGCTCCACCACCTGCGAGCCGTCACGCGCCAGCACGCGACCGGTCAGCTTCAGCGTGCTGCCCTCGGGCACCGCGGCCAGTGCCGCCACCGGCGCCTGGCAGCCCGCTCCCAGCCGGTTCAGAAAGGCACGCTCGGCCGCAGTTGCGGCGAAGGTGGCCGCATCGTGCAAGGGCGCCAGCAATTGCACCGTGCGCTCGTCCCCGGTACGAACTTCAACGGCAAGCGCGCCCTGCCCCACGGCGGGCAGCCAGCCTGGCGGGCGCAAAGCCAGGGCGTCGAAGCTTGAGGCCACGCGGTCCGGGCGGGTGGTAATGTCCAGCAGGCCCAGGCGCGCCAGCCCCGCCGAGGCAAGGATGATGGCGTCGGCCTTCCTGTCTTCCAGCTTGTCAAGGCGGGTGTCTACGTTCCCGCGGAACTCGATCACCTTGAGGTCGGGGCGCATGGCGAGCAGCATGGCACGCCGACGCAGGCTGGAAGTTCCAACCGTGGCGCCCTGTAGCAGGAATGCCAGCGGGTCGGAGTCATCATCGATGGTTCCAATGCGCTGCGCGAACACCAGCGTGTCCTCAGTGGTTTCGCGCGGCGGCGTGCAGCCGATGCGCAGACCCTCCGGCAAGTCGGTGGGCAGATCTT
The DNA here is from genome assembly GCA_020638635.1 of Planctomycetota bacterium. Lineage (GTDB taxonomy): Bacteria > Planctomycetota > UBA8742 > UBA2392 > UBA2392 > JACKID01. The sequence continues at coordinate 161,954 of JACKIE010000001.1, forward strand.
TCAGACTGTGCACCGCGAGATCGCACTTCTTCAGCAGCAGCGCGTCCTCGAGTTCCTTGGTGAACGCGCCCTTGCCGCCCAGCTCGGACAGTGAAGCGCCCAGGTTGACGTCGCCGGTGGTCTTGAATTCGACGATCTCGACCTCCAGTCCCGGGTGGAACCGCCGCAACTCTTCAGCCACCCAGTTCGACTGGGTAAGCGCCAGCATGCTGCCGCGTGAGCCGATGATCAGCTTGTCAGCCATCGAGAGCGGCCTCCGGAACTCGCGGCCGGCGTGAACAGGGAATTACCAATGAGACAGCGGCGTTGGAACGCCGGCTCAACCATGCAGTTAGAAGAGAGCGCCCTGCGGACGCTCGAAAGGCAACTGCGTTTGAACCACGAAGGGCCACCAAGGACCACGAAGAACAACCGGTAGCCTGTATGCACCTTCGTGGTCCTTCGTGGCCCTTCGTGGTTGAATGCCCTTTGCAGTTGCCCAGAGGCGAAGCCGCGCAGCCAAACGCGCCGCCCAGCCAATTGGAAATTGGTAGTTGGTTATTGGTAATTTGCTGTTCCAAACCCAATCCTAGTAGCTCTCAAGCCCGTTCTTCAGATCTTCAATCAGGTCGCGCGGGTCTTCGATGCCGACGCTCAGGCGGATCAGCCCGTCGTTCAGGCCGGCCTTGGCGCGCATTTCCTTGGGGATGCTGGCGTGGGTCATGCTGGCCGGGTGCTCCAGCAGGCTTTCGACGCCGCCCAGGCTTTCGCCCAGCGTCCAGACCTTGCGGTCGCTGACCACCTTCACGCCGTCGGCCACGCTGCCGTCGATCTCGAAGCTGATCATGGCCCCGAAGCGCCGCATTTGCCTGGCCGCGACATCGTGGTTCACGTGCTGCTCGAGCGCGGGGTAGAAGATTTTTGTGACGCGTTTGTGCTCAAGCAGAAAGCTGACCACCTGCTCGGCGTTGTCGCACGACTTCTCGACGCGCACGCCCAGGGTCTTGATGCCGCGGTGCACCAGGTAGCAGTCGAGCCCGCCGGGCACCGCGCCGCTGGCGTTCTGGTTGAAGGCGATCTGCTGGTGCAGCTTTTCGTCGCGCGTGATCGCAGCGCCCATCACCACGTCGCTGTGTCCGCCCAGGTACTTGGTGCAGCTGTGCATCACGATGTCGGCGCCCAGCTCCAGCGGCCGTTGCAGGTACGGCGTCGCAAACGTGTTGTCCACTACGGTGATGGCCTTCTTCTCGCGGGCGAGGGCCGTAAGCGCGGCGATGTCGCTCACCTTCAGCAGCGGGTTGCTGGGTGTCTCGAGGAACAGCATCTTGGTGTTGGGCTTGAAGGCCGCGCGCACGTTCTCAAGCCTGGTGGTATCGACGAAGCTGAACTCGATGCCGAAGCGTTTGAAGGTCTTGTCGAAAATCCGGAACGTCCCTCCGTACACGTCGTCGGCCACGATGCAGTGGTCGCCGGCGCTGAGCAGCTTGATGATGCTGTCGGTGGCGCCCAGGCCGCTGCTGAAGGCGCAGGCGTGCTCGCCGCCCTCGATGCTTGCCAGCACGCCCTCAAGGGCCTTGCGCGTGGGGTTGCCGGAACGCGCGTACTCAAAACCCTGATGCTTGCCGGGGGCCGACTGCGCGAAGGTGCTGCTCAGGAACACGGGCGGGTTCACCGCGCCGAAGTGGTCGAAGGGGTCATAGCCGGCATGGATGGCGCGCGTTTCGAAGTGCATGGGAAGTCCTCGACAGGTCAGGGTCGAGTATGGAGTGAAGGAACAGAGGCCGCAAGCGCGTGCTTTCAGGCGGCAGGAGGCGAGGCGGGAGGCAGTAAGCAGGAGGCAGTAGGCAGTAGGCAGAAAAGGAATGAGGCGAACGGACTGTCTCCAACTGCCGCCTCCTGCCTCCCGCTTCCTGCGTCCTACGTCCTGCCTCCTGCGTCCTGCCTCCTACTTCCTGCCTCCTGCCTCCTGCTTCTTGCCTCCTACTTCCTGCCTCCTGCCTCCTACTTCCTGCCTCCTGCCAGAAAACATTCAAGCCGCGCGTCGCAATCAACCGACGCATAGAGCAGGCGACAAGATCGCCGCGGAATTCGGACCGCGATCCCCCGGAGAGCTTGCAAAAGGCGCGGGGCTGCTCGGTCGCGGTCCACCAACGACGAAAACGGGAGGTCAGTCCCTTTCACCTGAAGTACACCTCATCGGCCAGCGCGTGAGCGTTTGCCGCGGCGCCAGAGCAGCGCCTATCACACCATCCCACCACACAATCCAATCACAACGTCCGGCGCCCACTGACCATAGGCGCCGGATCCTCGTTAGGTGGTTGGTTGTTGGTGGCTGGCGACGAGGAGAGTTCCGGAGTACTTGGTACGATGCACAGCACACCGTGCACCAAACACAGATCACCAACACCCAGCCACTTTTCCACAGACGACAGCTTGCCAACCCACCGGCTATCGCTATCTTCTTCGCCTCGAAAGAGCCGGCCTTTGTTTGGCCGCTCGCGCGACGCCGGAGCTCGCGCGACACCCCGGGCTGTGTGCGCCCGATGGTGGCCGATCCGGAACAGAGGTTCTTGTCATGGGTCGTTACACAGGACCGAAGCACCGAGTCTCGCGCCGATTCGCGGAAAACATCTGGGGCTCGCGCAAGTCGCCCCTGGCATCCAAGCCCTACAAGGCCGGCCAGCACGGGCGCGACGGCCGACGCGGCAAGATGTCCACCTACAACCGCGGCCTGGTCGAGAAACAGAAGCTGAAGCTGTACTACCAGCTGCGTGAGCGCAGCTTCCGCCGAGTGTTCGACATTGCCAACCGCATGCCGGGCAACACTGGCGAAAACATGATGCAACTGCTTGAGCGTCGCCTCGACAACATGGTGTTTCGCATGGGTCTTGCGCCCACCAACCGCTCTGCCCGCCAGCTGGTCGCCCACGGCCACGTTGAGGTCAACGGCAAGAAGGTAGACCGCGCATCCTTCACTGTCAGCATCGGCGACAAGGTCGCAATCCGCACCAAGAGCAAGAACCACATCCAGGTGCAGGAAGCGGCCGCGCAGAAGAACGCCTCCGTCAGCTATGTGAAGGTGGACTTCAACAAGCTGGAAGGCGAGCTAATCCAGATTCCGGGGCGCAAGGACATCCCGATGATCGCCAACGAGCGCCTGGTGGTCGAAATGCTATCCCGCTAGTCTTGACTTCCGCAACTCGCAAAGCCCTTCGCATTCGCGGAGGGCTTTGTTGTTTGAGGCGGCAGTGTGCAGGCGGCAGTAGGCAGGAGGCGGGAGGCAGGAAGCAGGAAGCAGTAGGCAGGAGGCAGTCCGTTCGCTTCTGGCCTTTTCTGCTGCCTGAATCCCCGCACGCTCCCGCCTTCGCCAAGGCTACGGCGGACAGGTGCGCTTGCGGCTCTTGTTCCTGTCGCGAAACCGCCTACGCACCGAGCCCCTTCCCGTTTTCGTAAAGCTTGTTGTGCATTGAACTTCGTTTGCCCGCCGCACGTTCGTATCAGGTGATACCCTCTACCAACTGGTGGACTTTCCTCGGGCATTGGGGGTCGGGGAAAGACTGGCATGACGGCACTTTCCGACGAAGAACTGGTCAAGCGCATCCTGCGCGGCGAAAGCTCGTTCTATGAGCACGTCGTCAAGCGCTTTGAGCGGCTCGTCTACGGCTTCATGCTGCGCAAGATAAGCGACGTCGGCGTCGCCCAGGACCTCGCCCAGGAAACCTTTCTCATCGGATATGAAAATCTGCCCCGCCTGAAGGACCACCAGCGCCTCAAGTCATGGCTCATGGGCATCGCCGGCAACCTCGTCCGCGACCACTACAAGCGCCGGAAAATGGCTGGCATGCCGGACGGAATGGACGTCGAGTTAACCGGCCTTGACCCTCTACAGTCCGCCGAGCAACAGGAACGCCACGAGGTGCTGTACAAGGCTCTTGCCGGGCTGTCCGAACGCTACCGTGCAGTGCTGGTGAAGCGCTATCTTGAGGGGCTTGAGTACCCGCAGATCGCCGAAGATCTCGGCCTATCTGTTGGCGCCGTAGAGGTTTGCATGCACCGTGCCCGCAAATCCTTGGGCGCCGCGATGAAGGAATTGATGCCGGACATTGACACATGACACACTCACTCTCGTGTCGATGCGAAATTATTCGTGGCTGGGCTGTAAGCGGTGACGATTCCGGGCCACCCAAGACAGGAAGTGTAAGCGCAGGGGAATCGGGCCTTTAGCATGAATCGAGAGCAGGCTGAACTGCTGATGAACCGCGCCATCGACGGGCTTGCGTCCGCCGATGAGCGCGAACAGCTTGCCCGCATTCTGCGCGCCAACCCGCTGCTGCGCTCTGAGTTCGAAGATATGCAGGCCGTCCATGTCTCCACAGAGAGCCTGTTCCGGCAGCTTGCACTGCCTGTTGACTTCGGCGCTCGCGTGATGCGCCGCGTGCAGGGCGTTGAAGTTCCCAGCGACATCGGAATCGAAAACGTCCGCCTGCCCGAACAGCGCGCTCACAACGGCCGCCTCTTTGCGACGACCGGTCCCGCGCGCCGCACGGTGCGAATCTATGCGCTCATTGCTGCGGTCAGCGCGGCGGCAGCGGTCATGCTCGCGGTTGGAGTGTTCAGCGGCGCTTTCGCGCGCGCAGGCATCGGCACTCAGGCCCTGCCAGAAGACGGAAAAGCAGTGGCTGAGGGGCGTCGGGGAGTTCCCGACAGGGGAGAGTTACACCGCACCGACTCTCCCACCCCTCAGCCGCTCGGATCAAACGAACGGAAGACGCCTGATGGCGATACCGTTCGGCCTGAAGGTTCAAGTGTAGAGACTCCGGGCGGCAAAGACAACGAAGCTGCGCCCGCGCCATTGCCCCCGCTGCCGAAGAGTGAGCCCGAGCAGCCGGCCCCACCCAAAGAGACCCAGCACCCTGATCCCCGGCCAGAAGACGTCGTCAAGCACGAGCCTGAACCGGCACAGCCCCAGCCCGAGGACACGGTAGAGCAGCCGAAGCCCAAAACACCGGAGGGCGGCAAAACCAGCGCCGTACCGGATACGCGTGAGGTTGCGGGCAAGCTGCTAGTTATGTCAGGACGCGCCGAACTGATCAATGAGGACGGCAGCAGCACGCGCCTGCAAGACAAGGACCAGCAAGTGTTCTGCGGCGACCGTATCCGTACCAAGTATGGAGCGGTGGTACTGCTGCAATTGCCGGGCGGCGACGTGACGCTGGGCAAGGACACCCAGGTGGTGCTGGATTCCAGCAGTAGCCTGACGCTTGAAGGCGGCGACAAGGGGCAGATTGCGTTGGACCGCGGCCATAGTCATGGCGGTAGTTCGCTTGAAGTGAAGTGCGACGAATACTCACTGTTCGTCATGAGCGGCACCGCCATCATCGAGCGCAAGCGCCGCGGCCTGAACGTTACAAAAGCGACGGGCTTCACCACGATCACCCACGAGACTTTCGGCTCGCTGCTGCTTGACGAAACCAGCGGCTACGAGTCCGAGGTTGAGTTCGGGAAGGAGTTTGGACAGCCCAAGGCCAAACGCGTCAGCCTGCCCGACTGGAGCAGCGAGGCGCGCAGCCAGGCTGTGATGATGGCCCTCGATCCCGACATTCAAACCCGCCAGTTCACCCAGGCAGCCGAGCGCGCCTACCTGCAGAACAAGCTGCCCGGCAAGCTGGAGAAGCTGCTTGAAAACCCGGCCTGTACTGACTGTGTGGTAACTTGGTTACGCACGGCAATCGGCAACGAAAAGCTGGAAGGCGCGGCAATCGTAAAGATGGTCGGGGAAGTCGAGATTGCTTACTTTGATTTCAGCGAGTTGAACCCGGACGTGATCAACGGCCATGCGGACCGCGCGGCTTCCGTGGCTGAAAGCTTCGACCAGTGGCGCGAGTATTTTTACCGCTTGATGCGCCCGCCCGTCGAGCCGAAGAATCCCAATCAGCCCGGACCCGCGCAGCCTTCCCAGCCGGTCCCTCCGTGAGCGAACGGTACCGGAGCCGGTGGCTCCAAAAAGTACGAAAAGGTTGACAAGCCACCCAAGAAGGTGGCCAAGAAGGTCCCCACGAACGGTGAGGACCCGACCGAAGAAGGCAAAGACGAGAGCAAGGAAGAGCAGGAGCCGAAGAGCTAGCAGACGCAGCCTCGGGCTGTAGCCCCTCCGCAGCCTATGCCCCTTGAGGAAAGAGCCGGTCGCAAGACCGGCTCTTGGTTTGAGTCGAGCTACCCGAGGCGTATCATCCCTGCTCGTCTTTGGCTTTCTGCAGCCACTGCCTGATGTGTTCCCGGACGGCCTCATAGTGTGGGTCGCGGTCCAGTGCCTCCTCGAACTTCCTTTCTGCATCAGCGAACTTGCCCTGCAGGAACAACAACCGGGCCTGGTAGTAGGATGTCTCGAAGGAGCGCGGATTGAGGTTCGCGAGGGTGCGCACCAGCGGCTCGGCTTTCTTCTCGTCCTTATCGTCCAGCGCCGCGCGGGCGAACAGCACCTGTTTGTGGAACTCCAGCAGGTCCTCTGACTCCGGGGAGCGCGCGTCGCGCGGAAGGTTGGAGCTGCGGTCGATACCCAGGCGCAGCGCCGCTCCTGGTTGGCTCGACAACATGCGCTGCACGGGAACGTAAACGTACTCGCCCCAGGTGTGCGGCGCAGTCGAGACCCACATCTCGCCGGTGGTGACGTTGGTGATCACGCTGTGGGCGCAGATGCCGGCGTCGATGGCATTGCGGTTGCCCAGCCCCAGCTCTTTATCGCCGCGGCCTTTCTTGTCGCGAAGGATCTCAAGGCAAGCCTGCTTGTCGATCGTCCCCAGCTTGCGCTCGACCAGCTCGTTCAGCCGCTCGTAGCGGTAGGTGGTGGTGGCGCGCTCGACCTGCTCGCGGTTAATCGGGTCGTCCTTCAGCGGCTCGGTCAGCATGTGGTTGGTCTGCAGGATGCGCCCCGGCTGGTCGGCCTCGCGCATGGCGCAGTGACCCGGCGACTTTTCGATCACCACCGCGCGGCCGTCTTTGCGTGTGGCGACCAGGTAGGTGTCGCTGACGAACACCTGGGTCCTTTCAATCAGCGCAAACGCTTGCTCGATGGTCTCGCACTCCTGCAGCACACGTCGCATCAGCAGCGAAACCGGCGTGCCCATGCGCCCGAAGCCGACTTCGCTGGTGCGCGCGGCGTTCACGTGCACGCTCAGGCCCGCGTCGTTCATGCCGGTCACAGCGCCTGCCATGCCGGCCCAGGCGACGTGAACGTAGGCGTGGCCTTGTTCGGGCCACACGTAGACCACCGCCTTGTCCACGTCGAACACCTCGCCGGCCTCGAAGTCGAAGTTGCGGGCGACGTACAGGTCGCCGCCGGCGGTCGCGTCGCCCCAGGCAGCGAACGCCGTACAGCCCACGAAGTCGCTGGTGTTGACGAGAGGGTGGTCGATGAAGATGTGGCTGATGTCGTGGGCGGCGTGGTAGTTGAGAATGCGGTGGTAGAGCGGCGCTTCATCGGGGTGGTGGTCGATGCTGCCTTCCGCGAGGCCCAGAATTTCCAGCTGCTCGGCCTCGGTCACGTGGCGCGGCAGTTCACGGTTGTTGATCGCCACCAGCTGCTTCACGACCCAGAACGCGGCCGGGTTGGGTACGAACTCGTCCACCTTCTCGAGCAGCAGCTTCTCCTGCTTGTCGGTAAGGTCGCGGCTCAGGAAGGCGTTGGCGTAGCCACGCTCCCACGGGTTGCCGGTAAGCCCCAGCTCGTGCAGACCGTTACGCTCGCGGCGCCAGTTGTTGCCGAACTGCTTGACCGGATGGTTCTGCATGGTTCGTTCGACAACTTCCTGCTTCGCCAGCTCGCGGCTGCCCCCGTAGCTCGGCGGCTCAGCGATGCACCAGTTCTGCACATAGATAGATGTCCCGACCGCCAGCGCGATCAGCAGCGCCATCCCCGCCATGCCCAGTCTCGTGACCCAGCCGTGCACGCGCGGGAACGACGGACGCTTCGCGCCGCGCATGCCCGCCAGTTCGGCCTTCATCAGGGCGTGCACGCGCTGCTTGAGCTCGGATGCTTCGCGCGGGTCGGACAGGCCCTTAGTGGGGATGGGCTCAAGCACCTTGATGACGGTGTCCGGGTGGTGCACCAGCGGGCTGCCCTTGCGCACGCAAGCGCCCGTGCCGTCGATCACTACGGGCACGATCGGCACCTGCGCATCCATGGCCAGCACGAAGGCGCCGTTCTTGAAGCGGCGCAGGCGGCCGTCAGGGCTGCGGCTGCCTTCCGGAAAGACCAGGATGCTGACGCCGTCTTTCAGCCAGTTGAGCGCGGTGTCGAAGCCACGCGGGCGGTCGGGGTCGGACTCGTCGCCTTCGTCATCGACCTGGATGTGGCGGGCCAGCTTGTTGAGCTCGCCCATCAGCGGATACTTGAAGGGCCAACCTTTGATCATCCAACGGGCGTTCACGGGCAGCATCAACGCCATCAGGATGTCGAGGATCGACTGGTGATTGCACACGATTACGCATGGCTGCGGGAACGCCTGCCGCCGCGCGTTGATGCGGCGCTGCTGGCCGAACGGATACAGCCGGAAGAACCAGCGGGCAATGCGGCGCTGGCCGGCATAGAAGGCGTCGCCGCGATGCTTCACGAAAAACCGGTCCGCCAGCCAGTACGGCAACTCAAGCACGAACAGAAAGAAGGCCAGTTGCGCGCCCAGCAGCCCGTAGGCGCACACCGAGCGCAGGACATTCATCACCGGGTTGGAGGGCGGCGGGTATGAGTATTCCGGATCGCTTGTGTCCGCCATTTCAGGCCCTTTTACCCACTTGCGCTGCGCCCCGGCAGAGGCGCAGAATAGGTATATTCACGGGGTCGCTCGAGCACCAGTTCCGCGTCAAGGCGCGGCAGTATAAACATGACGACGGACAGCATCCGCAAACAAGTAGATCAAATCGTGGCCGAAGAGTTCGAGCTGGACCCCGCACGAATCTCGCCCGCCAGCGACCTTTACGACGACCTCGGCCTGGACAGCCTGGACGCCATCGACCTGGTGGTGGCACTCGAGAAGAGCTTCGGCTTCAAGGTTGAAGAAGGCGCCGCCCGCAAGATCCGCAGGCTCGAGCAGCTCTACCAGTTCGTCGCGGAACGCGTGGCATAGCCGCCCGGGCCGCCACATGGGGCGACCCCTACAGCACGCGCAAGGTCAACTCAGCCACTGCCTTGTCGCCGTCACGCAGCAGCGCCTTTACCCGGCTGCGCCCTTCCTCGGCCGGCTCAACACTAACGCTCAGCTCAAGCTCGCGCCCCGGGCCCGTCGGGTTCATGAACTTGGCGCGCGTAACCTCGGCCAGCCGCACCGGCCGCCCGATCAACCGCCCCGCAAAGTGCACCGCGGCCGCCACCTGCACCACGGCCGGCAGCACCGGCCCTTCAGGAAAGTGCCCCTTGAAGAACTCTTCCGCGCCGGAGAAGCGCAGGCGCGCCGTGCCGGCTTCGAATGAAAGCGTGGCGGCGTTGAGGTCAGCGGCCAGGTTCATCCGCCCTCCTTGGCCTGGAAGGTCTTGTCGGGCCAGGGCCGATCGCGCACCGTGAACTCGGAGATCGCGATGGTCAACTTGTATGGCGGGCCCTTGGATTGCACGCCGCGCTCGCGCAGCACGATCACGGATGGCAGCAACGCACCGTCGAAGTCCTTCCACTCGTACTGGTCAACGCGGTACAGGCTGCGGTCGCTCTGCCGGAAGTCGTACCAGTCAACGCTCGGCGGATCGCCGGCCAGGCGCAGTTGCAGCTCGCCGTGTTTGCCCAGGATGTTCGCGCGCGCGCCGCTTTCGCCTTCGCGCACTTCGGCCTGGTTGAAGGCAAGGCCGCCGGCGCTAAGCGTGGTGCGGCTTTCGGCAAACTCGGCGTCCAGCAGGAACACGCGCTCGATGTCGCGCGCGATGTTCTCGAGCACCGCCTGGTCGAACTCCTCCGCCGCGAAGATGCGAATGAGCCTGCCGTCTGCAAACGCGATGTCGAACAGTTTTAAACCCTGCTCGGACATGCCCTGCAGGCGGAATCGGCCGGGGCGCTGCACGATCAGGTAGCCCATCAGCGTGCGGGTGGTGACGCGGAAGTCCAGCGTCACGGTCTGCACGCACTTGAACTGCTCCGGCCAGCGGGCGTTGAAGGCGTCCGCCACGGCCGCCGCGTCCAGGCCCGGCGTGGGCGCAGGCTCCAGCCGCTTGTAGGGGTCCGTCTCGGCGCACGCGGCCAGCAGCAACGCCAACATGATGATCGCGCTAACTCTCATGCCTGCCTCGAATCTCCAGCAGCGTCGGCACCACGGCCAGGGTCAACACCAGCGCGCTGGTCACGCCCAGCGCCGTGGTCACGCCCACACTGAACAGCGCCGGGTGCTGCGCCAGCGCCAGTGAGCCGAAACCGAACAGCGTGGTCAAGGCCGCAACCAGCACGCCCGCGCCCGCGTGTTTCAGGCGTTCGTCAGCGTGCTCGCGCGAATCCGAGCCCCGGTAGGTCTGCACGAAGAAGATGCCGTAATCGATGCCCAGCCCCGCGATGAACACCGTGACCAGCGTGTTGATGATGTTGAACGGGATGCCGAGCAGCGCCATCAGGCCCAGCGTCCAGGCCATGCCGCCGGCCACGGGCACCAGCGCGATCGCAACTTCGCGCGGGTTGCGGAAGGTCAGCCACAGCACCACCAGCACCAGCAGCAGGCTGATCCCGCCCACGTACAGCAGGTCGTGCTGGATGAACTGGACCATACGGCCGACAAACGCCGCCTTGTTCAGCACCACCGCCGCGGGCTGGCGCGCCTTCAGCTCGCCCATTCTTGACGCGTCAAGTTGCGCGGTGGTGCCGATGTACCAGCGCCCGTCCTGCTCACTGATGAAGTTTCCCAGCAGCAGCCACACCGGGCGCTCTTTCAGCTTCGCGGCATCCAGCGGCTGCGGCTCCTGGGTCAGCTTCAACTTGTCGAAGAACGCCTGCAGCCTGCTTTCCTTCATCTTTAACAGCTGGCCCGGCTGGTTGGGGTGCGGCACGCCGGTCTCGGTCACCAGTTTGCGTACCTGCTCGATGCGTTGTTCGCTCCAGAAGCGGCGCCAGCGTGCCACGTTGTCCTGCTGCGTCTGCAGCGCGGGCAGCACCCAGGCGGCGCTCTCGTACTTCGCCCCCATGGCGTGCAGGTCGTGGGCCGCCAGGTCGTTCTGGCGCAGGGCCTGCTCGAGATCAACGCCCCCCACTACCACCAGGGTACGGCTCAGGGTCTCCTGGCCGAAGGTCTGCGCCACCAGGGTTTCCGAGGCCCGCGTCTGCTCGCTCTTGCCGTCCAGGTTCAGCACGTCGCCGTCGAAACCCACCGATGGCACGAACGCCGCCAGCACCAGCGTGATCGCACCGATCACGCCAAGCAGCGGCCAACGCAGCCGCCGCCGCCCGCGCTGCAACGCACCCACCGCCCCCGAGATCGCCAGCGCGGCTCGCGGCTTCGGCCCCATGCGCCGCAACAGTTGCGGGCCGGCCGTGAACGCGAACGCCAGCGAGCCCGCGATGCCCGCCACCGCCATCTCCGCAAGCTGGTGCAGGCCGTCGAACTCGGAAAAGCGCAGCATCGCCACGGCCGCGACAGTGGTCAGCATCGCCACAAAACCCGGGCGGCCTACGTGTCGGATCGCCAGCCGCGCGCGCTCTTCGCGTTCGCCATCGAGGCTGCCGTAGGTGGTGACGAGGTGGATGCCGTAATCGACCGCGATGCCCAGCAGCACCGCGGCGAAGCCGGCCGTGATGGCCGACAGCTCGCCATGCACCAGGCCCTGCGAGCCCAGCGCCATGGCGAAGCCGAAGCCCACGCTGAGCAGCGTGACCAGGATCGGCGTCAGTGCCCGGAACGCGAGCAGGAACAACAACAGGATCGCGATCACCGAGGTCGCAATGGTCAAGTGCATGTCCGTGCGCAGAACCTCGGCGTTGTCCACGCTGCTGCGGTGCGCGCCGATCACGTGTGGCGTGACGCCTTCCGGCAGCTGCGCCAGCGCGTCGTCCAGCGCGTGCATCAGCGCGCGGCCTTTGCCGGTGTTGCTGGATGGAAAGTCGGCTTCCACCAATAGGATCGCCAGCCGGCCGTCGGCGCTGAGGATGCGGCCTTGCGCGTCGGACTTGCCGGCGAAGCCGCTGTTCAGCTTCTCGAAGCGGCGCAGGGTCAGCTCGTCAAACCCGAACGGATCGGCCGGGAAGGTCTTGACGATCTTGATTCCCTCGGCGCCGGCCTGGCCGTCCACGTAGGCCTGCAGCGCCTTGCGGTACCAGTCAGCGTTGAGCCGCGCCTCGACCTGCGCTTGCATGGCCTCGTCGAACAGCAGCGGCGTTTTGCCCGGGTCGCCGGGCTTGCTCATGTACAACTCGGCGATGTCCTGCTGCGCGGCCTGGTCGATGCGCGAGACAACCTCGCGGATGCCCTCCAGTTTGCGCAGCGCGGCGTCGGCCTGGTCCACGGCTGCAGCCAGCTTCGCGGGCTCGTCACTTTCGAGCGCGACAACGATGCGCTCAAGCCCGCGATAACGCTTGATCGCGAGCTGCGCCTCGGACACCAGCGGCTCGTCGCGCGGCAGCAGGGCGAACACGTCTTCCTCGAAGTCGATGCGCAGGGCGCCGACCACGGCCGCGGCCAGCAGCAGAACAACGACGATCGGCAGCGCCAGCGGTCGCCGGTTCAGGAAGTCGAACAGTTGCTCAAAGGGTCCGCGCATGACGGGAGGATTGTGAAGGCAAGGCGCGCCAAGCGCCAGCCATCACGCGCGAAAGGTTGAATCAGGAAGCCTTGCGCCGCTTGCGCTTGGGCTTGGCGGCCTCGGTGTCCGAGTTGTACTCCTTCCAGCGCGGCGTAGTCTTGCGAGTTGCCGGCTTTCCACTGGAAGGGTAGCGCGTGACGGATCCCTTGATCGACTTGATCTTCACGGCAAAGCCTCCGGATCGCCAAAGTCTATCACAGTTGACGCGACGGGAACACCATCGAGCACAACCTCAATGCGGTAGGTCTTGGCTTCCGCCTGCAGCAAGCTGAAATTGTAAGTGCTCTCCACAAACCGGCCGGCACCGAGCTCCATCTCGACTTCCGTATCTACCACGACGTTTGAACCACGCCAGATCCGCAGGAACCAATCGAACTCCTGCGTTTCGTCGGGCCGGTGGAATTCAACATAGATACCCAGTTGCTCTGGAGGTGATCTCCAGGCGCGGCGGACTCGCCATAGCGAGTGGGGCCTCCTCGCCCCGACTTTTTCACAGGTAACCAGCCGGCTTACGGTGATCATGCGCCTTCCTCTTTAACAGGCGGTTCTGTGGCGGCTTTCACTTCGCGGATCAGCTGCTCGGTGCCGAGCATGCTGCCCGCCACGCCGAAACCGGTTACGCAGGCGCCCAGGATGCCAGGCGTGCCGGTGCCCGCGCCTGTGACGTACAGGCCGCGATAGCGCGTGCGGCGGCGCACACCGAAACGGCCCTGCGCGCTGAGGCTGGGCTGCACGCCGTAGATGCCGCCGCGCGGGTAGCCCGCGTAGTCGCGAAGGGTCAACGGTGTTGACGCGTCAACAACGTGCAGCCGGCCCTTCAACTGCGGCAAGCGCTGCTCGATCATCGCAACGATGTTGCCGGCCAGCTTGTCCTTCAGCGCTTGGTATGCCGCATCCCGCTTGAGCGTGCGGCTGTGCTGCCAGGGCTCGAACCACTCCCAGCGCGCGCTGCCCATGGCGCTGAACAGCTGATGGCCGCCGCCCGTCGGCGGCAGATTCAGGATCGCGTCGGCTGGGCCGTCCATCACCGGCTGATAGAAGCAGTCCGGGTCGTCGCTGCGCAGCAGGTAATGGTTTCGGCCGCTTACGCCGCTCAGATCGGCCTGCGGATTGACCGTGCCGTAGACCACAAAGGCGCCCACGCACTCCGGCGCCTCGGCCATGCGCTCGCGCAGGGCCTTACGGTAGGCATTTTCGGGCAGCAGCTTCACGGCCACCCGCGGGTGCACGGCCAGGATCACTTCGTCCGCGCGCAGCACTTCGCCGCTTTCCAACTCAACGCCGGCCGCCTGCTCGCCCTCAACCAGCACGCGTTTGGCCGGCGCGCGCAGGCGCAGCTCGCCGCCCAGCTCGCGCAAGCGCTTGACCAGCGGGCGGGTGATCGCGTCGCCGCCGCCCATGATGTAGTGCGGGCCCTCCACGGCGCTGCCCACCACGGCCGCGTGGATGGCCAGAGGTACGTCGGCCGCGGGCACGGCATAGAGAGACGACTGCGCGCAGAGCAGAGCGCGCAGGCGGGGGCTGACACCCAGGCGCTGAAGAAACTTCTCCAGGCTGGTCTCGTACAGATCGCGGTCGTAAGCGCCCTCGGCGTCGGGGTTCAGGGAGTGCCAGTTCAGCGCGGCCTCCACGGCGCGCATGCGGGCCACGTAGGCGTCGATGGCGGCCTCTTCCCCCGGGCAGGCCTGCTTCAGCGCATCGGCCAGCTTGTCCCAGCCGACCGGCACGCAGAATTCGCCGGAAGGCAGGCTGATTCGGTCGAAGCAGTCAGGGTCCAGCGGCTGGGTTGACACGTCGAGACCCATGTAACGCAGCAGCCGCCACATGACCTGCCCCGGGTACAGCGAGCCCACGTAGTGCACGCCGGTGTCGAAGCGGCACGCGCCGAAGGGCCCCCGGCGCTGGAACATCTGCATGCAGCCGCCCGCCACGTTGTGAGCCTCCAGCACCAGCGGCCTGCGCCCGTGCATGGCAAGCACCACGGCGGCGCTCAGGCCGCTGATGCCGGAACCGACAATGATGGTCGAGTAACTCACGCGCACATCAGAAGGAACAAGAGCCGCAAGCGCAAGCGCGCGGCTAAACGCGGGCCAGCACCACCGAGGCGTTGGTGCCGCCGAAGCCGAAGCTGTTTACCAGCACGCGTTGCAGCGGCCGCTCGAGCGTGCGGGCGACCACGTTGATCTTCGCCGCGCCCTCATCCTGCGCCTCGAAGTTCAGGTTCGGGGCGATGAAGCCGGCCTGCAGCATCAGGGCGCTGTACAGGATCTCGGAAGCTCCGCTCATCCAGCACTCGTGGCCGGTCATGCCCTTGGTGCTGCTGACGGGCGTGTGCTCGCCGAACACGTCGCGGATGGCCTCGGCCTCCTTGGCGTCGCCGATCAATGTGCTGGTCGCGTGGGCGTTGATGTAGTCGATCGCGCCGGGCTGAAGCTCGGCGTGACCGAGCGCCATGCGCATGGCGCGTCGCGCGCCGTCGCCGCTGGGCAGGGTCAGGTGCTCGCCGTCGCTGCTGAAGCCGTAGCCGATCAACTCGGCCAATGGCCTGCCGCCGCGGGCCTTCAGGTGGCTTTCGCTTTCCAGGATCAGCGCCGCCGCGCCACCGCTGGGCACCAGGCCGTCTCTTGACCTGTCAAATGGCCGGCTGGCCTGGCGCGGCGCGTCTTCACGCTTGCTGAAGGTGCCGAGCGCGTCAAAGCTTGCCATGCTCTCCCAGTTGATCTCCTGCATGCCGCCGGTGATCACCACGTCCTGCAAGCCGGCGCGGATCAGAGTGAAGCCCTGCCCCACCGCGTGCGCGCCGCTGGCGCAGGCGGCGGCCAGCGTCCATGCCGCGCCCTGTGTGCCGAGCAGCGCATTGAGGTTCATGGTCGCGGTGCTGTTCATGCACTGGAAGATGTAGCCGCTGCCGAGCTGCTGTGTGGTGCCGTCGCGCCGCACGGCGTCGGCGACCTCTACGTTGGGCTGGCTGGTGCTGTCGTTGCCGATGATCAGGCCCACGCGCGGGCTGCGCAGGCTTGACAGGTCAAGGCCCGCGTGCTCGATCGCCTCGAAGGCCGAGAACGCGCACCACTGCGCGCTCTCGTGCATGCTCTTGCGCGCCTTGCGGTCCAGGCGCGACTTGGGGTCAAAGCCGTTGACCGCGCCCGTCAGTGCCGAGCGAAAGCCGAGCTCGCGGCGTCGCGGGTCCAGCACCACGCCGCTGCGCCCCTCGCGCAAGGCGGCCTCGATCTCGCCCAGGGAGTTGCCAAGGCAGGAGACCGCGGCCAGGCCGGTGATGAACACACGTTCCGTCATAGGGCTTGGGGCTTGGGGCTTGGGGCTTGGGGTTTTCCATAACCCCTAACCCCCAGGCCCTAGACCCTTCCTTTACATGTACATCCCGCCGTTGACGCCCAGCACCTGGCCGGTGATGTAGCCGGCCTGGTCGCTGGCGAGAAAGCTTACCGCCGCGGCGATCTCCTCCGCCGTGCCGAAACGACCCAGGGGCACGGCCTTGGACAGCTCTTCCCTGGGCAGGTCTTTCACCATGTCGGTCTCAATGAAGCCGGGCGCGACCACGTTGACAGTGATCTTGCGGCTGGCGATCTCCTTGGCGAGCGCCTTGCACGCGCCGATCAAACCCGCCTTGCTGGCGGAGTAGTTGACCTGGCCGGCGTTGCCCGCCTGGCCGGAAACGCTTGAAATCGCAATGATCCGCCCGCTGCGGCGCCGCAGCATGCCGCGCAGGCAGGCCTTGGTTATGTGGTAGAAGCCGCCCAGGTTGGTGTCGATCACGCTGGACCATTCTTCTTCGCTGGTCATGGCGAACAGCCCGTCGCGGGTGATGCCGGCGTTGCTGACCACCACGTCGGGCGCGCCCTCGGCCTCGATCAGCGGCTCGAGCGCGGCCCGTACGGCCTCGCCATCCGCCACGTTAAAGCCCACCGGGATGGCGCTGCCGCCCGCGGACTCGATCTCCGCGCACAGGCTTTCGGCCTCGGCCTTGCCGCGCCCGTAGTTGACCCACACCCGATAGCCGTCGGCCGCCAGGCGTTTTGCCACGGCGCGTCCGATGCCCCGGGATGCCCCTGTAACCAGTGCGATGCCTGCCAAACCTGCCTCCTGTGCGGGCGCTTTACACTTCGCGCCGAGGGTGCGTATATTAGCTGGCTTGCCGGGCGTCGAGTAGGGCGCTTCCGGTCGTGGGGCGGCAGCAAGCAAGGAAGCGGAAAAGTGGAAGCCCTGGTAGACGAACTGAAAACCCTGATTATCGAACACCTGAACCTCGAAGACGTGGACGCCAGCAAGGTGGACCCCGATGCGCCGCTGTTCGGCGAAGGGCTCGGGCTCGACAGCGTGGACGCGCTGGAGCTGGTGATGCTGATGGAGAAGACCTACGGCGCGCGCATCGAGTCGTCCGAGGTCGGCAAGCAGGCCTTCGCCACGCTCAGCAGCCTGGCCCGTTTCGTGCAGGAAAACCGCAAGAACTAGCCTGTTGTGAGCAGCGGGACGGCGCAGGGACGCGCCGCCCGCATGCTCGCGTTTGTACTGGGTTGCAGCTAACCTTTGACGAGAATTTCGCATCGCCGCCTATGACTCAGCAGCCACTTGAGCTTGTCGCGATTACCGGCCTCGGCGTCATCGGCGCCTGCGGCCGTGGGCTGCCCACCATGGACCAGGCCCTGCGAGAAGGGCGCGAGGGCGTGGGCGCGCTGGGCCTGTGGCAGTCCAGCCTGGGCGACTTTCCGGTCGGCCAGTACCGCGGCGACCTGGAAGCGGACCTGGACAACGTACCCGGCCTGACGCCGTATTTACGCAAGCGCCTGTCGCGCTCGGACGCGCTGGCCCTGGTAGCCGCCGCCGAGGCCGTTGGGCAGGCAGGCCTGCCCTCGCTGCAAGCGTTCGGCGCGTATGTGGGCCAGAGCGTGTGCGGCACGCTCACCAGCGAAGCCCTCTATATAGAAGCGCGCAGACGCGCCAACGCCGGCAACCCCGAAAAAGTGGACATGCGCGGCGCGTTCGTGCACGAGGGCGCCAACACGCTGGACCGGCTAGCCGAAGCCTTCGGCCTGCGCGGCCCGACGCTCAGTTTCATGACCGCATGCAGCAGCGCGGCCAACGCCATCGGCCTGGCGGCGGACGCGATCCGCGCGGGGCGCTGCGAGGTGATGCTGGCGGGTGGCGCGGACAGCCTGTCGCGCATCGCCTTCAACGGTTTCTGCAGCCTGAAGGTGGTGAGCCCGGACGGCCCGCGCCCCTTTGACCGCGAGCGCCAGGGCATGATGGTGGGTGAGGGCGCCGGCATGCTGGTGCTGGAGTCAGCCGCGCACGCCAAGGCGCGCGGCGCGCGGGTGCTGGCGTGGCTGAGCGGCTACGGCCACTCCTGCGACGCGCACCACCTGACGGCGCCCCATCCCGAGGGCAAAGGCGCCATCGCCGCCATGCGGGAGGCGCTTGAACTGGCGGGGTTGCGGCCGTCAGACATCGGCTACATCAACGCCCACGGTACTGCCACGCTGGACAACGACCGCACGGAGGCGCGCGCGATCAGCAGCCTGTTCGGCGAAGGCGCGGTGCCGGTCAGCAGCACCAAGCGCTTCTTCGGGCATACGCTCGCGGCGGCCGGCGGCATCGAGGCGGTGGTTTCGGTGTGGGCGCTGCGGCACAAGCTCCTGCCAGCCAACCTGGGTGTGCGCGTGCCGCTTGAAGAAGCGAAGTTGGACCTGGTCACGGTGAACCAGCCGGCGCAGGGCCTGCACCATGTGCTTTCCAACAGCTTCGGCTTCGGCGGCAACAACGCGGCTCTCGTTTTCACGGAGGCTGTCTGATGGACCCGCAGCGTCAACAACAGTTGAACTGGCTGTTCGAGCAGGTGTTCATCGCCGCGCAGCGAGTGCACGATGCGCTTGGCCGCAGCCTGCCGGCGCTCACCTACTTGAGCTGCCTGGCCTATGAGCTGGAACAGGCCGGTCGCAAGGTGCAGCGCGACATCGCGGTGCCGATCATCTACGGCCAGCACCGGGTGGACAAAGGCGCCGTGATCGACCTGGTGGTGGACGGCCTCGCCGCCGTGCGCGTGCTAAGCGTGGAGAACATGACGCTGTTCCATGACCAGGAAGTGCAGACGCTGCTACGGGTTTCCGGCCTGCCACTGGGAATCGTGATTAACTTCAGCGTGCCCAGCGTCAGGGGCGCAACGCATCGGATCATGAACCCGGCACCGAGGGTGTGACGATTTAGGATTTTCGATTTTGGATTTTGGATTGAAGTACGACCTGCACAACAAACTGCGCGGCAAAGTAGAAGGGCGCCCCAAGGCGGCTGTTGGCTATGTCGTGGCTATACGCATCAATCCAAAATCCAAAATCCAAAATCTAAAATCGACGTCGGGGGACGAACGATGAGCATCATCGTAACCGGCATCGGAGTCGTCTCCGCGCTCGGCCCTAACGCCGCGGCGTTCCGGCGTGGGTTGCTGGAGGGCTCGAACGCCTGCGCGCTGCACGGGTTTGAGCGTTTCGACGGCAGCGTGGTCAATGCGCCCGCCTACATGGCTGTGCCCGCCGAGCCCGAGGGGCTGATCGAGCCCCGCAAGCTGCGGCGCATGTTCCGGCTGGCGCGCATGAGCGCCGTGGCCGCGCGCCAGGCACTGAAACACGCGGAGCTGGAGCCGGCCAGCCTTGACCCGTCAAGACTCGGCGTGGTGTTCGGCACCAGCTTCGGCGCCATGGAGCCCACCCAGAAGTTCGTCGATTCCTGGATCGAGGGCGGCGAGGCGTCCGCCAGCCCCCTGCAGTTCATGAACAGCGTGCACGGCATCCTGGCCAGCCAGATCGCACTGGACATCAACGCCACTGGCGTGAATTTAACCTGCGCCCAGCGGGACATCTGTTTCGAAGCCGCGCTCGACACGGCCGTGAACCTGCTTCAGGCGCGGCGCGCCGACGTGCTGCTGGTGGGCGGCGCCGATGAGATCACGCCCATGCTGCACGAGTTCGGCTCGCACACCGGCCAGCTGGTGCTTCAGGACGTGCCCGGCCTCGACCCCTGGGGCGCCCGGCGCGGCGTCGTGCCGGGAGACGGAGCAGCCGTCTTTGTGCTGGAGCGCGACGACAGCCCGCGCCGCGCCCTGGCACGCGTGGCCGCCAGCCGCGTCGGCCGTCACGACCAGGGCGGGCCCAACCTGGCCGTGGAACTGGCCGAGGCCGCCCGGCCTGATCTTGTGACTAACAACCGTGACGGCGGCGCGCGCTGCGCCCGCCTGAACGACCGGCAACAGGCCGAGCTGGGGCTGCATGTGCCGGCCGTCAGCCACCGCGGCAACTTCGGCACCTGGCCGGCCGCGGGGGCCGTGCAGTTCGCGGCCAACGTGCTGATGCTATGCAACGGCGAGTTTTTCATGCCATTGGCGGGCGGCAAGCCGGTGGAGTTGAAGGCCGAGGCGCCAAAGGCGATCCTGCACAACGCCCCCAGCATCAGCGGCAGCCACGCGGCCTATGTGCTGGCGGTTTCCGACTGACCACTGCACGAACCTCAAATGCCCAAGTCAGTGCGAAGCTCGAAAAGCACTGCGATAAACCACGAAGGGCCACTAAGGGCCACCAAGTTGACCAAGGTTGTAGGCAGTCCTTCGTGGCCGTTAGTGGCCCTTCGTGGTTAACAGCATTTTGCAGTTGTCAGTAATGCAGGCCACAATCAGTAAAGCAGGCCACAAAAGGAAGCATCGCGGAACGCGTTTCGTGCGCAGTCTTTTGTGCTTTTGTGTTTTCGTGGCCCCCAATGCTTTACTGTCAGCATGGATAGCCCGATCAAGCTGATCAAGACCTACGCCAGCTTCGTGAAGCTGGCGCACACGGTGTTCGCCCTGCCGTTCGCGATGGTGGGCATGCTCGCGGCCTACGCCGTGCCGACGGGCTACCTGTACATCTTCCCCGGCCCCAGCGACACCGGCAACTATCCCGGCAGCTTCGACCAGCATGTGTACTTTTCGTGGGTCACGGTCGCGCTCATCCTGCTCTGCATGGTCGGTGCGCGCAGCTTCGCCATGGCCGTCAACCGCATTCTTGACCGCAAGATCGACGCGCTCAATCCGCGCACGGCCGTGCGCGAACTGCCCGCCGGCGCGATGACGCTGACGCAAGCCTGGGTGTTTGCGCTGGTAATGGCGGTGTTGTACTTCGGCGCGTGCTTTGCGCTCAGCCCGGTGGTGTTCGCGCTGTCGCCGATTCCGATTGCACTGATGCTGCTGTACCCGCTGACCAAGCGCTTCACATGGCTCTGCCACCTGGTGCTGGGCGCGTCGCTGGGCCTGGCGCCGGTCGGCGCCTGGGTGGCTGTGCGCGGCATGGCGCTGGTGAAGTCCGGCATAAGCAACAGGGGCGGCGAGTGGCTGACGTACGGTTGGCGCGCGGATCTGTTCGGCAACGATGCCATCAGTAATGGCCTTGGCTGGCAATCCGTCACCGAGCCGCTGCCTTGGCTGCTGGGCGGGGCGGTGCTGCTCTGGGTTGCGGGCTTTGACGTGATCTATGCGTTGCAGGACGACGAGTTCGACCGCGAGCACAGGCTGAAATCCATCCCCGCGCGCTTCGGCCGTCGTGGCGCGTTGTGGATCAGCCGTGCCATGCACGCCGCCAGCGCGGCGCTGTTCTTCGCCTTCGTGTGGGTGCTGCTGCACCCGGCGCCCGTGGGCGGCATGGACACCCGCCAGTACACCGAAGTGGCCGAATGGGTGTGGGCCGCGCCCTGCGTGATGCTGGCCGGCATGCTGTACCAGCATTCGCTCGTGAAGCCGAATGACCTGTCGCGCGTAAACCTCGCGTTCTTCACAGTGAACGGCGTGATCAGCGTGGCGTTTGGCCTGGTGTTCGCAACTGGCTGGTGGGCAGCGCGCTAACCCGTCGCTTGCGCTCCGGGCTCCTGTTTTCCGTGGCGACATTGCGCACGAATTTGGCCCTTAAACTGCGCTTTACTCCGGGGTTTCGCTGGTTAGTATCGCGCTCCCCTATGGGGTGGGGACTGGCTCCTTTTTCGCCGGAGAAGTCGCTCAACCTAGGGGTTTTGGGGCCACGGCGAAAAAGGTGCCTGTCCCCTTCACAGCCAATGCGAGCGCCGAGGAGCACACATGCCCGAGCCGGGTAAAGTCGTACAGGTCATCGGACCGGTCATTGACGTACAGTTCCCTGAAATGCAGGTGCCGGAAATCTACACGGCCCTCAAGATCAAGGACCCCTCCAAGAACATCGACCTCACACTCGAGGTCCAGCAGCACCTGGGCCGCGACCAGGTACGCGCCGTGGCCATGGACGCCACCGACGGCATCGTGCGTGGCCAGCCCGTCGAGAACACCGGCGCGCCGATTTCCGTGCCCGTCGGCGACGAGTGCCTCGGCCGCATCTTCAACCTGCTCGGCGACGCCGTGGACGGCCGCCCGCAGGTGACCACCAAAGAGCGCCGCGCTATCCACCAGAAGCCGCCCAGCTACGAAATGCTCGGCACCAAGACCGAGATTTTCGAGACAGGCATCAAGGTGGTTGACCTGCTTGAGCCCTACGCCAAGGGCGGCAAGGTCGGCCTGTTCGGCGGCGCGGGCGTGGGCAAGACCGTCGTGATCATGGAGCTGATCAACAACATCGCCCGCGTGCACAGCGGCTACTCCGTGTTCTGCGGCGTGGGCGAGCGTACCCGTGAAGGCAACGACCTCTGGCTCGAAATGAGCGAGTCCGTGATCGGCAAGAAGGAAGACGGCAGCGACAAGACCGTGCTCGACCAGGCCGTGCTCTGCTACGGCCAGATGAACGAGCCGCCCGGCGCGCGCCTGCGCGTGGCGCTTTCCGGCCTGACCCACGCCGAGTACTTCCGCGACACCTACGGCACCGACGTGCTGATGTTCGTGGACAACATCTTCCGCTTCACCCAGGCGGGTTCCGAGGTGTCGGCGCTTCTCGGCCGAATGCCCAGCGCGGTGGGTTACCAGCCGACCCTGGCGACCGAGATGGGTGCTTTGCAGGAGCGCATTACCTCAACCGAGCGCGGCTCGATTACGTCCGTGCAGGCCATCTACGTGCCGGCCGACGACTTGACCGACCCGGCGCCGGCGACGGCCTTCAGCCACCTGGACGCCAAGACCGTGCTGGACCGCAAGATCTCGGAAAAGGGCATCTACCCGGCCGTGGACCCGCTGGCCAGCACCAGCCGCGTGCTGGACCCACTGGTGGTGGGCGAGGCGCACTACAAGGTGGCGCGCGACGTGCAGGGCATCCTGCAGCGTTACCGCAGCCTGCAGGACATCATCGCGATTCTCGGCATGGACGAGCTGAGCGAAGACGACAAGATCATCGTGAACCGCGCGCGGCGCATCGAGAAGTTCCTGAGCCAGCCGTTCTTCGTGGCCCAGCAGTTCACGGGCCTTGAAGGCCGCTACGTGAAACTGGAAGATACCATCCGCAGTTTCCAGGAGCTGGTGGCCGGCAAGCACGACGACCTGCCGGAAAACGCCTTCTACATGAAGGGCAGCATCGACGAGGTCCTGGCGACGGCGAACAAGTAGCGTCGCTTACTGGTCCCAACGGAGAAGTGCCATGGCAGGAAGCCCCCCTCCCGGACAAGGCTACCCGCAGCAACCGCAAGGCAACTACCCGCCCCCGGGCGGGTACCAGCAGCCCGGCGGCTATGCGCCCCAGGGCGGCCAGCCGGGTTTCAACCAGGCCGGGCCATTCGGCGTTCACCCCAGCGGTCTTCCGTACTCGGACAAGCAGAAGCAGACTGCGGCAATTCTGCAGCTGATAGGCTTCGTCGGTGTCGGCGGCATCGGCCGCATGTACGCGGGCCAGGTTGGTCTGGGTGTTGCGCAGTTGCTTGTGGGCTGGGCGACCTGCGGACTGGGGCTCTGGTGGTCGATCATCGACGGCTTCATGATGCTTTCAGACAACAACACCGGGACGTACGTGGATGCCGACGGCCGTCCGCTGCGCCCGAACTAGTGTAGGGGCGCGGCTTGCCGCGCCCGTGGCAGACGAATATGAGCGACCAGAAGATCCTGCACGTTGACATCATCAGCCCGGAAAAACCGGTCTACTCAGGCACGGCCTCGGCCGTGACCGCCAAGGCCTGGGACGGCGAGGTGGGCATACTGCCCGGCCACGCGCCCATGGTGGCGCGTCTGGGCATCGGCGAAGTGCGCGTGACGGACGGCGCCGGCAGCGAGCAGAAGGTGCACCGCTTCGCGATCAAGCAGGGCTACCTGGAAGTCAGCCACAACAAGGTGGTAGTGCTGAGCGAAGACGCCAAGGCCATCGCCGACCTCAAGGGCGTGAACCCCGCAGACATCGAGCGTCTTGTGAAGGCAATCGCCGAGGAAACCGAACCGCACCGCAAGGCCGAACTGCAGGCGGACCTCGAGTGGCTGAAGTCCTGCGACCGGCTGCTCAAGGCGATGTAAAATCTTCAGCCGAACCGGCAGGGACACACGGCAGCGTGTCCCTGCGTTTTTTACCGAGCCGCCGCCTTCAACACCCGTTTCAACTGTTTGATGTGGGCCTCGATGTGCATGCCCATGAAGGCCGCCAGGTCGGCCGCCGTTACGTCGTGGCCGCCGGCGTGACGGCCTTTGCGGGTGAGATCTTCGGGCGTCAGCTTTTCGATCAGCGCGGTGTTCAGGGCGCAGGAGGCGCTGAGTGCGTCCAGCGCCAGCTCAACGTGCAGGCGGCCGCGCCGGTACAGGCGCACTGAGGCCTGGGTGTCGAGGCCGGAGAGCTGGGGGTAATCCTCGCCCAGGATGCGGCGCAGGCGCAGGCCCAGCATGGAATCAACGTCGGCGACATGGAAGGCGATGTCGCGCGGCGACCAGGCGTCGGGCCCTTCACGGAAATCCATCTGGCCGTTGCGCACATCGCGCACGCACTCGATGAAGGCGTCGGCGGCGCTGATGTAGCGTTCTGCCAATGATTCGGGATTTGACATTGCGGGCCCAATGCTGACTGAGTGAAGGCGGCCGGTCAATCCGGACACGCAGGTCAAGATAGCATGGACGAAGGTTTGATGCCTCGTGCAGCCCACAAGTGCCGGTTTTAAATGCAAGTTGCCAATAACCACTTTTCAATGAGCCAGACCAGTGGCGCGGACATTCCTGTCCGCGCGTGGGAGGGACAACCGCGGCGATTTCCCGATTGGTTGGCGAACTACGTGCATCCCTTAGCGCCCCCGCGCCCCCGCGTGGTCTTTGCCGTTGACTGCAACTGCATATGCCACGCGGAGGCGCGAAGGCGCCAAGAGCCTCGCGAAGTTCGAATGCTGATCGTGTTCAGGGATATCTCCGGCGCAGGGCGCGTCCGGCGCGGACAGGAATGTCCGCGCCACTGGCGGGTTTCCTGCAGTACAAATTCCGTCACATTTGTTGCGGACAACCGGGCGGCACCGTGAATATCATGCCCGCGAACGGGAGAGAGCATGTCAGGCGGAAACTACCAGCCGGGACCACCACAGGGTTACCCGCAGCAAGGCGGCTACCCGCAACAGCAGGGCTACCCGCAGCAGCCGGGCTATCCGCAGCAGGGCGACTACCCGCCTGCGGGCTATCAGCCATACGGGCAGGGTTACGGACCCCAGTTTCCGCAGGGGTTTGCCACGCCGCCGGTGCTGCCCACCGAGTGCTTCGGCGGCTTCTGGATACGCTTCGTGGCCTACTTCATTGATGCGCTGGTTTTGACCATTCCCAGCTTTGTGATCGGGGCGGTTGTGCTCAGCGTTTTCGGCTTCAGCCCGACCGCGCAGTTCGAGATGGGCTTCCAGCTTGAAATGGCGGCCGGCCGCGACCCCAACCTGCAACTGGCGAACAACCTGTCTTCGCTGCTGCAGATCCTGATGGGCTGGGCCTACTACGGCATCATGCACAGCCAGAAGGGCGCGACGCTCGGCAAGATGGCGCTGGGCCTGCGGGTGGTGGAACAGAACGGCCTGTACCCCAGCTTCGCGCGCGCCACGGGGCGCTACTTCGCGACGATCCTTTCAAGCTGCCTGTGCCTGATCGGCTACTTCTGGGCGGGCTTCCACCCGCAGAAACGCGCGCTGCACGACCTGATCGCCGGCACCTGGGTAGTGCGCAAGCAGTTCGTGAACCCGCAGCAGATGCAGATCGGCCAATAGGCGAGTAGCGGATGCGTTGCCGCAGAATCGGCCCCGCACGACGGCCGGAGCCGGCTCAACAGCGAATTGCATTTCGCCCCTTCTGAATTCTTAACGGGCCTGTGCGGCGGCGCGGTTCTGCATTCAGTGGCGCGGACATTCCTGTCCGCGCGTACAACAGCCCAACGCCTGGACGCAAAGAACGCCACGGCCTTTGCGTTGCTCGTCTGTCTGGCGGCCGGACAGTGAACCGCTACACCAGGGCAATGGCGCCCTGGCGTTCTGGCGTTGCTAGATGCTGCGACGGGTCAAGTCGTTCGCGAATTCCCTTCAGCCCTTTGCGCCTTCGCGTGGTCTTTGCCGTTGACTGCAACTGCATATGCCACGCGGGGGCGCGAGGGCGCAAAGAGTCTTCCCAACTTCGAATGCTGTTGTTGTGTAGGGTCGTTGCTGCGCGGACAGGCTTTACTGATCTTCTTCCCGCGCCATCTTTGCGCGGCCTCGCAGGTTGTTGACCCAGGCCCACAGGGTGGGGATCACCACCAGTGTCAGCAGTGTGCTGAGCGTGAGGCCGGCGATCACCGTAATCGCCAGCGGCTTGCGCACCTCGGCTCCTTCGCCGCCGCCGACCAGGAAGCCGACACCGCGCGCCAGCGAGAACTTCCAGCCGCCGATCAGCTTCCAGCTGGCCGGCGCGGTCATGCCGCGCCCCATGCCCTCTACCACGCCGGTCAGCACGCTGTCGATGCCGCCCGCCACGGCCTGCACGGCCGGGAGGAACGGGTCCAGCCATCCGGTCATGGGCAGCAGGCCCAGCAGGGTGGTCAGCGTGGTAATGGCGATCGGGCGCAGGCGGATGCGGCTGGCGTTCAATGCGGCCTCGTTGGCGCTCTGGCCGCGGGCTCGCAACTGGTTGGCGTAGTTCACCAGCACGATGGCGTTGTTCACCACGATGCCCGCCAGCACGATGCTGCCCAGCAGCACCATCACGCTGACCGGTAGATTGAACAGCCACAGGGCGACCACCACGCCCACGCCGGCGAAGGGCACGCTGAACATGATGATCAGCGGGTCCACCAGGCTCTCGAACTGCACGGCCATCACCACGTAAACCAGGAACACCGCCAGGCTGAGCGCCAGGATCAGGCTCAAGATGCTGGATTCCATTTCCTCCACCTGGCCGCTGAAGCCGACCTGCGCGTCTTCCAGGTCCACTGCGCCTCCGGCCAGCATTTCCTCGACGGCGCCGCGCGCGGTGCTTAGCGCCACGTTGTTCGGCTCGCAGGTGATCACCACTGCGCGCTCGTTGCCCACGCGGCGGATTTCGCTGGGGCCCTCGGTTACGCGCAGGCCTTCGCCGCCGCGCGCCAGCACGTCACGCAGCCGCACGCCCTTTGCGATCTCCAACTCGCGAACCTGGTTCAAGCTGGACTTGTCGGTCATCAGCAGTTCGACGAAAACCTCAAGGTCTTCGCCGCCGCTGGTGAACTGGGTGCTTACCGAACCGCCGATTTTGTTACGGACTTCGTTTGTGACCTGGTCGGCGCTAAGCCCGAACCGCTGCAGTTGCTGGCGGTCGTACTCCAGCTGTACCTGGGGACGGCCGGCCTGCAGGCTGCTGCGCACGTCGCTAAGCAGCGGCTCACCGTCGTCGCGCCGTAGGCCGTTGAGCGCCTTCACCAGCCGGTTCGCGATGCGCCCCAGGCGCTCATAGTTGTCTCCGCGCACTTCAATGCTAAGGCCGCTCTCGACTTTCACCAACGCAGGCGAGCTGAATTGGGCGCTGCCCTGGAACAGCGTGCTGTCGTCCGCGACTTCGCGCAGGCGAGCCTCGGCCATGGGCGAAGCTGCACGGGCATCGGCGCTCTTCTTCAGCGTGACCACAAGGTGCGCGTGGTGACTGCCCATGGCGCGCGACTCGCCGGCCTGCTCCTCGCCGCCCACCTCGTAGGTGACGCGGCTGACTTCAGCCTCGAAACCTTCGTCGGCGAAGGCCTGCCGCACCAGCGCGGCCGCTTCGCGGTCTGTGTCGAGAATCTGGGTGCCCTCGGGGGCGGCCAGGTCCACGTAGATTTCGTCCTGCTGGAAACGCGGCAGCAGCTCGGTGGAGAGGCTGCCCGCCAGCAGCAGCGCGACCAGCGCCGTGCCGGCCGTGGCCAGCACCACAACCAGGGGCTGGGCCAGCGCCATGCGCAGCAGCAGCGGGTAGGTGTTCTCGATCGCTTTCCAGACCAGCTCAAAAGCCCAGCCAAAGGGCTTAAACAGCAGGGCGAATACGAACGCCATGCCGCGCCAGAACCAGCGGATGATCCATACCCAGCCGTCGATGCTCGCGACCAGCGCCAGCACCCCTACCCACACGGGGAACTGCGGCACGCGGTTGAGCCAAAAGCCGAGCTTACGCCAGCGGCTGACGTCGCTGGGCGGCCTCATGTAACCGATCACGGCCTGCGTCACCGTGAACTTGCCGAGTTGCGCCACGCCGCCCGCGCTGATGCCGAACATGGCCGGCACCACGAACTGGGCGACGATCAGGCTGGCCAGCAGGCTGAACACCACGGTCAGGCTGAGGTCGCGGAAGATCTGGCCCGCCACGCCTTCTACAAACACGATCGGAAAGAACACCGCCACCGTGGTCATGGTGCTGGCAAGGATCGCTCCGCCCACTTCGCTTATGCCGCGCACGGCAGCTTGCAGCGGTGGATCGCCCTCTTCGCGGCAGCGCGCGATGCTCTCGATCACTACCACACTGTTGTCCACCAGCATGCCGACGCCCAGCGCCAGGCCGCCGAGGGACATCAAGTTCAGCGTCACGCTGGTGAGCTGCATGGGGATGAAGGTGGTGACGATCGAGAGCGGAATCGCCGCCGCGATCAGTACCGTCGCCTTCACGCTGCGCAGGAAAAAGAACAGCACCAGCACTGCCAGGAATGCGCCCAGGATCGCGCTGGCCGTCACGTCGTTGACGGCGTCTTCGATGAAATAGCTCTGGTCCGAAACCACCTTCAGGCCGAAGCCTTCGGGAAGCTGGTCTACCAGCGACTTCTTGCCGAGTGTGAAGCCGCCGGCGGGTCCGCGCATCCCGCGACCACCCATGCGACCGCGCCGCCCGCTTTCCTTGACTTCGGTTGCACCTCCCCTGGCTTCGTCAGCGCCGACTTCGCCGCGGCGCTCGCGGATCGACTCGTACTTGTCTTCGCCGTACAAGGCAACCCATACACGCTTCGCGACCTCCACGATGTTGGCGTCGCCTTCCTTCAGCACTTCGAGCAGCACGCCCTCTCGCGCGCGAAACCCGGTTTCCGGACCGGCAAATCGGGTGATGGTCTCGCGCTCTTTGGGCACCTGCTCGATGTCCGCGATTTCCTTCAACGTCACGCGCCCCTGCTCGGAGCCCGAGACGATCTCCAACCGCTGCAGCACATCCAGCGAGTCGTAGGTGCTGACCACGCGCAGGATCACGTCACGGCCCGCCAGCTCGATGATGCCGGCCGACATGTCCACCCGCGCGGCGCGGATACGGCCTTTCACCTGCTCGGCCGTCAGGCCGTACTGGTTCAGCTTTGCCTCGATCAGGCTGATGCGGATCTGGCGTTCTTCGCCGCCGGAAACGCGCACGGCCGCGACACCCTCGATCTTGGACAGCTCGGGCTTCAGGATGTCTTCGGCAAAGGCGCGCAGGTCAAGCAGGTCAACTTCGGGGCTGGTGGCGAACAGGGTGATGCGCATGGTGGGGTCCTGCGCCGGGTCATAGCGCAGGATCTGGGGGCGCTCGACCTCGTCATCGTCGAAGCCGATGCGATCGAGGCGGTCGCGCACGTCGGCCGTGGCCTCCAGCATGTCGGTGCCCCAGGCGAACTTCAGGATCACGTCGCTGGATTCGGCCCGGCTGATGCTGCTGCGGTCGATCAGGCCCTCAACGTTGCCGAGCCGCTCCTCGATGCGCTGGGAGACTTTTTCTTCCACTTCGCTGGGGGCGGCAGCCGGGTAGCCGGTGCGGATGGTGAGCTGGGGGTACTCCAGGTCCGGCATCAGCGTGGTCTGCAGCTTGGTGAGCGCCACGCCGCCGAACACGATGAATGCGGCCACCACGCACAACACGGCCACGGGGCGCGTGGTGACAATCTCAAAGAACCGGCTGGGCCGGGGCTTGGCAGGGCTGTCGGACAAACTGGTCTCCGCTGATGTTTTACGCGTAAACCGGCGGTTTCAGTAGAGGAAAGCGCTCGGCGTCGCGCGTTCAGTGTCCCGGGTGCCGGGTCAGCGATCATGGGACTCTGGACCCTGTTCCTAGCGGCAGTTTTGACTTAAACACGCCCCGAAGCGGGACTTCCCTATTTGAGGCTCTTTCGGTAAATAGGCCGCCATGACTGACGCACCGCTGGTCAACATCACCATCGACGGCAAGCAGTACCAGGCGCCGAAGGGCGCCAACCTGCTGATGACCTGCCTGAAGCTGGGCGAGGGCGCCGACGGCAGCTACCCCGACCAGAACGAAGGGGGCGAGCATTACGTCCCCCACTTCTGCTACCACCCGGGCCTGACCGTCTCCGGCAACTGCCGCATGTGCTTCGTGAAGACGCGCCAGATGGTCAAGCGCGGCGACCAGCTGGTGCCCATGGAAATGATGACCACCGCCTGCACCAACGTCGTGCAGGACGGCCTTGAGGTCTTCACCAAGACGCCGGATGTCCAGAAGGTGCGCGCCGGCATCATGGACCTCGAGCTGATCAACCACCCGCTCGATTGCCCCGAGTGCGACAAGGCCGGCGAATGCAGCCTGCAGGACTACGCCTTCGACCACGGCCACGCCGCCAGCAAGTTCGACTTCGAGAAGAACGCCGCGCACATCAAGCCCCTGGGCGACAAGATCACCATCTGGGGCACCCGCTGCATCCAGTGCTCGCGATGCATCCGCGTGGCTGACGAAATCAGCGGCACCAGTGAGTTGTGCTTCGTCAATCGCGGCGACCACACCGTGATCGACGTCTTCCCCGGCAAGCCGATCGACAACGCACTCGCGCTCAATACCGTGGAAGTCTGCCCCGTGGGCGCCCTCAAAAACCGCGACTTCCTGTACACCGCGCGGGTCTGGAACCTGGACGAACTGCCGGGCCAGTGCGGACTGTGCGCCAAGGGCTGCAGCATCCGCGTGGACGCGCTGAAAGGCAAAGTCGCCCGCGTGATGGCGCGCGAGAACCCCAACGTCAACGACTACTGGGTCTGCGACCGCGGCCGTCTCGACTACAAGTGGATCAACAGCCCCAAACGCATGGACCTGCCCCTGACCAAGAACGGCAGCGTTTCGTGGGTCAAGGGCTACGAGCTCGCGGCCGCGGGCCTGAAGGCCGC
This sequence comes from Planctomycetota bacterium, assembly GCA_020638635.1. Lineage (GTDB taxonomy): Bacteria > Planctomycetota > UBA8742 > UBA2392 > UBA2392 > JACKID01. The sequence continues at coordinate 193,145 of JACKIE010000001.1, forward strand.
GGCGGCGGCGCCGGGCGCAAGCTGGGCCGTGGCGCACGCGAGCATGACGAACGAGGAACTGTTCCTGTTCAAGAAGCTGGTGCAGAAGCTGGGCATCGGCAACGTGGCCGTGATGAGCGAGCCGGACGTCGCGCCGCTGGATTTCCCGGGCTTCAAGGCGCCTGCCGACGGCAACGCCAACCGCGCCGGCGTGGCGATCATCCTGGGCGTCAGCGACTGCGAAGCCAGCATCAAAACGTTCGCGGAAGCCTGCGGCGCCGGCAACGTCGAGAACGTGTTCGTGTGGGCAGGCCTGCCCCACGGCACGCCTGAGGCCGTCACCAAGGCTCTGGGCGGCGAGAAGATCAAGAACATCGTGGCCGTGGACTTCCAGCGCGGCCTGCTGAGCGAACTGGCGAACGTGACCTTGCCCGGCACCACGTACGTGGAAACGGCCGGCAGCTGGGTGAACCATGACCTGCACCTGCAGGCCTTCCGCGCGGCGCTGCGCTACCCGCTGGAGGGGCGCATCGGCACAGAGATTCTGCAGGAGTTGCTGTACGCGCTGGACGAGGGCGAAGCCGAAGAGCTCGCCAGCAGCAAGGGCACTCCCCAGGGCGTCGGCACCGAGGACCCGTTCGTGCCGGGCACCCAGCGCGGCTGGGAGGGTGCGGCGACCATCCCGGTGTTCGCGGGCAGCGGCGAAGTGGCCGTGAAGTCAAAGAAGCAGATCGTCGGCCCCGCCAGCGTGTTCAACCAGCTCGCCGAAGAAGTGCCCCAGTTCGGCGGCCACACGCACCTGAGCCTGATCAAGTCCCACGGCGCCAAGCTGCTGTAACGGCAACAACTGAAACCCCACAGAGCCCATCGTGTTAACGATGGGTTTTTACATTTCGCGACACCTCACATCCGGCGTTAGAATTTCGACATGGCGGACGACGACAAACGCCTCGTTCGGCGGGTCATCGCGTACACGGCGCTGCTGGCATTGCTGGTGCTCGCCGCGCTGTTCATTGACATGGCATTCGGGAAGCAGTGGGCATCCGGCCTTTTCGGCGGGCGCGATTGGAAAGAGCCCCATGCGATGTACTACGACGGAGGAGTCAAGGTTGGAAACTGGCAGATCGTCAGACCGCCGATCAAAGAACGGTTCATCGGCTGCGACGTGTGGCGATTGGAAGACGGCACAACTCTGCCGGTCACGGAAAGCAATGCGTGGTATGAAGACGGTTCGCTCTGGTACGAGACAAAGGCATACGACGCGGCGGGCAACGAAACCACATTCTACGACGTCGATACACCCGTGACGGCGCTTCAGAAGGCCGATTCCATACCACTCGTCATCAGACGCGAGTATGCACCTAGCGGCGAGTTGATTCGTGAAGACCGCTACGTCAACGGCGTTTACCAGCCCGCCGGCAAGTAAGCGCGCTACTCGTCCTCAGCAAAGAACTTCGCCAGCTTTTCCTTCAGCGTGTTCCTGGCCCTTGAGGTCAGGCTTTTCACGGCCGCTACGGTTGTCTTCAGGATCTCGGCCACTTCCTCGTAGCTCTTGTCCTCGTAGCGGCTGAGGATCAGGGCCAGGCGCTGGTTTTCCGGCAGCTCGGCGATGGCCTCGCGCACTTTGCGTGTGCGCTCGTCCTGGTCGAGCGCGTCATGCTCGGGCGTGTCGTCCTGTGCTAACTGCTCGAGCGGGTTGCCGCCCTCGTCGTCGTTGCCGGTCACCAGGCGCAGACGGTCGCGAGCCTTGTCGCGCTTGTAGTTCAGGCACAGGTTCGTGACGACCGTATACAGCCAGGTGCTGAACTTGGCCGTGGGCTCGTACTTGGGCGCGGCGCGGTACACGCGCAGGAAGGCTTCCTGCACCAGGTCCTCAGCCTCACTGGCCACGCCCAGTTGCCGGTAGATCACCGAGTACGCCAGCCTGTAGTGGCGCTCGAACAACGTGCGGAACGCGTCGTCGTCACCCTTGGCGACGCGCTTCATCAGCTCGTTGTCGGGCTCGATGATTTTGCCGGGCTTGCCCATGACTTCAGGGGTCAGGGGTCGGGGTTCAGGGAACTGCATTTCCTGCCGCCCGCCGTCTGCCGCCTTGCTCCTGAAAAGGGTCAGGCACCATTTCCTCCACTGCGTCCCGGAAATGGAGCCAGACCCTACCCCCCGTACCGCTTCAACAAGCCTTCCACGAACTCGTCTTTCTCGCCGCGCGCTCGCCACTCGGCCGCGAGCTTGCGGGCGCGCTCGGACAGGCCGTTCTGCGATAGTTCGCAGATCAGCTCCAGTCGTTGCAGGGCGGGCTCAGTGGCCACCAGGTCGCCGTGTCTGGCCAGGCGCTCCAGCGCCCAGTCGTTGCGCCCCAGGCCCACGCACAGCAGCACCGCGTTGCGGATGTCCAGCGCGTCGAACGCGCTGCCTCCGCACAACTCGTCCAGCAGCTTCAGCGCCAGCAGGTCTTCGCCCTGCTTCGCGGCCGTTTCCGCGAACAGCCGCGCGAACGAGGCCGAGCGCTCGCCGCGCGTGTAGGCTTCGCGACACAGGTCGAACAGCACCACGCCCTGCTTGCGCGGCAGCAGGCGCAGCACCGGGCGCGGGTCCTCCGGCTGCTCCTGCATGGCGCGGGTGAACCAACGGTCGGCGTCCGCTACTTTGCCCTGCCGGGCCAGCAGGTCGCCCACCACCAGGGGCAGCGGCTCGCCGTCCAGCAGGGCGCCGGGCTTGGCGCGCGCGCCCAGGGCCAGCAGGGCCAGGTTGGCGCGCTCGCTGTCGCCGGCCGCCGCGGCCAGCCGGTACACCGCCAGTGCCTCGTCGGCGTTGCCGCCGGCCGCCTCCTTGAGCAGCGTCTCGCACACCGCCGGCTGCAGGCGCTGGGCCAGAAGGTGGGTCAACTGCACGCGCGGCTCGGCGTCCATGGCGGGCACATCCAGCCAAGCCGGGTCCAGGTCTTTCAGCGCCTCGCGCGCCTGCTCGAAGCTGAACAGCGTGGCGTGGCGCACGATGACCGCGCTGCACAGGCAGCGGCCTTCGGGCGTCGCCATGGTGGGGCGCAGGCGGCCGGAAAGCTCAACCAGCATCTCGGCCAGCAGCAGCACGGGCTGGCGCCCTTCGCGCAGGCCGAAGGACTCGCCGTTGAAGGTGTGCGCACCGTCGCGCAGCTCAATGGCCAGCAACGGGCGCCCGGCGCCCAGGGGCGCCACGAGGCTGGTGGGCACACCGCAGCCCTGGGCCAGCACCTGCATGGTCACCACCAGCGACAACTGCCCGCCGCCCGCGGAGTACAGCACGTCCGAGACCAGCAGCTTCGCGCCCGAGGTCTCGGACGGGTACAGCGCCAGCTGCAACTGCTGGCGCACGTGTTCGACGAAGGCGTCCAGCAGCTGCTTGCGGGCCTCGCGCCACCCGGGCTCGGAGGCCACGGCAGTTTCCCCGAAGCGCTTCACGCGCGCGGCCGTTTCCTCGGGCCGGAAGGCCAGGCGCTGGGGCTCAACCTGCTGGATCAGCTGTTCATAGCCCAGCATCAGGCGCGCGAGCTCGCCGGGCGTGAGGTTTTCCGGCCTGGCCTCCAGCGGGTTGACCGTGGCGTCCAGCGGCATGACCGCCAGCCGGGCCGGGTAGCCAGCGGCCGCGGGATCGAACGGCGTGTCGGGATCCACGGGCCGGGCATTGTCCGGCGGCGTGTTGCCGCGCGGCGGGCGGTTGTGCTGCGCGACGTTGTTGTCCGCGTCGTTGCGCGCGCCGTCGGCCCACGGGCCGAACATGACCGCGGTGATCAGCGCGACCGCGCCCAGCGCGCCGATCAGCACCACGGCCATCAGCGCGCGGCGCAGGCGCGGCGGCCGGGGCGGCTTTGGCGGCTCGGCGCTCGCGGGTGGGCCCGTCAGCACGGCGTAGGCGGCGGCGGGGATCTCGGGCTCGGGCAGGGTGCTGGGTTCTTCGTCGCTGAAGCGCACGCGCCCGATTTCGTCGGTCAGGGTCAGCGGCCCTTCACCGTGGATCATCAGCTGGTTGAGGGCGCTGCGGGCGCGCTTGGCCAGCTTGTCGACGTGCTGGCTGATCTGCTGGGCGGAGAGGTGCTTGGTAAGGCTCAGCAGCTCGCGCAGCTGTTTCTGCAGCTTTTCGTCCACGCCTTCGAAGTTCAGCACGAAGGCCTTCTCGAGCTCGCGGCGTGCCTCGGTGAAGTCGGCAACGAGGCCGGGCGGCACTTCGCCGCTTTCGTGCGCCAGCTTGCGCGCGAAGTTGAGCACCGTTTCAAGGCGGCGCAGCGGCTCGCGCAGGGCGGCAACTTTTTCGGATCCCTGCTCAGGCATTCGTGCCTGTCTCCCGGGGTGCCTTGCGGCCCAGGGGGAGGGACCGCTAGCCTTTCAGCTTCTGCTGCAGCCGCGCGTCTTTTTCCAGCACCTTGGCGGTCTGCGCGGCCCGCCACTCTATCACTTTTTTCGCCACGTTCGCGTCGCCCGTGCCGATGATTTGCGCGGCCAGTACCGCGGCGTTCACCGCCCCGTCAATCCCTACCGTAGCGACCGGCACGCCCGGCGGCATCTGCGCCGTGCTGAGCAAGGCGTCCAGGCCGTTCAGCGCGCCCGAGGCAACCGGGATGCCGATTACCGGCCTCGCGCTGTGGGCGGCCACGGCGCCGGCCAGGTGCGCAGCCATGCCCGCGGCGCAGATGAACACTTTCACCCCACCGGCCTCGGCACGTTGCACGAATTCGCGGGTCTGCTCAGGCGTACGGTGGGCGGAAAGCACGCGGCCTTCGACAGAAATGCCGAGTTCCTTGAGAGTGTTAAAGCCCGCCTCGAGCTTGGGCAGGTCGCTGTCAGATCCCATCAGCCAGGCTACTTGCGCCATGGTTTCTCCTTGGTCTGGTGGTGCGGGCAAATGAATCCGGCCCCCTTAACCCTTAAGCCGGTCAATTACTTCCCGGTAACGGGCGGCCGTGCGGTTCACGATTTCGTCCGGCAACTCCGGCGGCGGGGCTTTCTTGTTCCAGGGCTGGGTTTCCAGCCAGTCGCGCACGATCTGCTTGTCGAAGCTGTCGGGGTTCTTGCCCACCTGGTAGGTCTTCGCGTCCCAGAAGCGGCTGCTGTCGGGGGTCAGCATCTCGTCGCAGATCGCGAGGTTGCAGTCAATCATGCCGAACTCGAACTTGGTGTCAGCGATGATGATGCCCTTCTTGCGCGCGTACTCCGCGGCGCGTGTGTACAGCGTGAGGGTCAGGTCGCGCAGGCGGGTTGCCATCTCCTGTCCCACGATCTGGGCGGCGCTCTCGAAGTCGATGTTCTCGTCGTGCTCGCCTTGCTCGGCCTTGGTGGCCGGCGTGAACAGCGGGCGCGGCAGCTTCTCGGCCAGTTGCAGCCCCGCGGGCAGGGCATGGCCGCAGATCGCGCCTGTCTTCTGGTAGTCTTTCCAGCCCGAGCCGACGATGTAGCCGCGGGCGACGCACTCGACCTTCAGCATGTTGGCCTTGTGCACGTACATGGTGCGGCCTTCAAGCTGGTCGCGGTACTTGCGGACCTGCTCGGGCATTTCGTCCACTTCGGCGGTGATCAGGTGATTGCCGACGCTGCCCTGGAAGAAATCGAACCAGAACAGGCTGATCTCGGTCAGCATCTTGCCGCGGTCGGGGATGCCGCGACTCATCACCACGTCAAAGGCGCTGAGCCGGTCCGTGGTGACCATCAGGTAGTTGCCGTTGACCTCGTAGATGTCCCGCACCTTGCCGCTGTAGATGCGCTTGAGGTCGGGCATGTCCGTCTTTAGCAGTGCTGCCATGCAAGCTCCTTGCCCGGTGCCGGGTTTTCTTTTGCTTGAAACGTCGGCTTCGTCAAGCGGAATCGCCACCGCTTGGCGGCTTGTCGGCCACCACCACCTGTCGGCGCGATGTGGATTCATGAAAGGGGCTGCCGTCCAGCTCGCTGTATCTGGCGCTCACGCGCAGGCCGGCTGTTGTGAGAAACCGGTCAAGCTCAGCGGGTGTGAACAGGCGCACGCTTTCGTGCCAGCGGCGCGGCGGCATGCCTTCGGGGATGTACTCGACATCCTTGATCACGCGCTTGGCGGCTGCGTCGTAGCGGCGGGTTTGCCTGAGTGTCAGGCCGTCGCGTTGCTCGGTGCTTTCGGGCTGCAACTGACGCACCGTCACTTCGGCGTTCATGTGGTCGATCACCAGGCGCCCGCCCGGCTTCAGCACGCGATGGACCTCGCTGAGCACGCGATGATGGGCGTCGTCGTCCGGAAAGTAACCGAAGCTGCTGAACAGGTTGGTCACGGCGTCGAACAGCCCGTCCGCGAAGGGTATTGCCCGAGCGTCGGCCCGCACGGCGCGGCCCGCCAGCCCGCCCGCCTGCAGCAGTGTGAACGAAAGATCCAGCCCCACGGCACTCAGCCCGGCCGCGCGCATCGACAGCAGGTGGCGCCCCGCGCCGCAGCACAGGTCAAGCACGCGGCCGTGACGCGGCAGCAACCCGGCGCCCAGCAGTTGGTTGACCTGCTGCTGGCCCTGGACGGGTGAACGGTGGCGATAGACCTCCAGGTACTCCGAGGCAAAGGCGCGCTCATACCAGGGGCGGCTGTCCGTCATGGCGCGAGTCTAGCGCGTCCGGCGTCAGGTTACAGCGGTCGAAAGGGCTGCTAGAGTGCGCGCGGAGGAAACGTGTCGCGTACCCTGCAGAAAACCGGCCTGCCGCTTGCCCTGCTGGCGGCCTTTGTTTTGTGCCTGCCCGCCTGCAGCGGCGGCCCCGAAGAAATCTGGCAGCCGGAAACCCTGGTGCAGGAGCAGCCCCTGGAGGGCGCGAAGTTCACCGAAACCCTCGCGGCCGGCAAGCTGGTGCTGACCGCCACCCGCAAGGTGCGCGCCACGGAAACACCCGTCGAGCGCTTGTACCTGCACCACACGGAGACCTGGTCCGACTTCGACTGGGACAGTTTCGGCCTGGTGTTCTGGTCCGTGCTGGGGGGCATCGTTTCGGTGGGGCTCTACTTCCTGTTCGCCTTCGTCGTGTTCGACACCACCAAAGATGAAGAGAACAAGTAGCCTGCTGCTGTGCCTGCTGCTGTGCGGCTGCGCCTCACGCAGCTGGACGGAAGCCACCGACGACGTCCGCCCGACAGGCGCCCCGCGCGAGGTGATTGAAGACCGCCCCCTGGCCGGCGAGTTCTTCGAGCTGCGCACGGACCTGGAGGCCGACGGCTTTCACATCGCCGAGAACGTCAACACCGACGACGCCGGGCGCGTGCAGATCGACCTGCTGCCGCCCGCCCTGCAATGCCTGCACTACGGCCATGACGTGAAGCTGGAGCTGTACTCGTTCGAGGAAGAAAAGGTGGTCTACACCCGCACCTTAACGGCCGAAGAAAGCCGGGGCGTGATCCGCGAGTGCAGTGTACAGGCCAAGTTAGGGGCAGAACTGCGTCTGCGCCGCAGGTCGGCCGACCAGCTCGACAAGCTGATAGAGGCCAACGGCGACCTTGAGCTGCGGGAGCAGCTGGAAGCCATCCGCAACAAGGTAAAACTCCGCCTCGAGTGGGAGTAGGCGGTTACAGGCGGCAGGCAGCAGGCGGAAGTCCGCCACTTCAGCAACGTCCCCAAGCCCCTGCTTTCCACGCGCTTCCACCTTCGCTGAAGCTTCGTTGGACAGGTGGGCTTGCGGCTCTTGTTCACCTTCCGGACAACAAACCCTGTAGTTATCGGACGTTTCTGCCGATCATTGGGCCGGAGAAACATGGGCGGGAAACTGGACATTGAAGTCGTGTCTGATCCGCGGCGCTGCCGTGAGTTCATTGACATGCCCTGGCTGGTCAACGCCGGCGACGACGACTGGGCACCGCCCTTGCGCATGGCCGTGGACAAGCTGCTGAACCGCAGCAAGTACCCCTTCTTCAACCACGGCGACGCGGCCTTCTTCCTGGCCCGCCGCGGCCGTGAGCCCGTGGGGCGCATCGCCGCCATTGACAACAAACTGCACGCCAAGACCTACCAGGACGGCGTGGGTTTCTTCGGCTTCTTTGAATGCGAAGACGACGCGGAGGCTTGCCGCGGCCTGCTGTCCCGCGCCGCCACCTGGGTGCGCGACCGGGGCTACAGCCGCGTGCGCGGGCCGCTCAATTACAGCGTGAATGACGAAAACCCCGGCGTGCTGTTCGAGGGCTTCAACGGCGTGCCGTTGATCCTGATGGCCCACAACCCGGGCTACTACAACCGGCTTCTTACCGACTGCGGCCTGGCCAAGGCCAAAGATCTCTACGCCTACCTGGTGACCCGGGCGACCATGGCCGGCGAGCGCTTCCAGCGCGTGATGAAAGCCGTGCGCCGCCGCGCGCCGCAGCTCGACCTGCGCGAGGTGCGCCTGGACGGCAAGGGCTTCCGCCAGGACATCGTCACGATGCTCAAGATCTTCAACGAGGCCTGGTCGGCCAACTGGGGTTTCGTGGAGGTCACCCCGCCCGAGGTGGACGCCATCGCCGCGGACTTGAAGCCGATCGTGGACCCGTGCATCACCGCCATCGCCGAAATCGAGGGCAAGCCCGTCGGCATGATGGTGTGCGTACCCAACGTGAACGAAATCCTGCGCAAGATCCCCAACGGTCGCCTGTTCCCCACGGGCTGGTACAAGCTGCTGACGGGCCTGCGCGACATCCGGGGCTTCCGCACCATGCTGATGGGCGTGGTGCCTGAGTACCGCAACCGCGGCGTGGACGCGCTGATGATCGACAAGGTCATGCAGAGCGGCCTGGCCGCCGGCTACGAGTACTGCGAGCTGAGCTGGGTGCTGGAAGACAACGAAGCCATGACGTCGCTGGCAGACAAGGCCGGCGGCATGCTGTATCGCAAATACCGCATTTACGAGGCTGACACCGATGCGCTTATTCTCCCGTAATCTCCCCTTCTATCTGCTGGGCGCGCTGCTGCTGCTGGCGGCGCAGAATCCCGTGCGCTCCGACAACGCGGGCCTCGATGCAACCACGCGCAGCGCCATCCTCGCGAAACTGCAAAAGGCCGAGGGCAAGCGCGGCACGGCCGGCTGCGTGATCCTGGACCTCGACAGCGGCGAAACATTGCTCAGCCACAACGCGGACACGGCGCTGATCCCCGCCAGCAACATGAAGCTGGTGACCACGCTGACGGCCCTGGACCAGCTGGGCGGCGACTTCGAGTTCGTCACCCGCGTGCTGGCCGACGGCAAGGTGGAAGGCGGCGCCCTGAACGGCGACCTGTTGGTGATCGGCGGCGGCGACCCCAACCTCAGCGGGCGCTTTTACGAAAATGACCCGCTGGCCCTGTTCAAGGCCTGGGCGGCGCGGCTGAAGCAGACGGGCATCACCAGCATCAGCGGCGACCTGAAGTACGACAGCACCCTGTTCGGCGGCGAAAGCTTCTGCGAAGGCTGGCCCCAGGACGACCAGTACATCAAGTGGTACTGCGCCGAGGTCAGCGCGCTGGCCTTCAACGACAACTGCGTGGGCATCCGCGTGATCCCCACCAGCGCGGGCAAACCAGCGAAGATCGAGGTGATGCCCGAGACAGCCTACGTCACGATCGTGAACGAAACCACCACCGCGCGCGGCAAGAAAGGCGCCGAGATCGGCATCGTGCGCCCGCGCGGCGAGAACACCATCACCGTGAAAGGCACGGTCTACGAGCAGGCGACCTGGGGCTACTTCATCGACGTGACGGTGCACGATCCGGCCGCCTACGCCGCCACCGTGTTAAAGGAAACCCTGGCGCGCGAAGGCGTCAGCCTCAAGGGCGCGATCAAGCCCGTCACCCTGAGCAACCAGGACATGCAGCGCTGCACACTGCTGATCGAGCATCGCGCCTCCCTGCTGCAGGCCTTGAAACCGATCAACACCAACAGCCAGAACCTGCACGCCGAGATGCTGTTCCGCCAGCTCGGTCTGCGCTACTCGGGCAAGGGCACGTTCAAGACAGGCCGCGCGGCCGTGGAGGCCTACCTGACAGAACAGAAGCTGCTGACCGACGGCATCCATATCGAAGACGGCAGCGGCCTGGCGCGCGACAACCGCGTGACGCCCAACCTGCTGGTGAAGCTGCTGAAGCGCGCGGCAGCCGACGAGCGCTTTGAGGCCCTGCGCGACAGCCTGGCCGTGGGCGGCGAGGCGGGCACACTGGAGAAGCGCCTGACCGACAAGAGCGTGAAGGGCAAGGTGTTCGCCAAGACGGGCTACATCAACAACGTACGTTCTCTCAGCGGCTACCTGTTCGCGGGCAAACGCCGCTTTGCCTTTTCCATGCTTATGAACGACTGCGTTTACACCAAGCAGATGCAGGACGAGATTCTCGAAATCCTGGCCAAGGCCGCCGAGTGATCAAGCCCCGCCCGCAACTGGGCGTCGTGCTGCTGGCACTGGCGGGGATCAGCATCGCCATGCTGCTGCTGGAGGGCGCGGGCGCTCCCGCCGAGGCTGGCCTGCCCGCCGTGCGCGGGCTCGACAAGCTGCTTCACTTCGGCGCGCACTTTTGGGTTGCCAGCCTGCTGTTCTGGGGCGGCCTGCTGCTGGGCCGCCCGCTTGATTTCAACCGCCGCCGCAAACTCTGGACGCTGCTGGTGCTGCTGGCCGACAGCGCTGCCGGCCTGACCATCGAGCTGGTGCAACTGCAACTGGGCGCAACCCACGGCCGAGTGTTCGACTGGAAAGACGTCAGTGCGAACATTGCAGGGATGGCAGCTGCCCTGGCGGTCGGCTGGGCCGGAAATCGGGCGTAGATTTCAACCCGAGGACAATCTCCTACCACGTTGTTGCCCCCTGCACCCCTGCATCGGACCTGGATTTCGGGTAACCTGTAGGTCCGTTCTGCGTACTAAGTGCAGGGCACCGCAGGAGATGGAATGCGACGCTACGGACTGGTGGTCGTGCTGTTGTTTGTGACGGGTCTGGCCAATTCGGCTCAACGGTGGCCGACGCCGACTTATCCCGAGTCCGATCCCAATGCATTCAAGATTTCCACGCAGGCCAACCTCGAGGAGGCGCTTACCCGCATCGGGCGACTGAAGTCCCAGTTGGCCCAGGCCAAGGACGCAGAAGAACGCGCCTTCCTGCTCAACCGCATCCTGGAACTGTGCCAGGCCCAGCTGAATGAAGACAGCAACGACTCAGGCGTGATTGTGGTTCAGACCGGCGGTGTCGATGAACGCGGCAACAAGCTGGCCGTGCGCTGGCAGGGCGCATTCAGTGCCATTGAGGACGAAATTCGCGGTCTCGGCGAGGAGAGCCTGCAGCTCTATGAAAAGGCCTACGGCCCCCGCGCGGCGTTGCTGCTGCAGCAGGCCGTGGAAACCCGCCAGCGCGAGCGGATTCAGTACCTGAACCGCCGCTTCGGCCTGACGCGCGCCGGGCTGCGTGCCGGCACCCTGTTGGCCACCATGTGGTGGGAGGAGGGCGAGGTTTCGCGCGCCGCCCGCTGCCTGGAGCGCGTGCTGTCAATCCGCGAGCTGTTGACGCCCGACGAGCAGGCACGCCTCAGCGCGTGGCTGGCTCATTGCTACCGCGACCTGGGTGAGCGCGCCAACCTGGTCAAGCTGATCGAGCAGACCGTGGCCCTGCGCGAGCGTGAGGTGGATGAAGGCAGTGAGAAGGTCAAACTCGGTGCGCTGTTGCAGGCCCGGCTGCTCGAGGCGCGCGACGCTACTACCGATACCGTGGATGTTTTGGGCGTCGAATGGCCAGGTGGCAACTACGCCAACACCGGGCTGCACGAGAAACCGAGCGACTACCGCCAGATCGCCTGGACCAAGACGCTGCCCAAGCTTGCGGCAACGCCGATCTGGAACAAGTTCATGGGTTACCCGGCATCGAATGTGCCACCGTTCCTGCCCATGTTCGATGGCAACATGTTTTATGTAAACACGGGTGACCGGCTTGCGGCCTATGACCTGATCGCCGGCGAAGGCGACGAGCCCAGCTGGACCTGCAAACCCTTCGACACCACGAGCAGCAACTGGCGCGTCGTCGAGCCCGATCCCGGCATGATCCTTCCGGTGAGCGCATGGCACAGCACGCTGTTCACCGCCATCGAGAACCCCCTTCACAACACCTATCACGATCCCAATCCGGACCCCAACTTCCGACTCTACAGCCACTATCCCAAACTGCGCCGTGCTCTGTGCGCCATCGACAGCAGCACGGGGCGCCTGCTCTGGAAGCTCGGCGGCCAGTACCAAGGCGACAAGGACCAGCAGACGAACTTCCTGTCGGCCGTGGTGCACGAGGGCACCCTGTATGCCATCGCCAGCCGCGTGCCCCAGATCGCCGAGATTTTCCTGTACGCCATCAACCCCAAGGACGGCGAAATCCTCTGGAACCTGCGCCTGTGCTACGGCCAGCAGGAGACCACCATGTTCGGCCGCCCGGCGCGCGAGCCGCATCCCAGCCTGCCCTGCATCGCGGGTGGCACGCTGTACCTGTGCACCAACATCGGCGGGGTGGTGGCCGTCGAGCTGGCGACCCGCAGCCTGCGCTGGATTTCGCGCTATGAGTACATGCCGCGGCCGGTCACAAAGTACACCGAGACTTACTACCGGGACGTGACCTGGTACAACTCGCCGACCATCTACGCCGAGCACAAGGGCAAGCCGTACATACTCGCCGCACCCACGGATGCAAAGCTGATGTTCGCCATGGATGCCCGCAGCGGCGAAGTGCTGTGGGAGCTCGACCAGGCCGCGCAGCCGTTGTACGGAGGACGTGCTCTGGTGGGTGTGCGCGAGGGCAAAGTGTACGTGGCGGGCGACGGCGGCGTGCGCGGAGGGAGCGCCAGCCGCCTGCACGTGATCGATATCGACGACCCCCGCAAGATCCAGAGCATCAAGGTGACTCCGGCTGACAACGGCAATCTGCTGGCGCTTGCGGGACGGCCATGCATTGCCGAGAACCGGCTGCTGTGGCCCGGGCAGGAGTGGGGCGACAACCGCTGCACACTGGCGGAGATCGACCTCGACAAGCTGCGCAGTGTGAATTCTGCCTATGTGCCGGGTACTTACTCCGGCTGGGGGTACAGTGTGTTCGCGCAGCACGGCGTCGTGTTCACGGTTTCCGGCAACGACTACAGCCGCGGCAACAGCCAGTTGGCGGCACGCTTCAACTCGACGACACTGATCGAGACCGCACGCGCTGAGTACAAATCCAATCCCGACGATGCAGAGGTCGCCGCGCGCTACGGCCTTCTGACGATGCGCATCGGCGACCGTAACGAGGCGATCAAGGCGCTGCAGCACGCTTTCAAGCTTGCCAGCTCGCCTCCGCACAACGCGCGCGTCCGCGACCAGGCTGGGCGCGCGCTGGTGGCGTGCTATCTCGAACTCGCCGACAAAGCGTTGCAAGCGCGCAAGTACCTCGAGGTCCTGGGCCACGTACAGAACGCGCGCGAGTACGCTACAGTCCGCAGCCAGCTTTCCGACTGTTTCAGCCGTGAAGAACGCGCGCTTCTTGCGGAAGGCCGCGAGGCGGACATTGAATCCTTCTATCGCAGCGTGATCGCCGACGAGCCTGACTTCGGCATGGGCGCTGACCCGGAGATCCCCGTCGGCATCTATGCCCGGATCCGCCTGGCCGAGCGTATGGAACGCGCCCGAAAAGACGGCGAAGCCACGGTACTCTGGCAGGAAGTACAGGAAAGCCCCGAGCGATTCAGCTTCGGCGGAGTAAGCCTCCGCGCCCTGGCCCTTGAGCGCATGCGCGAAGCCATCAAGCGCAGCGGGAGGACGATCTACGCGCCACAGGAGTCCATGGCCGCCCGGCTGCTTTCCGAGCAGACACCGGATGCATGGCAGAAACTGCTGCGACGTTACCCGCTGGCCCACGCGGCCGATGAAGCGGCGTTGAACCTCGCCGCCTCGCATCTGGAATCACACCGGGCAGCGGATGCAACCGACGTGCTGCGGGCTGCCCTCGACGAGAACGCGGACCGCCCGCGGGTCGCCGAGCTGCAAGCCCTGCTGGCGGTAGCATACAAGTCAGCGGGTGAACGTCTGCGTGCCCGGCTGCTGGCCCTGCGCGTTCTGCGCGAGAATCCGAAGGGTGAGCTGACGATGGGTGGAAAGGCCCAGTCGTTCGAAGCCCTGCTTCGGCCGCTGACTGAGGGCGACGCCGCTGAAGCCGAGACGGAAGCACTGCCCCAGATGCCGCTGCAACTCCACGAGTTGTGGTCGCGTCCCTGGGCGGTCGGCGGTTTCACCCGCCTGCCGGTTCAACCAGCCAGTCTACCCGACGCCCGCATCCACGTGGGCGAGCACTCCATGACCGGTACCGAGCTGGTGGCGCTGGATGCCGCTACCGGGAAGCCACGCTGGGCGCGGCAACTGGCGGTGTCCTTGACCGGGGTGCACCGTACCCCGCGCGGCACCCTGTTCGTGCAGGGGCAGGGCTTTGCGCTGTACGACGAAGAAGGCAACGAGTTGTGGGCCACACCCGCCGGCGGCACCCCTGACCCTGTCAGCCTGCAAGGCGGAATGCTGGTCTATGGCACGCGCTTCCTCAACACGCGGACGCGCCAGAACATGGTGCGCATCACCGCCCGCGACGTGGACACCGGCGGCGTCGTGTGGGAGCAGGAACTTGTGGGAAACTCAGCCCGCTGGATCGAACAGGCGCCTGCGGGGGTGCTTGTGATGACGCAAGGCGACGAAACGGAGCTGGTGCTGCTTGACCCGGAGACCGGCGGCGAGGCCGCGCGCGGCGTGCTGGACCCCCAGGGACGCATCACCGTTCATCCGCTGCTGCTGGACGACCGCGTGCTGGTGATCAATCGAGACGGCAAAGTGATCGTGCTGACGGCTGACACTTTAAAGCCGGCCGGCGAGTTCGAGACTCGGATACGCTACGCCACGCGCTTCAATGTGGTGGAAGGCGAACTGCTTGTGGTGGGCCTGACCGCTGCCGGTCGATTCGAGCCGGACGGCAAGCAGGTGTGGCGCCGCGATTACGGCGAGAACGCAGTGGTCACCGCCCAGGTGCAGATGAAGCATGCCATCGCGCAGGCCACTCGCGCCGCAAACGGGGCGGGACGCATCACAGGCTACGCGCTGGCCGACGGCAAGCCGACCTTCAGCTACGACATTTCGCGGGAGAATGACTCAGACCGTGTGGACGTGCTGAATGCCATGCCCTTTGACGACGGCATCGTTGTCGTCCTTGCGGACAACCGCATCATCGACGGGCGCATGCAGCTGTGGGGCTTCCGCCTGCTGGTGCTGAACGCGGACGGCACTGAACGCTTTACGTGGCTGCATCACGCCGAGGACAGCCCACTGTTCATCCAGCTAGCCCTCACCGAGAATTACATCGCGCTGACCTGCGACAAAACCACCTTCGGCTTCGGCCGCAAAGATTAGCGGCAGTCATTCGTTCCGGGTATAAAACGGCCATGAGCGAGATCCGCGAGTTCGGCAAATCCGTGTTGCGCCAGGAGGCCACAGCCGTGTCGGCCCTGGCCGATCTGCTGGATGAAAACTTCGACCGCGCCGTGAAGGCCATGCTGGAGTGCACCGGCCACGTGGTGGTGGTCGGCGTCGGCAAGCCTTGGCTGATCGGCCAGAAAATCAGCGCCACGCTTGCCAGCACCGGCACTCCCAGCTTCGCCCTGCACCCCAGCGAGGCCATGCACGGCGACCTTGGCCGCCTGCGCAAACACGACGTGGTGGTGGCGCTGTCCAACAGCGGTACCAGCGAAGAAATCACCCGCGTGCTGCCCGTGCTCAAGCGCCTGGGCTGCCTGTGCATCGGCCTGACTTCGAACCTGGAATCGCCCCTGGCCGCGAACAGCGACATCGTGCTGAACATGGGCAAGGTCAGCGAGGCCTGCCCGATCGGCATGGCCCCCAGCGTCAGCACCACGGTAATGCTGGCGCTCGGCGACGCGCTGGCGCTCGCCGTCATGAAGGCCCGCAACTTCACGCGCGAGGATTACGCCCGCTTCCACCCCGGCGGCGCGCTCGGGCGCAGCCTGATGAAGGTCAGAGAGATCATGCGGCCGATCGAGCAGACGGCCGTGGTGGGCGTATCCGCCACGGTGCGCGACGCGCTGCACGCGATCACACTGCACAAGACCGGCGCCGCGTTCATCGTGGAGATGGGCGTGGTGAAGGGCGTTTTCACGGACGGCGACCTGCGCCGCCACGTCGCCGACGACAACCTGCTGAGCCAGCCGATCCTGGACGTGATGACCAGCCCCTGCCTGACCATCCACCAGGAAAAGCTGGCGCCCGAGGCCGTGCGCACCATGCAGCGCCCCAGCGGGCTGGTAATCGGCGAACTGCCGGTGGTGGACGACGACGGCAAGCTCAGGGGCCACGTCGCGCTCAAGGACCTGGTGGTAATGCACTTCGTGTGAAGAGGCCAGAGGTCGGAGGTCAGAGATCAGGGACAAACGCTTTCCTCCCTGGCCTCTGACCTCTAACCTCTAGCCTCTGAATGCCGGATTCCTTCTCCTTCGACATCCATTTCGACGCCCCGGTCTCCGAGGTCTGGCGCGTTGTTTCCGATACCGACGCCCTGGACGGCGCGGCCGGCATGCCCCCCATCACCTATCGCGACGAACCCCAGCCCGACGGCACCAGCCGCCGCTTCGCCAGCTATCGCATGCACGGCTTCCTGTTCGCCTACGAGGAGCTGCCCTTCACCTGGGTGCACGAGCAGCGCTACGACGTGAAGCGCATCTATAGCAACGGCGCGTTTCGCACCTTCCGGCATAGCTGCGAGATCATCCCGCGCGACCCCACCAACCCCGACGCCGGCTGTACCGTGCGCACCACCTTCCAGTGGGAGAAATCGCGCGGCTTCCTCGGATTGTTCGCCGCCTCGGGCACGCGCAACAACGGCGTCACTACCTACACTCGCATCTTCACCGAAGCCGCAGCGCGCCTGAAGGCCCGCCCCGAGCACGAGAAGCGCCACAGCGTGATCCTGTCTCGCCCGATCGAGGTGCCGGCCATCGAGGAAGAACGGCCGCAGCTCGACCCTCAGCGGCTGCAGGATTTCACCCGCCGCACCCGCGTGCTGTACGACTCACCTCTCGCGGATCGCCTGGCCGAGGCCGTAAAGAACCTGCCCGCCGAGGAGTTGCGCCGCATGCAGCCCTACGCCTTCGCGCGGCGCTGGAAAGCGGACCGCCAGCAGACCCTGAACCAGTTTCTCGCCGCCACCCGCGCCGGCCTGCTGAAGATGCGCTGGGACGTGATCTGCCCCCACTGCCGCGGCGACAAGATGAACCTGGCCAGCCTCGACGAAGTGAAGGAAAAAGCTTTCTGCCCCAGCTGCAACATCGACTTCGACGTGGACCTCGACCGCAGCCTCGAGGCCGTGTTCACGCCGCACCCGCAGGTGCGCGAAGTGCAGGCCGCGCACTATTGCCTGGGCGGCCCGGGCACCACGCCGCACATCGTGTACCAGCAACTGTTCGAGCCCGGGGAAGAACACAAGGCCGAGTTCAGGCTGGCATCAGGCCGCTACCGGGTAAGGGTAACCGGCGACCCCACCTACCGCTGGATCGAGATCGGCGAACAGGGGCGCGGCCCTGACTCGCGCCAGGCCTTCGAAATCCGCGACAACGCGTTCAACGGCCAAGACCACACACTAAGCGAAAACGACCCCATCCGCCTGCACATCCGCAACGCATCAAAACGTCGGGTGGTGGCCGTGATCGAAAGCGTGGAATGGGCCCGCGACGCCCTCAGCGCCGGCGAGCTGGTGGCCGACCAGCGTTTTAGAGACCTGTTCAGCAGCGAAGTGCTCGCGCCCGGCATCAGCCTGGCCGTCGAGGACGCCACCATCCTGTTCACGGACGTGGTCGGCAGCACCGCCATGTACAACACGCTCGGTGACGCCAAGGCCTTCAGCCTGGTGCGCACCCACTTCGACGTGCTGCACGAAATTGTTGAGAAGCACCGAGGCGCGATCGTCAAAACCATCGGCGACGCCATCATGGCCGTGTTCACCAAACCGGAAAACGCCCTGCGCGCGGCCGACGAGCTGCACCAGCGCACGGACGCCTACGTGCGCGAGCAGGGCCACAAGGAAGGCGTGCAGCTCAAGATCGGCCTGCACGCGGGCCCCTGCATCGCGGTGACGCTGAACGAGAAGCTGGATTACTTCGGGACGACGGTAAACCTGGCCGCGCGCGTGCAGGGGTTAAGCGAAGGCGGCGACATCCTGGTAAGTCAGAACATGGCCGACCGCACCAGCAACTGCGAGGCGCTAAGGGAAACCGGCTGGCAAAGCAAGCTCGAACACGCCTACGCCAAAGGATTCAAGGACCCCGTCCCCGTCCTGCGCTGGACATAGTAGTCGCTTCTCATGCGTGACACTGCTATGGTTTCCGTGGAGGTCAAGCGTGGAACTCAAAGCAATCGTGGGCGCGATCGCCGGTGGCCTGCTGGGCGCGATAGGCTGGACGGCAGTTGTCATAGGGGGCGAGGCAGAATTCAAGCTGATGGCTTGGGGTGTAGGTGGATTGATCGCTGGCGGCGCGATTCTCGCGGGCGGCCGCGGGCAGACCATGGGCGGCGTATGTGCGTTGGTCACGATGGGCGCAATCCTCACCGCCAAGCTTTTTATCGCTGCACATCTTACGCAGCTCGTCGAAGAAGACGCCGCGGCAATTGACTTCTCGACTGCGCACTACAACCACTTTATGCGGGACGCCAAAGACTGGCAGAAGGTGGAGGGCAACACGGTTGCTTTCCTCACTGAACACAAGAACTACGAATGGCAAGCCAATGGGCGGCTGGACTCCACGGACTATGAAGTGTTCGACGAGTTTTGGGCGCCACGCCTGAGTGCGTGGGCCGCAAGCCCGCCGCCCTTCGAGACCTGGAAGCCTCGGATTGAAGCGGACTTGCGTGAGCTGCAGCAGCACCGTGCGGGCTATCTCGACCAGTTGAAGGCCGTTACAGGACCTTGGGACCTCGGATTCATTTTCGTGGGCATTGTGACAGCGTTCGGGCTCGTGGCGGGACGTGGCGAACCTCCGGCACGCCAAAGGCACTCTGCAGCGCCGGTGATAGATTACTCGGTGGCGCCCGGGGTTCCTACGCCGACAAAAGGCCGACCCGCCTCTACGCGCGGCATTGATCCGCAGGATCAACCCCCCGGCATGCGTTAAGCGCGGCAGTCCACTGAACCAGCGTTGCCCTAAGGGCTCGAGGCCGCAAGAGACCACATCGCGCAGGATGCGCGTGCCACTTCACTTCTTGCCCTCACGCAAGCGTACGAACAGCAGGCGGATGCGGGTGGAGTCCTCATGGCTTGCGCGGCTCAGCTGCAACATGGCGGTTTCGCCCGGGCGCAGCGTTTCCGTCGCCACGCGCTCTGCGGCGCGCATTTCCGGGACGTTCACCGCATGGCCCTGAATTGGCGGCGTCTCGATGAACCGAGTGATCGGCCGGTTCATCTGGGCCGACACCGACTCCAGGGTTACGTTGCGGCCGCCCTTCACCTCGGCGACCTTTAACGTGCAAACCACGCCCTCAGTAACTGTCTCAAACAGCGGCGAAGAGTTCCGCGTTTCCCCACTCCACTCCCGCAGGTAGAGATGCTCCCGGCTGAATTCGTAAGACAACGCGCCATCGGCCAGCTCAAGCGACGGCCGAGCGAGCAGCTCGCCGTGGCCCTCCATGGCGTTCACGGCCGCGATTTCACCCATGGGCTGCTTGAAGCTGCGCGGCGCGATGTCCGTGGGGTCCTCGATGCCCAGCAGCGTCTTCGCGCAGGCTTCGTCCAGTTCAACCAGTGTCAGGTCGGCCGTCAGGACAGCGGCCGGTTCCGGCCGTGTGAGTTCGTACTCGATGCTCTCCCCAATCCAGATCGGCGGGGTGGCCGGCTCCGGCCGTTGCGTCGCGCAGCCGGCCAGCAAGGCCAGCAACAGAATCCAGCGCATGGTGTGTTCCTGAGGGGACTGTCCCCGTGTTCGGGGATTCTCGGGGGCTCGACTGTGGGGACAGTCCCCCGCGGGGACAGTCCCTACTCGTCCTTCGTTTGCTCTTCGTCCAGATCCACTCGCTGGCCGGTGATCAGCACCACGTATATGTCGTTGTCGCGGCCGAGCATGCCGGTCAGCACCAGCGCCTTGGCTTCCCCCACCACGCCGTCCGCCTTCAGGCGCTGGCTGTACACCAGCGGCGTCTGCACCTGCGCCGTGGTGCCGAACAGTTTCACTTCGTGGGTCTCGATCGGCCGTACCACCTCGGCCATGGTCATGTCCAGGCTCAGGCGCAGGCCCTTGCCGTCGGCGCGCACGGCGCGCAGGCCGACCAGCAGGCCGTCCAGCACCGTGTTCACCACCGGGTCGGCCACGCGTGTGGCGCCCCCGCCGCTGATGCCGAAGCCGCTGATGTAGGCGATCTCGTTGCTGATCACGATCGCACCCTGCTGTCCCTCAAACACAGTCAGGCGCGGGGCGCTGACCAGCTTGGCCTGCGAGACGATCTCCGGCGTCAGCTCGCCGGCCGGCACGGTCGATGCTCCGATCTCCAGGCAGCGCTGGCCGAACAGCCGCTTGGCCACTTCCGGCCGCGCGCGCAGGAAGCGCACCTCGATAGCGTAGGCATAGTCGGCCTTGCCCTCGAAGGCCGTGTAGAGCGGCAACTCGCTGTCCAGGCCGGCGGCGCCGATCTCGCCGCTGTACTCGACCTTGAAATCCCCCACCGGTTCCAGTGTCAGCAGCGGGCCCGCGGGCTCCGTTGTCGCGCAGGCGCAGGCCAACAGGCCCACGGCCGCGAACAGGGCGAGAATCAGCTTCATGATTGTCTCCGAGGGGATTGGCGTGGGGCTCGTACTGCCGTGTCGGTCGGGTAGTCAGCGTCGCAACTGGTGTTCAATCTACTGCTGCTCGTCTTGAACGGGCTTGCGAGTTGGCCTTATCAGGACGACATAGACGAGTTCGTCTTCCGTCATGCCGGTAACGACGAGAATCTTGCCCTCCGACAGCTTGCCCTGACACTGCAGGTGCTTGGAGTAGAGGAACGGAGACTTGACGAGAACTGGCCTTCCACCGGCGTCCATCTCTTTTTCAGGCATCGGCTGCGTCTGGTCCAAAAGTTTGAGATCCAGACTCAGGTACATGGTTGAATCATCCACCTCTGTTGCCATCAATCCGATCATGCACGACGCCAGTTCATTCCCTATCTCGTTGGGATGGCGCTCGACGGCCTGCAGCCCGTTCTGCATCCCGTAGACGCCCCTGAAGCCGCTGGCGTAGGAAACTTGGGGCGTAACAGCGAGCACCCCCTCCTGCCCGTTTGCCGCTGTGATCGATGGAACGGCCAGAACCTTCAGTCTGCGGCGCTGAATCTCAACTATCTTTTTGTTCACACCGGGCCAGGAGGTTTCCCACGCATCGCTGCTGTCAACCGCCGGACCGAAGAACTCCGCAACCTCGTCCCGGGGACCGTAAACGATTCGCATCTCGATTTCGTACTGGCTCTCCACAGCAGCGTCAGGCGCCGCGTACTGCGGCAGGTCTTCAATGGCCTGTTGATCGGGCTCTTCGCTGAAACTCACTTCGAACTCCGGCACCGGTTCCAGCACAACTGGCTCAACCGTCGGCCTCGATGCGCAAGCAGCCAATAGCCCAACAGCCGCAATCAGCGCGGGAAGCACCTTCATGTATGTCTCCAAGGGGAAAGTGCGGGGCTTGCCCCGGCATGCTATGCGCGGGCGCCGGGCGCGCCAAGGTTTTTCTCCCCCGTGACACTTCCGCGACCTGCGGTACACTGGGAACTGAAGTCCAACCCGGTGCGAGACGATGCGCGAAGACCTGTTCGAAAAAGCCAGCCAACTCAGGGACCGAACCACCAAGCTACAGGTGTCCCTTTGACTATGACGGCCTGACGCGCAAGCTCGAGAAGCTCAACAAACAGACCGAAGTGGACGGCTTTTGGACCAACCAGGAGGCCGCGCAGAAGGTCGTCAACGAGGCCCGCAAGCTGCGCGCGCAGACCGAGCCCGTGGGCGAGCTGGTCGCCAAGCTCGATGACATCCAGGCCATGCTCGATCTCGCCGACGAAGTCGGCGACGAGGCCACGTTCAACGAAGCCGAAAAGGCCCTGCGCGAAGCCGAGCACATCTACGAGAGAATCGAAACCCAGGCGCTGCTCAATGAACCGGGCGACGAAGGCAACTGCTTCCTGAGCGTGCAGGCCGGCACCGGCGGCACCGACGCCTGCGACTGGGCCCAGACCCTGTTCGAGATGTACATGCGCTGGGCGCGCAAGCAGGGCTACGACATCGACATCGTCGATTACCAGGACGACGAAGTGGCCGGCATCCGCAGCGCCGCGGCGCTGATCAAGGGCCCCTTCGCGGCCGGCTTCCTGCGCGGAGAGGTGGGCACCCACCGGCTGGTGCGGATTTCACCGTTCAACGCGGCCGGCAAACGGCAGACGGCGTTCGCGAGCGTGGACGTGGTGCCGGAGGCGCTGTCGGACGAGATCGACATCGAGATCAACGAGAACGACCTCGAGCTGAACTTCAGCCGCGCGGGCGGCAAGGGCGGCCAGAACGTGAACAAGGTGGAAAGCGCGGTGCGCATCACGCACGTGCCCACGGGGATCGTGGTGAGTTGCCGCAGCGAGCGCAGCCAGCACCAGAACCGCGCGATCGGCATGGAGATGCTGCGCGCCAAGCTGTACCAGATGGAGCGCGCCAAGCGCGACGAAGAGCTCGCCAAGCTGTACGGCGCCAAGGGCGAGGTAGGTTTCGGCCACCAGATCCGCAACTACGTGTTCAACCCGTACAAGTTGGTGAAGGATGCTAGAACGGGCGTGGAAACCAGCCACGTGGAAAACGTGCTGGCCGGCGAAATCGACGAGTTCATAGAAGGCTATTTAAAATGGCACCACGGCAAGAAAACCCAAGCCGCTAAAGCTTCCGAGTAGTTCCGATCAGCCCGAAAGTCGCCATAGAAGGTCGCTTGCTTTCATACGGAGTTAGTCATCGTCATAACTTACATATACATCAGAATTTCCCGCTTGAAGCATCTGCTTTTCTTGCCAATCGATTCCTCCTACTCCGCTGAGATCAATAGCATCCAACGCTTCACTTTCTGCAACAAGGCTTTTCACCAGGGCCAGATCTCCCGAGTATCTGGAGTGCGCTAGTGAAATCATCTTGATCTTCGTACAGTTGGCCAACAGCCTCATAGTTTCGCTTCCAAGCCTGCTGCGACGCAACTCAACTACGTTGCACTCCTCTTTCAACCTAGACAACAGACTATCTATTACATCCTGATCAAGATTCAGACAGATCAGTACTCTGATGCGCAAAGGTCCTCTACTAACCTCCTTTACTGGCCCTCGCAAGCCATCGATAGACATTTCTCGAAGCGCCGTTAGTGATCCCGTGACCTTGCTTAGATCTTCGAAAGTAATTGCGGTTCGATGCAGGGAGAGACGCCTAAGAGTGACACATTTCTGAATACTGCTCGCTAGTTGCGACGATTCCGTGTAGTCGTCTTCAATTTGCAGTTCCTCCATTTCTACGCAGCTTCGCAAATATCCCGCTTCGAAGCCGTCTATGTGGCTTAGTTGTAGTGTTTTGATGCTATTCTTGACAATGTCCCCTTTGCCAACATTCAACGGCCACTCGGAATGCATGAGGGCTAATGAGTCCATTGACGCGCCGAGAAGCAAGTCTGCAAGACTCTTGTTTGCCCGATTCGGAAGACCGGACAATGACACCTTAACTAGTCCTTGCCGTTGCCCAATCGCTTTCAACGAGAGAGCCACATCCTCATGTGATTCCACGCACGAGAAGTCCATATGTATACTATTGAGACTGTGGCTTGAGAGAATCTGCTCGACCAGCTTCGATGATAGGCTTGGACACCCTGCTATTCCGAAGTGACGCAATCGTTTGCAGCCCTGGAGTCTCGACAGCCCCGCAGCGGTCAGTTTGCTAGAATAGCTAATACTAATTGTTTCAATCGCAGGGTTTGCGTTTACTATCTTTGCAATGTAGTAATCGGATAACCCAAGAACGGGCTTGCCAGCAGAGTCCGCACCCTTGTCGGGGATGGCCAACTCGATCTCTTTAATGTTTCGTAACTTGGCGAGTCCGTCGTACACGCCCGACTCCACTACTTTTCCTCCTTTGATGCTGACACATTCGACGTTAGGGCACCAAGCAATCCATGCAACCTCATCCCTCTCAATTACACCATAGTCGATTATGGCAACTGAGCTGAAGGTAGACTTTACAAAACACTCTTTCGGAACAGTGCTGAGAGGGACCGACCAGTCGATTTCCAACCTTTGAAGAGTGGCACAACCAATCAACGCCTCCAATCCTTCGCTAAACTGACCTTCCTCAACATCGTCAGGCAACCATTCTACGGTAACTTCTCTGAGTCTAGTGAGATTGTCTACATCTGCCTTCAACAGACGCTCCACCCCGCTTATTCTCAACTTTTCCACATCCTTAGGAAGGTTCCTGAATTGACGCTCCGATCTCACAACCATTTGTCGGGACAGTTGCAGCTCTTCTTCTTGGTTGCTTTGTCCAGGAAGTTTTTGACTCATAACGGAACTGATCAGTGCGAAGCAGACCCCTGCCAATGCACGGTGCCAAGTATCCCAGCACTTCTTGGCGCGGTATCGTTTTATGTACGGTTTTAACATAAGACATGACCAGATTCTGAAGAGCTCATGGCCACCTTCTCGCGAGTTCGACTACGTCTGGAGATCAGGACCAGTTTACATTTTGAGCTGACCCTAGAACGCTTGCGACATGGCCCGAGGACGGAGTTCACCACGAGTTTTTCATAAATACTACTTTACACAGACAACATAACCCATCCATTCGTACATAACATTAAGCTTGTATCGCAAGCTGCATATTGCCCAGCCATCTGGAGCTTTTTGTTTGTCAAGTTCGATGGTGGCATTTTCAGCTTCACTAACTTTTGGGATTGGCTGGCCTTTGTCGTAATACGGCGGGAACTCGGTTACTGAATGCACTGTTTCATAGTACATATCCGTTGCTTTGATCTCTAATCCCATGTAATGGGTTTCTATGGCTCGTCTGCAAGGCGTGCGGCAGTTTAACCCCATCTCGGAAAGAAAATAACTGATGTGTTGCTGCCACGCCTGATCAACGGCAGTCGGTACGAGTTTTGTATCAGTAAACTGTTTAGCGATGGCGTCCTGAAGCTGTTTTTCAATCTCTTCTGCAGCCGGGGAGCCTCTTTCCGGACTCAGCGGAGCAGGAGGCGTGTACAATCCTCGATGCTGTAAAACAGCCGCCCAGACCGCGTCACACGCCATCGACAATACTTCATCCACCTTGTCCTTTACATCCTTTGTAATGGGAATCGCATAGTCCTTGAAAAGCATGTCAAGTTCAAAGCCACTGGCAATCCATGCGAATTGCCTGGCTCGACAATCCTCTGTGGTACCGAGATACAAGTCGCGGACTTGCTTCCCCTCTTTCGTTGCTTTGCTAACCGCATCTTGATGGGGCTTCGCTAAATCTCGATAGGGCTTCTTCAACCGTTCCCCCGGGGGACGATCCGGATCTGGCTCGACAAAGTCACTTCTTTTGCCTTTTTCTGTTGGGAGGCTGGGACCTTGCTGTCCGGCTTCAATCTTGAATGGAGAGAGACCACTCCCCGGCTCCTGCGGTGATGGATCGGGAAGTACAATTGGTTTATCAAGGTCTTTACGTCCCTGCCCGGGGCCGTATGGAAAGCGGGACTTGCGCTCGTCGTGGCGGATGGGAGGAACCGGCGCTGGTAAATCACCGCCACGTTTCTCACCCCTCTCTCTATCTTCCTGCAGAAACACCGGTGGTAGCACTTCACCGGCACTGGTTTGGGCAAGGGTGTAGTTTCTTATCGCGCCTTCTTTGGGCTGTGTGCTGCCGAGGATGTCGCCAAACAACAATGCGGAGGTGTTTATGAGCTGCGGGTACTGACGCGTGTACTTGATCTGTGTTGTCTCCGCGGGGGCGGGGTGGCCGGTGATAAGCTCCGCGGACTCCGTGTCTCCGATCGGCATGCGCTTGTTCTTCAGCGTCACACCGGCGCTCGGAGCAATGCCCAAGTCAGCCGATGATTGAAGTGCACTGCCGCCCGGCATGTACTCGGGGCCGAAGGCGCCTTGGTTCATCATTTCGGTCAGGGCTTTGGCCTGATCCATCCAACTTTGGCCGCCGAACTCCTCTTTCAGGAATTCCTCGCCTGCCATCACCTGTGGACGGCCATTTTGCAGGATGTACGTCACGCCTTTGGGGGCGCAGTTGTTGCATTTTTTGACAGTCTCTTCGTTCATGGCGGGCTCCGGGTCCGGGCTTACGTTCGGTGCTTTGCGCCGTCCTCGCCCTTCCGGGCGGGGCTGGCGCTGTGCTACCCGCCTCCGCAGTCCGCCACGGTTGTGAAGTTGCGGATGATGCTCAGAGCACCCTGGCTGCCCACCGCCACGCCGGCCGGCATGCTTACCCACACGTCGATGCCCGGCTGCATACCCGGCGATCCCGGGCCGCCCGCGTCCGGGTTGTAAATCCCCTGCACCACCCGCTTGTTGAAGGGGTTGCTCATCTGCTGCCGGGGCAGAATGCCGGTCACGCCCCGCGTGGGACCCTTCCCGCCGTCGTCGCCCGTCACCATGAAATAGATGTATTCGCCGTCGAGGCCGCTCTTGTTGATGAAGTCGTTGACCAGCCATGGCGTGCCGTTGAAGGAGTCCACACTGCCCGGGCCCATGCGGCGCTTGTCAGGATGATACCACGTCCAGGGCTCGCGCTCAGGCTTAAAACCGGCCGCGCGGCACAGGCTGCGGTAGGTGCGCAGGCCGCGCTTGCTGCTCATGATCAGGGTCGGGCGCCCGGTGCCAGCGACTACGCGCTCGTAAGCGTCGTCGAGACAGTCCAGGGTTAGCGCCCCGGCCGCCATGTCCACGATGCGGCTGGCGTCGCACAGGGTCACCAGTCCGGTCGCGGTGTTCACGATCCACTGGGCGTAGGCGTACAGCACCTGCCGCTTGGCGATGGCGTACCGGGCCGCATCGAGCTGCGTGGGAAACTGCACGCGGTCAAGGTCCACGCCGCAGATGGCATAGCGCGCGATGAAGTCGAGCAAGCTGAAGGTCGCCTGCGAAACCGTGGGCAGGGCTTCGGTGACCTCGGTGCAGTCGCTCTTGACAGACGCCGGGGTGAGTTCGGTGGCGCGCGGATAAGTGAGCGACTGGCCGTCCACGCCCTGCCAGGCCCAGTAGTCCAGAAACGGGATTGCAACCGGCGAGTTTTCCACCAGCCAGCGGGCAACAGGACTGTCGCCCAGCAGGAAGGCATTGGACAGCGGCATGGTTTCTCCAAAGAGATCGGTGAGTAGACCGGGGAAACGAAGTCTAGCCCGCCACATGGAGACCAGCAAACGTTTTTGTTTTTTTATTCCAGTTGTTGCACTGTATTACACACTATTTTGAGCTACTCGATTTTCTGCCCCGGCTACCCCGCTCCCGGCCGTAACAGCCTTATGGACGGCGCTGGAATGCGGCGCGGGTTCGGGTATGATTCCGGTCCCCTTGCTCGACTGGAGGCTTCATGCTGCGGCGGCTTTCGTTGCTTGTGGTGGCTGTTTCCGGCCTGCTGGCGCTCCAGCTTGCCTCCGTGGCTCAGCCCGCCCCTGCGCCCGCCGCGGAAGTCGGCAACACGCTGCGAATCGCATTCGCGCCCAACGAGTCGCCCTCGCTTGACCCACACTGCATCCGCGACCCCCTCAGCTTCCGGCTGGTCGCCACGGCCTACGAAACCCTGTACATGTACGCGCCGGGCCCTGCGACGGGCTCAGGGCAGGCCCGTGTGGTGCCCTGCCTGGCAAAGGACTTCCCCAAAGTGTCCGAAGACGGCCTGACCGTCACCATCAAGGTGGACACCAGCGCCAAGTTCCACTCCAGCGTCTGCTTCGGCGAGGCGCGCACGCGCAACCTGAAAGCCAGCGACTTCGTCCACAGCTTCAAGCGCATGGCCGTGTTCAAGGAACAGGGCATGTACTGGATGGCCACCGGGCTGATCAAAGGCCTCGATGAATACGGCGCGACGGCCCGCGACCAGATGCTCTACGAAACCACTGACACCAAGGTGGAAGGCCTGGAGGCGCCCGACGACGAGACCCTGGTATTGAAACTCACCCGCCCCTTCGGACCCATCGTCACCCTGCTGGCGCACCCCACCTTCTGCGCCGTGCCCCGCGAAGCCATGGACCATTTCAGCGGCCTGCTGCGCGAGCGCGCGGTCGGCACCGGCCCCTACCGGCTGAACGCCGTGGCCGAAAACAAGCTGTACCTGTTCAAGCGCTGGGACGACTACCGCGGCGAAAAGGCCGCGTTCGAGCGCGTGACCTTCACGGTGCGCAACTTCTGGAACGAGTTCCTGAACGGCTACACCTCGGGCACCCTGCACGAGATGCCGGTCTGGGCCAGCTACTACGACCGCATCGCCAAGGAAGGCAAGCCCGCCGGCGCGCTGGAAGGGACCAGCACCGAGATCATAGAGGAAGACGAGCACGGCTATTACTTCCTGGCCTTCAACATGCAGGACGAGTTGTGGGGCGCCATGGACGCCGACGGCCGCGCCCTGCGCCGCGCCGTCAGCCTGTGCATTGACCGCGAAGAGCTGCTGGTGAACGCGGGTTTTGACCGCAAGTGGTCATCTCCGCAGGCTGAGCTGTTCCCGGCCGGCATGGAGTTCGAGGACGCGGGCAAGGGGCTCGAGTTCGGCAAGCAGGACCTGGACGCCGCCAAGAAGGCCCTGGAAGGCAGCAAGTACAAGGGCGGCAAGGACCCGGCCACGGGCAAGGCGCTGACGCTGACCTTCCTGACCACTGACGCCGGGATCTACGAGCAGATCGCCAACAGCCTGCGAACCGGGCTGAAGGCGCTGGGGATGCGGCTGGACGTGCATTACGTGGATTCGTCGGAGCTGCGCGACATGACCAATACCGCCGAAGAGCAGCTGCTGGTGGCGGGCTGGTTCCTGGATTACCCGGACCCGTTCAATTACCTGCAGTTATTCTGGAGCGCGAACGCAGCCAACGGCGAGGAGTTCAACAACCACGCGCGCTACAAGTCGGCCGAATTCGACAAGCTGTTCGGTGAGTACGAGAAGCTGCAGGCCACGGAGCAGAACGCGGTGCAGCGCCGCGAGCTGGTGGCGGCCATGGGGCGCGAGATCGCGAAGGACCAGCCGATCATCCCGCTGATCCGCCGCCGCAGCGCGCGCATCCGCAGCACGCTGGTGGAATGGCCCGCCATGCCGCGGCAGACCTTCAACGACATCCGCTTCGCAAGGGGAAAGAAATGAAGCGGCTGAAAACCGGCTTAAGAAGACTGCTCGCGGTCCTGCCCGCCCTGCTGGTAACCGCAGGCTGGTTAGCACTAACCACCACAACCCCAGGCTGCGGCGGCCAGGCAGCGGATGAAACCCGCGACGCCGGTCTGGTGCTGAACTGGACGGAATCCACGGACCCTCGCAGCATTGACCCCCACAAGGCCGGTGACGTTGTGTCCAGCGGGCAGTGCGGCATGGTGTACGAGTGCCTGTACCAGTACGACTACCTGGCGCGGCCGGCGAAGCTGATCCCTTGCCTGGCCGAAAGCGATCCCGAGTATGACCCGAACACACTCACCTACACCTTCACCCTGCGCGACGACGTGTACTTCCAGGACGACCGCTGCTTCCACCCGGACGCCGCGGGCAAATACTTCGAGGATGAAAGCGCCACCCAGCGGGCCGAGAAGGCCCCCGGCCGAAAGCTGACGGCGCGCGACGTTGAGTACAGTTTCAAACGCTTGGCGGCGCTGCCTGACTCGGGCGGCTTCTGGGTGGTGGAGGGCAAAATCGCCGGACTTGATGCCTGGCGCGAGCAGGCCGTAAAGCTGAAGACCGAGGAGTGGGCGACCGACAAGGACTGGTACGAGTTCTTCGACACGCCTGTTGAGGGCCTGAAGGTGCTGGATGAGCGGCGCATCTCCGTCACGCTGCGTGAGCCTTACCCACAATTCCTGTACGCGATCACGCTTTCCTACGGCGCGGCGGTGGCTCGCGAGGCTGCCGAGTACTACGGCGACCAGATGACCCGCAACCCGGTCGGCACCGGCCCCTACATTCTGGACCACTGGTGGGAGCAGAAGGAAATCGTGTGGGTGCGTAACCCGAGTTTCCGGGAAGAGGTGTTCCCTACCACGAACGATCCGAAGGATGAACTGTGGAAGCCCCTGATGGGCAAGCGGCTGCCACTTTGCGACACGGTGGTATTCCGCATCATCAAGGAATCGCAGCCGGCGTTCCTGGAATTCCTGGCCGGCAAGCTCGCGGCCAGCGGCATGGATAAAGACCAGTTCACGCAGGCCATGACGCCGCAGTCGGAGCTTACGGACGAGTACAAGCAGAAGGGCATCCGGCTGCGCTCGTACGCCGAGCCGACCATTCACTACATCAGCTTTAACATGAACGACGCCGTAGTTGGGACTCCGGGAGGTGAGAAAGGCCGTGCCATCCGCCGCGCCATGGCGCACGCGTTGAACCGCGATGACTACATACGCCGCATGCAGAATGGTCGCGGCGAAAAGGCCGGACAGCTTGTGCCGCCCGGCATGGTGGGCCACTTCGCCGACTATTACATGCCCAGCCAGCGCTACGACCTTGACAAGGCACGCCAGGTGCTGCGCGACGCGGGCTTCAAGGTGACCGGCTCCGGTGAAGAGTGGATGACGATTGACCCGGCCACGGGAAAGCAGGTAACTCTCAACGTCCTGCACCGCAGCACGCGTGATTCCACCAAGGACTACGCGGTGTTCCTGAACAACATGGGGCGGCGCATCGGCATCAACATCGAGAACGAGTTGATGACGTTCCCCGAGTTCCTGGCCCGACAGGATGAGGGTACCGGTCAGGCCTACGACGCCGGCTGGGTGATGGACTACCCGGACGCTCAGAACATGCTGCAGCTGTTGTACGGCCCCAACAAGCCGCCCGGCATCAACAGCGCTTCCTACGCTTCCGAAGAATACGACGGGCTGTACAAGGAAATGTCGGTGCTGGACCAGGAAGTGCCCGAGCAACAGGAGCGCAAGCTGGATCTGATCCGCCAGATGAACGAGGTGCTGGATCGCGACGTGCCCTGGGTGCTGGTCGAGTTCCGCAAGATCTTTTCGCTGTACCACCAGTGGTTCTACCCGGCCAAGTGGGACGAGCCGAACGCGTTTGCCTACACCTACTTCAAGTTCTACTACGTCGATCCGCAGGCATCCGGCGCCGTCAACGAGCGTGAATCGCCGTTCTGGCCCGGATTCATTCTGCTGTTGGTGGCGCTGTCGCCCGCCGCGTTGATGGGCTGGAAAATCTACAAGAACCAGAGCTGAGGCAGGGCTGCATGTTCGCCTACATCGTGCGAAGACTGCTTTACATGCCGTTGATCCTGTTCGGGGTCATCCTGCTTACGTTTACGCTGTTCTACATGGTGGCCAGTCCGGACGCGTTGGCGAAGCTGCGCCTGAGCGAAAAGGCAACGCGCATGCAGGTGCTGGACTGGCAGGCCAGCCAGGGCTACATCGAGTGGCAGGAGCCCGGACTTGCCAAGAAGAAGCATATCCAGCGCATGTCCACGGCTGACGCCAAGCTGGTCGAGTTCAAAGAAGGCGAAGATTACACAAAGCGCAGCTGGGTCGGCCTGTTCGGCAAGTACCTGGCATCGATCCTGACTCTCGACTTCGGCAAAGACCGAACGGATAAACCCGTAAGCGAGCGCTTGTGGGAAGGCCTGGGCCCCAGCCTTTCCCTCACTCTGCCGGCGTTCTTCATCGCCGAACTGGTGGGCGTGTTCTTCGGCCTGTTTGCGGCCATGTACCGGCAGACTCGCATCGACCACACCATCGTGATCAGCTCGATCCTGATCATGAGCATCAACGGGATCGCGCTGATCATGTTCGGGCAGAAATTCCTGGCCGCGGACTGGGCTTACTTCCCCGTCCATGGCTATGACATCGGCCTGTCCGCCGCGCGGTTCCTGATCCTGCCGATTTGCCTGTATGTGGTGATCACGCTGGGCGAGAAGGTACGCTTCAACCGCATCGTGATGCTGGATGAGACGGACCAGGACTACGTCCGCACGGCCCGCGCCAAGGGCTTGGACGAAAACAAGGTGCTGTTCAAGCACGTGCTGCGCAATTCGCTGATTCCGTTGATAACGCGCTGGACGGTGGCAATCGCCAGCCTGTACGTGGGCTCGCTCGTACTGGAGAGCTTCTTCGGCATCCCGGGCCTGGGCTCCATGACCATCGACGCCATCGCAAACAACGACGTTGCGGTGGTCCGCGCCATCGTCGTGCTGGGCGCCGTGAGTTTCATGATCGCCAACCTGATGTCGGACGTGCTGTACGCCGTGGTCGATCCGCGCGTGCGCCTGGAGTAACCAATGCCGTGGCGTGAAGTGATCCGGTTGCTGTTGAAGCGCAAGCTGGCCGTGGTCTGCTTCGGCTTGATCTGCGTGATGGCGCTGCTGGCACTGTTCGCGCCGTGGCTGGCGCCTGACGAAGCACTGCGCGAACAGATTGGACTGGACGAAACCACGGGCCTTGAGCGCCCGTACCACCCGCCCGGCTGGTACCTGTACTTCAGTCCCGACCACCCCCACTTCGAGAAAACCGGTTTTCGCATGGAGGGCGAAGGCGACAAGGCGGAGGCCGTCACCAACCCGCCTATGCCCGAAGCGGACCGTGAGTGGGGATTCTTTGACGCGCGTACCTGGCACCTTCCACTCGGCGCCGACATCGGCGGCGTGAGCGTGCTGGCGCGGCTCGTACGCGGAGTGAGGCTGGCGTTCATCATCGGCCTGATCCCCACCATCATCAGCTCGATCATCGCGACCATCATGGGCCTGGCTGCCGGGTACTTCGGCAAGTGGGTGGACGACGTCATCACCTACATCATCTCGGTGCTGGCCAGCGTGCCGCTGCTGCTGTTGCTGATCGCCTTCATTCAAGCGGTACGCGAAAGCGAGGCTATCGCCGGCGCCTTCGAGTCAGTCGGAGTGACCGACAAGGCCCAGCGCAACCTTTACCTGGTCCTTATCGTGATCGGCCTCACCACCTGGATCGGCTTGTGCCGCCTGGTGCGCGCAGAGGTGCTGAAGCACAAGAACCGCGACTACGTTGCTGCCGCGCGGGCATTGGGCTGCGGCGAGTGGCGCATCCTGTTCAAGCACATCTTGCCCAACGTGATGCACGTGGTGATCATCTTCTTCACCCTCAGCTTCGTGGGTGCCGTGGGGCTTGAAGTGTTCCTGAGCTACGTCGGCATCGGAGTTGACCCGACCCTGCAAACCTGGGGTCGCGTGATCACGGCCGCGCGCAGCGAACTGCAGCGCAGCCCTTCGGTGTGGTGGCCGCTGGTAGGCGCGACGGGCTTCCTGTTCACGTTGTCGCTTTCTTTCAGCCTGTTTGGTGATGCCTTGCGCGATGCGCTTGATCCGAAGTTGCGCACCTAGTAGCGTTGCGCCTGAGGCCTTATGCGGACTGGCATCTTCATCACGGGTACCGATACCGGCGTCGGCAAGACCATCGTTGCCGCCGGCCTGGTGCTTGCCCTCAAGCAGCGCGGCCTGAACGTCGGCTACATGAAGCCCGTCGAAAGCGGCTGCCCCGTGCTGGACGGCGAAGTGGTGCCCCAGGACGTGCGCTTCGTCCGCGAGGTCACCGGCATCCGCGACGACCTTGACCTGATGTGCCCCTACCGCCTCAAGGCCGCCGCGGCGCCGAGCATCGCCAGCCGCCTCGACGACGTGCACGTGGACATCGGATACATCGTGGACCAGTACTTCCAGCTGTCACTGATGCACGAGATCGTGGTGGTGGAAGGCGTCGGCGGCCTGATGGTGCCGCTGAACAACAACGACCTCGTCACCGACCTGGTGCTGCAACTGGGGCTCGAGATGCTGGTGGTCGCGCGCCCCGGCCTGGGCACCATCAACCACAGCCTGCTGACCATCAACATCGCCAAGATGATGGGCATTCCGCTCAGCGGCCTGGTCATCAACGGCTTCGGGCGCGAGGCGATCGGCCTGCCGGAACGCACCAACCCCGACGAGATCGAGCATTTCGGCAACGTGCCGGTGCTCGGCATCCTGCCCTGGCTGAAGGACCTGGACTATCAAACCTGCAGGCCGGGCTCGCTGTTGAGCGAGTTCATGGAACGCGTGAACATCGAGCCGCTCCTGCAGGGCAGCGACGACGAGTTCTAGCGCGTTACTTGTTGCCCGTGGTTACCCGCCGGGCCGGCACCGTGCCCTTCTTCAGGAACAGCAGCGCGAAGCAGGTGTCCGGCATGGTGCCCCAGCTGCCGTTGTCCTGCTGGATCGACACCAGCACCGAGGCGCCCTCGGCGTACCAGTCGTGCGGGCCGAGGCGGCGGGTCTGGCTCAGCATCATCACGCGCTCAAGGCCGTACATGTAGTAAAGGTACCAGCTGCGTCCCTTGTTGGGGTTGCGGGTCACGCTGAACCAATGCTCGAGCCAGCACAGGCCGTCCTCCTGGCTTTCGATGGCGGCTTTCTTCCACTTGTCGATGGCGGCCTGGCTGCCGAACTCGGCCTTCAGCTGCTCGGTAGTCATGCTTTCCACGATATCCAGGCCCACCAGCACGCAGGTCAGGCCCGCGGTGGTCATGGAACCATAAGCGTCGGTGCTCTCGCTGTAGCGGTCCCACTTGGCCTTGCTGGCGTAGTTCCAGCCTCGCGCCTTGCCGGTCCTGGATGCGTACGTGCTGCGGCCCGCGTCGCGCCCGCCCTCCTTGGGCGGCTTGTAGCCCACCACGCGCTTGACCTTGGGGCCGTCGGGCATCTGGTGGTGAATGGTCTCCTCCACCAGTTTGCCGACCACGCCCGCCGGGATGCGCACATCGCAACGCAGGGCCGCGGCCAGGCCCAGCAGCGCGTACTGGGTGTTGGAGAAGTCAAAGCGCCAGGTTTCCGTGTTGGGTGTGTAGTTCCAGAACGGATTTTTCTGGCGATTCTGATTCTCGACCAGCCAGTCCACCAGGCGCTGCATCTCCTGTCGGTCTTCGTCGCTCAGCTCGCGTTTGAAATCCGGGAACTTCTCGCCTTCGCTGAGGTATGCCCGGCGCTCGGCCTCCGTGATGTAGCGCGCCTCGTAGGCCATCAGCGAGACGGCCACCGAGTAGGTCTCCTCCAACTCCGTGCCCTTCAACGCTTCAAAGCCCCGCACGATGGCGGGGTCGTCGGCCGGCACGTCGCAGGTCAGCAGGGTCAGCAGCGCAAGCGCCGAGCCCCCGCGCGAGCGCGTGCCGTAGGGCCAGAAGCCCTCGGCGTTTTGCAAGGTTTTCAGGTGCTCGGCGCCGCGCGCGATGGCCGTCACCACCTTGTCGTTCAGGTATCGGCCGGAGGCGCTGTCGAACTCCTTGCTGAACTCGAAGCGCACGGACCAGTGGTGCTCCAGGCGCGCGGCCGCGATCTTGGCGGCACTGGCCCGCCAGCGGGCGGCGTGCAGCTTAATGTCTGCGGCCTCCAAGCGGCCCTGCTCGGGGTTGAACCAGGCGGTGGTCTCAGCGTGGAAGGCGAACCAGCGAGCCTCGGTTTCAAGCGGCACCTTCTGCGGGGCCACTAAGTCGTGCACGCCGGTGATGGCGGCGCACTCAACGTTGCGGCACTGCTCGGAGCCCTGCAGGGTGTACTTGCTGGCGAGGTTCAGGCCGGGCATCTCGACCAGGCGCTCCAGGCTCCAGGCGCGGTCCCATTCGAAGCCTTGGTTGGCTTTCTTTTCCGGGATCTGCATGGCCAGCTGGATCAGCAGGTCCTCCATCACGAAGGGCGCATGAACGACGTGCAGGGTGCCGGTGTCGTCGAACTCGTGGCCCATGTAGTGGGCGTGGGTCAGGGCCGGATCTTCATTGATGGCGCCCTGTGGCACCGGCTCAGGCGCGTCGATTTTCGCCTGCGCGGTGACCGTGTAATGCAGGTAGGTGGTCGGCGGCGTCTTCCATTGCAGCTCGAAGCGCTGGTTGGCGCGCTGCTGCGGCTCCGCAATTTCGGCACCCGCCTGTGTTGTCATTACCACCAGCAGCAGTAGTGCGGCCGGCGCTCCCCAGATCATGCGTCCCATGGCACCCTCCCCGTGCGTTAGAACGATGTGATTTTACGCAAGGGTACAGCCGAGGCGCTCCATGGACGAACTCCGCTGCAAAGTCGTCTCGCAATTTCGGGATGTACAATGCGGACAGACACAATTCCGGGGCTGAATTTGCTCCGAAGGTCTAATCCTTCGGGCCCCCGGTGTACACAGGCTTGCTGAGCTGCACCGTGCCGCGTTTCAGGAACAGGAGGGCGAACGACGTATCGACGGCCCCGCCCCAGCTTCCATCATCCGCCTGCAAGGTGATCAGCGCTGATGCGCCCTGGAAGTACCAGTCGTGTATGCCCAGATAGCGCACGTCGGCCAGCATGCATATGCGTTCCAGGCCGTAGAGGTAGTAGTAGTACCAATAGCGCCCGTTGTTGGGGTTGCGTGTGATGCTGAACCACAGCTCCATCCAGGCCATGCCGCTGTCGAGGGCGAGCTGGGTGTCCCGCTCCCAGTTCTTGTACATCGAGTTGTTTGTGAACTCGGCCCGGCGGGTTTCTTCGTCCATGTTGGCGGCGATGTCCAGGCCGGCGATCAGCGTGGTGATGCCGGCGCAGGTCATCGATCCGTAAGCGCTGGTAGCGCCGGTTTCGCGCGTCCAGGTCGCCGCGTAGGTGTAGGCCCAGCCACGAGCCTTGATGTCCTTGGTCGAGAGCGTGACCTTGTCGTCGCCCTTCTTGCCACGCTTCTTCTTGCCCGGCTTGTAGTCAACCACGCGCTTGATTTCAGGGCCGTCCGGCGCCTGCAAGGTGCGCACGAACTGCACCAGCTCGCGCACGTAGCCGGTGGGTATTTTCGCCCCGCAGCGCATGGCTGTGCCCAGCCCCAGCAGCGCGTACTGGGTCACCGAGAAGTCGTAGCGCGCGGCCTGGTCGGGGTCGCGCGTGTAGTTCCACATCACGTTGGGCTCGTTGCGGTTGGCGATCAGCCAGTCGGTCAGGCGCTGCACTTCGGCCAGGTC
This sequence comes from Planctomycetota bacterium, assembly GCA_020638635.1. GTDB lineage: Bacteria > Planctomycetota > UBA8742 > UBA2392 > UBA2392 > JACKID01. Next base: position 230,216 of record JACKIE010000001.1, read on the forward strand.
TTCCTTGCCCAGTTCGCGCTTGCCCGGCGCGGCTTTTTCGCCCTCCAGGAAGGCCTCGCGTTCGGTCTTGCTGATGTAGCGCGCCTCGTAGGCCATGATCGAGACCGCCACGTCGTAGGTAGTCACGAACTCGGTGTCTTGCAGCAGCGTGAAGGCTTCGGTGACGCGCGGGTCGTCGGGGTTCTCGCCGCACATCAGCAGCGCCAGCAGCGCCAGGGCCGTTCCGCCGCGCTGGTGCCGGCCGTAAGGCCAGTAGCCCTCCTTGCCGCGCTGGGCCCACAGTCGCTCGACGCCGCGGGAGATGGCGATGTCCACCTTCTTCTTGATCCACTCGGTCTCGGTGGAGTCGATCGGCGGCTTCAGCTTCCACTCGAGGTCCCACAGGTAGTTCCTGGTGACCGGTTGTTCCTCGGCCTTAGGTGCGGGTTCGAGCTTGCTGCCGCGCAGGGCCAGCTTCATGCCCAGCAGGCAGCCCGCTTCGCCGTCGAAGAAGGCGTCGGTGGTCAGCTCGAATTTCGTCCAGCGCGGCGGGTTGTCGCCCGCGCGCTCGGCCTTCAGCTTGTGGGTGCCGACGATGTGCGCGCACTCGTGGCCGCTGTAGGCGGCCAGTTCTTTGAACAGGTAACTTGAGCTGACCTCCAGCTGCTGGGTGCCGGACACGCGGTCAAAACTCCACTCGCGCGTCCACGCATCTTCCGCGCGCGCGCTGGCGCCGGGCAGCGCCGCACCCAGCTGGAACAGCATCTCCTCGAACACCCAGGGGCGGGACAACCCCGCCAACCCGCCATCGGGGCCGATCTCGTAGCCCATCAGGTGCACGTACTGCAGGTTTGGCTTGGGGTCGGTTTCTTCGCCCACTCCGGCCTGCGTCTCCACGGCGTAATGCAGGTAGGTGGTGGAGTCCACGTTCCAGGCCAGTTCGGCCTTGTCGCGCGCCAGCGCCGTGACATGCCGGGGCCCGGCCACCATCAGCGGCAGTACGGCGAGCAGCGCGGCGGCCACGCGCAGTGCAGTTGTCCGCATGATCCCCACGTTCCGCCCGTTACCTGAGGGTCTTGTGCGCGTCCTTGACGGCTTCGTGCAACTCGCCTAGCTGGATCTTCCGCTCATCCAGTTCAGACTTCAGCGCCTTAGCGCTCTTGATAAGCGCCGGGCCGTCCTTGGCGTCTTTCAGTTTACTTTCTGCGTTGATCAACTCATCGGCCTGCTTGAGTTCCGTGGCGATTCGCTTTTCCTCGTCGCTGACCCAACTGTCGAAGTCATTCAGCTGGGCCTTGAGCTGCTTGATCGCCACCTGCCTGGTCTCGGGCTCCGTGATGCCCTCCAGCTTGTTCGTTTCGGGCACGACCGGCAGCACACCGATCGCGTCACGCCAGTCCGCCAGCGCACCGCGCGCTTCCTTCACCCGCGCGTCCAATCCGCCCGTGGCCGTCAGTTGCGCCACCGCGTGCTTCGCGGCGGCGGCCCGCAACTCGCCGTGCTTGTTGGCCAGGCTGCGCTCGGCCTCGCGCAGCTTTTTGGCGGCGTCGCCCGCCTGCTTTGCCAGGCTGGTGCCGGTGGTCTTCAGTTTCTTCTCTAGGGCCTGGTCGCCGGCCTGCTGGGCCTTCTTGATTTCAGTGTTGTTGTCGGCCACCTTTTTGTCGGCATCGCGCGCTTCGCGGGCGGCCTCGTTCAGACTGTCCTCGAGTTTCTTGATGTCCTGCTTGAGCGCCTTGTAGTCCGGCTCGGCGCGCACGACGCCGCCCGCTGCCAGCGTCAGCAGGCAGGCAAGCAGCAGGAGGGCCAGGCTATGCAGGTTTCGAGAGGCCATACTTCTTCATCTTGTATTGCAACGCGGTCCGGCCCACACCCAGTATGCGCGCGGAACGCGACACATTCCAACCCGTTTCGGTCAATGCGTTCAGCAGCGAGTTTCGCTCGATGCGCTCAAGGTCGCCCACCAGGCCCTGCGGCGCGTCTTCACCGGGCGGCAGCCGCGTGGCTTCAAGCATTTCGGGCGGCAGGTCCTCGACGCGCATGGCATCACCCGTGGACAGCGCAATGCAGCGGCGGATCACGTTTTCCAGCTCGCGCACGTTGCCCGGCCAGTGGTAGGCCTGCAGGCGCGCCATCACCGGCTCCGGCACCTGCAGACTCGTGCCCTCTTTGGCCAGGAAGTGCGCCACCAGCCGCGGGATGTCGCCCGCGCGCTCGCGCAGGGGCGGCATGGTGACCGTCACCACGTTGACGCGATAGAACAGGTCTTCGCGGAAGTCGCCGTCTTTCACCATTTCGCGCAAGTTGCGGTTTGTCGCGCACACCAGCCGCACGTCTGTGCGCAACTGCTGTGAGCCGCCGACGCGCTCGAAGGTTTTGTCCTGCAGCACGCGCAGCAGCTTCACTTGCGTGGTCTGTGGTATCTCGCCCAGCTCGTCCAGGAACAGGCTCCCGCCGTCGGCCGTCTCGAAGCGCCCTTTGCGTTGCGAGTCGGCGCCCGTGAAGGCGCCCTTCTCGTGGCCGAACAGTTCGCTTTCCAGCACGCCCGGGGCCAGCGCGCCCGCGTGCACGGCCACGAATGCCTTGTCTTTGCGGGGCGACAGCTCGTGCACGGCGCGCGCCACCAGTTCCTTGCCGGTGCCGCTTTCGCCCAGGATCAGCACCGGCACGGTGCTGCGCGCGGCGCGCTTCACGATGTCGGCCACCTCAATCAGCTGCGGCGAGCTGCCGATCAGCCCGGGCAGGGCTTCCTCACCGCTGGGTTTTGGCGGCGGCGCGCCCGCGGCGCGTCCTTCCTCGATGGCGCGCTCGACCTTGAACTCGAACTCGGCAAGCTCGAAGGGCTTTTCCATGAAGTCGGAAGCGCCCAGCGACATGGCCTCCACGGCGTCTTTCACGCTGCCGTGTGCTGTAATCATGATGAACGGCGGAGGCTCTCCTTTCTCTGACAACGCGCGCAGCAGGCCCAGGCCGTCCAGCCTGGGCATCTTGAGGTCGCTGACGATCGCGTCGAAGCGGGTGGCCTTGGCCGCTTCCAGGGCCTTGGCGCCGTTCTCGGCCTGCGTGACTTCCATGCCCTTTGCGGCAAGGGCCATCGCCAGCATGTCGCGCATGCTGGCCTTGTCGTCAACGATCAGGATTCGAGGTTTGCCTGCCAAGTCAGTTTCCTATCTGAGCGGTGCGGGTGGGACATGTGGGACGCGTGGGATCTCGATGTCGTCCCACTTGTCCCACAAGTCCTACCTGTCCCACCATTCCATCTAATCCGCCTCCCGCACGAACGTCGCGCGGAACATGGTACCCGAAGTACCGCTGCGAATCATTTCCAAGTCGCCGCCCAAATCCCGCAACAGCCGGCGCGCGATCGGCAGCCCCAGCCCCGTGCCGTCCGCCTTGCCCGTCACGAACGGCTCGAACAACCGGCCCCGTACTTCCTCGCTGATGCCGGGCCCGTTGTCCTCGATTTCTACAGCAACCAGCCTGCCAGTCTCCGCGGCCCGGATGGTCAGGCGGCCGCCTTCCTCGCGCATTGCCTCGGCCGCGTTGACCGCCACGTTGGACAGCGCCTCGCGCAAGGCGGTCGAGTCCACCTCCAGCTCGAGCTGCGGCAGTTGCGGCGTGGGCACCTCCACCTGCTCGCCGCCCGCGGCGCGCGCGGCCTCGATCACCGGGCGCAGTGCGGCCTCCAGCGAAAGCCGCTCGATCGAGCCATGGGCGCCGCGGCTGAACTGCAGGAAGTCGCGCACGATGCGGTCCAGCGCGCCGATTTCGGAAACAAGCTTGTCGGCGATCTGCTTCTGCATGGGATCGCCCAGGCCGCGCGCCAGCAGCTCGACGTAGCCGCGCAGGGCCGCCAGCGGGTTCTTGATCTGGTGGGCCATGCCGGCGCTGAACTGGGCCTGCTCGGCCAGCCGGGTCTGGCGCGCCAGGTCTCCCTGCAGGCGGCGCCAGGCCCGCGCCAGCAGCAGCGCCGAGGCCAGCGTCACCACGAATACCGCGACGACGGTCAGCCCCATGGTGTAGGCCACGGCGCTGAGCTTGTCGGTGTAGTCCGCCTCCAGCTCCACGGCCACGGCGTAGTCGCTGGCGCTGCCGTCCTCCTGGCGTACGGGCGCGAAGCCGTTGCGGTACATGCGCCCCTGTGCGTCCTGGTAGGTGATGGTCGCCACTGGCCCTTCTGTGAAGCTGCGCTCCAGCTCGTTGGCGTCCGTGGCGAAGCTGTAGTCGCGGCTGCCGAACTCGCGCCCCTCGGTGTCGATCACCAGGGTGCCGTCGCGTTTCAGCACGGCCGCGCGGCGCACGCCGCTGTACTGTTGCAGGGCTTGCAGGCGCTTGCGGTAGAGCACGGCCAGGTCGTCTTCGGCGTTCTCGACCAGGTCGAGGGCGTTGGGGCTGATACCCACGGCGGCGCTGGCAGCGTAGGTCTTGAGCCTGCGCTCGAGCTGTTCTTCGTAGCCGGTCTTGATGAAGCCGTAGGCAACCAGCGCGCCCGTCAGCAGCGCGCCCGCCATGATGATCGTGAACGCCCAGCCGAGCAGAGTACCGGATCGCATGCCGGGCTTGGCGCTCATTACCAGGCGATCTCCAGGAAGATCGAAATGTCATTGTCGGCGTAGCCGGCGTTGTCGATGTCGCTGGCGCGGCGCGAGTACACGTAGCGCGCGCCTACATGGAAGAACTCCCAGAAGTTCCATGACACTTCCACCCAGCCCTGCAGCAGTCGTTCGTGCACCGTCTTCTCGCCGTTCACGCCTACATCGTCCACATCCACGCGGTCGTCGTACTCCCGCGTCCACAGGTGTCCGCCCACGGTCAGTCGCACTTCGCCCACGAGGTTCAGGTCTACCGCGCCCTTCAGGCCGTACTGCCAGTAACGGTCGTGTCCGGCGGCGGAGTCGTCCTGTCGGGTGCTGTAGGCACGGCCTTGGGCCTCGATGAACGGAAGGTTCAACTTGAAGTCACACCCGTAATGGAACTTCAGCAGCTGCAGCTTGTCGTCGCTGCTGAGCGGCGTGCCGTCATCCTGGATGTCCACCTGATCGCGGAACCACTCGTAGTCGAAGGCCACGTACGGGTGCAGCTCAAGGAAGTCGAACACCGAGAAGTATACGCTGAAGTCGGCGCCTATCGTCCAGCTGTCCACGCTGGGTACGTCCTTCTCTTCGCTGAAATCGGTGGTCTGGCCGGTGAAGCCCAGTTCGAAAACGATGAAGCTGACCTGGTAGCCCACGTAGGCCCGTGCGATCACGCCGCTGGCGCGAAGGTCGTCCTGGCGGGTGATCGGTCCGGTGATCTGATAGGTCTGCAGCTGCTGGTACAGCACGTCGGCGCTAGCGCCGAAGCCGAATCCGCCGTTGTAAGGCATCTTGAAGAAACCGCCCAGCTTCAGGTCCCACAAGGCGGCGTCGGGCTCACCAAAGTACAGGCGCCCGGCAAGCTGGGCGCGCGCGCCCAATGCAACCAGACCGAAGTTGGCGCCCACGTAGGCGTAGCTCGCGCCGTCGATGTACAGACCGGTGTCGTCGTCCTTGTCTTCCAGGAAGATGTTGCTGTCCCAGCCAAATGAGCCGCGCGCGCGGAAGCCAAGGCCGGTTCGATCCCGACCAAGGCTGAGGGGCAGGTAAGCGCCATCTTCCACGCCGCCGACCTCGAAGTCGGCCCAGGGGTCGATCTCTTCTTCATCGCCGCCGGGTGTAGTGCTGGAGGGCGAGCCCTCCTGCGCGTACACGGGGACGGCCAACAAAAGGGCGAGAACAACGAGCCACTTGCCCATGGCTACTTCTCCAGCGGGGGTACAGGGGTTGCGCGGGCTGCTTTCCGGTCAGCCGCCGCCCTCAGGTTACGGGCGCGGGCCGGGTGTGACAAGCTTCGCCCACCCCTGGAATGAGTGTGGCAGCCGGTCGGTGGGGCCATACCGCCGGCTGCCGTCCTCAGTTACCCGGGAGCACACCTCCCGGACGTGAGTGCATAAAGCAGCCGGCGTGCCAATTCATCGCCGCCTGCAGCCCACTGCCCGGGAAGGCCTTCCGCAGGCGGGAAAGCGGCCGATTGCAGGTTTTGGCACGCCCGTGGCAAGGTCGCGGGCCGCCGAATCTCCGGCGCTTCTGCGCGCACATCTGCCAGATTTCCGGCAGGGTCCATCTCTGCTACACTGCCGGGTTCTCCGGGGACTTGCCCCGGGCCGGAGCAGACGTTGAACGCACGCGGACCCGCAATCGTACAGGCAGACCTCACAGTGCTGCTCGAGGTCGATCACCCGGACTACGAGCCGGCCCGTGACGCCCTGGCCGCGTTCAGCGAACTGGTGAAAAGCCCCGAACACATCCACACCTACCGCATCACGCCCCTCAGCCTCTGGAACGCCGCTGCCTCAGGCATTACCGCGGCCCAGGTGCTTGACGCCCTGACACGCTACTCGCGCTACGAGGTGCCCGAGCTCGTGCGCACCGAGGTGGTCGAGTACATCAGCCGCTACGGCCGCCTGGTGCTGGACGTCCACGACGGCCGCTATGTGCTGCGCAGCGACGACACTGTGCTGCTGAAGATGCTGGCGCACCAGAAGGGCGTCGAGCCGTATTTCGAAGGCTTTCTCGACGATAACACGGCGCTGATCAGCCAGTCGGCCCGCGGCTACCTGAAGCAGGCCCTGGTGAAGGTGGGCTTCCCGGTGGAAGACCTGGCGGGCTACACGCCGGGTGCGCCGCTGGATCTGCAACTGCGCGAAACCACCACGGGCGGCAAGGCCTTCAACCTGCGGCGCTATCAAAAGGAAGCGGCCGAGGTGTTTTACGCGGGCGGCGGCGCGCGCGGCGGCAGCGGCGTGATCGTGCTGCCCTGCGGCGCGGGCAAGACCATCGTGGCCTTGGGTGCCATGGACCAGGTAAAGGCCCACACGCTGATTCTGACCGCCAACGTGGTAGCCGTGCGGCAGTGGATGCGCGAGATCCTGGACAAGACCAGCCTGCGCGAGGACCAGATCGCCGAGTACACGGGCGACCGCAAGTCGATCGCGCCGGTCACCGTGGCGACTTACCAGATCGTCACCTACCGCAAGCGCAAGTCGGACGAGTTCCCCCACTTCGAGATCTTCAACAAGGCGGACTGGGGCCTGATCATCTACGACGAAGTCCACCTGCTGCCGGCGCCTGTGTTCCGTGCCACGGCGGCAATCCAGTCGCGCCGGCGCCTGGGCCTGACCGCCACGCTGGTGCGCGAGGATGGCCTTGAGGAAGACGTCTTCAGCCTGGTGGGCCCCAAGCGCTACGACGTGCCCTGGCGCGAGCTGGAGAAGCAGGGCTGGATCGCCACCGCCGACTGCACCGAGGTGCGCGTTGAGCTGCCCAGCCCCCAGCGCATGCCGTACGCGCTGGCCGGCCAGCGCGAGCAGTACCGCATCGCAGCCGAAAACCCGGTGAAGATGGATGTGCTGGCGGCACTGCTTGAGCTGCACAAGGGCGATCGCGTGCTGGTGATCGCGCAGTACCTCGACCAGTTGCACGAGTTGGCGAGCCGCTTCGATCTGCCATTGATCGAGGGCAAGACTCCCAGCAAGAAGCGCGAAGAGCTGTACGCGAAGTTCCGTAGCGGCGAGCTCGGCACGCTGGTGGTCAGCAAGGTCGGCAACTTCGCCGTGGACCTGCCGGACGCTAACGTGATGGTGCAGCTCAGCGGCACCTTCGGCAGCCGGCAGGAAGAGGCGCAGCGCCTGGGGCGCATCCTGCGCCCGAAGGAAGACGGCTCGCTGGCGCACTTCTACACCATCGTCACGCGCGAAACGCGCGACCAGGAGTTCGGCGCCAACCGCCAGCTGTTCCTGGTCGAGCAGGGCTACCGCTACCGCATCGTTGACGCCGCCGAGATCCTGGGCGGCCAGTTCACGCCCGCCCAGCCCCAGGAGGCGACGCCATGAAACTGCACCTGCACGTGGGCGTGGTGGAGACTATTGACGAGTCAACACTTGATGAAGTGCTGGCCGTCGCCCAGTGCACCGAGCGCGTGCTGGCGCGCCTCGCCCCCAACCTGGCGGTGCTCGAGCGCGACGACGCCGAGAAGGTGATCGCGGCCCTCGAAGCCAACGGCCTGCACCCGAAGGTGATGCGATGACCGAGGCCGCCGCCAACCCGATCCGCCGCTTCCGCGCCGCCGAGCTGGACCTGCTGGGCGTGCTGGAGGTGGTGATCGCGCGCGGCCCCAAGGTGTTGAAAAACGGCCTGCCCAACCTGGCCTTCTTCCGCGCCGCCAATGCCGCGCTTGCCCGCCCGGACGGCGAGACCGAGGGCGCGGGTTTTACCCAGGTCGAGTTCTGGCTCAGCCTGGCGCGCGAGCTTGAGCTGGTGGAGGTGATCGACGGCTGCCTGCAGGTCACCGCCGCGGCCGACGAGTTCTACAGCGCCGCGGCCGACGAGCGCCTGGCCATGCTGCGCCGCGCCTGGCTGGAATCGCGCGACCTGAACGAGTTCGCCCTGTCGCACGAGCTGGAGCTGCCATCGCTCAAGCGCGGCCGCACCGTGGACGTCACGACTGACATTCCGCTGGCCGAGCGCATGATCGAAGCCCGGCGTGAAGTGGTGCGCATCGTCGAGGCCCTGCTGGATGAGACCACGCTGCCAGATCTGATCCGCCGCCTGGAGCGCGAATCGCGTGACCTCTTCATCAGCCACCAGGAGGACGGCAGCTGGCGCCAGGTGTACTACCGCGGCATCCGCGAGCGCGGCGGCCGCGAAGACGTCGAGCGCGACGGCAGCTGGGAGTTGGTGGAAGGCGCTGTTCTGCGCCTGATGTGTGCTCTGCCGCTGGACCGCCTGGGCTGGATTGAGTACGAGCCGCGCGGTCAGGTCATCACGCCGCTGGCCGAAGGCCCGCCCGCCGAGCCGAGCTTCGAGGCCGTGGTACAGCCCAACTTCGAGGTGGTGGCGCTGGGCGATCGGCCGGACCCCGCCGCCCTGTGGCGCCTGGCGCGCTTCACCACGCCGCGGCCGGAAGGGCGCGTGCGCACCTACGTACTTGAGCGCAAGCCGTTCGCGGACGCGCTGGGGCGCGGGCACTCGGCCGCCGAACTGATCGAGTTCCTGGCCGGGCTGTCGCGCGCGCCGCTGCCGCAGAACGTGCGGTTCTCGCTGGACGACTGGGCGACGCTTTCCGAGCGCATCAAGATCTGGCCCGACGCGTTGTTGATCGAGGCCGAGGGAGTGGAGGACCTGTCCGCGCTGCTGCCGGCCCGGCTGCTCGAGAGGCTTCAACCTTCGCGGCTGTCCGGCGGCCACTACGCCTGCCCGGCTCCCGCGCCGGATGCCCTGCGCGAAGTGGTGCCGCCGCGACGCACGCTGCTGGACTACTCGCGCCGCCTGCCGCCGGTGATCGCTCCCGGCGAGGACACCGCGCTGGTCGCGCCGCGGGAAGAGCTGCACCTGCGCGCTCGCCAGCTGCTGGCGCTGGTCAGCCGCGGACGCAGCACGGACCGCTACGAGCTGGACCCCACGCTGGTCGAGCAGTCGGCCGCGGCCTTGGGGTCATCCGAGCTGATGCGGCGGATCCGCGAGGGCCTGTCGAAATCACTTTCCGCCACGCTGGGCCTGGCCCTGCGCACCTGGGCCGGCGAATTCACGCGCCCCTATGCGGGCAACGCGGAGGTGTTCCTAGCCGAGAACCGTGAGCAGGCGGAGCTGCTGGACGAAATGCCCGAGTTCCGGCGCTGGGTGGACCGGCGCCTGGCGCCCGGCATCTTCCTGCTACGCGCGGGCGGCACGGCGGGCGTGCGCGAGCTGTTGAAGCGGCTCGGCATTCCGATGCGCGATGACGCGAGGGGGCGTTGATGCGGCTGTTGGCGATGTTGTGCGTGCTGTTGCTGGCGGGCTGCACCATCATGCCCGATGAGCAGGAGCCGCTGCCGGAAGGTGTGACCGACCCCAAGGAAGAGCTGGTCGCGCACCTGAAGGACAACCCCAACGACCTGGACTCCCACGCCGACCTGCTGCGCCTGCAGATCAAGGACGGCGACGTCGAAGGCGCCCAGACCACCGTCGGACACGCTTTAAAACACAACGGCGGCGACTACCGCGCCCACCTGCTGGCCGCGCAGTTCCATCGCTGGCAGCAGGACCTGATCAGCGCCGAGAAGTCGCTGCTGACCGCGCGCGACCTCGCGCCTGGCAAGCTGGAGCCGCGCGTGGCGCTGGGCGGCCTGTACAACCAGACCTACCTCGAAGCAGAAGAGCTCGAGCAGCGGCGCATCGCGCTGGAATTGGCCGACCCCGCCCTGCGCCCCGAGTTCCTGCTGGACTACGCCTACGCCTGCGCCGACCTGGGCCGCGACGACAAGGCGCTGGAACTGGCCAATGCCCTGCTGACCGAAAAGGACGCGCCGGCTGGGCGGCGCTCACGCGCATACGTGCTGATGTGCGAGCTGTCGCTGCGCGCCGAGCGCGAGACCGAGGCTGTGAACCACCTGCTGCAGGCGCTCGAGCTTGAGCCCGACTACGAGGGCCTGGTGCAGTTCGCCGCGCGGCTGGTCACGGCCGTACGCGACGGCAAGGCGCTGGAGCCGATCTTCGACCGCACGCTGGAGACCCAGGACCGCGTGGAGCTGCGCTGGGCGGCTCTGTTCGGCAAGTGGATGCTGGGCGTGCAGCGCGCGGCCGCAGCCAAGCAGGACCCCTTGGGTGACGACGTGCTGAACTGGTACCGGCGGCTGGACGCCGTTTCGCCCTCGCACCCGGACAGCCTCACGCGCCACTACCAGCTGCTGGCCCTGTTCCCCGAGCGCGAACAGGAGCGCGCAGCGGTGGAGGAGCAGTTCAAGGCGATCGAGTTCAGCGCGCCAGCGGCGCCGGCCAGCCTGGCGAGCGTGCTCAGCCTGTGGCGCGCCGAAGACGCCCTGCGGCTGAACGCCCCCAACATCACGCTGTTCGAGCTGACGCAGCTGGAAGTGCGCGAGCCGAAGCTGGACGGCATACGCATCATGCGCACCATGGCGCTGTTCAAGGCCCGCGACGACGAGCAGTGCCTGAACGCGATCAACGGCTGGCTGGAGGAGAGCGAAGAGGACAACGACTTCCTCCTTTCCATGCGCTGGTGGATCATGCTGCGCGACGGTAAGAGCAAAGAGGTGCTGCAGGAGATCCGCGGCCGCGAAAAAGAACCCACCAACGCCACGCTGTGGATCGAGTCCGTGGCCACCTTCCACCTGTACCGCAGCGGCGGCGAACTGCCGCCGGACAACGGTTAACTTCCAACCCGCTTCAACACACTGGCGTCGAAGGCGTTCTCGAAATGCTCGGCCCGGATAGGCTCGTCGCGGTCGTTCAGGTAGACGCCCACGATGTCGAAGCGCAGCACGTCGTGGAAGCCTTTGCGCGGCAGCAGGCGCCGGGCGGTCTCGACCACCTGGCGTTGCTTGCGGAAGTCCACGGCCTCGCGCGGGGTGATCAGGCCGCCTTCCTTGCGCGCGCGCACCTCGACCACCACCAGTCCCTCGTTGCCCTTGATGCGGCCGACAAGGTCGAGCTCGCCGTCTTCGTCCATCATGCCGCGTTCAACCAGGCGGAAGCGCTTCTCCTTCTTCAGGAAGGCGAGCGCGAACTCCTCGGCTGCGTCCCCCACCGCCCGCGAGCGTGAACGCCCGCGCTCAGCCGCTTTGCGCGGGCGCAGGTCGCGGAAGACAGCGCCAACGAGCTCGAAGAAGAACACTTTCCCCCCGGACGCAAACAGGGCCGCATCAGCGGCCCTGTCAGGTTAGCAATCTGTTGTGGCTTGCTGCTAGCTTTCAGCCTTGGCCTCGGCGGCCTCTGCCTTGGCCGGCTCTTCGGCCTTGGCGGGCTGTTCGTCGGCGGTGCGGCGATCGTCGAGCTTGCCCATGTGCGTGGCGTTGAGCTTCTCGGCGATGCGGGTGGACTTGCCGACGCGGTCGCGCAGGTAGTACAGCTTGGCGCGGCGCACCTTGCCGGCGCGCTTGACCTCGATCTTGGTTACGTTGGGGCTGTGCAACGGGAAGATGCGCTCCACGCCTTCGCCCTCAACGATGCGGCGCACGGTGAAGGTCTCGCGCAGGCCGCCGCCCTTGCGGGCGATGCAGATGCCGCTGAAGATCTGGATGCGCTCCTTGTCGCCTTCCTTGATGCGGACGTGCACGTCAACCGAGTCACCCACGTGGAACACGGGGATGTCGGTCTTGATCACTTCACGGCGCTCGAGCTCGTGTGCAAAGCCTGTCATGGTTCCTTCTCCGTCCGGCACAGGCCGGTCATTCATCGTCCAGCAAATCCGGACGTCTTTCCTTCGTTCTCTTTCGCGCCTGTTCAAGGCGCCACTTCGCTATCTCGCCGTGGTGGCCTGACTGCAGCACTTCAGGCACCCGCATCCCCTCGAACTCAACGGGCCGGGTGTAGTGCGGGTACTCGATCAGCTTCCCGCCTAAACCCTTGCCGAAGCTTTCTTCGTCGGCGCTGGCCTCATCGCCCAGCACCCCCGGCAGCAGCCTCACAACCGCGTCGGTGATCACCAGCGCCGCCAGCTCACCGCCGGAGAGCACGTAATCGCCGATGCTGATTTCGTCCCACTGCCAGCCCAGCCTGATCCGCTCATCGAACCCTTCGTAGCGGCCGCAAAGCATCAGGATGCGGGGTTTGGCCGCAAGCTCCTCGGCGACGCGCTGAGTGAAGGGCCGCCCCTGGGGCGTCAGCAGCACCATGTGGGGCTGCTGCTCGGCCTGCGGCAGCACGTGGCGGATGCATTTGAAGACCGGCTCGGGCTTCAGCACCATCCCCGCGCCTCCGCCGTAGGGGCGGTCGTCCACGGCCTGGTGGACTCCTTCCGCGAAATCGCGGAAGTTGTGGAGGTTGTATTCCACGGCGCCCTGCTCGGCCGCGATGCGCGGGATGCTTTGCTCAAGCACCGCCTGCACCATGGCGGGAAACAGGGTCAGGATGTCAAAGCGCAGCTTGGTCATGCTTCGGAAGGGGACAGGCACCTTTTTCGCCCGGTAACCCTTCCGTTTTTCGAGCGACTGCCCCGGCGAAAAAGGAGCCCGTCCCCGTTCAACACTGACTAAGCCTTTTCAACCTTGGTCCAGGGCGAAGCCGTCAGCTCGAAGATGCACTGGCTGGCGTTGTCGCCCACGCGGGTGCGCGCCATGCGTATGATGCGCGTGTACCCGCCGTTACGGTCCTTGTTGCGCGGTCCGATGTCGCGGAACAACTTCTGCACGGTGGTACGCGCCACGACACGAACCTTGCTGACCTTCTCCTTGCCCTCGCCCGAAGTTTCGGTGGTCGTCACCTCGTTCTCGAGCTTGCGGTTGCCCGCGAGCTGAACGGCGCGACGCACGTTGTTCAGGCTGTCAACTTTGCCCAGGTGAATCACCTTCTCGGCCAGCGGCTGGAATTGCTTGGCCTTCTCGACGGTGGTCACGATGCGCTCGTGGTCGATCAGAGCCTGGATCATGTTCCGGCCCATGGCCTTGCGATGGGCCGGGCTGACACCGAGTTTTCTTCCGCGATTGCGATGACGCATTGTTCTGCTCCTGGCCGGTTCCTACTCGGAAACCGCGCCGGCCATGCTGCCGTGTTCGACCCCGCCCTCGGAACCCATGCCGAAGTCGGTCAGGTCCATGCCGAAGTGCAGGCCCATGTCTTCAATCTTCTTCTTGATTTCCTTGAGCGTTGTCTTGCCCAGGTTGCGGATCTCGAGCAGGTCGTCTTCGCTGCGCGAGACAAGGTCCGCGATGGTGTGGATGCGCTCGGCGCGCATGCAGTTGTTGGCGCGGACGTTCAGGTCCAGCTCGGTGATGGGGCGCAGAAGCAGCTGCTTCAGGCGCTCCATCTCGTCGCTCTTGCGTCCGGCGTCGCCCACCTTGGCGCCCTCGGCCACGAGCTGGTCCTTGAGCTCGTAGTACTGGACGAACGGGTTCAGGTGCTTGCGCATGATCTTGGCGCTTTCCACCAGGCAGAACTCCGGGTCCTTGGTGCCGTCGGTCCAGATCTCGAGGATCAGGCGGTCGTAGTTGGTCAGCTTGCCGACGCGGGTGTACTCGGTCTTGAAGCGCACGCGGGTGACCGGGCTGAAGTTGGCGTCCAGCCAGATCAGGCCCAGCTCGCTGCTGCCCTGACTCAATTCCTCGGCGGTCTGGTAACCGCGACCGCGCTTGACGGTCACCTCCAGCTCAAAAGGCTGCGCCGCGGTGAGGTGGCAGAGCACCAGTTCCGGGTTCATGACCTCGGCGTCCGGATCGGGAGCGAAGTCGCCGGCGGTGACTTCTCCCTTCTTGTTGACCTTGAGGTGAAGCACGCGGGGCTGGTCGGTGTTCAGGGCAATCTGAAGCTTCTTCACGGCCATCACGATGTGCGGCACGTCCTCGAGCACGCCCTTGGGGCTCTCGAACTCGTGGGACACGCCCTTGATCTTCAGTGAGACAGGAGCGGTGCCCTCGAGGCTCGAAAGCAGAATGCGCCGCAGGCTGTTGCCAATGGTGGTACCGAAACCGCGCTCGAACGGCTCGACCGTGAAACGGCCGAAGCTGTCGGTCTGGGTTTCCTTGTCGCAGATAAGTCGGTTCGGCAGCTCAAGCCCACGCCAGCGAATTCTCATTCGACATCTCCTCGCTTCCCTGGCCCATCCCGGGGTTCCCGGTGCGCCGCGCACCTTCCGTTACCCGGGCAACGTCAACACGTCGTGCGGCGAAAAATCATCCAGCGCCTATACGCGGCGCTTCTTCTTGGGACGGCAGCCGTTGTGCGGCAGCGGCGTGACGTCTTCGATCGACTTGACGTCAATGCCGCGCTGCTGGATGGCGCGCACCGCGCTCTCGCGACCGGCGCCGGGCCCCTGCACGCGCACTTCAACCTCTCGCACGCCCATCTTCTTGACCTTCTCGGCCACGTTTTCGCCGGCGCGCTGCGCGGCGAACGGCGTGCCCTTGCGCGAGCCCTTGAAACCCATGCTGCCGGCGCTGTCCCAGGCGAGGGTGTCGCCGTTCAGGTCGGTCATGGTTACGATGGTGTTGTTGAAGGTGCTCTTGACGTGAAGGATCGCACGCGGAACGTTGCGTTTGACCTTCTTGACCTTGACCTTCTTTTCCTTCGCGCCCTTGCCCGGCGCTGCTGCAGCCTGCTTGGCCATCTCTCAATCCTCCGCGGGCTCAACCCCGCCTTCGGCAGGTACCCCGCAATGTTCACGCCGCCCGGTCGAAACGTGCGCCGGGACGGCGCCAGAAAACGAACCGTTACTTGGCGACCTTCTTCTTGCCCGCGATGGTCTTGCGCGGCCCCTTGCGGGTGCGCGCGTTCGTGCGAGTGCGCTGCCCGCGAACCGGCAGGCCGGCGCGGTGGCGAAGGCCGCGGAAACACTTGATGTCACGGAGGCGGTTGACGTTCTGCGTGCGCTGGCGGCGCAGGTTACCCTCGACCACGTAGTTCTTTTCGACGTACGCGGCGATGCGGGCCAGTTCTTCGTCGGTCAGCGTGTGGGCCTTGCGGGCCACATCGAGGCTGAGACCTTCGCAGATCTGGCGGGCGACGGAGCGCCCGATCCCGAAGATGTAGGTGAATGCGTAGGGCAACTGCTTGTTGCCTGGAATGTCGACACCCAGAAGACGCGGCATGTTCTCAATACTCCTGTTGGGCTCAACGCCGTTCGGCTACCCCAACCTGGCCAAAGCTAGCCCTGACGCTGCTTGTGGCGCGGATTCTTGCTGCAGATCACGCGCACGACGCCCTTGCGCCGTATGATCTTGCAACCATCACAGATGCGTTTGACGGAGGCCTTGACCTTCATCGTTCAGTTCCTTCTGACAGCACGACCTAGTTGCGGTAGACGATGCGTCCCTTCTCAAGGTCGTACGGGCTCAGTTCCACGATCACCTTGTCCCGAGGGAGGATTCGAATGTAATGCTTGCGCATCTTGCCGGAGATAGTGCACAGCACCTTCTCACCGTTTTCGAGTTCGACCCGGAACATGGCATTGGGCAATGACTCCACTACCGTCCCATCGACTCGAATGGCATCATCCTTCGACATAACCCTCCGAACGCTACCTCCCTCTTGGTGGAAGTCCTTCATCCACCGGGGTTTACGTTCCAACCACAAACCAGTGAACGCACCCCCCCAATTTCAGGGCGCGGCACGGTAGCATGGCGACCAAACCTGCGCAAGCTCTCGGCCGAAAATTCCGGTCTTTTTGCTTGACGCATCCGGTCTAATCCTTCAATCCTTCCGCGAACGCCTTCACTTCGGCGTAAATCTCGTCTACCCCTCCCCCGGCATCGAATTCCCTCAGCAACCCCTTGCCTCGGTAGTGCGGCACCAGGGGGCCGGTCTTGGCGTCGTACTCCTTCAACCGCTCGGACACCTTCTCCGCGGCATCATCTACTCGCTGGTAGGTTTCGCTGCCGCAGGCGTCACACACCCCCGCCGCCTTGGTAGGCGCGTACTTCACATGGCTCATGGCGCCGCACGCACGACAGGTGCGACGGCCGCTGATGCGCTCCACGATGGTTTCACGCGAAGCATCGAAATACAGGGCGGCGCTGACCTTCTCGCCTTTGGCGCTGAGCGCTTTCTCCAGGGCCAGGTCCTGGTTCACCGTGCGCGGGAAACCGTCCAGGATGAAGCCGGCGGCGCAGTCCTGGTTGGCGATGCGGTCCATGACCAGGTCCACCACCAGCTCGTCCGGGACCAGCTTACCCTCGTTCATGTAGCCCTTGGCCTTCTGGCCCAGCGGCGTGTCGCGCTTCAGGTGGTCGCGGAACAGGTCGCCGGTGCTGATGTGCGGAAGTGTCAGGTCCTTGGCCAGGCGTGCGGCCTGGGTGCCTTTGCCAACTCCTGGAGGACCTAGAAAGACGAGAATCAGTTTACTCATGGTCGTCAAGGGCACAGAAACCCGGGAAACGAAAGAGGCCGGATCCGGTCATTTCTCTGACCCCCGATCTCCGGCCTCAAAAACGTGTCTAGCGCTTACGCTGGCCCACCATGCCGGTGTAGCCCTCGTAGTTGCGCTGGATCAGTGCGACTTCAACTTTCTGCACGAGGTCGAGCGCAACGTGCACCACGATCAGCAGGCTGGTACCGCCCATCACACGGAAAAACAGGCGATTCGAATGCAACGCCTCGGAGTCGCCGAACAGAAAGATCATGATCTCGGGCAGCATGCTCGGCAGTACCGCGATCAGGCACAGGAACGTAGCGCCGGCCAGCGTCATGCGGCGCAGGATGTCAGACAAGTAGGTGACTGTGTCTTTACCCGGCCGCACACCGGGGATGAACGCGCCCCAGTCTTTGAAGTTCTTTGCCAGCTCGATGGGATTGAACTGCAACTGCACCCAGAAATAGGTGAAGAAGAAGATCATCACGCAATACAGGATGGTCCAGGTGAAACCATATCCCGAGAATGCCGAGTTCATGTCGGACAGCAGGGCTGCCCAGAAGCCGCCGCCTTCAACCGCGCTTTGCAGGCTGCCGAACAGAATTGTCGGCAGGGTCATCAGAGCGGAAGCGAAGATGATGGGGATGACGCCGGCCTGGTCCACCCGCAGGGGAAAGGTCTGGCGCTGACCGCCGACGGTCTTTGAGCCGCGCACATGCTTGGCGTGCTGGATTACGATTTCGCGCCGCCCCAGAGTGATCACAGTGATGCCGTAGGTGATCGCAACAAACATGACCAGCAGGGTGGCCAAACTCAGGAAAGCGTCCAAAGAAACTTCCGGCGCCACCGTGCTGTCCAGCATCGGCTGAAGGAAACCCAGCAGCGCATTGGGGATCGAGGCGATGATGCCCGCCATGATCAGCAGGCTGACCCCGTTGCCGATGCCGTTCTCGGTAATCTGGTCACCCAGCCAGATCAGGAAGTAGGCCCCCCCCGTCATGGTCAGCACCGCCAGCGCGGTGAAGGTGTTCAGGTCCCAGACCACTGCGGATGCGAGATCCGCCTGTCCTGTGAGCAGCTTGATGGTGAAGAAGGACTGCACGATGCAGATGGGCATCGTGGCAATGCGCGCGTACAGCCGGATCTTGCGTTGTCCGCTTTGGCCCTCCTTCTGGATTTCCTCGAGCTTCGGCACGACCTTCGTCAGCAGCTGGAAAATAATTTCCGCGCTGATGTAGGGCATGATACCGAGGCTGAAGATGGTGAAGTCGGTCAGGCCGCCGGCGGAAAGCGCGTTGTAAATACCCAGAAAGCTGTAGACCCATGTACTTGAGGTCTGCTCGGCGAAAGACTTGGCGAATTCGAGGTTGTCGATACCCGGTACTGGAATCGTGCTGCCCAGGCGATACACAGCCAGGATCAGCAGGGTGAAGAGGGCTTTCTTGCGCAGCTCTGGAACCCGGAACAGGTTCAGGAAAAGCTCGGATGGCCCTGCTGTCTGCGACATCGTTACCTCAGTTGTCCGTGCCCCGCCGTTGCGCAGGCCCGGTTGATTGCATGCCGGAAATTACCCACCGCCCGCGGCTGCACTAGTCTTTTTTCGCCGCGGCAATCACTTCGCACTTGCCACCCTTGGCTTCAATCTTCTGGCGGGCGGACTTGCTGAAGCGATGGGCGCGAACATTCAGTTTCTTCTCGAGTTCGCCGTCACCGAGCACCTTGATGCCGTCGGCCAGCTTGTTGATCAGGCCCGCCTTGAGGAACTCATCGGGTCCCACGCTGGCGCCGTCGTCAAAATCGTTCAGGCTGCGAACGTTCAGCACCACGAGGTCCTTGCTGAACTGGTTGCTGAAGCCCACCTTCGGCAGGCGGCGAACCAGGGGCATCTGGCCGCCCTCAAAGTACCACTTGTGCGCAAAGCCTGTTCGGGCCGAGGCGCCCTTGCCGCCACGTCCGGCCGTAAGGCCCTTGCCGCTTCCCGGACCGCGACCCTTGCGGACCATCGGCTTCTTACGGGTGTTACCCTTGCGCTTGATTTCGCTGAATTCCATCGTTCGCTCCGTCGGCCTGCGGCCGCGTTACTCGGCATTCGCCTGGTTGCAGCGGCTCTACTTCTCTTCGCCGCCCTCGTTAACGTCACCCGCCGACTCGGCGCCGGTGTCAGTCTCCGCCTCGGTCCTGCCCTTACCCCTGCCCTCACCGCGCTTGCCACGGCCGCCGCGCTCGCCGCCCTTACCCTTGCCACCCTTGCGGGTATCCTTGCGGCTCTTGCGGCTCTCCTCGTCCAGGCCCACCGGCTCGAGCTTTGGACCCTCGCGGTCCGGGTGTACCGGTAGTCCTCGCAGCTCAAACACTTCACGCTTGGAAAGCAGTTGTTCCAGGCCGTTAAGCGTTGCCTTCACCACGTTCAGCGGGTTGCGATTGCCGTACACCTTCGTAAGGATGTTGCGAACACCGAGTTCTTCTACCACGGCGCGTACGCTGGCACCGGCCTTGATGCCGGTACCGGGCGCTGCCGGGCGCAGAAGAACCCGGGAGCTGCGGTACTTACCGGTCACCGCGTGCGGGATGGTATCGCCGCGCAGCGGGTAGCGCACCAGGTTCTTGCGCGCGTCACGTACCGCCTTTTCGATGCTGGTCGGCACCTCGCGGGCCTTGCCCTGGCCGTAACCCACGACGCCCTTGCGGTCGCCGATGATCACCAGCGCGGCGAAGCTGAAACGGCGTCCGCCCTTGACCACAGCCGAGGTGCGGTTGACGCGCACGACCTTTTCTTCGCCCAGTTCCAGGTCCCGTGCCGAAATGCGATGGCCCATGCTCAATCCTGTTTGCTATTCCCAACGGCCGCCAGGGCGGCCAGGTTTCTTAAAACTCCAGTCCTGCCTCACGAGCCGCATCGGCCAGGGCCTTGACGCGGCCATGGTAGCGGAACTGCCCGCGGTCAAAGGCCACCTGCTTGATGCCCTGCTGCAGTGCGAGTTCGGCGATCTTCCTGCCGATCGCTTTGGCGCCCTCGATGTTGCCCGAATTCTTGTCAGCGTTCTGCTTGCCGACAGTGGTCGCGCTGCACAGCGTCTTGTGGTTGTGGTCATCGATGATCTGCACCGAAATGTGCTTGACCGAACGATTCACCGACAGGCGGGGGCGCGTACCAGCCGCGCGGATACGGTTACGCGTGCTGAACGCGCGGCGCCTGGTTCGACGGTAGTTGCTTTTATGAGCCTTCATCTGTTTGCCTCATGCGGCGGCTGGGGCCGCCTGTCCTTTGCCTTACTTGCCGCCGCCCACGAAAGACTTGCCAGCCTTGCGTACGATGCGCTCGCCCTCGTAGCGCACGCCCTTGCCCTTGTAGGGTTCGGGTTTACGGGCAGCGCGGATGCGCGCCGCGAACTCGCCGACAGCCTGCTTGTCGATACCGGTAACCTCGATGCGCTGCGGGTTCGGGATCGCCACCGTCACGCCTGCAGGCGGCTCCATGTCCACTGTGTGGCAGAAGCCGAGCTGAAGCACCAGCTTCTTGCCCTGCATCTTGCCCTGCCAACCCACGCCCACGATGTCGAGGTTGCGCTGGTAGCCCTTGGTCACTCCCTCAATCATGTTGGAGATCAGCGCGCGGGTCGTGCCGTGCAGTGCCTTTGCAAGCTTGCTTTCGTTGCGGCGCCCGACGTTGACGGAGTTCCCCTCGACGGCCACTGTGATCTCGGGGCGGAAGGAAACTTCCAGGCTGCCTTTGGAACCCTGGACCGCGACCTTGTTGCCCTTCACCTCGACCTTGACGCCGGATGGGACTTCAATTGGTTGTTTGCCGACTCGTGACATCGTTCTGTCCGTCCTGGGCTTAGCCCACCTTGCAAAGCACTTCCCCGCCGACGCGCTGCTTGCGGCATTCGCGGTCGCTGAGCACGCCCTTGCTGGTTGAGAGAATGCAGATGCCCATGCCGCCGCGCACGCGCGGGATGCGCCCCGCCTCGGAGTAGACACGGCGACCGGGCTTGCTGACGCGGTCGATATTGTGGATCACGTGCTCGCCGTCCGGTCCGTAACGCAGGTCCAGGACCAGCTCGCGGGTATGGCCTTCGCCATCCACGCGCACGCCATTCACGTAGCCCTCGCGCCGCAGCACGTTGGCCAGCTCGTTTTTCAGCTTCGAATACGGAATGCGTACCTCGGAATTCCCGTTGCGGGTCGCGTTGCGGATCCGGGTCAGCATGTCCGAAATTGGGTCGTTCATCGACATCTGGTGAAACTCCAGTGGGTCGAACCTTGGTTAATTCCCTTTACCAGCTCGCCTTGCGCATGCCCGGGATTTCTCCCTTGCTCGCAAGCTCGCGCAGGCAACAACGGCAGATCTGCAACTTGCGGTACACCGCCCTCGGGCGCCCGCAGATCTGACAGCGGTTGCGATGCCGCGTGCTGAACTTCGGCGGCCGCTTGGATTTCTCTACAAGACACGTTCTTGACACAGGTTACCTCCGGTCCAACTTCTGTTTTGCCTAGGCCGCGCCTTTCTTCGGCGTCAGCTTCTTGAGCGGCATTCCCAATCCCATCAGCAGCTCACGCGAATGCTCGTCGTTGCCGCCGGTCATGGTGAACGCAATGTTCATTCCCTGTACTTCCTTCACCTTGTCGAGGTCGATGTCAGGGAAGATCGACTGCTCGTTGAGACCCATGTTGTAGTTGCCGCGGCGATCGAAGCCCTTGGGGCTGAGACCCTGGAAGTCGCGGATGCGGGGCACCGCCACGCTCACCAGCTTCTCCAGGAACAACCACATGCGGTCGCCCCGTAGCGTGACCTTGGCGCCCACGGTGTCGCCTTCGCGCAGCTTCCAGGTCGCGGCCGCGGTCTTGGCGCGGCAGATCACCGCGCGCTGCCCTGCGATCAGGCTCAGTTCGGCTGCCAGGGACTCGGCCATGCCCTTGTTCTTGGACGCTTTGCCGAAACCCATGTTCAGCGTGATCTTCTTCAGCTGCGGCACCGCCATGATGTTCTCGATGGCGAACTTCTCACGCAGCATCGGGACGACTTCGTCGCGGTACTTCTGCTTCAGCCTTGGTTCCGTCTTGCTCATGGCCCTCTCGCCTTGTTTCGTTGTCGCGCCTGGCGACTCCCGGCTTTCCAGCCGGGGTTTGATTAGTCGTCGATCACCGTCTTGGTGCTCTTGAAGTAGCGCACCCGCTTGCCATCCTGGCGCTTGTAGTGCACGCGCTCAGCCTTACCGGCCTTGGCATTCCATACCATCACGTTGGCGACCGGGATCGGCGCCTCGCGCTGCACGCGTCCGCCCTGCGGGTTGGCCTCGGACTTGCGCAGGTGCTTCCAGACCATGTTCCTGCCCTCAACGATCACGCGTTGCGAGCGGCGGTCCACACGCAGCACCTTGCCGCTGGGCTGCTTGCGGTCTTCCGCAGTCTGGGGGCGATCCTTGCCCTTGATGATCTGAACTTCGTCTCCGACTTTCACATGCATGGCTAGATCACCTCGTTGGCCAGGCTGACGATCTTCATGAACTTCTTGGCGCGCAGCTCACGGGCCACGGCGCCGAAGATGCGGGTGCCGACAGGGTTGCCGTCCTTGTCCACGATCACCGCGGCGTTGCGGTCAAACCGCACGTAGCTGCCGTCTTCACGGCGCACGGCGCGGCGGGTGCGCACGATCACGCAGCGCACGATGCGCTTCTTCTTGTCCTTCTTGGTGGTCTTTTTGAACAGCTCGCAGGTCGGCGTGGCGGACTTGATCACGCCCACGATCACGTCACCCACCGTCGCGTAGCGGCGGCCGCTGTTGCCCAGCACCTTCACGCACACCACGGTGCGCGCGCCGGTGTTGTCGGCCACATCCATGACTGTCTGTTCCTGGATCATCGTTCTGCTCTTCCGTCACGCCTTTGCGTGGACACTTCTTTCGTTCACTATCCCTGGGCCGCCGCGGTTTCCGGCTCTTCGCGCAATCCTTCGTGGGCACGTCGCACCACGCGTACCAGGCGCCAGGACTTCAGCTTGCTCAGGGGCCGGGTGGCCATGATCTCAACCAGGTCGCCGACGTGCGCTTCGTTGTTTTCGTCGTGCGCGTGCAGTTTCTTGCGGCGTTTGACGTAACGGTGCGTGCGCGGGTGCTTGACCTGGCGCTCCCAGAGCACCGTGATGGTCTTCTCCATCTTGTCACTGGTCACCACGCCCTGCAGGCGGCGGCGCTGGTTGCGATCGTTCTTGTTTTCTTCCGACATTCTTCTCTCCAGCCGCGGGCCCTGGCCCGCGGCGCCATCACTACTTTCCAGCAAGCGAGCCGAGTTCGCGAAGCGTGCGCTGCACCTGCTCCAGCCGGCGCTGCAGGTTGCGGCGCGTGTTCTTCTGCCTTGCGTCGCCCTCGTGCGGTGCGCCGAGGCTCTTGATCGCTTCCTGCAACTTCTTCTCGTCGGCCTTGGCCCGGGCCAGCCTTTCGCGACCTGCCAGCACCGTCATGATGTGGGCTGCTTCGCGCCGCCGCTTGCGCAGTTCGGCGCCGCGCTGCGACGTCATGGCCTCGGTGGTGAACTTCGACTTGAAGTTCTCCTGGGCCAGCTGGTTCAGGCGGCCCGTCAGCTCCTTCTCGGGCTGTCCTTTCAACGCGTCGAAACTCATGCTCTTCACTCCGTGCGCCCCGGGGGGGGCGTTCTTTACCTAACCTACGCGGTGCTGGCGCTCCACCATGCGGCAGCGCACCGGCATCTTGTTCGCGGCCTTGGCAAGCGCTTCGCGAGCCAGGTCAATGTTGACGCCGCCCACTTCGAACATCACGGTTCCCGGCTTCACGACGGCGCACCAGAATTCGGGCTCGCCTTTGCCGCTGCCTTGCCGTGTTTCCAGCGGCTTGGCCGAGACGGGCTTGTGCGGGAACACGCGGATCCAGTACTTGCCTGCCTTGCCCACAGCGCGACTGATCGCAATTCGGGCGGCCTCGATCTGGCGGCCGGTGATCCAACCCGGCTCCAGGGTCTGCAACCCGGCGTCTCCGAACGCCACGAAGTTGCCTCGGCTGGCCTGGCCCTTCACCACGCCGCGCATCACCTTGCGGTACTTGGTCCTGCTAGGAAGTAAGGCCATATTTCGCCTCCTCCGTCTGCTTCATCAGGCCGCGGTTGATCCAGACCTTGATGCCGAGAATCCCATACGTGGTCTTGGCTTCCGCGAAGCCGTAGTCGATGTCTGCGTCCAGGGTGCTCAGGGGCACCGAGCCCCACACCTGCTTTTCAACGCGTCCCAGGTCGGCGCCGCCGAGGCGTCCGGCGCACACCACCTTGCAGCCCAGCGCCCCACCGCCGCGGATCAGCTCAAGCTCGCGCTTGATTGCACGGCGGAAGCTGCCGCGACGTTCAAGCTGCTCGGCGATGCGTTCGGCGGCGAGCTGCGCGTCCAACTCAGGCTTCTGGACCTCCATCACGCGGATGTCCACAAGCTTCCCGTCCGTCAACAGGCTGATCTCTTTCTCGAGGTCGCTCAGACGGTTGGTCTTCTTTCCGATCAACATGCCGGGCTTGGCCGTAAACACATAGACCGTGATCTTGTCGTCGCCCTTGCGCTCGATCTCGACGCGCGGAATGGCAGCGAACTTGTACACGCTCAGGATGTGCTTGCGGATCTTTGTGTCTTCCACCAGGTAGGTGCCGAAGGCCTTCTTGTTCGCGTACCAACGCGAACGCCAAGGCTTGGTGACACCCACGCGGAATCCGTACGGCCTGATCTTCTGACCCATCGTTTCTCTCCGAGAGCCGAGCTTGCTCTCAACTTGCTACTTCTTCTTGTCCGACTTTTTGGCGGACTTGGTTTCAGTCTTCTTCTCCGCCTTCTTGGCGGGCTTCTTTTCTGCCTTGGCTGCGGCCTTCTTTGCCGGCTTCTTTTCAGCCTTCTTGGCAGGCTTCTTTTCTGCCTTGGCCTCCGCGTCGGCCTTCTTCTCCGCCTTCGGTGCAGCGGCCTTTTCGGAAGCCGCAGGCTTTTCAGCCTTGGACTCGGCCGGGGCTTCCATGCGTCCGACCTTGATCAACCGCTGCTCGCGACTCAGGCGCTGGCGGCGCTTGCGCCAGGCGGGTTTGCCCTTGGACTTCTCTTCCAGATACTCCGGCTCGGCCAGCGTGACGTGCAGGTGGCAGGTGTAGCGGGTGAAGGGATTCGCCATGCCGCGCGAGCGGGGACGCCAGCGTTTCATGCGCGGTCCTTCATCAACGCGAGCCTCGGCCACTACCAGGCTGTCCGTCTCGATGTCGATGCCGCTGCGATTGCCATATTCTTCGGCGTTTGCGACCGCCGACTGGATCAGCTTGCGGATGGCCGGTGCCGCGCGACGGTTGACGAACTGCAGCATCACCATCGCCTCATCAGCGCCGCGACCCCGCACCGCGTCCATCACCAGGCGCGCCTTGCGCGCGCTCATGCGCAAGTTGCGGGCGGTGGCACTGAACTCTCGCTTCATTCCCTCGGCCATGACAGCCGTCTCCTTCCAGTCTCTTCGCTCGCCGCGGCTCTAGGCCTTGCGGTGACCTGTGTGACCCTTGTAGTTGCGGGTCGGGCTGAACTCGCCCAGCTTGTGCCCCACCATGTCCTCTGTTACGAACACCCGCAGGTGCTGCTTCCCGTTGTGAACCAGGAACGTCAGGTTCACAAACTCGGGAATGATGGTGCTGGCGCGCGACCAGGTCTTGATCGCCTCGCGGCCACCCTGTTCCTTGACGCGAAGCACCTTATTCATGAGCTTCGGGTCTACAAACGGTCCCTTCTTTAGCGAACGGGGCATTCCTTCTCCTACTTCGCCTTGGTCTTCCGGCGGCGCTGCCGGATAATCATCTTGTTGGACGGGTTCTTCGGACGGCGCGTCTTCGGGCCCTTGGCCAGGTTGCCGTGCGCGTCCACCGGCTGGCGACCGCCGCCCGTGCGGTCGTTGCCGCCGCCGTGCGGGTGGTCCACCGGGTTCTTGCTGGTACCGCGGTTCTTGGGCTTGCGGCCCAGCCAGCGGTTGCGGCCAGCCTTGCCGATTGCGATGTTCATGTGGTCCAGGTTGCCGACCTGCCCGATCGTCGCCCGGCAGGTCTTGTGCACACGGCGGATTTCACCGCTTGGCATCTGTACCGCCATCCAGGTGTCGTCAACGCGCCCGGAAAGCACGCACTGCGAACCTGCGCCGCGGGCAATCTGCCCGCCCTTGCCAGGCTGCAACTCCACGTTGTGAATCGCTAGGCCCTGCGGGATCTTGTCGAGCGGCAGGCAGTTGCCGACCCGCGGCTCGGCGTCGGGGCCGCTGGTCACCACATCGCCGGCCTTTAGTCCGTGCGGCGCCAGGATGTAATCCTTGTGTCCGTTGGCATACCAGACCTGGGCGACGAAGCAGCTGCGATTCGGGTCGTACTCGATGGCCTTTACCGTGGCGGGCACGCCGTCAAAGCGCGCGCGCTTGAAGTCGATCTCGCGATAACGACGCTTGTGGCCGCCGCCGCGGTAGAAGGCCGTGATACGGCCGCGGTTGTTGCGCCCGCCAGTGCCGCGCTTGCCCTTGGTCTTGCCCTTCAGGGGCTCGACCTTGTCAAGCTCGCTGTAGTCGACAAGGCGCGTGTGGCGCAGCGACGGCGTGCGGGGTTGGAAACTCTTGATCGGCATGTCTTTCTCTCACTCTTGGGCGAGGTGTGCCTCGTCCCTACATTCCCGGTTTATCGCCCCGGTTCGGGCATGGTCACTTGGGCCGGCGCCTGGCGCGCCGCCGATTTCATCAGGTGATCTCGATGCTCTCACCCTTCTCGAGGGTCACCAGCGCCTTCTTCCAGTCCGACTCGTTGAAGTAGCCGTAGCGGTTGCGGCGGTTGCGGCGCCCCTTCATGCGGATGGTGCGGACCGCCTTGACCTTGACCTTGAATACGTCCCGTACGGCCTGCGCGATCTGCAGCTTATTGGCATCGATGTCCACCTCGAATGCATAGACACCGTCCACCATCTGCACGCTGCTCTTCTCTGTTACGAGCGGGCGCTTCAAAACCTGGTATTGCTGGGTCTGTACCGGCATGTCTAACTCTCCTTACCTGCGCCCACGCCGCGCTTGAGTGCATCGAATGCCTCGCGCGTCAGCAGCAGACGACGCTGCTTAGCGACCTCGTAGGCATTCAGCTGTGCCACCGGACGGACCAGCGAACGCGGAATGTTGCGCGCCGACAGGTAAAAGTTGCGGTCTTCTCCCGCGAGGCCGAGCAGCAGCGAACCGCTGTCGAGACCCGCCGTGCGCAGCATTTTCGTCAGCTTGGCGGTCTTCGGCTTGTCGAAGCTCAGTCCGTCCACCACCGCGACGTCGCCGGCGCGGAACTTGGCCAGCAACGCGCTCTCCAGCGCAAGCTTCCTCATTTTTGCCGGGATGCGTACGCGGTAGCTGCGCGGGTGCGGGCCGTGGGCCACACTGCCCTTCACGCGGTGCGGTGCATGCTTCTGGCCCGTGCGTGCGCGGCCGGTTCCCTTCTGGCGCCATGGCTTTTTGTTGGAGCCTGCGACGTCGGAAAGGTTCTTGCTGTTCGCGTTACCCTGGCGGCGGTTCGCCTCGTAGGAAATCACTACCTCGCGCAGGGTGCGCGTCTTGACCTTGTCGCCGAACACGGACTCGTCGAAGGAGAGCTTCTCCTTGGCCTTGCCATCGGCGTCGTATACCTGGACTTCAATCATCATCGTTTCCCGTCAGCAGCGACCGACTCGGCCGCGTCAGGTCGTTACTGTCCCTTGCCCTTGCGCAGCGCGCGGTCTTCCTTCTTGGCGCGTTTGGCCTTGGCCTTTCGCACGGTGACTTCGCCGCCGTTCGAGCCCGGGACCGCGCCGTTGATGTAGAGCAGGTTGCGCTCTGCATCGACGCGAGCCACCAGCAGGTTGCGCACGGTGACGGTTTCGCTTCCGTAGTGGCCGGGCATGCGCTTGCCCTTGAGCACGTGGGCAATGTTGGTGTTGGTGCCGACCGAGCCAGGCTCGCGCGTGTTCTTGGTACCGTGACCGCGGGGACCGCTGTTGAAACCGTGGCGCTTGATGCCGCCCTGGAAACCGCGTCCCTTGGTAGTGCCTATCACGTCAACAAACTCGCCTTCCTGAAACACGTCGGCAACCTTGACGACATCGCCGGCCTTGAGCTCCGCGGCCGCCTGCAGGCGCACCTCGCGCAGTCTGCGGCGCGGCTCCGCGCCGGCCTTTTTCCAGTGGCCCTTGAGGGGCTTACTTACGCGGTTCAGCTTGATGTCGCCAAATCCGAGTTGCACGGCGTGGTAGCCGTCAGTTTCCTCGCTCTTTACCTGGGCAACCGTGCAGGGGCCGACCTCGAGAATCGTAACGGGTACAACCGTTCCGTCCTCACGGAAGATCTGGCTCATTTCGCGCTTCTTGCCCAACAGCATCTTGACTGACATGTTTCTTCCTCGATTACCGACTTGGTCGCTGCCAGTGGTCGGCGCAGCTTGCTGCTGCCTTCACCGTTCTCAGCCCTGATCAACCACTTCAGGTGTTGATCCGCACCTCGACGCCCGCGGGCAGATTCAGCGTCTGCAGGGCGTCCACCGTACGCGAGCTGGGCTGGCGGATGTAGATCAGCCGCTTGTGCGTGCGGATCTCAAATTGCTCCCGGCTCTTTTTGTCAATGTGCGGGCTGCGCAGCACGGTGTAGCGCTCCACACGGGTCGGCAGCGGGATCGGGCCCGATACGCGGGCGCCGCTGTCCCTGGCCGAGTCACAGATCTGGCGTGCCGACTGATCCAGCAGCTCGTGATCGTAGCCTTCAAGGCGAATCTTGATCTGCACGTTGCCTGATTCCTTCGCCATAACCCACCAACATCCAAAGACTTACACCTGAACTTCAGGGCTTGTCCGAAAAAGGGCGAGAAGGGTATCGCTGCCCGGCCTTTCCGTCAAGCTATCGTTTACTTTTCCCGGCTAGCGCCTGGCGCCTGCCTTTGCACCACCGCGCTCGGCCATGATCTTTTCACGAACGTGCGGCGGACAGATTTCGTAGCGGTATGGCTCCATGCTGTAGTTCGCGCGGCCCTGGCTGAGCCCGCGCACCGCTTGCACGTAGCCGAACATCTCGCTCAGCGGCGCGATGGCCGTGATGATGGTGATGTCCTCATCCTTCTCGCTGCTTTCGATGCGGGCGCGGCGGCTGTTCAGGTCGCCGATCACTGAGCCCTGGAACTCGTGGGGAGTGCGCACCTCCACCTTCATCATCGGCTCGAGAATCTCTGTGCCGACGCGGTCCAGCAGTTCGCGGTAGGCGAGACGGGAAGCGTCCTTGTACGCGAAGTCCTTGCTGTCCACGTCGTGATAGCTGCCGTCGTACAACTCAGCCTTGATGCCCTGCACGGGGTAGCCGGCCAGGCCGCCCGTGCGGCAGGCTTCCTGAATGCCGTCCAGAGCGCTCTTGATGAACTGGCGCGGGATTGCGCCGCCCACGACTTCGTCTTCAACCTGGATCTTGTCGCGCTCTTCCTCGGGAAGGCTGGACCAGCGGATCTTCACATGCCCATAGCTGCCGGCGCCGCCGGTCTGCTTCTTGTGCAGGCCTTCGGTCTCGATCGATCCGTTGATCATCACGGTTTCGCGGTACGCCACGCGTGGCTGACCGACGTTGGCGTCCACCTTGAACTCGCGCAGGATGCGGTCGCGAATGATGTCCAGGTGCAGCTCGCCCATCCCGGAGATGACAGTCTGCTGCGTTTCCGGATCGAGTTTGATTTTGAAAGTCGGGTCGTCCTTGGCCATCTTGTTCAACGCCATCGCGAGCTTTTCGCGGTCAGCGTTGGTCTTCGGCTCAATGGACATCGCGATCACCGTTGCCGGGAACGTGATCGCGCCCAGGGCCAGCTTGTCGTCTTCGCTGCAGAGTGTGTCACCTGTGACGGTGTTGTTCAGGCCGAGCACCGCCACGATGTCACCAGCACCCGCTTCTTCGATGTTCTCGCGCTTGATCGAGTGCATGCGCAAGAGGCGGTTGATGCGTTCACGCTTACGGGAGCGCGGATTGTACACGGCTCCGCCCGACTTCAGGATACCCGAGTACACGCGCAGGTAGGTCAGATCGCCGTGCTGCTCCGTCATGGTCTTGAACGCAAGACAGGCGAGCGCGCCTTCCGGGTCAGCCGGCAGCTTCCGCGGCGTCTGCTTCTCCTGCGGGTCGTCCGATTCTGGATCGAAAGCGTCAACCGGCGGGATGTCCAGCGGGCTGGGGAGGTACCAGAGCACGCCGTTCAGCACCTCCTGCACACCCTTGTCGCGCAATGCGCTGCCGCAATAGACAGGGATGAGCTTGAATTCGTTGCAGCCCTTTCGCAGGCCGCGGCGGATCATTTCCTGGGTTACGTCCGCGAGGCGCTCTTCTAGCAGCAGCATGCCGACTTCTTCGTCCACATCCGCGATCTTCTCGATCATCTCGAGACGAGCGAGCTCGGCTTCTTCCTTATAGTCGCTGGGAATCTCGTGAGTGACGCGCTGCAGGCCGTGGTCGCCCTCGAAAGTGATGGCCTTCATTTCAACCAGGTCGATCACGCCTTTGAACTCGGTTTCCTGTCCCCAGGGAAGTTGCACGGGGCAAGGGTTGGTATTGAGGCGGCGGATCATTGAATCGACAGCTTTTTTGAAATTCGCGCCGATCTTGTCCATCTTGTTGATGAAACAGATGCGCGGCACCTTGTACTTGTTGGCCTGGCGCCACACCGTTTCCGACTGGGCCTCCACGCCCTCCTTGCCGTCGAACACAGTCACCGCCCCGTCGAGCACACGCAGGCTGCGCTCCACTTCCGCCGTGAAGTCCACGTGTCCCGGGGTGTCGATAATGTTGATGGTGTACTTGATGCCGGTGAGAGGGTCGGTCCAGGCGCAGGTGGTCGCGGCCGAAGTGATGGTGATGCCGCGCTCACGCTCCTGTTCCATCCAGTCCATCGTGGCGGCGCCTTCGTGCACCTCACCGATGTCGTGCTCTTTGCCGGTGTAGAAAAGGATGCGTTCGGACGTGGTGGTTTTACCCGCGTCGATGTGCGCGATTACACCGATGTTACGCGTATGGGCTAGGTCGAGAATTGCCACTTGCTTCTCCGATTGTCCTGTCTCGTCCTTCAATAAACATTCGGGCCGGCCGCCTAAACCGGGCGCCGGCCCAAACGGATTCATCTCCGTTTGCCTGGCGCCCGAAACTTGCCCACGACTGCGGGCAGTTTTTCAGGCCCCGCCCCGGGGAAACCGCCCCAGGGCCTCTATGCAGGCCGCTTCCACGGCCGTTTTACGTCGCTTCCGCCTGCTGCCTTGAAAGCGGGCGGGAAGTGTATGGTTTTCGCCCCCAAAGTCAACGGGGCGGCGTTACCAGGCGAAGTGGCTGAAGGCCTTGTTGGCTTCGGCCATGCGGTGTGTCTCCTCGCGCTTCTTGACCGCGGCTCCCTCGCGCTTGAAGGCGTCGCCAAGTTCTTCCGCGAGGCACTGATACATCGGCTTGCCCTTGCGCGAGCGAGCGGCGCTGATCAGCCAGCGGAATGCCAGGGCTTGCTGGCGTTTGGCCCCTACGGGCTTCGGCACCTGGTAGGTGGCGCCGCCGACGCGCTTGCTGCGCACTTCGACCATCGGGCGAATGTTGTTCACCGCCTCGTTGAAGATTTCGAGCGGTTCCTTCTCGGGGATACGCTGCTTCAACACGTCCAGCGCGTCATACACGATGCGCTGGGCAGTCGTGCGCTTGCCGCGCTCCATGATCGAGTTGATGAACTTGGTCAGCAACTTGCTGTTGTAGACCGGGTCCGCCTGCAGGAATCGTTCGGTTGACTTGTAGTTACGGGGCATACGTTCTCTTGCTCCGAAACGCCTATGTTTGCGTAAGGGGCGCGAATCGTAGCAGTGGACTTAAGAGCGTCAAGCAGGGGGAAAACAAGAATGTGCCAACTTTCTTTCGCCCGAAAGTGCCGCATTTACGGGCCTTGACAGGCAGCAGCAAATCTGCGGGGTGCAACACTGCGGAAAAAACAAGCGCGCCCCGCGGCTGCGGGGCGCGATCGAATCCGTTCCGGTTACTTGCCGCGCTTCGCGCCGTACTTGCTCCGGCCCTGCTTGCGGCCGTCAACACCCTGCGTGTCCAGCGCGCCGCGCACAATGTGGTAGCGCACGCCCGGAAGGTCGCGCACGCGGCCGCCGCGCACGAGCACGATATTGTGCTCTTGCAGGTTGTGGCCTTCGCCCGGAATGTAGGCGGTCACTTCCTTTTGGTTGGAAAGGCGCACGCGCGCGATCTTGCGCAGCGCCGAATTCGGCTTCTTCGGGGTGGTTGTGCGCACCTGCAGGCACACGCCGCGCTTGAACTGGTTGGCGTCAAGGCCCGGGCACTTGCTCTTCTTCTGGACTCGTTTACGACCCTTGCGGGAAAGCTGGCTCAGCGTCGGCATATGTTTCGTTTCCTGCGCTCATGGCGCGTGTCAAAGGGCGAGAAGTCTACTTTTTCCCGCCAGGATTCAAGAGCCCGGAGGACAGTTTTTCTTCCAGCCCGCTCCACTCCGCGCGCTGGTCGTCCGGCAAGGAGCTGATGGCCGCGAGCGCAAGCCGGCGAGCCTCCTGGCCCCGGAGGCCAGCCTGGTCAACTGCCTCCATCGCGAACGCGTATTGGGCCATCAGGGTGATGTAGTCTTCGGGATAAAGCCCCGAGTCCATGCATGCGGGCAACATTCCCTCGTCGTAATCGCGCAGCCGGTCGCCCCACAGGACGCAGGCACGATCGTCTTTGCGGTCTGAGTACATGTCCACGGCCAGCGCGATTACGACGTTGCGCCAGCCGAGATCATTCAGCCGATATGCCGCTTCGTAGGCTGTCGTGAGGCACGCCTCCGGGTCGCCGCCCGTGTGCGCTTCGATGCGGCCGACATCAAGGCAGGTCCGCACCAGCAGCAGATCGTCATCCAGGCGGAGCGCGTCGCGCTCGGCGCGGCGTGCGAAGCTGCGGGCCGCAGCCGGATCATCGGCCTGCAGAAACTGGAACGCCAGGTCGCGCGCGGCCTCGATGCTCCTTGCATGAGCTTCAGCGCCGGAGAAGGCACGCAGGGCGTCATCGCCGGCGCGCGCAGCGCCCACCTTGTCACCGTCGCCCAGCCGCAGTACTACACGGGCGAGGTGTACATCTCCCAGGAGCCGGCCGTCGCCCGCGGCTTTCGAGCTGACGTAATCCAGCAGCGCGCGCGCCGCGTCGCTGTCGCGGTCCTGGCCGTCGCGAGCCCAGATGGTCGCTTTGATGGTCTGCAGATACAGCCGTTCGCGCTCGTATCGTTCCGGCAGCATGGATACCGCAGTGTCCACGACGGCCGAGGCAAGGGAGCGCTTGCCGTCCCTCTCAAAGCCGCGTGCCTGTGACAGCTTGGCGGCCACGGCCTCGAGATCATAGTTGCTTTCGGCCGTGCGGTCGATCAGCGGTGAAGGCTCGGATGGCGGATTCGGGGTTGTGGCGCAAGCCGCCAGGAACAGGCACAGCCAGCAGGCGGACAGCAAACGGAGCCCGCGATTCGCGGGCTCCGTTACTCCACCGTGGGTGTTGGAGGCCTGCATTACGCCACCCCGCTTGCAGCCTTTTCCGCCGGATGCTCCAGCGCCTCTCGTTCGATATCGGTGCGATGGTACATCGGGAAGCCGCTGCCCGCCGGGATGCGGTGCCCAAGGATGATGTTCTCCTTGAGGCCCTGCAGGAAGTCGCGCTTGCCGGCGATGGCCGCCTCGGTGAGCACTTTGGTGGTCTCCTGGAAGCTCGCGGCACTGAGGAAGCTCTCGCTCTGCAGGCTAGCCTTGGTGATTCCGAGCAGCAAAGGTTTGAAGGTAGCGGGTTTGCCGCCTTCCTCGACCACGCGCTTGTTTTCCTTGCGGATCGCCACACGGTCCACAACCGTTCCGCGCAGGAATCCGGTATTACCTTCGTTGGCTACGCGCACCATGCGAAGCATCTGGCTCAGGATGATCTCGATGTGCTTGTCGTTGATGCCCACGTTCTGGCTGCGATACACCTTCTGCACCTCGGCCAGCAGATACTCCTGGACCGCGTCCTTGCCCTGGATGTCAAGGATGTCGTGCGGCACGCGCGAGCCCTCGGTCAGGGTTTCGCCGGCCTTGACGCGGTCGCCGGTCCGAACCTTGATCGACATTCGGGCCGGGATGCTGTGTTCCGCCACTTCGCCAGTGTCGCTGCGCACGAAGACGGTGCGCTTTCCGCGCTTTTTGTCTTCGCTGAGTTCAACCGTGCCGTCGATCTTGGTGATGATCGCGGGCTCTTTGGGCTTGCGGGCTTCCAGCAGTTCGGTGACGCGGGGCAGACCGCCGGTAATGTCCTGGGTGCCGCCGATTTCGCGCACCGTCTTGGCCAGCACTTCGCCTGCCTTCACCTTCTGGCCATCCTTGGCCACGATGGTCGACTTCTCTGCCAGCGGGTAGTACGCCAGCACGTTGCCCTTGTTGTCCTCGATGCGGATCTGCGGGTGCAAGTCGCCTTTGTGCTCGATCACGACGCGCTGCTTGGTCTGGGTTTCGTGCTCGATCTCTTCCTTGAAGGTGCGGCCCTCGATCAGGTCGTCGTACACAATCTTGCCATCTACTTCGGCGATGATCGGCGTGGAGTGCGGGTCCCACTCACACAGCACCTTGCCGGCCTTGGTGACTTTCTCGCCATTGGGGATCTTGAGGCTGGCGCCCAACGGGATCTGGTGGGTATCGAGTACGTTGTCGTCCTTATCGAGGATGTAGATTTCACCCTTGCTGCTGACCACGATGCTTTCACCCTCCGCGTTGGTCACAACCCGCAGGCTGTCGCCGTACTTCACGGTTCCGGGGCGCACGATGCGCAGGTCCTTGTCCACGCTGGTGCGGGTCACCGTGCCACCGATGTGGAAGGTGCGCATGGTCAGCTGAGTGCCGGGCTCGCCAATGGACTGAGCGGCAATGATTCCGACCGCCAGCCCGAGTTCGACCATTTCCTCGCGGCTCAAGTCGGCGCCGTAACAAAGCTGGCAGCAGCCTGTGTCGCTTTCGCAGGTCAGGGCGCTGCGCACGCGGATCTTCTGGAATCCCAGGTCCTCGATCTGCTTGGCCATCTCTGCCGATACGAGCGAATTGCGCTTGATCAGCATTTCCTTGGTCTGGGGGTGGCGGATGTCGTCGTTCACCACGCGGCCGCGGATCGACTCGGCCAGGCTGATCTCGACCTTTTCACCCTTGAACACGGAGCGCTTGTCCACGCCCTGGTCAGTGCCGCAGTCGCGCTGTGCGACCACGACGGTCTGGGCGACGTCTGCCAGCTTGCGGGTCAGGTAACCCGAGTCGGCCGTCTTGAGCGCCGTGTCGGCCAGGCCCTTGCGCGCGCCGTGGGTTGACGAGAAGTACTCAAGCACCTTCAGGCCTTCCCGGAAGTTGGCCTTGATCGGCGTCTCGATGATCTCGCCGCCCGGCTTGGCCATCAGGCCTCGCATGCCCGCCAGCTGGCGAACCTGCTCGGTGCTGCCTCGGGCACCGCTCGTCACCATCATGAAGATGGGGTTGAGGTACGGCCTGCCGTCGCGCTCGTCGTTCTTCAGCACGTCCATCATGGCGCGACCGATTTCCTCGCG
The DNA here is from genome assembly GCA_020638635.1 of Planctomycetota bacterium. Lineage (GTDB taxonomy): Bacteria > Planctomycetota > UBA8742 > UBA2392 > UBA2392 > JACKID01. The sequence goes on from JACKIE010000001.1 coordinate 265,627, forward strand.
GGCGTGGGTCCACTCGTCGATCACGTGGTTTCGGCGCTCACGGTCGGTGATCACGCCCTGCCGGTAGCGGCGGTCAAGCTCGTCCACCACCTTCTGCGACTTCTTCAGGATATCTTCCTTCACGCCCGGCGAGCGCATGTCGTCCTTGCCGATGCTGCATCCGGCGCGGGTGGCCGACTTGAAACCGAACTCCTTGATGTCGTCCAGCAGGTGCAGCGTCGCAATGCGGCCCAGCCGCTTGTAGCAGTGGGCAATCACCGCGCTGACCTGCTTTTTGCCGATCGGGTAATTGAAGAACGGCATTCCCAGGGGAAGGATGTCGTTGAACAGGATGCGGCCCGGTGTGGTCTCGATCATGAACGACCTGGTGTACGCGGCGCTGCTTTCCAGCCACTCGTCGTAGAGGTCGCGGTCATCAAAGGTGTCACGGTCAAGCCCAAGCGTCCAGTCAATGCTGGGGGTCTCCACGTGACCGCTGGTGACGTTACCGTTGGCGTCGTAGGCGACTTTGTGTGCCGGCATCAGCACCTTGATCTTCGCGTGCGTTCCGAGCTTGCCGTGGCTGTAGGCGCTGATCACGTCCTCGGGAGTCGTGAACCACTTGCCCTCGCCCTCTTCCTTGGCGTTGTCGGCGGTCATGTAGTACAGGCCGAGCACCATGTCCTGGCTGGGCGTGATGATCGGGTTGCCGTGGGCCGGGCTGAAGATGTTGTGGATGCTCAGCATCAGCGTGTGGGCTTCGATCTGCGCCTCGAAGCTGAGCGGCAGGTGCACGGCCATCTGGTCGCCGTCGAAGTCGGCGTTGAATCCGCCGCAGACCAGCGGGTGAATCTTGATGGCGTTGCCTTCCACCAGCACCGGCTCGAAGGCCTGGATGCCCATGCGGTGCAGGGTCGGCGCGCGGTTGAGCAGCACCGGGTGCTTGTCGATCACCTCTTCCAGGATGTCCCACACCTCTTCGTCGCGGCGCTCAAGCATCTTCTTGGCGGATTTGATGGTGTCGGCCAGGCCGCGCTCGCGCAGGCGGCGGATGATGAAGGGCTGGTACAGCTCAAGAGCGATCTTCTTGGGAAGGCCGCACTGGTGCAGCTTGAGCTCGGGCTCGACCACGATGACCGAGCGGGCCGAGTAGTCCACGCGCTTGCCCAGCAGGTTTTCGCGGAAGCGGCCCTGCTTGCCCTTGATCATGTCGGTCAGCGACTTGAGCGGTCGGTTGCGCGAGCCCAGTACCGGGCGGCGGCAGCGGTTGTTATCGAACAAAGCGTCGGCCGACTGCTGCAGCATGCGCTTTTCGTTGCGGATGATGACCTCGGGAGCATTGAGGTCGATCAGCTTTTTCAGTCGGTTGTTGCGGTTGATCAGGCGGCGGTACAGGTCGTTGAGGTCGCTGGTGGCGAAGTTGCCGCTTTCCAGCTGTACCAGTGGGCGCAGGTCGGGCGGGATCACGGGGATCACGTCCAGCACCATCCACTGTGGGTTGTTGCCCGAGTTCAGGAATGCCTCAACGGTCTTGAGGCGCTTGATCAGGTCCTTCTGCTTCTGCTTGCTGTTGGTTTCCGACAGCTCCCTGCGCAGTTCATCGCTGAGTTCCTTGAGGTCCTGGGCCTTCAGCAGCGTGGCCAGTGACTCGGCGCCCATGGCGGCCTTGAATTGGTCGCCGTACAGGCCACGCATCTCGCGGAACTTCTCTTCGTTGATCAGGTCCTTGGCCTTCATGTCGGAGGGACCCGGGTCCGTGACGATGTAGTCCTGGAAGTAGATCACGCGCTCGAGGCTGCTGGCCTTCACGTTCAGCAGTGCGCCGATGCGCGAGGGCATGGCCTTGAAGAACCAGATGTGTGCGACCGGAGCGGCCAGGTTGATATGACCCATGCGCTTGCGGCGAACCTTGCTTGTGGTCACTTTCACGCCGCAGCGTTCACACACGATGCCTTTGTACTTGATGCCCTTGTACTTGCCGCAGAAGCACTCGTAGTCCTTTTCAGGGCCGAAGATCTTCTCGCAGAACAGGCCGTCCTTCTCGCTGCGGTAGGTGCGGTAGTTGATGGTCTCGGGCTTCTTGACTTCGCCATAGGACCAGGAGCGGATGTCCTCTGGGCTGGCGAGCATGATTCCGACCGAGCCGATTTCGTTTACCTTGTCGTATAGAGCTTCCGGCATTTGCCTTTTCCTTCTTGAAGAGGCCGGAGATCAGAGGCCAGAGATCAGGGTGCAACCTGCTCTGCTCACTCTTGTCTCGTCAGCCCGCTCCAGCTTGGTTTCCGTGGTTTCCCTGACCTCTGAACTCCGACCTCTGATCCCTGGCTACTCCTTGAACAGGTCGGAGACCATGCTGCCGTCCGGCCGGTAGAGCGACATGTTCAGCGCGAGGCCCTTCACCTCGTTGACCAGCACGTCAAAGCTGACCGGCGTGCCCGGCTCAAGTACGTTTTCGCCCTTCACCATGCTTTCGTAAATCTTGGTGCGGCCCTCGACGTCGTCCGACTTCACCGTCAGCAGCTCTTGCAGGATGTTGGCTGCTCCGTAAGCCTCGAGCGCCCATACTTCCATTTCGCCGAAGCGCTGGCCGCCCGAGCGCGCCTTGCCGCCCAGCGGCTGCTGGGTGATCAGGCTGTACGGGCCGGTGGCGCGCGCGTGCACCTTGTCGTCCACCAGGTGGTGCAGCTTCAGCATGTACATGTAACCCACGCTGACCTTCTGTTCGAAGGCCGAGCCGGTGCGCCCGTCGTACAACACCGACTTGCCGTCCACATTGATGCCGGCTTCCTCAAGCATTTCTGTGATGTCTCCTTCGGTGGCACCGTTGAACACCGGCGTCAACGCCCGGAAGCCCAAGGTCTTGGCGGCAAAGCCCAGGTGCAGCTCGAACAGCTGGCCGACGTTCATGCGCGACGGTACGCCGAGCGGGTTCAGCACCATCTCGACCGGGGTTCCGTCCTCCAGGAACGGCATGTCTTCGACCTTCAGGATCTTGCTCACCACGCCCTTGTTGCCGTGGCGGCCCGCGAACTTGTCACCCACGGAAAGCTGGCGCTTTGTGGCGAGCTCTACGCGGACCTTTTCGAGTACGCCGGTTGGCAGCTCGTCTCCACGGGTGAGCTTCTGGATCACTCGGTTCAGTCTCTGCTGGGCGGAGCGGATCTTTTTCCGGCAGCGGTTGATTGCTTCCTCGACCAGGCGCGAGGCCTTGCCGCTGGCCCCGAAAGCGTCCGGAGTAAGATTCTCGAGGACATCCTCGATCTCGTCTGCGGTGATCGACTTGCGCTCATCGTCATTGAGCAGGCTCTTGATCACCTTTTTTCCGGACTTCGGCTTTTCGCCCAACGACTCTTCCAGCTCGGCGATCAGCACGTTGAACTGCTCGCGACTTTCGGACAGGAACTCTTCGGACGCCTTCTTCTGCTCGATCTTGACCTGCTTCTTTTCTTCGTCGGTCTGGGCGATGCGCTTGCTGAAGCGCTCCGTCTTGATCACCACGCCGTAGCTTCCGGCGGGAACCTCGAGGCTGTCATTCTTCACATCTTCGCCGGCCTTGCCGAAGATCGCATACAGCAGCTTTTCTTCGGGGGTCAGCTCGGACTTGCTCTTGGGCGCGACCTTGCCGACCAGGATGTCGCCAGGCCCGACCTTGGTGCCGACGCGGATCACGCCGCCTTCGTCCAGGTTCTTACGCTGGCGCTCGCCGACGTGCGGGATCTCGTTGGTGAATTCTTCGCGGCCCAGCTTGGTCTCGCGGATCTCGATCTCGAACTCTTCGATGTGGATCGAGGTGAACGTGTCACGATGCAGCAGTTCTTCGCTGACCAGGATGGCGTCCTCGAAGTTGTAGCCGTCCCACGGCATGAACGCGATCAGGATGTTGCGCCCGAGCGCCAGCTCGCCGAAATGGGTGGCCGCGCCGTCCGCGATCACGTCGCCGGCTTTGACTCGGTCGCCTTCCTTGACGATCGGGATCTGGTTCAGGCAGGTGCGCTCGTTCAAGCCCACGAACTTGCGCAACGTGTAGATTTCGTCGCCGATGATGATCTCGCGGCTGTCCACGTAGCGAACCACGCCGTCAGCCACGGCGCGCACCACCATGCCCGAATTGCGGGCCACGTGGCGCTCCATGCCGGTGCCGACCAGGGGCGGCTCGGTCTGCACCAGCGGCACAGCCTGGCGCTGCATGTTGCTGCCCATCAGGGCGCGGTTGGCGTCGTCGTGTTCCAGGAACGGAATCAGCGATGCGCTGACGCCGATCATCTGCATGCTGCTGACGTCCATCAGCTCGATTTCGTCGGCCTTCACCGTTTTGAAGTCCTGGCCGATGCGCGCAGGAATGTGGTCGCCAATCAGGTTGAATTTGTCGTCGGTCGGAGCGTCCGCCGGCGCGATCACCATGTCAACTTCTTCGTCGGCGCGCAGGAACATGATCTCGTCTGTCACCTTGCCCTTCTTCACGGCCCGGTACGGAGTCACCAGGAAGCCGTACTCGTCGGTCTCGGCATAGGTGCACAGGCTGCTGATCAGGCCGATGTTCGTGCCTTCCGGCGTCTCGATCGGGCAGATTCGGCCATAGTGGCTGATATGCACGTCGCGCACCTCGAAACCCGCGCGCTTGCGGTTCAGGCCGCCGGGACCCAGGGCCGACAGGCGCCGCTCGTGCGTCAGCTGGCTGAGCGGATTGGTCTGGTCAACGACCTGCGAAAGCTCACCGCGGCCGAAGAAGAAGGCGACCGCCGTGCTGATGGTCTTGGCGTTGATGAGGTTGCGGGGAGTGGGGTGTTCCTCCAGGTTCATGCGCTCCTGGACGTTCTTCTTGAGCTTGAGGAAACCCTTGCGGAGCTCGTCACATACAAGCTCGTCGATGGTCTTGACGCGGCGGTTGCCGAGGTGGTCGATGTCGTCCACCGTGGCTCCGCTGCCGGGACGGCGTAGGGCCAGGATGTAGTCCACGGCGTTCTTCACGTCATCGGGCAGCAGGCTCTGCTGGTTCTCCTCGATCTCGACGCCGAACTTACGGTTGAGGCGGAAGCGCCCGACGCGGCCCAAGCGGTAGCGGGTTTCGTCGTAGAACTTCTCGCTGAACAGCGCCGCTGCCTTTTCCTTGTTGACGGGGTTGCCGGGCCGCAGGCGCAGGTAGATGCGCTCAAGAGCCTCTTCCTGGTCCGTGGTCGGGTCTTCCTGCAGGCTGTTCAGAATGAGGGGGTCCGTGACCTCCTTGATGACCTCGACTTCCTTGATGTTCTTGTTGGCGGCGATCGCTTTGGCCAGGTCGGCGCTGATCAGGGTGGCGCCCTCGACCAGGATTTCGCCGGTTTCCGGGTCCACCACGTCGCCGACGGCGTAGCGGTTTGCGAGCGCCTTCGCAGCTTTGCCGGTGCTGGTCTTCACCTTGGTAGTGTCATAGAACTGGCGGATGATTGCCTCAGAGCTGCTGAGATCCGGGCTCATGGCGCGGAAGAACGTCATCGCGCTGAACTTGCCAGACTGGTCGATGCGGATGCTGAGGGTGTCCTTCTTGGTCACTGCCAGCTCGATCCAGCTGCCGCGCTCGGGGATCACCCAGCAGGTGTGCATGCGGCGGTTGTCCGGGCTCAGGTCGAAGCCGAAGTCCACGCCCGGGCTGCGGTGCAACTGGTTCACGATCACGCGCTCGGCGCCGTTGATGATGAATTCGCCGCCGCCGATCATCAGGGGCAACTCACCCAAGTACACGTCCTCGTCAACGGATTCGCTGTCGCGGTTCAGGCGCATCTTCACGACCAGCGGGGCGCCGTAGGTCAGTTTCAGCCCGCGGCACTCGTCGGGCGTGTAGCGAGGTTCCCCAAGCTCATAGCTCAGGAACTCGAGGCTCATGGTCTGGTCGTAGCTGAAGATGGGGAAGACCTCATTGATCAGCGACTGCAGTCCGAATTCCTCACGGCGCGACTGCGGCACGTCAGCCTGCAGGAAACGGGCGTAGGACGCCGTCTGCAACTGCACAAGGTTCGGCAATTCGACCTGACCGACGCTTCTTCCGAAGCGGCGGATGGGAGTGGTGTCCTGCTGGATTGGCATGCATTTCCCTCGGTTTGCGGCGCTGGGGCGCCGAGTCGAAAATCCGGCGGTCATAGGCCGCGCAACGATGGTTGCTGCAACCTCCGACCAAACGCAAAAGGGGCTCCCTGGTGGGGAACCAGGTGCCCTAAGCGGTATGGAAAAACCGCCTTGCACTTGCCGCCCGCGTTCCCGAAGCCTGGCGACCGTCCCCACGGCCTTCCAGGTCTCCCGTCTGATTGCGGGCGAACTCCCTGTCGGTTGTCCAGCCGGTTTGAACGCCCGGCTGCGGCGCGCAATTCCGCGGGGCGGGATCCGTCATCGGATCCCGCCCTCGCGAAAGCATCTACTTCAGCGCGGTCTTGGCGCCGGCGTCATCCAGCTTCTTCTTCATGGTTTCGGCTTCGGCCTTGGGCACGCCTTCCTTCACCGGCTTGGGCGCTTCCTCAACCAGTTTCTTGGCCTCTGCCAGGCCCAAGCCCGTAAGCTCGCGCACGACCTTGATGACCGGGATCTTCTGGGCCGGATCCTTCAGGCCCTCGAGCATCACGGCGAACTCGGTCTGCTCAGCGGCGGCAGGAGCGGCGCCGCCACCGGCGGCGGGGGCCGCAACGGCGACAGCGGCGGCCTGCGCCTTGACGTCGAACTTTTCTTCGAACGCCTTGACGAAGTCGCGAACTTCAAGGAGGTTCCAGGTGGAAACCTCGTCCAGGACCTTCTGTACTTTCTCGGCTACTGCAGTCATTGTTCTACCTCTATGTCAGAGGGAGCTTTGGCTCCCGTGGTTTGTATCGAAATGGGGCGTGCACCCCGTAACCGGGCCTAGGCCCCCTGTTTCTCCAGTTTTTCAGCCAGCGCGTTGAAGGCATACAGCACTTGCGCGTATCCGGCCTGCATGGTGCCGGCAAGCTTCTGCGGCAGTGCCAGGAAGCCGCCGCCCATCTGGGACAGAAGCTCCTTCTTTCCAGGCAGAGTCGAAATCTGCTTGACGCCTTCCGTGTCGAGGACGTCCGCCCCCATCAGGCCGCCCTTCAGCTTGATGGTCTTGTCGTTCGCCTTCAGCCACGTCGTCGCGAACTTGGCCGCGTCGATCGCGCCTTCGCCGCCGAACAACAGGGCCGTCTGGCCGGAAAACACCGTTTCACCCTGTTGGGACTCGATCAGCGGCTTGAGACCGCCTTCCTTCAGGGCTTGAACCGCGATGCGGTTCTTGATGACTTCCATTACCAGGTTGGCCTTGCGAAGCTCCGTGCGGAACTCCGCCATCTTCTCGCTGTTCAGACCGCTGTAGTCGATCGCCACGACGTTGTCCACGTCGCTGAGGTCGCGCCGGTACTGCTCAACCAGCAGTTCATTCAATACGTTCGGCATGATCCTCTCCTACTGCTCCACGGCCACGAGAACGCCAGGCGTCATCGTGCCCGAAAGGCTTACCTTCTGGATGTAGTTGCCCTTGACCGCCTGCGGGCGCAGCGACTTCAAGTGCGAAATCACGTGCTCGAAATTCTGCACCAGCTTCTGGTTGTCGAAGCTGCGCTTGCCCAGCGGCAGGTGGATGTTCCCTCCGGAATCTGTCCGGAACTCCAGCTTGCCCGCCGCAAACTCGCGCACGGCGCCCACGATATCCTCGGTCACGGTGCCGGCCTTGGGGGTAGGCATCAGGCCCTTGGGGCCCAGCACTTTGCCCAGCTTGCCGACATGACGCATCTGGCTCGGGTGCGCCACCGCCTTGTCGAAGTCCAGCCAGCCTTCCTCCACCCGCTTCGCCAGCTCGGCTCCACCGGCCTCGATGGCGCCGGCTGCCTTGGCTTGCTCCGCCAACTCACCTTCGCAGAACGCGATTACTCGCGCCTGCTTGCCGGTGCCGTTTGGCAGCGAAATTGCCCCGCGCAGATTCTGGTCCGCCTGGCGCGGGTCAATGTTCAGCTTGACGGCCAGATTGACCGTCTCGTCAAACTTCGCCTTGGGAAAGCTTGCCAGAAGCGCCACCGCCTCCTCGGCCGGATAACGCTTGCCGCCGTCAATCTTCTTGGCGGACTCCCGGTACTTCTTGCTCCTGAATTTCTTCGCCATTCTCCCTCCTGGCAGTCTGGAACTTCGCCTGGCTGTCTCCTGCCCTGCCGCGCCCGACCGACAGCCCGCCGCGCGCGCACCTCAGCCCGACCGCCACACGGGGCCGGGAATTCTGTTTAGTCCGCCAGCTGAATGCCCATGCTGCGGGCGGTGCCGGCGATGACCCGCTTGGCTGCCTCGATGCTGCCCGCGTTCAGGTCGCTCATTTTGTCCTTGGCGATCTTCTCGAGCTGCGCCTGTGTGATCTTGCCGGCGCTTTCACGTCCCGGGGTCTTGCTGCCGGACTGCAGCTTCAGTTCGGTCTTGATCAGTACGCTGGCGGGCGGATTCTTCAGGATGAAGTCGAAACTGCGGTCCTTGAAGATGCTGATCTCAACGGGCACCACCACACCCATCTTGTCGCGGGTGCGGTCGTTGAAGCGCTTCACGAAGTCGGCGATGTTCACGCCGTGCTGGCCAAGGGCCGGGCCCACTGGCGGGGCCGGGGTTGCCTGGCCGCCCTTGCACTGCAGCTTCACCTTCGCCATCAGTTCTTTTGCCATGTTTCGCTCCGCTCAGAGGCTGGAGGTCAGAGTTCAGAGGCCAGGGAAAACCGCTACAGTTCTTCAATCTTCCCTGGCCTCTGACCTCCGACCTCTGGCCTTTCTCTGTTACACCTTCTCGACCTGCCAGTACTCAAGCTCGACCGGTGTGGCACGGCCGAAGATGGTCACGATCACCTGGATGCGGCCCTTCTCCGGGTCCACCTCTTCGACGTTGCCTTCGAAACCGTCGAAGGGTCCGTCCTTGATCTTGACCGCGTCGCCTTTGGCAAACTCGATCTTCACAACCTTCTCTTCGCCCTCTTCTTTGGGCTCAGAGATACGCAGAATCTTGCTGACGTCTTCGGTGCTCATGGGAACCGGCTGGTTGCGGTCGCCCACGAAATCCCCTACGCCCGGGGTCTCGCGGATCAGGTGGTATGCGTCGCCGTTGATCTTCCAGCGATGCTCGGCACCCTCCGCGTTGTCCTCTTCGGTCTCGACTTCGAGGTACAGGTAGCCCGGGTACACCTTGCGCTTGCGTTCGCGTTTCTTACCGCCCTTGATCTCCTGCACCGTTTCGGTGGGGATCACCATGCGGTCAAACAGACCCTCTAGACCGCGTGCTTTCACGCGCTTCTCCAGGTTCTCTTTGATTTTTTCCTCACGCGAGCTCTGCACGCGGAGCACGTACCACATCTTCATGGGACCGGCGTCTTTCTGTCTCTCGTTCGTGATCGCTTAGCTCCCGCTATCCGGCGTGTCCTCAAGTCGCAGTACCATCGTCACCAGACGACCCCAGCCCGCCTGGTTCCACGGCCTGCCCTGCAGCATTTCCGTGCCCATCGAGAACGTGAGATCGTAGACGAACATCAACAGCGCGAACCAGAACACGAAGTAAAGCACGACTGCCGTGGCCCGGTTTGTTTCCTTGCGCGGCGCCCAGCGCACGCGCTTGAGTTCCGCCTCCGTCTCGATCAGCAGGTCCGCAAACCGCGGGCGGTTCAAGTAGCTTCGCAGCGCGAACAAGCCCACCACGAACACACCAACCGCGATGAACACGCTGGGTGTCACCCACTCCGTCAGGCTACCCGCACCGGCTATCAGCTGCTTGCCGAACACCGGGTCCTCAAAGCCCAGCAGGCGGTCGAAGCGTGTGTTGCCGTACTGCAGCAGGGCGTAGCTCAGCCATGCGAGCAGCACGAGCAGCAGGAACGTCGAGAACGTCCGCAATTTGCGGCCTGCACCCCGTCTGTAGCTTTCGAACATCGCCATGGTTCGGCCCTGCCTGTTTTAGTCTGGCACGGCGGGAGGGAATCGAACCCCCAACCTGCGGTTTTGGAAACCGCTGCTCTGCCAGTTGAGCTACCGCCGTAATTCAGGTTTCGGGGTTCAGGTTTCAGGGTCCTCCTGCCTCCTGCCGCCTCCGTCCTGATCTACTTCTTCTTTTCCTTGTGCAGCGTGTGCTTGCGCAGCTTCGAGCTGTACTTCTTCAGCTCAAGCTTCTTGATCCCCTGTCCCTTCACGCGCTTCTGGGTGCGGTAGTGACGCACGCCCGTCTCGGTGCATTCCAGGAACACGTACTCGCGATTGTCGCCGGCCATTGCTGCTTCCTTTTCGGGATCGAACCGGCGGCGGACCGTTCGTCCGCCGCCGAATCCCGTTGGCTGCTTCCCTTACTTGATAACCTTCGTCACGTTACCGGCACCCACGGTGCGCCCGCCTTCGCGGATCGCGAACTTGGCGCCCTCTTCCATGGCGATGGGCTTACCGAGCTTGACGCTCAGCTTGACCGTGTCGCCGGGCATCACCATCTCGGCGCCGCCCATCAGCTCACAGGCTCCGGTCACGTCGGTGGTGCGGAAGTAGAACTGCGGGCGGTAGCCGCTGAAGAACGGCGTGTGACGACCGCCTTCATCCTTGCTCAGGATGTAGCACTGGCACTCGAACTCGGTGTGCGGCTTGATGCTGCCCGGGGCGCAGATCACCATGCCGCGCTCGATCTGGTTCTTTTCCACGCCGCGCAGCAGCACGCCGACGTTGTCGCCCGCCAGGCCTTCATTGAGCTGTTTCTGGAACATCTCAACGCCGGTGATGGTGGTCTTCATCGGGGCTTCCTGCAGGCCCACGATCTCGACGTTGTCGCCGACCGTCACCTTGCCGCGCTCGATACGGCCGGTGGCCACAGTGCCACGACCGGAGATCGAGAACACGTCTTCCACGGCCAGCAGCAGGGGCTTGTCAACCTCGCGCGTGGGCTCGGGAATGTCGCTGTCGATGGCGTCCAGCAGCTTCTGGATGCACTCGGTGGCAGCGGCGTCGCCCGGGTTCTCAAGAGCAGCCTTGGCATTGCCGCGGATGATCTTGATGGTGTCGCCGGGGAACTCGTACTTGTTCAGCAGCTCGCGGATTTCGAGCTCAACGAGTTCGAGCAGTTCCTCGTCATCGACCAGGTCAACCTTGTTGAGGAACACCACCAGCGCCGGCACGTTCACCTGGCGCGCGAGCAGAACGTGCTCGCGGGTCTGGGGCATGGGGCCGGTGTCGGCCGCGACCACGAGGATCGCGCCGTCCATCTGGGCCGCGCCGGTGATCATGTTCTTGATGAAGTCCGCGTGGCCCGGGCAGTCTACGTGAGCGTAGTGGCGCCCGGCCGACTCGTACTCCACGTGCGCCGCGGCGATGGTCACCGTCTTGTTGGCGTCACGCACCGTGCCGCCCTTGGTGATTTCCGCGTAGCTCTTGGCCTTGGACAGGCCCTTGGAGGCGCAGTAGGCCACCAGTGCGGCCGTCAGGGTCGACTTGCCGTGGTCGATGTGTCCGATTGTGCCGACGTTGACGTGCGGCTTGGTGCGTTCGAAGACTTCCCGCGCCATAGCGATTTACCTTTACCCTAAGTGCCCTGGTTGAGGGCTGTCCCAAAAACTCTCACGTTCCCACCACGGGTCGTGCAAGAATTTCTACTGCCTCGGCGCCCTTTCGGGCTGCCATGACCGGTTGCGGTTTCCCGCGCATTCTTTCCTTCGCGAACCCTGGCGGGCCCGCGAAGGGTGGAGCTGCCCATGGGATTTGAACCCACGACCTCTTCCTTACCAAGGAAGTGCTCTACCCCTGAGCTAGGGCAGCGTTTTTCCCTGCTGGCGCCTGTCTTCAGTCGCCGTCAGCCGGGTTACCCCGACCTTGATGCTGGAGCGGGCGATGGGACTCGAACCCACAACCGTCTGCTTGGAAGGCAGATGCTCTAGCCATTGAGCTACGCCCGCGTGTTGCCCGGCCCAGCCGCCAAAGGCGCAGGGCCATGAATCTGGTGGGCGGAGCTGGATTCGAACCAGCGAAGGCATTAGCCACCTGATTTACAGTCAGGCCCCTTTGACCGCTTGGGTATCCGCCCGGCTTTCCAAGCGTCGGCCCACTCGCCACGCCTGCCGGTCTTCTGTTTTCAAAACGCGGGGCCGTTTCACGTGCCTTCGGCTGGAGCCGGCGGCGAGATTCGAACTCGCAACCGCTGGTTTACAAAACCAGTGCTCTGCCATTGAGCTACGCCGGCGCCCCGCGCCAAAATTGGAGCGAAGAAGATAGCAACAGCTTTTTGCTCCGCAATGGGTGATCAGACGGAATTCCAATCCCCGGTTCTGGTTGTTCTTACGTCACCTGCAGGTACCATTTTCTGCCCGCCGGAGGCCCTGCCGTGTGGATCACCATTATCCAGTTCACCAGGTGGCTGTACAAAACGCTCAACGCGGATGTACGCCCATGGCAGGTCGGTCTTGGCATCACGCTGGGCGCCTTGGCCGGGTTGCTCCCCCCGGGCCTGGCCATGCTGTGTGTATTCGTCGCCCTGGTCCTGGTCAATGTCCACTTCGGCAGCGCCATGTTCGCCTTCGGCCTGTTCCGCCTGCTGGCCTGGGCCCTGCAGCTTCCCCTGATCCGCCCCCTGGGCGCATGGGCGCTTGAGCTGGCGCCGCGCGGGCCGTTGATCGCGGCCGCGCAGTCGCCGGTCCTGAGTTGGCTGCGGCTGGACTATCACGACGTGGCGGGGGCGATCGCACTGTGGCTGGTGCTGTGCCTGCCGCTGTTCATCGGCTCGACATTCCTGTGGGCCCGGTTCAAGCCGGCCCTCGAGAAGCGCTGGAAGAACTCGAAGCTGCTGAAGTGGCTGTCCAAGGTGTGGCTGTTCAAGGGACTCAAGTATGTCTTCATCGGAAGCTGAACAGCTCGCGGCTGCAATCACCGCCGAGGTCGTGCCCGATGCGCCCAAACGCGCGGGCCCCCTGCGGTTGAAGGCGGCCGTGACGCTGCCGCTGCTGTTCGGCGTTGCGGCGCTGGCCTACTGGTTCATGGTTGACGACATCCTGGCCGAGCAGTTGGTGGCCCAGGCGAAAACCTACGCCGGCGAGCACGGCGAAGCCGAGGTGGCCAACGTGCGCTTCAGCATCTTCGGCCCGCAACTGCGCATTGAAAACCTGCGCGCCTGGCAGGCGCTGCCCGACGGCACCGAGCACGAGGTGGCGTACCTGGGCGAGGCGAAGCTCGATCTCGAGTTCTGGGCGCTGCTGGAGCGGCGCCTGGTGGTGAATGACATTTCAGCCACCACCATCCGCCTGCAGGAGCCCTGGAAAGCCCCCACCGAACAGCCATCCAGCGACGTTCCCACCGACACCAACCAGCCGCAGCTGAACGATTACCTCGAGAAAGCCAAAGAGATCCTGCAGAGCGAAGAGGTGAAAGACCTGCGCGACTGGCTCGAGAAACTGCGCGAGTACACCGATGAGAAGCAGGAGCCGGTCCCCGAGGAACCGCCTGCCGAAGCTAAGGAGTCGCCCTTCGAGCCCGGTCCCGCGGCCCGCGCCTGGTTCGTGGACGAGGCCCTCGCCCGCGAAGAGGCCAAGCCGACCGTGGTCGTGAAGCACGCGTCTCTGAACGAGCTGGCCGTCACCTGGGGCACTGAAGACGGCAGCAAGTTCGCCCACAAGGTCACCGACCTGGAGCTGGCCGCCGAGTCAGTCACCAGCGACCCGGTCGCCTACCGCCTGCCCATGAAGTTCAAGGCGGCCGGCAACCTCAACGGCCAGGCCGAGCGCCGCGTGGAGCTGGGCCTCACCCTGCGCTTCGACCCCGACGAGCTTATCAAGCTGGAGCAGGTGGACGGCGCGGCGGGCATCAAGAGCCTCGACATCTCCAGCCTGGTGGATACCAAAGTTTTCGGCAGCACCCTTTTCGACGCGCGGCTTTCCGTGGCGCACTTCGCTTCCGGCCACGGCGAGTTCTCCGGCCGTACGCGCCTGCACCTTGCGGGCGCCATCCAGCCACCCGGCTTTGCCAGCCCGGCCAAGGCCAGCTTCGCGATCTGGTTCGGCGGGTTTGCCAAGGACACGACGGCCGCAGCGTTTTTGCCCAGCGGCATCAGTGTGCAGGTGGAAGACTTCCCGCTGCAGCCGATGCTGGACCTTGCGGGCGGCTCTCCGCTGCCGCTGGCCAACGAGAAGGCCACCATCAGCTTCGGGACCTGCGATACAGGCGGCAACTACGCCACGCCGGAAAGCGCCCTTAGCTGGCATGACGGCATCAAGGTGCACCTGCGACTGCAGGTGAAGGGGCTGGCGTTTGCCGACCCCGAAGGCGACCTGGCCGGCCTGCCCGGCACCTTCATGGTGCGCGGCCTGAACCGGGTGATCGACGGAATGGGCGGCTTGGATGTGATCGTCGGCTTTGAAGGCAGCAAGGACAGCATCGCGCTGGACCTCGAGCGCCCGGGCCTGCGCGCTTTCGTGGATGCGGTGATCAACGCCCTCAGCCTGACTGCACCGGAGATCAGCTCGATGGTGGAGTTGCCGTTCAACGTCAGTAGCAACGCGACGTTTGGCTTGGCGAGTGTGAACGCAGACGGCACGCAGCGCGACCCGAAGCTGAGCCTCGAGGGTGAAGCGCGCCATGACCTCAACGACCTGCGCGTGAACCTGAACCTGCGCGACGTGAACATTACACCTAAGCCGGGCCAGGATTCGATCATCGGCCTGCCCGCGAACGACTTCTGCCGCGCTTTCAACGCCTTCATGGGCACGTTGGGGCCCGAGGGCCTGAGCCTGCGCACGCGGCTGCTGAACGCAGAGGGCGCCTTCAGCCCCGCGCTGGAAAGCCCGGGCGTGCGCGGCATGGTGGACGCGCTGGCGGGCGTGCTGAGCTACAGCGGCCAGCAGATCAACACGCAATTCAAGCTGCCGTTCACGATTTCCAGCGACGCGCAGATCAAGTGCGAAAGTGTCGATGCCGACGGCAGTGTACGCACGCTCAACAGCCCTGGCGCCGACAGCGACGACCTGGGCAACCTGCGCATCCGCCTGCGCGCGGCCAACTTCAAAGTCTCGCCCAAGCCCGGTGAGGCGAACATATTAGGCCTGCCGGCCGCGGACTTCTGCGAGGCCTTCAACAACTTCGTCGCGGCGCAGGGCCCGGGCGGCCTTGCGTTTGATTGGGGCATACTCGATGCCGGCGGCGCCTTCGCGCCGAGACTGCTGGCGCCGGGCACTCGCGGGCTGATCGACGCCATGGCGGGCACGTTGCAGTACACCGGCGCGCAGCTGAATTCGCGCTTCAACCTGCCGCTGACGATCTCGCCTGACACCGTGATCAAGTGCGAAAGCGTTGACACCCAGGGCAAGGCCCGCACTTTCGAGAGCCCCGGCGCGGACAGCGGCGACCTCGGCAACTTGCGCCTGCGCCTGCGCGCGGCCAACTTCACCGTCTCGCCCAAGGCGGGACAGAACACAATACTGGGCATCCCGGCCAAAGAGTTCTGCACGGCCTTCAACACCTTCGTGCAGGCCCAGGGGCCTACCGGCGTGGCGCTCGACTGGGCGCTGCTGGATGCCGCCAGCAACTTCTCGCCGGCGCTGAAACAGCCGGGCACGCGCGGCCTTCTCGATGGCGTGGTGGGCACCCTGCGCTACAGCGGCGCGCAGCTGAACCAGAACTTCAACCTACCCTTCAAGCTGGACGACACGGCTACGATCACGCCCAGCAGCATTGAGCCCGACGGCAAGGTGCGCAGGATCGACGGCCCTGACAGCGGCAGCAATGACCTCAAGGGTATGACCATCGCCGTGGTGCTGAAGAACGGCTACGCGGCCAAGAAAGATGGCGTGAACACCGTGCTGGGCATCCCGGCCGACTACTTCACGTTCGCCTGGAACAAGCTGCAGGCCAGTTACGGGCCGAACGGCATGCCGATGCGCCTGCGACTGTTCAATGACAAGGGCGAGTACGCGCCCGCGCTGGTCGCCCCCACCGAGACAGACCTGGTCAAGCAGCTCGGCAACAATGTGGGCATCGCCGACTTCGGCAAAGACTTCACCAAACTGGCCCAAAAGTACGCGGCCGAGTTCCCGGCCTTCCAGAAAGACGGCCTGAAGGTGGCCAAGGACATCGCGGAGGGCAAGTTCAAGCCGCCGGAGGACCCGAAGGTTCCGCCCATCGAGATTCCCAAGCTGCCCTGGGGCAAGTAGGCAATAATGAACTCAGCACTACGCACGGCCGTGGCGGCCGTGATCGTCCTGGCCGCGGCCCTGGGCGCGAACATGGAAGACAAGCCAACAAGTACACGCATCGAGGTCGTCGCCCACCGCGGCGCCAGCAACGACGCGCCGGAAAACACGCTGGCCGCGTTTCGGCTCGCGCGCGAGCAGGGCGCCGACTGGTTCGAGCTCGACTGCCGGCAGTGCAAGGGCGGCGAAGTCGTGGTGATGCACGATGAAACCGTTGACCGCACCACCAACGGCAAAGGCAAGGTCGCCGAGCTCACGTTGGAGCAGCTGCAGGCCCTGGATGCGGGAAGCTGGAAGGACGCCGGGTATGCCGGTGAGCGCGTGCCCACACTGAAGGCCGCGCTGGAACTGGCTGATGCTGACTGCGGCTGCTACGTCGAGGTGAAGCCCCTCAACCAGGGCAACCTCAAGGACCTGCTGGAGCGCACCGCCTCGGGCAAGCTCGACCGCGCTGAAAACTTTGACCGCGAGTTTTTGGCCGCGGTGGCTGACAGCCCTGATGCGAAACTGGCGCGGGCGGTAATCGCCGACATCCGCGCGGCCGGCAAACAGAAGTTCGTGGTGCTGCAATCGTTCTCGCCGGTGGTCTGCGGCGTGGCAGCGATCGAAGCGCCGGAGCTGAAGGTCGAGCTGCTGGGCGGAGCAAAAGACGCGGCAGCATGGGAAGGTTATTACCGTTGGCTGTTCCTGTTTGAATTCAACGGCCTGAACACCAGTGCTGCGGCGCTGACGGAGGGGCGACTGGACGTAATCCAGAGCGGCGGCAAATCCTGCGCGGTGTACACGGTGGATGACAAGGCCGAGATGCAGCGCCTGGCCGGAATGGGCGTCAACCGCATCATCACCAACAAGCCCGCCCTGTGCCTGGAAGAGCTGGCCAAGTTGGGCAAGCGTTAGAGCCCCGGCCGAAAGGCCGGGGAAAGGCGCGCGTCTGCGCGCCTGAACATGCCTGTGAATCTGGCGGAAGGTAGAGGAATCGAACCCCCGTCTGTTACGACGGCCCGGTTTTCGGGACCGGTTGCCCGCCTTTGGGCGCTACCCTCCGTTAGGCGCCGCTTGCGCGTCGCCTGGTCTTTGCCTCGCGCAGAGGACACAGAGCGCGCAGAGAAAGGCCGTTCTCTGTGTACTCTTCGCGAGGCCTATTTGGTGAGCGTTGATGGAGTCGAACCATTCGCCTTCCGCCCGCATGTTTGAGGGCAGCGGTTTTACGGACCACCTGCGGGAACAACGCTCGATTTGGTCTGCCGGCTGCAGCACCGGCCCATGCATGAGTCCGCCTTCGCCAAGGCTTCGGCGGACAGCCTCCGCGCCTTCACTGATGTGAAGGCGCGAAGGCTGGTAGCTCCGGTGGGATTCGAACCCACACTGTCCTCGTTCTGAGCGAGGCGACTCCTTCCGTGTTGGTCTACGGAGCTGTGAATTTTGCGGGGGCGCGCGCGACCGCGCCCCCCGAACGCACCAGTTGTCAAAGAGAAAGGCCCGCTGCCGTGGGGCAGCGGGCCTTTGAATTCGTGCAGCCGCGACTACCCCGTACCAACGCCTTCACCCAGGCCGAGGCCCGAGCCGGTCAGTGTGAGATACAGGGTCCACGTCTTCATCGTTCTGCTCCTGCCGTGACTTTACACGTCAAGACTTGACCTGTCAATACTGTAACGCGCGGGACGGCCCGCGGGTTTCGCATTTTCTGTCGCCCCTGCGGGGCTTGGGGGCGCCGTCACGAAAAACCCCGGGCTTACGCCCGGGGCTAAGTTCTGGCGCCCCTGCGGGGCTGACTACCCATGCCGCTGTGGGATTCACCCCTGACAGCACTTCCGGGCCTGCCTGCAATCCAGAATCCACAATCCGGCATCCACAGTCCAGAACCCTGAATCCAGAATCCCCAATCCTGAATCCCCTACGCGTACTCTTCGCTGGGCTCGTCGCTGGATTCTTCGGCCCCCGCCTTGCCAGTCGCGCGTTCCTTGTCGGCCTGTTCCTCGGCCTCGCGCTCGGCCTTGATGCGCTCGTAGCGCTCCTCGGCTTCTTTCACCTTCTGCTCGTCGCGCTTGAGCGTGCCGGCCTCGATCGCTTCCCGGGCCTTGGTCGGGTTGTAGGTGTTCTTGCAGTCCGGGTAGCCGCTGCAGCCGATGAACGGCCGGCCACGGAAGAACTTCACGTTCATGGGCTTGCCGCACTGGTCGCAGCTCAGGCCGGCAAACTCGGCCTCGGTCTTCAGCTGGCGCAGCGACTTCTCGCTCTCCAGGCTGCGCGTGCCGCGGCAGGCGGGGAAGGTGCTGCAACCCAGGAACGGCCCGCGGCGGCTCATGCGCACCACCATTTCCTTGCCGCACTCCGGGCACTCCAGGTCTTCCTTCTTCACCCGCAGGATCTTGCCGTCGCGGTTCAGGGGGACAGTACCCTTGCACTCGGGGAACTTGGTGCAGCCGTAGAATTTGCCGAAGCGGCTCCAGCGCTCCATCATCTCGCTGCCGCAGATCGGGCAGGGCAGAGGCTTGCCTTCTTCATCGAGCGCGAGCTTGCCCTTTACCTTCTCGATCTTCTGCTCGGCCTCGGCCAGCTCTTCGGCGAAGATGGCGTAAAAGTTGCGCAGCACCTCGACCCACTCCAGCTCGCCGTCTTCGATCTTGTCGAGCTGCGCTTCCATTTTGCTCGTGAAGTCGGTCTGCATGATGCGCTGGAAGTTACCCACCAGCATGTCGTTCACCAGCATGCCCAGCTCGGTGGCGAACAGGCGGCGCTTGTCACTGCGCACGTAGAAACGGTCCTGGATCGTGCCGATGATGCTGGCGTAGGTGCTGGGACGGCCGATGCCTTCCTTCTCCAGCGTTTTAACCAGGCTCGCTTCCGTGTAGCGCGGCGGCGGCTGGGTGAAGTGCTGGTCGGGCTGCACGCGGTGGTCGGTCAGCTTCTCGCCCTCGTCCAGCTTGGGCATCAGCTGCTCGTCCTTGTCCAGCTTCACTCCGGTGATGCGCGCGTGGCCGTCGAAAAGCAGGCGCTTGCCGCTGGTGCGGAACAGGGCGTCGCCGGCCGTGATGTCGATGGTGGTGACCTCGTAGACAGCCGGGTTCATCTGGCAGGCCACGAACCGCTCCCAGATCAGGGTGTAGAGCCGCAGCTGGTCGCGATCGAGGAAGCGCGCAACGGCGTCGGGCGTGCGCGCCACGCTGGTCGGGCGGATCGCCTCGTGGGCGGCCTGGGCGCGCTTGCTGCTCTTGAAGAAGTTGCCCTTCTCGGGCAGGTAGCGCTCGCCGAATTCGCGCTGGATCATTTCGCGCGCGTCCGTCACCGCGAAATCGGACAGGTGGAAGCTGTCCGTGCGCATGTAGGTGATCAGGCCCGTGGGGCCGTCTTCACCGATCTCGATGCCTTCATACAGCCGCTGCGCGAGCTGCATGGTCTTGCGCGCGCCGAAGCCCAGGCGCGTGCTGGCCGCCTGCTGCAGGGTGCTGGTGATGAACGGCGGGCGCGGGCGGTCGCGGCGTTCTTTCTTTTCGATCTTGCTGACCGTAAACGGCTTGCCGCGGATGTCCGCCAGCAGCGCGTCCACGTCGGCCTGGCTGGCCAACGCCGGCTTCCCGCCCTTGTACTGCTTCAAGTCGGCATGGAACACGCCCTCGGGCAGCCTGGGCTTTTCGACCGGCGCTGCGGCCTCAGGCTCGGCGGAATCGTCTTCTTCTTCGACTTCGCCCTCGGGTTTCTCGGTCGCCTCCTCCTCGCGGCTGACGCCGTGGTAGGCTGCGAGGAATTTCGCCAGCGCCTCCTGGCCCTGCTCATCCAGCCGCTGCTTGCCGAGGAAGGCCGTGACGGTCCAGTACTCCTCGGGCGTAAACGCCATGATCTCGCGTTCGCGCTCGACGATCAGGCGCAGGGCCACGCTCTGCACGCGCCCGGCGCTTAGGCCGCGGAACACCTTCTTCCAGAGCAACGGGCTGAGCTTGTATCCCACCAGTCGGTCCAGCATGCGGCGGGCCTGCTGGGCGTTGACCAGGTTCTCCGCGATTTCGCGCGGGTGCTCGAAGGCGTGCTGGATGGCCTTCTTGGTGATTTCATTGAACGTCACGCGCTTGGCGCGCTCGTCGTCGAGGCCCAGGGCCTCCTTCAGGTGCCAGGCGATGGCTTCACCTTCGCGGTCCGGGTCGGGCGCGAGGTAGACGGTCTTGGCCTTGTCCGCGGCGGATTTGAGTTCCTTGATGATGTCCTTCTTGCCGCGGATCGTGAGGTACTGGGGCTCGAAGTCCTTGTCCACGTCGATGCCGAGCTTCGACTTGGGCAGGTCGCGAACGTGGCCGACGCTGGCTTTCACGATGTAGCCGTCGCCGAGGTAGCGGTTGATGGTCTTGGCCTTGGCGGGCGACTCCACGATCACCAGCGGCTTGCCGCGCCGCGCGCCGCTTTTGGCGCCGGCCTTCTTCTTGCGCTTGGCCTTGGACGCCTTGCCGGCCGCCTTTTTTGCAGGCTTTTTGGCGGCCTTCTTCGCAGGCTTTTTGGCGGCCTTCTTCGCAGGCTTTTTGGCGACCTTTTCGGTCGGTTCCTGCGGTGCGCCTTCCTCTTTAATGTTCTCGGGCTGGTTCATGGGCGGGGGATGATAAGCACCATCTTAAAGAACTGTCAAACGGGCTTATTCCTTCGCCTGTTCCCCGGATGGCCCGGAACCCGCTTCATTTGCGGCCTTGCGGGCGTTGAAAAATGCCTCCAGGATCAGCTTGGCGGCCACCGCGTGCACGCGCTGTTTGCGCTCGGAGGGTTTCAGGCCGCCCTCGATCAGCATGCCCTCGGCCTCCCAGCTGCTGAGCCGCTCGTCGGCGTACTCCACGGGCAGCTTGCTGTGCGCGGCCAGGCGCGCTCCGAACTCGCGGCAGAGTTTCGCCGCCTTGCCTTCGCTGCCGTCCATGTTGACGGGCAGGCCGACCACGAAGCCAGCGGCCTCTTCACTGGCGGCAAGCTTCTTCAGCGCTGAGAGCAGCTTCTCGTCAGGCCTGGCGTCCAGCACCTTGAGCGGCATGGCAATGGCCTCATCGCCGACAGCCACGCCGACGTACTTGCTGCCGAAATCAACTCCCAGCCAACGCGCCATTCGCCTCTCGTCGCCAACTGCGGGTTAACCACGAAGGGCCACGAAGGAGCACGAATAACTGCCCTGGCTGAGTTCTTCGCGGTACTTTGCGGTTCTTAGCGGTTCCAATTCGACCTTCATTGCGGAATCTTCTTCACGTCCTGGCCGTGGCCGCGTTTGAGTACCAGCACTTTGCCTTCGCTGATCACTACCAGCAGGTTGGACTCCCCCACCACCGCCACCTGGGCGGCTTCGCCGGCGGCGTAGTTGTTTTCTCCCGCCACGCTTAGGGCCTGCTCGGGCGTGCCGCCGGATTTTTCCAGCCTGTCCAGCAGCGCGTCCCAGGTGCCCACGTCGTCAAACTCGGCCTGCAGGGCGGCTACGCGCAGGTTGCCTGCCTTTTCGATCAGGCCGAAGTCGATGCTGATGCTCTGCAACTCGGCGTAGTCCTGCTCGCTTACCGCCTTGGGCTCGGCCGGTTTGAGTCGGCTGCTGTGCTGGGGCAGGTGCTGGTGCAACTCGCGCTCGTAGGTGGGCAGCGCGAACAGGAAACAGCCGATGTTCCACAGGCAGCCCTGTTTGATCATTTCGGCGGCCTGGGCTTCGCCCGGCTTCTCCTTGAAGCCCCGCACCTTGTGCACGCCATCGCCCAGCAATTCGCCGGGCTGGATGTAGCCGAAGCCCGGGTGCGGCCAGGTTGGTTTCAACCCGAACACATGGATCGACTCACGATAGCCGGCCTGTGCGCGCGCGGCCTGCACACCCTTGCTGAGCGCCTCAGCCGGCTCGAGCAACGTGTCGGCCGGGAGCACCAGCACGTCGGCCTGCGGGTCCAGCGCGTGCACGCGCTTGCAGCCCAGGGTGACGGCCGCGGCGGTATCGCGGCGGGCGGGCTCAACGCACAGGTTGGCGGCTTCGAGCTCGGGCAGGGCCTCGCGCACCAGGTGGGCTTGCGCGCCCGAGGTGACGACCAATATGCGCGCGGCCTCAGTGCACTGGCGGGCGCGTTGCCAGGCCAGCTCCAGCAGGGTTGAGTCGCCGTCCGGCTTCAGCAGGTACTTGGGGTGCGCGTCGCCCGACAAAGGCCAGAAGCGCGAAGAAGCGCCGCCCGCAAGAATGATCGCGTACAGGTTGGCCATGGGGGCAATTCAAAATTCAAAATGCAAAATTCAAAATGGGCGGCTGGTGATGGCGCGCTTCAACTCATTCTGAATTCAGCCTTCGAGCGCTGCGAGCACTGCTTCGCCCATTTCTTTGCAGCCTACCACTTTGACGCCGTCGCCTCGGGCTATGTCGGCCGTGCGCAGGCCTTTCTCGAGCGCCTTGGCGACCGCGTTGTCGATGGCCTCGCCGATGTCCGGGCGCTTGGCCGCGTGGGTGAACAGCATGCCGGCCGTGAGGATCATGGCCAGCGGGTTGGCCTTGCCGGTGCCGGTGATGTCCGGCGCGCTGCCGTGCACGGGCTCGAACAGCGGCACGCCCTTGCCCAGGCTGGCGCTTGGCAGCATGCCAAGGCTGCCGGTCAGCTGCGCGCCGATGTCGCTGAGGATGTCGCCGAACATGTTGCCGGCCACGATCACGTCGAAATCCTTGGGCCGGCTGACCAGCTGCATGCAGCAGTTGTCGATGAAGATGTGTTTCAGCTCGACCTCGCTGTAGCTGCTGTCGTGCAGCTTCTGGATGGTCTCACGCCACAGCTGCATCACCTCAAGGGCGTTGGCCTTGTCAGCGCTGTGCACGCGCTTGCGGCGCAGTTGCGCGGCCTCGAACGCGACTTTGCCGATGCGCTCGACCTCCCAGGCGTGGTACTTCATGGTGTTCACGCCGTAACGGCCTTCCGCGTCTTCGAAGTAGCCGCGCGGCTCGCTGAAGTACAGGCCGCCGGTCAACTCGCGCACGATCAGGATGTCCGTGCCGTCGATCAGTTCGCGCTTGAGGGGGCTGGCGGCGATCAGCGCCGGCACGGGCTTAACCGGGCGCAGGTTGGCGTACAGGTCGAAGGTCTTGCGAAGCGTCAGCTTGGCGCGTTCCGGGCGCTCGCTGGGCGGGGCGTTGTCCCAGCGCGGGTCGCCGAAGGGCCCGCACAGGATGGCGTCCGATTGCTGGCACAGCTTGAGCGTGTGGTCGGGCAGGGGCGGCAGGCCCTGGTCAACGGCCGCCGCCGCGGCCGGCGCGCTGTCGTGGCTGAGGCTGAGGCCGAACTTCTTCGCGGCCGCCTGCATCACCGCCACGGCGGCTTCCGTGATCTCCGGGCCGATCCCGTCGCCGGGGATGACCGCTACCTTCAGCTCAGTCATTGCTGCTTTCTGTGTAGTTGCCTGCTCGCCGGCCCAGCCGTCGAATTCACCGCCGTCCAGGCGGGCGTCTCCCAGTTCGACCCGGGGATCGACCTTGCGTTGCATCGCCACTGCTTCGCCTTTCTGAGGTCGTGACGTTACCACCGGCCACAAGCCCCGCAACCGCATTAGGTACCGGGAAGCGACCCCGATCGGCCGACGTTACAATGGGGAACAGGCGGGGTGTGACGTGTTCAACATCGTGGGAATCCTGGTCGCGCTGATGCTGGCCCAGATGGGCCGGGGTCAAGGGGTGATCGTGGGCTGGGAAAGCGTCGCCGCGGCTGCGGGCGCCATGCTGGGCGTGCTGGCCTTCCACTACAGCGTCGCCTCGCACCTGATAGAGCGCTTCCAGCTGATCAAGCTGCGGCTGGCGGCCACGCCGCCGGACGCGCCGCCGGAGCTGCGCCCGCAGCTGTACCGCGAACGAGAGCTGCTGTTGCGCCGTGTGCCGCTGTTCCGGCTCGGCGTGGACGCGTTGATCCTGGCCCTGTTCGCCATGGATGTGTTCGTTTTCGGCTGGACCGACTTCGTGGCCAAGGTCTGGCGCGTGCCGATGCACCTGGACCTGCTGCCGCAACTGTTGCCCTATTTCGCCATGCTGGCGGCGAGCTGGGTGGGCCAGTACCGCATCGAGCGCCGCGTGCGCGGCAGCGACTGGCGGCCCTGGCGCTTTGCGGCCTTCCAGGCGCGCGCCAACCTGCTGACGGTGATGCCGATCGCGGTGATCTACGCCGCCTGGTGGGCGCTGCTGACCTTCGTGCCGGTGATCGAGGACCTGCGCTCTTCGTTCGCGTTCCTGGAAATCGCGATGCAGATGGCGCTGGTGGTGGTGCTGTCGTTCTTCGTGCCGCTGGTGGTGCGGCTGATCCTGCCGGGCGGGCCGCTGCCCGACGGCCGCCTGCGCCGCCGGCTTGAGACTTACGCCCGCGACCACAAGCTGCGGGTCAGCCAGATCCTGGTGTGGCGCACGGGCTCGCGCATGTTTGCCACGGCGTTCGTGATCGGGCTGCTGGCGCCGTTCCGCTACGTGTTCATCACCGACGCGCTGCTGAAGCGGCTGAACGAAGACGAGCTGGTGGCGGTGTTCGCGCACGAGATGGGCCACGTAAAGCACAGGCACCTGTGGTGGCTGCTGGCATTCATCATCTCGTTCACCGTGGTGTTGCTGGGGCTGATGCACGGCCTGCACATGCTGCTGCCGGGGCCGAACTACGAGTACCTGGGCATGGCGGTGCTGGTGCTGTACGCCTACTGGGTGTTCGGCTACGTGAGCCGCCGCTTCGAACGCCAGGCCGACGATTACGCGGCGCAGACCACCAGCCCGGAGCTGATCTCGCAGGTGTTTCTGAAGCTGGGCATGGACAACCCCGTGGCCATGAAGAAAAGCGGCTGGCGCCACTTCTCGCTGGAGCAGCGGGTGCGCGAGATCATCCTGGCCAAGGCCCACCCCGAGGTGAAGCGGATCTTCCGGGCCGAACTATGGCGCGGCCTTGCCGCGGGCATCGGCGTCACGCTGCTGGCGGCGCTGCTGCTGATACAGCCGGTGCGTGAGGACGTGGTCAGCGGCCTGGCCACCTATGAGCTGAACCAGTTCGATCGCGCGCGCGTGGAGGACGCGGGCCCCGCCCGCCTGCAAGAGCTGCGTGAGCGCACCTTGGCGCGCACGAGGGCCATGGGGAGGCTGGATGAAGACTACCTTGCGGTGTCTCTGTGGTACGCCGGCGTGGTGGAAGGCCTGTCGGGCCAGGATACCGACAGCCTGGACCAACTGGCGGCCACACTGAACACCCGGCGGCAGGAAGCGGACACCCAGGAAGAACGCGAAGACTGGCTGCGTCAGCTTCGCGAACTGGAGGCCACCCGCGTGGCCATCAGCCGCGCGCGCGAAAAGGGCACCTCGTTCTTCGAAGAATACGAAGCCGAACGGATCCACCGGGGTCTGCGAAGCGCCGATTAGCAGGTTCGAGAAACGGGAAAGGCCGCGGCCTTTCCCGTTTGCAGTATGACGGGTGGTTACGCCGCCGCGTGCTCGCCTTCTTCGGGCCTGGCGGGTTGCTGCTTCACGAAGTGCTGGTGCAGGGGGATGGCACCGTTCACCACGGCTTCATCAACCGTGTAGCGGCGTGGATCCTTCACACCGGGCAGCTCAAACTGGGCCTCCAGCATGATCTTTTCCACGATGCCGCGCAGGCCGCGCGCGCCGCTCTTGCGCTTGATGGCCTGGCGTGCGATGGCGACCAGCCCCTCACGGGTGAACAGCAATTCCTGGTTCTGCATGCGGAACAGCTTCTGGAACTGCTTGGTGATCGCGTTGCGCGGCTCGGTCAGCACGTTGATCAGCGCGGCCTCATCGAGCTCATCGAGTGAGCTGATCACCGGCAGGCGCCCGACAAACTCCGGGATCATGCCGTACTTCACCAGGTCTTCGGGCTCGACCTGCGCGCGCAGCAGGTTGCGTTCGCTGACTTCCTGAAGGTCAATAGGACCGCCGGATGCCACGGTTTCGCGCTTGGCCGCAATGCGCATGGTGGTGCCGCCGAGGCGCGACTTGATCATGTCCTCGATGCCGACAAAGGCGCCGCCCACGATGAACAGCACGTTCTCGGTGTTGAACTGGATGTAGGGCTGTTCCGGGTGCTTGCGGCCGCCCTGGGGCGGGACGTTGGCGACGGTGCCCTCGAGCATCTTCAGCAGGCTCTGCTGCACGCCCTGGCCGCTGACGTCGCGGGTGATGCTGACGTTGTTGCTGGTGCTGTGGATCTTGTCGATTTCATCCACGAAGATGATGCCCATTTCCGCACGCGGGACGTCGAAGTCGGCGGCCTGCAGCAGCTTGAGCAGCAGGTTTTCGACGTCTTCGCCGACGTAGCCGGCCTCGGTGAGGGTGGTGGCGTCGCCGATGGCGAAGGGAACGTGCAGGATGTCGGCCAGCGTGCGGGCCAGCAGGGTCTTGCCGCTGCCGGTGGGCCCCAGCAGCAGGATGTTGGACTTCTCGAGCTCAACGCCGTCGTCGTCGTCGCGCTGCAGCAGGCGCTTGTAGTGGTTGTGCACCGCGACGGTCAGCACCTTCTTGGCGTGGTCCTGCCCCACCACATGCTCATCGAGCATGGCCTTCAGCTCGGCGGGGGTGGGCAGGGTATTGAGGGACAGGCCGTCGAGGCTGCCCTTGGCGCTGGATTTCTCGGCGACCAGGATGCTGTTGCAGAGGGTGATGCACTCGTTGCAGATGTAGATGCCGGGCGGGCCGGCGATCAGGCTGTCCACCTGGCGGCGCGACTTACCGCAGAAGCTGCAGCGCTCCACCTCGCGCGCGCGTGTTGAGTCGCCTGTCTTGGCCATGCTTGCTCCTACCTCGGTGATCCGGCTGAGTGACGAGTTCCCATGCTAACAAACCCTGCGACAAACAGACCAGACCGCGCAAGTGGCGCAGTCCCTACCGGATTATCGGCCGCTGACAACCCCGCGCTTGCACATTCTTGGGCTACTCGAAGGCTTCCACACCGGCCTTGGCGCAAACGGCGTGCATTTCACCCCGGTAATGTTGCGCGGTAGGTTCGTTGCGCAGGCGGCGTATCTGCTCCATCCCTTTGCACCAAAGCTCCCGGCCTTCGGCTACCCGGCCGAGCAGTGTCGTGATCAAGCCCAGGTCGCACAAGCAGGAAGCTTCGCCCGAGAGGTTCCCGGCTTCGCGATGGATCGCTACTGCCTCACGGATGTCCGCTTCCGCAAGTGACAGCCTGCCGCTGTGCCGCAAGGCCGTCCCACGGGCCGCGTAGGCGTAGCCCAGACTGCGGCGATTGCCCACCCGTGTCAGCAACGGCATGGAGCGTTCGGCATACTCTATCGCCCGCGCATAATCTCCCCGCTCACTTTCCAGCATGGATAGGTTGTTCAGGCCGATGGCCAGGTTCGTGTCGTCTTCGAGTTCCGTGTGAACGGCGATAGCCTGCGTCAGAAAACTTTCGCTCTCCTCGAAGCGTCGGGCATCCAACATGGTGGCCCCGAGATTTTGAAGCATCACGCCCAGGTTGAACCTGTCACCGGACTGCTTCATGAGTTCCAGGGCGCGCAGACACAGGTCCTCAAATTCCTCCGGGCGTCCCAGTTGATGGTACACCATGCCCAACAAGCCGAGCGTGTTCGCCTCGAGCGACTTGGACACTTCGGCGTCAAAAAGGCTTACTGCCTCCTCAAGGCACTCGCAGGCTGCTTCGGGCTGGTCGTCGAACCAGTGCGCGAGACCTTTCTCGGCCAGCGCCAGGACGACGTCCTTGTTGGACAGTTCCTTTCGCGCCATCTCCAGGGCTTCTTCGCAGGCCGTGAAACCTGCGTGCATTCGGGACACTACGCGGCTCGTCTGGGATAGCCGCTGCAGCGCCCAGAATCGGATCCTCCCTTCCGATATGTCGGCGAGTCGGCGCCACGCCGTGAAGGCTTGCTCGTGGTCGTAGTGCTGCTCGGCGTAGTTCGCGGCGCGCACGAGGTACCGTGCCTCGTTCCGGCGCAGGAGCTGCGCATTCGCGTACGGCTCGTCCTGTGCGTAGCGGGCGTGAATCGCGAGCTGCGCCATGAGCGAGTCGGCCGGCAGCGGATCGGTGCGCAGCTTGTCCGCCGGTTCCGGGAGATCAACGTCGATTTCGCTCTCGTATTGCTCCAGGGCGACGCGGTGCAAAGTGCCGCGAAGAGCGGGTGCATGCAGCTGGTATGCCACGTCTCGCATCACGGCGTGGCGGAACTGGTAGTGCTCTTCGGCGTGCATCGCCTACTTACCGGGGGCGTGCTCGATGACGTCGTCGATCAGGCCGTACTCTTTGGACTCGGCGGCGGACATGAAGTAGTCCTTGTCGGTGTCCTTCTCGACCTGCGCCAGCTTCTTGCCCGTGGCGTCGGCGAGTATCTGGTTGAGGTACTTCTTCAGGCGCAGGATTTCCTTGGTCTGGATGCTGATGTCGCCGGCGGTGCCGCCCGCGCCGCCCCAGGGCTGGTGGATCATCACCCGCGCGCTGGGGAGCGCGTGGCGCTTGCCCTTGCTGCCGGCGCTGAGCAGGATCGCGCCCATGCTGGCGGCCTGGCCGATGCATACGGTGCTGATGTCGCACGACACGTACTTCATGGTGTCGTAGATGGCCAGCCCGGCATTCACGTCGCCGCCCGGGCTGTTGATGAACATCTGGATGTCCTGGTTCTTTGCTTCCTTCTGCAGGAACAGCAGCTGGGCGACCACGGCGTTGGCCATCAGTTCGTGGATCGGGCCCTGGATGAACACGATGCGGTCTTCAAGCAGACGCGAGTAGATGTCGTAGCTGCGCTCGCCGCGGCTGGTCTTCTCGATCACGAATGGAAGCGGGTAACCCATGGGACACCTTCACTCAGTTATGTTCGGTTCAGCTTGAAGGCGGCAGGAGGCAGGCGGCAGGAGGCGGGAACTGCAAAAGGCGTTTGCCTTTCCTGCCTCCTGTCTCCTGCTTCCTGCCTCCTGATTACACGTACTTCGCCTTCTGGCGCAGCAGCTTTAATACCTTTGAGGTCTTCAGTTCTTCCCGCATACCGGAAAGAGTTCCATTCTGCTGGAACTGCGCGTACACCTCGTCGGGCGTGCGCCCCACCATCTGGGCCATGCGGGCCACCTCACGCTGGATTTCGTCTTCGGTGACAACCAGCCGCTCCTTACGCGCGATGGCGTCGGTCACGAAGGCGCGTTTCAGCATCACCTTCACTTCGTCCACACCCTGGTCGCGGTTGGACTGCAGGAACTCGCGGATGTTCTCTTCCGGTGCGCCTTGCTGGTACATGCGGTAGGCCTGTTGCTGCACCAGCTCGGCGGCCTTGCGCTGGCTGAACTTTTCCGGCAGGTCCATCTCGGTCTTCTCGGCCACCTGCTTGAGAGCCTTCTCCTCCATCGCGCGGTCCAGCTCCGCTTCCTTGGCGGACATCACCTTGCCGTTCAGGTCCTCACGCCAGGCCTCGACGCTTTCAAAGCCGGCCTGCCTGGCCAGGTCCTCGAGGCCGGGGCCCTCGTAAGCAAGCACGTCAGCCACTTCCAGGTGGATCACGGCCTCTTTGCCTCGCAGGTCTTCGCGCCCGAAGTCGTCGGGCAGGGTGGCTTTCATTTCCTTGCTATCGCCGGCCTTCAGCCCCACCAGCTGCTGCTCGGCCTTGGCAGGTTTCAGCCCGGCGACCCAGCCGAAGCCGACTTCCAGCAGGCCGCGGTTCTGCGAAAACACTTCCTCGCCACCAACGGTAACCTTTACGTTGGCGCGGATGAACTGGCCCTTCTCGCTGGCACCTTCGACCGACTTGAGCTCGCCCTTGTTCATCTGCGCGCCACGCAACTGGGCGTGAACCTCGTGCTCTTCGACCTTCACGGCCGGGCGCTCGAGTTCAAGGCCCTTGTACTCAGGCAGTTCGAACTCGGGGTAAACCTCGGCCTCGAGCTTCATTGTGACCGGATTGCCGAGCTTGATGTCGCCGACTTCGACGACCTCGACCTGGCCGAGCAGCTTGAGGGCGTGCTCGTCGATCGCGAACTTCACGGCGTCATCCGCCAGGGTCTGGCGGACGTCATCGGCGACTTCCTTGCCGAAGCGTTTCTCCAGCACGTTGCGAGGCGCCTTGCCCTTGCGGAAGCCGGGGAATTGCACCTGTTTGTTTATGTCACGAAAGCCTTCGTTCAGCTTTGAGGTGACGACCTCGGCGGGGATTTCCGCCTTGATGATACGCTTGCACCCACCGGCATTTTCAACCGTAATCAGCATGTCCTTGACCTTCCGAGTCGTGTACGACTGGCCTTCGCCCGTGCCGCCCCCCGGGGGCGGGCGCGGGATACTAGCACTTTCCCCCCCTGCGACAAGCAAGCGGGGTGATGCGCGAAACGCGTTTTGATTCTTTAATGACTGTTGGTAGTGTCAGTCGCTCATAGTCTGTCAGCACCCTGGAGCTGCCCGGATGGCGAAAGCCAAAGTCCGCATTGTTGACGGCATCGACGCCGGCATCGAGAAAGAGCTTCCCGACGAGGGCAGCGTGACCATCGGCAGGCGCAGCAGCTGCGACCTCGTGCTGCGCGTGGACTCCGTCTCGCGCGAGCACTGCCGCATCGAAAAATCCGACGGCGCCTACTGGCTGCACGACAATGGCAGCAGCAACGGGACGCTGCTGAACGGCCTGCGCATCGAAAAGGCTAAGCTGGTCCATGGCGACGTGATCACACTCGACCGCGTCACACTGGAGTACCTGGAAGAGGCCGACAGCGCCCACACCCGCGAGATGATCCGCGAGTTCGTGGTGCAGAACAGGCCCGACGTGGACGGAACCTATACGGCCGAGAACAGCCTGATCGGCAAGACGCTGAAGCACTACAAGGTGCTGAGCGTGATC
Organism: Planctomycetota bacterium; assembly: GCA_020638635.1. Classification (GTDB taxonomy): domain Bacteria; phylum Planctomycetota; class UBA8742; order UBA2392; family UBA2392; genus JACKID01. The sequence goes on from JACKIE010000001.1 coordinate 296,546, forward strand.
GGCGAAGGCGGCATGGCGCTGGTGTATAAGGCCCGCGACGAGCGCAACGGCGACATCGTGGCGCTGAAAGTGCTGAAGCGCGGCGAAACGGTGGACCAGGAGAACCTTCAGCGCTTCCTGAAAGAGTTCAAGACCGGCAGCAAGCTGAACCACCCGAACATCATGCAGGTCTACGAGATCGGGGAAGTGGACGGCACCTACTTCATCGCCATGGAGTACATCAATGGCAGCAGCTTGCAGGAGATCCTGGACGAAAAGGGTCGCTTGTCCGCCGAGGGCACGCTGAAGATCGGTATCCAGGTCGCCAAGGCGCTCGAGTTCGCGTTCAGCCAGCGCATCATCCACCGCGACATCAAGCCCGAAAACATCCTGATCAGTCGTGAAGGCGAAGTAAAAATCACCGACTTGGGACTCGCCAAAGAGCTCAAGCGCTACGTAAGCGTCAACATCACCAAGACCGGCGAGGGAATCGGCACCCTGCACTACATGTCGCCCGAGCAGGTGGAGAACACCCGCGACGTGGATCAGCGCGCCGACATCTACAGCCTCGGCGCCACGCTGTACGAGTGCCTCTGCGGCCAGCCTCCCTTCGATGAAGTCGGCGTCTGGAAGTTCGTTGAGGCCATCAACGAGAAGCCGCCTCCAAACCTGAACGATCGCGTTCCCAACCTTCACCCGGAAGTCTGGCCCGTCGTCGAAAAGGCACTTTCCAAGCGACCGGAGGAGAGGCAGCAATCTCCAACGGAGTTCCGCGAGGAACTGGAGCGCCTTCTGACCGTGGTCAAGGCGGATCGCCAGAAGAACGTCCCTTCCCAGGAGGTCTAGTGGTCAGGCAGCACACAGGGCGCAAAAGGGATGCGGTCAGAACAAAGGCCGCGATCCTGGAGGCAGCTATCGCGGAGTTCGCGCTGCGGGGTCCGGCGGGCACACGCGTGGACGAAGTCGCCGCGCGCGCGGGTGTAAACAAGAGCTTGATCTACCAGTATTTCGGCAGCAAGCAGGAATTGTACGCGGAGGCGCTGAACGCGGTGCTTGCGACGATCACTGAGAAGAGCGCTGAGTTTTCGAGGTCGCTGTCCGGCGCGCAATCGGAGCAGGACCTGCGCCAGATGGTACGCGACTACCTGGAGAAGCACCTGGCGCTGATGGAATCCGTTCCTGAATGGCCGCGTTTGCTGTCATGGGAGAACCTTGAGGGCGGGCGCACGCTGGCTCGCCTGCCCCTGCAGCAGACTTATCGCGCGTTCCTTGACCGGATCCGCCTGGTAATCACTCCGGTGGCCAAACGGGGGCTGATGCCCGAGTCACTTGACGTGCGCTACATAGCGCAGGCGGAGATGGCGCTGACTCACTTCTTCGTGATCCAGAAGGGTACCTTCCAGCACCTGTTCCAGATGGACCCCACTGAACCGCAGACGCGCTCGGCGTGGTTGGACTACTGCACGTCACTGTTCATGGGCGCCTTCCGCGCTCCTTCGCAAGCCCCGAGACAGGCCTAGCCGGTTGGAACTCCCGTCGGGTAGCGGATGTCGCGCGTGAGACTCGGCGCCGCGCCCGACGGGACTGCCGGCGCGAGCCGGCCGTCCAGGTAACCTGCTAGATGTTCCAGTAACCACCCGAGCGCCCGACCCGCAGCTTGTGCAGCAGATAGTGCGCCACGGGATACAGCAGCACCGCGGGCGGCGCGCTGGCGGCGGCCACGCTGGCGCAGCGGGCCAGGGCGCGCGACCAGCCGATGCCTTCTCCACTCAGGGCCAGCATGCTGTGGTAGCCGAAGTTCACCAGGAACGTCCCCCCCAGCGCCATGATGAACACGTTGAGCGGCCTTTCCGGGTCCAGTTTGCCGCGAGCGCGCCCGGCAGCCTTGTGCAACAGGCTGTACAGCACGCCGTAACTGCCCAGCAGGCCCAGGCTGAAGAAGTCGCGGATCAGGCCCAGCGCCAGCGACGGCACGTAACGGCCCTGGCGGCTGGCGAACAGTCCAAGGTACAGGGCGAACACCGAGTACAGGTCGGGTGTGAAGTCGCCAAGCTTCAGCCGGTGCAGCAGCAGTGTGTGCACGGCCGCCAGCAGCAGGCCGCCGCCAGCCACAATGCGCCAGCGATAGCGGGGCGGCTGTGTGCGGACCTGCAGAGCCTGGATCATTTCTTCCTCATCAGCTGCAGAGCCTGCTGTTCGAGCTCCGGCCTGCGATGCTGCAGCACCTGAACCACTTCGAGCGTTGCCAGGTCCATGTTCGCCTCGATACGCACCTGCAGGAAACCGGCCTGTGGTATCGCTTCGCGCACCACTCCCACCGCCAGCCCCAGCGGAAACTGGCCGCTGTAGTCGTTGGTAATCACGTACATGCCCGGCTTGACCTCGGCGCCCACCGCCACATCCTCGAGTTCCAGCCTCGGGAAATGCGGCATCGCGGAGCCATCGCCGCGCAGAACGCCGCGCACCCGACTCTCCGGGTCCTGCTGTGGATTGTCCGGGTCCACGATCAGGCAACTGCACGCAAACCCCGGGTCCGTCAACAGCTGCACGCAGGCATGGTCGTCACCCACCATGAAAATCCGCCCGATCAGCGTACGGCCGGCAACCACGGGCATGCCGTCCGACACCCCCTGTTTCCGACCGCGGTTGATCCAGCATGAGTGGCGCCAGTTGCTGCTGTCTCCGTGGAACACCACCTGCGCGTTGATCGCGGGTGGCAGTTGGCTGGCGGCGAAATCGGGCCCTCCCAGCGCCTTCAGGTCAAGCAGAGCCCGGGCCAGACGCGCGTTCTCAGAAGCCAGTGACGAGTTGCGATCGCGTTCGCGCTGCAGATCAAAGCGAACTCGCTCGTCCTCGGACAATTCCTCGTAGGCCGAACCGCCGACCTGGCCCTGTGCGCGCGCAAGAGGCAGAAAGGTCAAGAGCTTCAGGCGTTCGCCGACCCGCAGGTAGGGCAGCACGATGGTCAGCGCCAGGAGGATGCAGGTCGCCACCAGCGGATGGCGCAGGAACCAGGCGAGCGAAAGTTTTTCTTGGCTGCCGCGCATCGATTACGTCCCGGGTTCCGTGTCCCGGGTCCCGGGTCAAAGAAAAAGGCCCGTCGCCTGTATCGGCATTCGGGCCTTGGACTCTTGCATGACTTTCACCCCGGACTCGGTACACCCGAGCGGGGACTTCACAGTTAGATGTCTTCCGCGCTTTCCAGCAGTTCCACGAACTGGTCGATGTCGGTCAGCACCGCTTCCGTGCCGCGAACCACGGAGTACAGCGGTTCGTCGGCACGGCGTACCGGCAGGTTGATCTCGTGCTCGAGGTAGTAATCGAGACCGCGCAGGCTTGCCCCTCCGCCCGCCAGCATGATGCCCTGGTCCACCAGGTCCGCTGCGATTTCCGGCGGCGTGCGCTCCAGCGTGCGCTTGATGCTGCCTGCGATCTGCTTCACCACCGGCATCAGCGCTTCCCGTACCTGGATGCTGTTTATCACCGTGCGCGCCGGAAGGCTGGTTTCGATGTTGCGGCCCCGGATCTCCATCTGCATCTCTTCGCCGCCCAGCAGCTCCAGCGGCACCACGCTGCCGATCGCGATCTTGATCTTCTCGGCTGTCTGCTCGCCGACCAGCAGCCCGCACTTGTCCTTGATGTAGGTGATGATGCTCTGGGTCAGCTCGTCGCCCGCCACGCGCAGGGTTTCGTAGTTGACCACGCCCTGCAGGGACAGCACCGCCACGTCCGTCGTGCCGCCGCCGATGTCCACGATCATCGAGCCCGAGGGGTCGCTGATCGGCAGGCCGGCGCCCAGCGCCGCGGCCTTGGGCTGCTCGATGAGGTAGACGCTGCGAGCACCCGCGCGCTCGGCGCTTTCGATCACAGCGCGCTTTTCGACACCGGTGATGCCCATCGGCACGCTGATGATCAGGCGGGGCTTGAGGCCCCAGGCGCGGTTGTGGACCTTGCGGATGAAGTAGGACAGCATCGCCTCGGTGATCTCGAAGTCGCTGATCACGCCGTTCTTCAGCGGACGAATCGCCTCGATGTTGCCGGGGCACTTGTCGAGCATGTTCTTGGCGGCGTTGCCGACCGCCTCGCCGTTGTTGAGCACTTCCGTGGTGCCTTTGCGCACGGCGACCACCGAGGGCTCGCACAGGACGATACCCTGGCCGCCCACGCAGACCGCGGTGTTGGCGGTGCCGAGGTCGATGCCCATGTCGAGGCTGAAGACGCCCAGGAGCCGTTCGAAGATTGTAGGCATGGCGCTACCCGTCCTGTGATGGAGATAAGGCGAGAGTGATCTCGCCAAGGGGGTATCGGGCAAACCCGTGCCGTTCCTTGAGTTAAACAGAAGAAGTTGCACGTCATGCCCAACAGAAAACAAACCGGCGGCCCCGGAGGGCCGCCGGTGTTTGTATTTACCTACCTACTCGGCGGTTACTTCATCCACGCTCATCTTCTCGATGGCTATCTTGAGGCCGTTGCTGGTCTTGACTCCCACCTTGCCCGCGCCCTCGTTGGCTTTGCCGGTGCTGATCAGCTTGTGTCCGTTGAAGCTGGCGCTCACGGAGTTGCCCTGGAAGGTGACCACAACTTCGTCGAAGAGCACATCGCGATTCCAGCGAGGCAGCGGCAGATAGCCGCCCTGGGCGTCGCCGACCAGGGTGTTTAGCTTGCCAGCTGACATGCGCACGATGCGATAGAAACCGTCGCCGCGAATCTGCAGAGCTGAGTAGTTGGACGGGTCGGTGTAGCGGAACTGGATTTCGTATCCCTTGGCATCGTTGCCGGTCTTGCGCACGTCAGCTTCATCCATGTCCCGCCACACGGTAAGCCGCACCTCTGCAGCGGCGACTGTGCCGATGGTCTGGAATCCTTTGTTGGCGCCGACTTCAAGCGCGCCCGGGGTGCCGGGAACGCCCTTCACGTGCTTGACACCGCTGGGCAGCCAGTCCCACTCGTAGCGGGTGTTGTCGAAGTCTTCATCGAAGAAATCGACCGGCTTGCCGGGCTTTGCGGGCTTGGGATGCGGACGCTCGAACTTGGGCCAATCCGACTTGAACGGGTCATCCTTGGCGGTAGGCACCGGGTCCGGTTCCGGCAGCGGCTCGGGCTCCGGCAGGGGCTCCGGTTCGGGCTGCGGAGGCGTCGGCTCGGGCTCCGGTTCCGGCATGGGCGGTTCCGGCTCCGGCTCAGGTTCCGGCATCGGCGGTTCCGGCTCGGGCTCCGGTTCCGGCATCGGCGGTTCCGGCTCGGGCTCCGGTTCCGGCATGGGCGGCTCCGGCTCAGGTTCCGGCATCGGCGGTTCCGGCTCGGGCTCAGGTTCCGGCATCGGCGGTTCCGGCTCGGGCTCGGGCTCCGGCATCGGCGGTTCCGGCTCGGGCTCGGGCTCCGGCATCGGCGGTTCGGGCTCAGGTTCCGGCTCCGGCATGGGCGGTTCGGGCTCGGGCTCCGGTTCCGGCATGGGCGGTTCGGGCTCGGGCTCCGGTTCCGGCTCGGGCTCGGGCTCCGGTTCCGGCTCGGGCTCCGGTTCTGGCTTCGGCTCAGGCTCAGGCTCGGGCTCGGGCTTGGGTTCCGGCTCGGGCTCGGGCTTGGGTTCCGGCTCGGGCTCGCCACTTTCGTTACCGGCTGGTTGCTGGTCGTCGTTGCCAGGTGCGGGTGTCGGCGCGGCCGGCTCTTTTACAGGGCCGCCGACCATCTTCGCGATGTCGTTCAGCCAGGCTGCATCCTGCAGGCCCAGCGCTTCACGTGCCTGCGGCAGGTACACCAGCGCCGCGAACGCCGCCAGGTCCAGCAACAGGAACAGCAGCAGCGCCTTCACCAGCAACCCGCCGCCCTTCTTCTTCTCTTTGGCTGCGCCAAGCTCTCCCGGCTTGCCGGCCTTGGCGGGTAGCTTGCGTCCGGTATCTTTCTTGTCGATCTTGCTGGTACCCTTGGGAAGCGCGCCCTTGCCGGGCAGCTTGGCATCTCCGCCGGGAAGCTTCGGGCCCTTGCCGGGCAGCGTACCCTTGCCGGGCAGTTTGGCGCCTTTACCCGGCAGCTTTGGGCCCTTGCCCGGCAGCTTGGGGCCGCTGGAGGCTTCGGCATTTTCGGCTGCTGAGTCGGCCTCTGCCTGCGCCGCTGCCAATTCCGCTTCATCCGGGATGTAGTCAACGGCGGTGTCGCCTGAGCTGGTCTGATCAGCCGCCGGGATCATGTCAACGGCGGTGTCACCGCTGCCGTAATCGAGCGCGGTTTCATCGCCATCATGGACGGTGTCGCCGGAGTCGGCGAAATGGCCGCCGTCGTCAACGGTATCACCCCAGGTGTCGCCGATGGTGTCCTCCCCCATCGCCGGGGCCGCGGGCAGCACGGTTTCGCCGAAATCCACGCCGCGTGTGGGCGGCACTTCGGTCTGGAAGTCGTCCGCCTGCATGTCAGCTGTGGCGAATTCATCCTGAGCCTGGCCGCCCCATTGTGTCGCGAATTCGTCGCCCGTCGGGGGCGGTTGTGTTGCGAAGTCATCGCGACGGCCGACACCCGGCAAGGCGCGCGCGGGACCAGCCGGGCCCTCCATGGCGGGGGCGTCTACCTGGGTCTGGTCCACGGCGTCGAGCTTGTCGAAGTCCTCGGCGGTGGGCGGCGCCGATGCGCCGCCGACGCGGAACACGCCGCCGCAGGCCTTGCACTTGATGCGCTTTCCGAACAGCTCGTCGGGCAGCGTGAACTCTTTGTGGCAGTGTGGGCAATCCGTGGCCAGCGCCATGCTTCCTCCCGGCAAATGTCTCGCGGAAGCCCAAGTTTAGCCAGCCGGTGCCAAAGGCCAAAGGGGCAGGGCAAGATTTCTCGTGTGGTTGCAGAAGTATGACAGGAGGCGGGAGGCGGGAGGCGGGATGAACGACAAGGCCAGGGGTCTCCCCCCGGCCTTTTGCCTCTGACCTCTGAAACCCGAACCCGGCCTTAGCGGTTACCCCTCAGCTCACCGGGGACGTCGCCTCGATAGTATTCCGGAGTGCGGAACTCTTCCGGGCCGCGTTCCAGCACGCTGATTTCCCAGTTCGGGCCGAAGGTGGTGGAAAGCCGGTTGTACCGGCGCGCGAACTCAGCCAACTGGTCCTTGGCGTCCTGCTTGCGACGCTGCTCGATGAAGTACAGCAGGCGATCGCTGCAGCGGAACAGGTCCTGCGTCTGGTTGAAGTACTCGTCATACACCTCGTAGTCGTTGGGCAGGCGAGGCGGTTCATAGCTGGTAAGCCACTTGGTGTATTCGCGGAGGCGCTCCGCGTCTGGTACGGCTTCGCCGTACTGGGCGCCGATCACAGCCTTGTCAATGCCGGCTACTTCGTCGCGGATCCACGTCATGGCCTCGTCGTAGCTGCGCGGTTCGAGCGCCAGGCGCGTTTCCTGCGAAGACGCGCAGCCGAACGACATCAAAGTCATCAACACAACGACGAACAGGCTAATCGTCTTCATGGCACAAACCGATACCGAACCGGGGGCTCGTAATGTACCCACATGCCTGACAGTTACAAGCGCGTCGCTGTCACGGCGAGGTCACCGCGCCCGCAAACCCCGCACGTAGCTCTTCAGGCGTCACCGAGCGACGGTAGTTGTCCGGCTGGAACGAGCCCGCCACGGTTCCGTCCGCGCGCACAAACAGGATTGCCGGGCGCGCCAGATCTTTGCCCGGCACGGCCTCTGCGTGGCGCAGCCCAAAGGCTTCGGCCACAGCGGCGTCCGGGTCAGCCAGCATCGGGAACTTCACGCCCGTGCGCTCAACCATTGCTTTCACGTCTTCCGGCGTGTCGGGCATGAAGCCCACAACCTCGCCACCCGCCTTCTGGATTTCAGGGTACACCTCGCTGGCGACCGCCAGGTCTTTCAGGCAGTACGGTCACCAAACGCCACGGCCGAAAATCAGCACCACCGGTTTGCCGCGCAGACTGGCGTCGCTGACTGTGTTGCCGTCCTGGTCTCTCAATTCAAAGGCGGGGATGGGCTTTTCGGCCGCGAACTGCGCCGGCGCGGGCAACTGATAGCTGAAGCTGAGTACCCACCAGCTGACGCCGCCGGCACCGGCAAGGGAAAGCAGCATCAGCAGGCCCAGCACGGCCTTGCCCGGCCGGCCCTGGCCGTGGCGCAGGAACTGCACGGCACCCAGCAGCGACCAGCCGGCGCCCAGGTAGATCACGATCAGCTTGGGCCAGTCGCCGGCGCCCAGCACCGGCAGCTGAGGCGCCTGCGGCAGAAACAGCAGTCCCCCAACCGCCACCAGCACGGTGCCCAGCAGGGCGACGATCACGGCGATTCCCACGCTATTCCTCCAGCACCGCCGGGTCTCCGACGCTTACCTTGCCGCTTTTCACCACCGCGCACATCAGGCCCACGTGGCCCACGAAATGGCTTACTTTCACGCCCTCCACCGTCTCCGTGAAGTGCGCACAGGGCGCGCGCGGGGTGACGACTTCGAGCACGGCCTCTCCCACGCGGATGCGCTGACCCAGGTCCAGCCAGCCGGGGTCGATCTCGGATGAAATCACGATGTTCTCACCGAGCCCGCCCGGCAGCTCGCGGCTGCGCCCGAAGTTGCGCTCGAACCAGTCATAGCTGTGCCGCGTGACCAGGTTGACCTGGCGGCCGTGGCTCTTGCCGAACTTCTTGTCACCCTCAACACCCTTGCCCTCGACCAGCATCACGCTGTCGCGGGCCTCACGATAGATGGGCGTTTCGTTGCCCTCGGGCCCCACCGCCAGTCCCAGCACTTTCGCTTCTGCCATTTACGCACCTGCGTTCCGGTTTGTCCCACCATAGTAAGCAGCAGATCCCGCGATGAGGGAAGGGGAAATGCTGAGGCAGTCAGTGCACGCTGGCGGTTATTCGATAAATGGATATGGTGGTCTTTTTATGACCTGCATCCCGGGCGGCGGATTCCATCCAGCCAGAGGTACAACTTGAAGAAAGTCCTGCTTACCAGCGTCTGCCGCCCCCTTGGTGAGGCTTACGGCGACGCCCCCAGCGTCGGCTACGAATTGCTTTACGGACAGGTCACGCGCGCCCAGGGCATGTTCAGCCCGCGCTCGCTGCACACCCAGTTCTCGCTCGATTACATCGCCGTCAACCTCGACGCCCCCACCGTGGTGCTGCAGTACCCCTCGCGCGCGGAGCTGATCCGCGAGCTGAAGAAGGGCTACGACTACGTCGGCATCTCGTTCATCCTCGCCACCTTCCACATCATGGAAGAGATGGTCGCCCTGGTGCGCGAGCACGCGCCGCAATCCGAGATCGTGCTCGGCAGCCACGGCACCGTGCTCGACGACGAGGTGCTGAAACCCTACGGCGACCACATCTGCCGCGAAGAGGGCGTCGCCTTCATGCGCCGCCTGCTGGGCGAGCCCGAACGCGAAATGCCCTACACCCACCCCAACGTGATCAACCCCCTGCGCGTGTTCGGCCAGCATGTCTCGCAGACCGGCATCGTGTTCGCCGGCCTGGGCTGCGCCAACGGCTGCGACTTCTGCTGCACCTCGCACTTCTTCAAGCGCCGCCACATCCGCCTGCTGCCCACGGGCCGCGACATCTACAACGTGGTGCGCAAGTACCACGAGATCGACCCGGACATGAACATCATGATCATGGACGAGGATTTTTTGCTCAACCGCGAGCGCGCCCTGGAGTTCCGCGACTGCGTGATCGAGGGCGGCAAGCCGATCTCGGTGTTCTGTTTCGCCAGCGTGCGCGCGCTGAGCCGCTTTACAGTCACCGAGATCATGGAGATGGGCATCGACGGCATCTGGATCGGCTACGAAGGCACGCGCTCCGGCTTCGCCAAGCAGTCCGGCCGCCCGGTGGACGAGGTCTTCAACGAATTCCGCGAGCATGGCATCACGGTGCTGGCCTCCATGATCGTCGGCTTCCCCTACCAGACGCCGGAGATCATCCAGGAAGAACTCGACGGGCTATTGGCACTCAAGCCTGCCTTCTCCCAGTTCCTGATTTACGGGCCGGTGCCGGGCACGCCGTTCTTTGACCGCGTGAAGAAGGAAGGCCTGTTCCACAAGGAAATCGAGGAAGACCCCAAGACCCACTACTGGCACAAGGGCACCGGCTTCTACTCATTGGTGAAGCACGAGACCATGACGGCACGACAGATCGAGGATCTGCAGGCAAGCTGCTTCAAGCAGGACTTTGAGCGGCTGGGGCCATCCATTTACCGCGCCGTCGAGGTGTGGCTGAACGGCTACCTCAAGTGGAAAGACTCGCCCATCCCCATCATGCGCAAAAAGGCCGAGCTGTTCGCGCAGTTCGTGCGCAGCTCATACCCGGCGTTCATGCCCGGGCGTGTGTTCGGCCCCACCCGCGAAACACGCCGCGCCCTCGGCCGGCTTGAGAAGCGCATCCACGAGGTACTGGGCAAGCCGAACCTCAAGGAGCGCGCACTGGCACTGGGCGCCGTGCCGGCCGCGGCCTGGACCGCGCTGACCCTTAAGCTGAACCTGTTCCAGCACCCGAAGCTGATCCGCCGCGAATTCCGCATGCCGCAGCCCCGCCCCACGCCACCGTTGCGCATTCACACGGAAAGCCTGCCGGCCTCCTAGGTCAGTGGAAAGTCAAGGCCGGGCGGGATCGGCCGGCCGAGCAGGCGGGCCATGGCGGCGACTTGGCCCTGGTGCTGAAAGATGTGGGTCTGCGTGCGCAGGATGACCTGGGCTGGAACAACCGCTATTTCTCGAGGACCCCAGGCAATTACCTTGCGGCTGGTGTTCAGTTCGGCCTCGCTCGCGCCGCGCAGGTACTCGGCCGTGACGCCTGCCACGCGTTGACGAAACGCGCGCAGGGCGTCAATCGACGCGTAGTCTTCCTCCAGTTCGTCCACCAGCATCAGGCCGCGCAGCACGCCGACCCAGTACTGCTCGGCCCCCATCACATGGTGCAGCTGCAGGCGGATCGAGGGGTACCCGAAGCCTTCCAGCTCCTGCGCCAGCAGCTCGCTTGAGAACCCCGCGCTATGCTCAAGCAGCTTCACCAGGCTGCGGTGCGTGCGCTGGTGAACGTCGGTCAACGCCGCGGAACTGTACATGTTCAGCCTTTCGTTGCAGGGCAAAGCTGTTTCAAACCAGCCCCGGCACCCAGTGATTTGCCCCAAGCCCGATTGCTATACTCCCGCGACTTCCAGGGAGAGCCGTATGCGTATCTGCGTGTGGTTGGTTGCATTGTCAATGTGCGCCTCAGTGGTTGCCGCACAGGCCGAGTGGAACCCGGCCAAGACCAGGGTGTTCGCCGTGGGCGTGCTCAGCTTCCAGGACAAGTCGCTGGGCACCTGGCCCGACGAAGGACGCGTCGATGCCGAGATGATCGAGCAGCTCAAGAAGCGCGGCGTGCCCGAGGCCAACATCGTGTTTCTCACCAACGCCGAGGCCACCCGCGAGGCCGTCGAGAAGAAGCTGAATGAAAGCCTCGCCGCCAGCGCCGCCGACGAAACCTTCATCTTCTATTACGCCGGCCACGGCTGCCGCAACTTCGACGACGACAAGCGCCCCGTAAGCCTGGTCTGCTACGACAGCATGCCGAAACAGGACAACTACTGGCGCCTGGGCGAAATCGTCGGCGCCATCGAGAAGGGGTTTAAAGGCAACGACGTGCTGGTCACGGCCGACTGCTGCCACTCAGGCGCTTTCATGGAAGAAGTCAAGGCGCTCGAGACCGCCAAGCATTGGGGCGTGCTGGCATCGGTGCAGCCGGGCAGCCGCAGCACCGGCAACTGGACCTTCACCCAGTGCCTGGCCGAGATGTACGCCGGCGACGCCCTGCACGACGCCGATGGCGACGGCAAGGTCACCCTGAAGGAAACCGCCGCCTACGCCAAGGACGAAATGGCCTTCAGCGAAGAGCAGCTCACCTGCAGCTTCTTCCGAGGCATGGAAGAAGCAACGGCCATGGCCACGGCCGGTGAAAAGAAGCCCGAACGCGTCGGCGAGCGTTGCGAAGCTGAGGACGAAGGCGAGTGGTACAAGGTGAAGATCATCGACGCCAAGGACGGCAGATTCCTTGTGGACTGGGTCGGCTGGGGCAAGAAGTGGAACCGCTGGCTCGAGGCCGACAAGCTGCGCCCCCACAAGCCGGAGGTGATCGCGGGCGGCACGGTGGTCGAGGTCGAGTGGGATGGCAAGTGGTACAAGGCCACGGTGATGCACGCCGAGAAGGGCCTGCACCTGGTGCACTACGAAGGCTTCCCCGATAGCGACGACGAGTACGTGCCCCGCAAGCGCATCCGCCTGCCCGGCGAGGAAAAGAAGGAAGGCAAGAAGAAGGAAGGCAAGAAAAAGGGCGACAAGAAGGACTAGCGTACAACAGGAAAGCGCCACGGCCGGGCCGTGGCGCTTGTGTTTTAAGACAGCAGCAGGGCGCTCTTGCCCTTCCTACTCTTCCTCGGCCTGCTTGCCCTTCTTTTTCCTGGGCTTGGTCTCGGGTTCTTCTTCCTCGGCCTTCTCCTTGCCCTTCTTGTCGCCAGGGTAGGTCTCGATGCCCTTCTCTATCACCTTGTCCACGTGGGCCTGGGCCTCGGCCTGGTCGGCTTTCTCGAAGGCCTCTTCCTCGTTCATGATCTTCACCACGCTGGTGATCTCGTCGCCGTCTTCCACCCGCATCATGCGCACGCCCTGGGTGGCGCGCCCGATTTCGCGCAGGCTGTCTTCGGTTACGGCCGTGCGCAGCACCACGCCGCCCCTGGTCATCAGCATGATCTCGTCGCCTTCGAAGATGCTTTTGGCGCTGACCACGTGGCCGGTCTTGTCGTTGATCTTGTAGTTGATGATGCCCTTGCCGCCGCGGCTCTGGATGCGGTAGTCGTCGAAGCTGCTGCGCTTGCCATATCCTTTACTGCAGATGCTCAGGAAGCTGGCGTTGCGGTTCACCACGGCGGCGCCCACCACGATGTCGCCCTTGCGCAGGTCGATGCCGCGCACGCCCGCGGCCACGCGGCCCATGGTACGCGCGTCGGTTTCATTGAACCGGATGCTGTAGCCGTTGCGCGTCACCAGCACGATCTCGTCGCTGCCGTTAGTCAGCAGCACGTCGATCAGGCGGTCGCCTTCGTTCAGCTTGATCGCCCGGATGCCCTTCTTGGTGACGTTGCTGTACTCCTCGAGCTCGGTCTTCTTGACCGTGCCCTCGGCCGTGACGAACAGCAGCTTCTGGCCGGTGTCGAAGTTTCGCACCTTGATGCAGGCGCTGACTTTTTCGACCTGGCTGATGTTCAGCAGGTTCACCAGCGCGCGCCCCTTGGCGGTCTTGCTGAACTCGGGGATGTCGTACACCTTCAGCCACAGCAGCTTGCCCAGGCTGGTGAAGACCAGCAGGTAGTCGTGGGTGCTGGCGATGAAGAAGTGCTCGACGTAGTCGCCTTCCTTCGCCTTGCTGCCGGTGCTGCCCATGCCGCCCCGGCGCTGGCGGCGGTAGGCCTCAAGCGGTACGCGCTTGATGTAACCCTCGGCGCTGATGGTTACCACCATCTGCTCGTCGGGGATCAGGTCCGTGATGTCAAATTCCTCGGCGCCGGCTGCCTGGATTTCCGTGCGGCGCTCGTCGCCGTGGCGCTTCTTCACGTCAGCCAGGTCGTCCTTGATGATGCCCAACACGCGGGCCTCGCGGGCCAGGATGTCCATCAGGTCGGCGATCTCGGCCAGCAGCGCGGCGTACTCTTCCTCCAGCTTGTCGCGCTCGAGGCCGGTCAGCTTGCTGAGCGTCATGGCCAGGATTGCGTCGGCCTGCGCGCGCGTGAGCGTCTCGTTGCCCTCGATGGTGTGGCCGCCCTCGGTCTTCACCTTCTTGGGGAACTTCAAGGCCATCAGCTTTTCGCGCGCTTCGTTCACGTCTTTTGACGCGCGGATCAGCTTGATGATCTCGTCCATCTTCGTGAGGGCGAGCAGCAGGCCGATCACGATGTGCTGGCGCGCGCGGGCCTTGTTCAGCAGCCAGCGCGTGCGGCGCAGGATCACTTCCTTGCGGTGGTCGCGGTACGCCTCGCACAGCTGCTTCAGGTTCAGGGTATGCGGGCGGCCCTCGACGATCGCGATGTTGATGATACTGAAGCTCTGCTGCAGCTGGGTGTGCTTGTACAGCTGGTTCAGCACGATGTTCGGGTCGTCGCCGCGCTTGACCTCGACTACCAGCCGGATGTCCTTTTTGCTGTAGTCGTTGATGTCGTTGACGCCCGTGATGCTGCCCGCGCGCACCAGGCCCGCGATGCGGTCAATCAGCGCCGCCTTGTTCACCTGGTACGGAATTTCCGTGATCACCAGGTTGGTCTTGCCGTGGTCGCCCTGCTCGATCTCAACGCGGCCGCGCACGGTGACGATGCTGCGCCCGGTCTTGTAGGCCTCGCGGATCGGCTTCACGCCGCAGATCACGCCGCCGGTGGGGAAATCAGGGCCTTTCACGATCTTGCACAGGTCGTCGATGCTGCATTCCGGGTTGTCCACCACGTGGGTGATGGCGTCGCAGATCTCGTTCACGTTGTGCGGCGCCATGGAGGTCGCCATGCCCACCGCGATGCCGGCCGTGCCGTTACACAGCAGGTTGGGAAACTTGCCTGGCAGCACCGTGGGTTCTTTGCGGGTGCCCTCGAAGTTGTCGATGAAATCGACGGTGTCCTTGTCGAGGTCTTCCAGCATGTCCGTGGCGGCGCGGGTCATGCGCGCCTCGGTGTATCGCATGGCGGCGGGCGGGTCGCCGTCGATGGTGCCGAAGTTGCCCTGCGGGTCCACCAGCATGTAACGGGTGTTGAAGTCCTGGCCCATGCGCACCAGCGTGGGGTAGACCACTGATTCGCCGTGCGGGTGGTAGTTGCCGGATGTGTCGCCGCAGATCTTGGCGCACTTGCGGTGCTTGGCGGTGGCGCCCAGGTTCAGGTCATGCATGGCCACCAGCACGCGGCGCTGGGACGGCTTCAAACCGTCGCGCACGTCCGGCAAGGCGCGGCTGACGATCACCGACATGGCGTAGGTCAGGTACGACTCGCGCATTTCGTCGGCGATGTTCAGCGGCTCGATACGGCCGTCAGAGGGCGGTGTGGTTGCGGCAGGTTCCTTCTTGGCCATGTGGTCCTCTCAGAAGATGCCGCAATTTAGCGGGTTTGGCCGCGATAACAAGCGGCAAACGGACCGGGCAATCGCCCGCAAACCCGCTTGGTGAAGGGCATCACATCCCGTTGGCAAGTTGTGGAACGATTGCGGGCAACCAGCTACAGCTTGACGTCAATGCTCGCGAACAGCAGCTCTTCGGCCTGGGGCGCGGGCACCGGGCGGCCGAACAGGTAGCCCTGTGCCCAGCGACAGCCGTGGTCGTGCAGGAACTTGAGCTGGCCCGAATGCTCGATGCCCTCGGCAATCACCCGCAAGTTCATGGCCTCGGCCAGGGCGAGGATCGAGGTGCTGATCGCCACATGGTCCTTGTCGTGGGGCAGGCCGCTGATGAAGGAGCGGTCCAGCTTGATTGCCTCAACAGGCAGTTTGCCCAGGTAGCTGAACGAGCTGTAGCCGGTGCCGAAGTCGTCGATGGAAATGCCGATGCCCATGGCCTTGAGTTCGTCCAGGGCCTGCAGATCGCCCTTGGAGTAATCGACGAACACGCTCTCGGTCAGTTCGAGTTTCAGCGCCGAAGTCGGCAGGCCGGTGTCGCGCAGCACGTCGCGCACCATGCTGACCACGTCTTCGCGCTGCAGCTGGTAGGCCGACAGGTTGACGCTGATGATGGTGGGCTCGCCGAACTGGTCCATCCACTGGCGGTTCTGGCGGCACGCCGCGTGCAGGACTTGGCGGCCCAGCGCGCAGATCAGCCCGGTTTCCTCGGCCACGGGGATGAAATCGGCCGGCGAGACCATGCCGCGGCCGGGCTGCATCCAGCGCACCAGGGCCTCGTAGCCCGCCACGACACGCTTATGCAGATCCACCACGGGCTGGTAGAACACGACGATCTCCTCCGTGCCGATGGCGCGCCGCAGGTCGGTCTCGATGCGCATCATCATGACCGTCTGGCTGTGCATCTCGATGTCGAACACCTCGTAGCGCGCACGGCCCTTTTCCTTGGCGCGGTACATGGCGATATCGGCGTGGCGCAGCAGGTCTTCGGCGTCGCCTGAGCCTTCCTGGCTGAGCGCGATGCCGATGCTCGCGCTGGCCTTCACGTCCGTGCCACGCACGACGACTTCCGGCTCCAGCGCTGAATGGATGCGTTCCGCCAGGTGTACCGCGTTGCGCAGATCATGCACGTCTTCAATCACCACCGCGAACTCGTCGCCACCCAGGCGCGCAACGGTGTCGGCCGGTCGAACGGCGCTCATGAGACGCCGCGACACTTCCAGGATCAGCTGGTCGCCGGCCGTGTGGCCCATGCAGTCGTTGACCAGCTTGAAGCGGTCGAGGTCAACCAGCAGCACCGCGCAGCGGCATCCCGGCTGGTCGTCGCGGCGTTTGAGCAGGTGGTTGATGCGGTTCATGGCGAGCGCGCGGTTGGGCAGGCCGGTAAGCTTGTCGTGGAAGGCGTCGTGCAGAATCTGGCGCTCGATGCGCTTCTTTTCGCTGATGTCGCGAATCACCGCTATGTAGAGGCGTTTGCTGCCTCCTTCCACTTCGCTGATGGTGACCTCGGCGTCGATCAGGCGTCCGTCGCTGCGGCCGGCCACGAATTCGCGCGGGGTGCGCAACTGTTTGCGGACGTCGCCGGTGCCGGCCCTGCCGGGGAGTGGCAGAATGGGTATGCCGCCTTCGCCGGGGAACAGGCAGCCGATGTCGGCGCCGATCAGGTTCTCGGCGCTGAAGCCGTACATCTCGCAGATCGCGGCGTTGGCGGTGACGATGCGCCCGCCGTGGTCGAAAGTGACGATGCCGTCGGCGGCGGCCTCCAGGATTGCCTCGGTCTCGATGGTGAACTGCAGCAACGAGGCTTCGATTTCGGATAGCCGGCGCTTGGTGCGGATCATCTCCAGCGCCCGGGCCAGCGCACTCGGCAGCCGGTCCAGGAAATCGGTGTCCTTCACGATGTAGTCCACCGCGCCGCGTTTCATCAGCTCCACGGCCAATGACTCGTTGCCCTGGCCGGTGGTAATGATGAACGGGAAGCTCTTGCCGTTTTTCTCAAGCTGATCGAGCAGGTCCAGGGCCCGCATGTCGGGCAGGATGTTGTCGATCAACAGCAGGTCCGCGCTGTAATCAAGCAGCCACTGCACGGCCTGGGTGCCCGTGTCCACCGTGACGGGCTCGCACTCGACCTTGGCCACGGCGTTGCTGACCAGCTTCGCCACGCCGGGGTCGTCCTCGATGATCAGGACCTTGGGGGTAACCATCGCCTCCTCCTTTCGCGCCGCGCTATTCCTCGAGCGGCGGCACGCGCATGATGTGCAGGAACATTCCCAGCCGCTTGATCACGTCCACGAACTCGTCGTAATCCACGGGCTTGGTGATGTAGTCGTTGCAGCCGAGCTCGTGGCAGCGCCGGATCTCCTGGGGCTCGTCCGTGGTGGTCAGCATGATCACCGGCATCAGCCGCAACTTCGAGTTCGCCTTCACGTGCTTCAGCACCTCGTCACCGCTTACCTTGGGCATGCGGATGTCCAGCAGCAGCAGGTAGGCGTTCTCGAAGTCCACGTGCTCGCTGCCGTTTTGCTTGTCCGCCAGGAAGTCCAGCACCTGCTGCCCGTCCTCGAAGCGACGGATGGTGTTGCGGATCCCCACGGTGCGAAGGTTGTTCTTCACCAGCGTGGCGTGGCCGGGGTCGTCCTCGGCTAACAGAATTTCCATCTTGGCGTTCCTCCTCTTTGCGTCAGGTGCGGTTTGAGTCATGGCTGCTGTTCCCCGTGGTTGCCGCGCCGACACGCCTGACAGGCTGTGCCGGTACGGTTATGACAAATCGACTGCCCTTGCCCTGTTCCGAATCGACACGGATGTCGCCCCCGTTGCGCTCCAGGATGCGCCGCACGGCCGCCAGCCCCAGGCCGTCGCCGTCGATGCCATCCTTGGGGTTCAGGCGGTGGAACACTTCGAAAATCACTGCCAGGTGGTTCTTCGCGATGCCCAGGCCGTTGTCGGAAAACGTGTATTCGACCATCCCTTCCACTTCGCGGCCGCTGACCACGATCTCGGCCGGCCGGTCGGGCGAGCGGTACTTGATGGCGTTGTCCAGCAGGTTGGAGCAGACCTGGCTGAGCTGGTCCGGGTCCATGTAGCATGGCGGCAGCGGCTCTACTTTCACATCCACCTCGCGTTCGTTGATCACGAACTGCATGGCGCCTACCACCTCGCTCATCAGTGCATTCATGTCGACGACGGAGGGGTGTAGGACTGAGCGCCCCAGGCGCGAAAGCCGCAGCAGGCCCTTGATCAGGCGGTCCATCTTGCGGGTGCTTGAGTCGATGTAGCCCAGCGCCTCAGGGATGTCCTCGCGCAGCAGCGGGGTAACTTCCTCGCGCAGCTCTTCCTTGAGCGCGCCGTTGGACAACAGCTCGTTGAGCCGCGACACGGAGTCCGCCATCTGGCGGCTGAAGCCCTGCAGGTTCACCAGGGGCGAACGCAGGTCGTGCGAAGCGACGTACACGATGCTCTCAAGCTCTTTGTTCACCTGGCGCAGGCGCTGCTCGCTCATGACGATGGCCTGCTGGGCCCGGCGGCGCTCCGTGATGTCGCGCACCGAGGCGACCACCATGGGGCGACCGTCGAAGCTGAGCGGGCTGAGACTGACTTCGACCGGTACGGAGTCGCCATCCTTGTTCACGCCGGCCAGTTCGCGTCCAGCGACCATGGACCGGATGTCGGGGGAAGCAGCGTAGGCCGTGCGCTGCCCGACGTGGGCTTCGCGCAGGTGCTCCGGCAAGAGGATTTCAACCTTCTGCCCGATCGCCTCATCGCGGGTCCAGCCGAACAAGCTCACCGCTCGGCGGTTGAACTCGACGATGGTTCCATTCTCGTTCACCAGGATGGTGGCGTCCGGGGCGGAGGCCACCAGGGCCTCGAAGCGCGCGGCGTTTTCCTCGGCGTGGGTCACCGCGCGCTGCAGCTCTACGTTGCTGCGCTCGACATCTTTCAGCAGCTTCTCGCGCTCTTCGGCCGCCTTCACCCGTTGGGTGATGTCGCGGATCACCCAGGCGAACTTGCGCCCTTCCGCGGTCTTGAATGCCGAGATCGCCACGGTTGCGGGGAATTCGTTTCCATCCAGCATTCTGCCGCGACCCTCGGACTGGGAGCCCGCCAGGTCCTCCATGCGGCTGGTGCGAACCTTGCTGACCAGCAGGTCCGGCAGGCCGCCGCTCTGCACCACCAGGCTGTCCACGCCCTTGCCTACCAGTTGCTCGCGTGTGCCGCGGAACATGGAAGCGGCCGATTCGTTTACTTCCTCGATGCGGCCGTTGGCGTCCACGATCAGCACCGCGTCCAGCACGGAGGCGAACAGGTTGGCAAGCTTTTCCTCGCGCTCTTCCAGCTGGTTCATGCTGTCGGTCAACCGCTCGGCGTTGGCTCTGGCGGTGCGTCCAAGCTGGACGCTGAGCCCCAGCAGGTTGGCGAGGATCAGGCCGGCCAGCAGGATCGATTCCGCAATGCGCGAGCGTGCGTTGGCCACATAGGACACGGTGGGAGAGATAGTGATGTCCCAGCTCTCTCCACCGACGCGAAAGTCGGACCTGGCGTCGAAAGCGGCCTCTTCGAGAGTCTGAGCCTTCTGCTGCTCAAGAATGGAACCGCCGGGGCTGCTCAACTCGAATTCGAACTCATTCCAGGCCTTCTCGGGGATAAACCGCCGCAGGTACCTGTCGGCGTCGATCAGCGCCAGGGCCAGTCCCTCGTTGGCTCCGCGCTGATCGATGGCGGCGACAATCAGAAATCCCTTGCGTCCTTCCGGCAGCAAAACGGGACCATGCAGGAACGAGATGCGGTCCGTAAGCCTTACACCGGCCTGTGATGAGGCCGTCTTCACCACGCTTTCGACGTAAATCCGGTCGTCGTTGCGCCCTGCCTCAGAGACATACTCAAACTCCCCACCGCGCTTGACCCACACGGCCAGGACCATTCCGGGGATATCCTTCACGTACGCCCGGGCGTCGGCATGCCAGGACTCCGATGCGAATACCGGGTTCTGCTCGATACGCAGGGCCATGCGCTCCATCGCCTTGCGCGACTGGTTGGTCTCAAGCGCCACCTCGGAGGCCAGCTGCTCGACCTCGGCGCTTCCCTGGGCCCGGATTACCTCGGTCTCGCGGACCTCCAGGTACATCGCCAACGCGACCACTGCCGCCGACACCCCGAAGGAGACCACGACCGCCACCACGGATATCGGTGAGCGCAGCGTCTCGGACAATTCGCGCCAGGCATGCCGGATCACGCCAAGGGCAAGCAGCAGGGCGCAGACCGCCGTCATGACCGACATGCCGGTCAGGATGCCCCAGCCGAAACCGACGAGCAGATTGCCGAAATAGCCGGTGAAGGCGAACGTCGCGTAGCCCAGTGCCAGGGTCCCCAGCACACTCGCGCCCAGCCGTTGCCACAGGCTGGGACGCAGCAGCAGCATCGCCCCAGTCGCGATGAACAGAAAGGAAAACGCGGAGGCCGAGGACATGCGGCCGCGGGAAGAGACGTGATCTTCCGTGAAGGGCGAAACCAGCAAGGTGTCCAGGAAGATGTGTTCAATGTCCGCGTAGTTGGCTATCAGGGTGAGGGTGCAGATCGCAACCACGCAACCGCCACAGGCCAGCACCAGCCGCCTGCGCCGGCCGGCAACGCCCCACACCGCAACGGAACACAGCAGTACAGAGAGTGCCGTGGTGAGCTGCATCACGGCCGAGAACTTGCCCGGCCTGACCATCCACTCAATCTGGAAGAACCAGCCGCAGACCGTGACAATGGCGATCAAGGCGGCAAGCGCCGGCAGGACGAGTTCTGTTTTGCGAACTGCGCTCACGAACGTTCTCAAGCGGGTGCATCTATGAGCGGTCCTGCGTCGAGTCGTCTGGAGCTGTCAATTGGCGCCGTCGTCGGCGCCGTGTTGCGTTGAGTTACACTGCGATGCCGTGTCTCGTGTCGTTAGCCCGTTCCAGCCAAAGATCAGCAATACCGTACAACCTGTCCTTTATATCGTCTACCGAATTCTCCATTGTGCAACAGTTGCTATTGTTAACGTTTGTACAATACAGCGTGTCACGACTAAATAATGGACTCTGGTGGACCGAATTTCCAGCCCAAACAAACGGAAATCTTGCCTAATATGCATATTTTTAACACGATTTCTTAGGACTATTACCGAAATATGTAATATGATGGCACTTGCAGCTCTTGCTATTTGAATGATTCTTGCGACGACCAATCCCACCATTTGTGCCGAGGTTGCTTGTTGCCACGCCTACTTCACCCCTGCCGCCTGCAGGCGCTTTTCCGCTGCGGCGGCCTGTGGGTGGCCCCCCATCTTGGCGATGCGATAGTTACGCATGGCCTCGCCCTTGTCCACCCGCGTGTGAAACAGCCCGTGCTCATACACCAGCCCCAGGCGATAGGCGGCCTCAACCCCGGCCGGATTCGCCGGGGTGGTGCCAAAATCCGTCTCCGAAAAGTCGCCCCCCGCGTACTGGGCCTGCCAGAACAGGGCCTGCTCAATCGACTGCGTGGCGTGTTCGCCGGCGCCCGGGTCGTAGTAGCGCACGAAGGGTCGGCCGTCGCCCCAGAACTGCACTTCGTAACCCTGCAGCACCTGCTGCTCCAGGGCCGATGTCGATTGGCCCGACGCCGGCGTTTGGGCCGCCCCCGGCGCGGATGCGGGAACATCGGAAGAGCCATACCAGATCACGAAACCGAGAAAGCCCGCCACCAGGGCAAAGAAAACGCCGGCCGCGATGGCAACGATCTTCATGTCCATGAGGACCCCTAGAAGCGGTGCTGTGACTAAGATATATGATTTCAGGGCAAATTGAAGCCTTTTAATTACTTTAAGTAATGTAATTGAGGTGCGGTCACCTGTCTGATGTGATTTTACACGCCGCGGAAGCGCTCCAATATGCCATTATGGATCGATCCAGAATCGAGTTCCTAAGCTGGCTAATCCCAATGGTTTACGAGACGTCGCCCGGACGCACGGCTGAATCGGCCCGCGCGCGACTTGTGTCGCGTCGTACTTCACGGGGCGGAAATCGTACACGTACCGGCTATTCGCCCTGCAGGCGGGGCAGCAGGTATGCGGGCAGGTCGTCGATCTTTACCCGCTCCTGCTCCATGCTGTCGCGTTCGCGCACCGTTACCGTGCCGTCCTCGAGGCTTTCGAAATCCACCGTGATGCAGAACGGCGTGCCGATTTCGTCCTGGCGGCGGTACAGGCGGCCGATGCCGGCGCTGTCGTCGTACACCACCCTGAAGTGGCGCTGGAAACGTTCCTTGATCGCCTGGGCCAGCTCCACCAGCTCTGGCTTGTTCTTCTTCAGCGGGAACACCGCCAGCTTCACCGGCGCCAACGCCGGGTGCAGGCGCAGCACCGTGCGGGTGCAGTCCTCCACCAGCTTTTCCGTGGGCGGCCGGAACTTCTTGACGGGCTCGAGGTTCTGGGCGCCCTCGTGATCGAGCGCCGTCAGCACCTCGGTCAGGCTTTCCGGCAGGCGCGACACGGTTTCGTCCAGCAGGTTCAGGAATGCTTCCACCGTGGCGGGGTCGTGCTTGGCCTCGCGCCCGGCGGCGATTTCCTTCTGCGCCTCCTTGATCTTCTTCTCGGCGTTCTTGCGGATCATGGCGGCGTCGGACTTGATCTGGTCGATCTGCTGCTTGGTGGGCTCGGTGACCACCTCGTCGTGGTAGGCCTCGCACAGGAAGGTCAGCATGGCGCGGGTGGCGCCGGCCGAGGGCTCGATCACCCAGGGGATGTAGCGTGCCTTGGCATCCGGGTCGAAGTAGTCGAGTTTCTCGGTGCTGTCGTGGTTGGGCTCGAGCTTGAGGCGCTTGAGGTCTTCCTCGGGCACGTCCTTGCTGTGGGCGCTTAGATCGAAGTCGGTGCGGTTGGCCACGCCTTCGATTTCTCCCCAGCCGAGCGAGCCGGGGAACAGGTATTCGATGTCCGTGGTGGCCTTGGCGTAGTGGGCCAGCTCGTCGGGCGTCTGGGCGCGGGCGCGGAAACGGGATGCTGTAGCGTCTCGCTCTTCGAGAGTCGCGGAAGGAGACGTTGCGTACCGCAGCCACCATTTAAAACGTTGTTCGACCCACTCCTCGTGCCACTGCTGGTCGTTCTTTTCACCTTCCTTCACGAACTGAGGCGGCTTGATGAAGAACTCGATCTCCATCTGCTCGAACTCGCGTGTGCGGAAAATGAAGTTGCCGGGCGTGATCTCGTTGCGGAAAGCCTTGCCGATCTGGGCCACGCCGAAGGGAACCTTGCGAGCCATCGCCCGCTGCACATGAGCAAAGTTCATGAAGATGCCCTGGGCGGTTTCCGGCCGCAGGTACACTCGGGACGCTAGTTCCTCCTCCGTACCAGGGTCCGCCTGGACTGGTCCTGCGTGAGTAACAAACATCCCCATGAAACGCCGAGGTTGAAGCCAATCCCCAACTTCACCTGTGGTCGGATCTATAATCCCCACCTCATTCAGAACTCCAACTGCCAACTGTTTTCGGACCGCAAGATTGGTTAGCAAGAATACGAAGTTGGCGGCGGTAACTGGAGAATTGCCTTTCTTAATCAGCTGGGCAATCCTCTGGATGCTCTCCAAACCGTACGAAAAACCGACCTTAGAGTCCTGTCCGTCGTGATGGCGTAGCCAAGAGCCGCAAAACTGCGCTAGATTGTCAATTTGAGGATCACTCGGATCCCATGTGGGTGCGCTCCGCTCCAGTAGCTCTCCAAGCAGCTTCGGATCCTGATCTAGCAGCAGGTGGTCGAGTCGATGCCTCCGATTGTTTTTGCGATTCTCAATCAGCACATCTCCGAACGTGGCTTCGTGGCCGGAGTGTTGCCAGACCTTGCGGCTCATGAGCACGGCCGCATCGAGCCCTTCCATGTCGTTGCGTGTGTAGATGGTGTCCTGCCACCAGGCCTTCTTGATGTTGTTCAGCAGCTCCACGCCGAGCGGGCCGTAGTCCCAGAAGCTGGCGACGCCGCCGTAAACGGCGCTGCCCGGAAACACGAACCCGCGCCGCATGCAGAGGTTGCGAACTTGCTCAAGACTGTTGGCCGGCATGTCTACTCCGTTTCAACACACGCGAAGATCGCGAAGGTCGCGAAGAAAGGCGTTGGGCCACAAAAACACGAAAGCACAAAAGGAACTACCACCAAAGTCTTTTCGTGTCGCAGTACCTTTTGTGTTTTCGTGTTTTCGTGGCTGTTCACGCAGTTACTGCTCTTCCGACTTCGCCAGGGCTACGTCGGATTAGTCGCGACCTTCGCGTCCTTCGCGTCAAATCCAACGCGCGCTCTAGCTACCAGTGGGGTAACGAATTGCAAGGGGGCAGGGTTTCAACCCGGCCAGCCATGGCCGGGGATCGGCGCGGTGCAGCTCGGTGTTGCTTAGGTATGCATCAAAGGTGCGTGGCTTCCGCTTTGACGAAGTCTGTCTGGTCTCCGACCCTTACACGCCTTATCCCCGGCCATAGCTGGCCGGGGCTGGGCCGCAACCGGCGACCGGGTTCAGATCTTCATCGTGAACACGTACCAGTACGCCACGGCCGCGGCGCTGCCTACGATGATCACGCCGATCAGCTCCGGGAACACGTACACCAGCGTGCGGAAGCTCAGCAGTCGCAGGCAGGCCGACAGCAGCGAAAGCTTGATGATACGGCCGGGCTTGGCGCGCAGGGGCTTCTCGAGGCTCAGGTCGTAGTCCGGGTCGAGCATCAGGCGCACGTCATCAAACAGGCGCTGCTCATTGACCTGGCGGTTGAAGTCCTGCAGCAGGCCCTGCAGGTTGCGCAGGGACATGATCGCGGTAACCACGAAGTAAACCGTGATGCCGCCCAGCACTAGGCCCAGCACATAGCGGTAGCTCGTGTAGGGTTCTGCCGAGTTCAGGAAGTCGAGCAGCTTTTCCATCGGCCTGTGCTTGCCGTTTGGTGATTGAACATTGCAGCCGCGCGCAGGATACTGATTGCCATGCCGGACGCGATACGCAAAGAAATCCGCCGCGTGCTGGGTGACTGGCAGGCCGCGCGCCTGACCGCCCAGGGCGTGCAGAACTGGGCCAAGACCACCAGCAGCAAGGGCGCGGACGTTTTCAGCGCCAAGGTGATCCATCACCTGCGCGGTCTGGGTGAGTACCTGATCACCGTGGACGACATCCCCACCTACCTGGAGGGGCTGGAGCTGCCGCCGGAGATGGGCGTCAAGCACCTCGAGATCGCAGGCAACAACTTCGACGTAAAAACCCGCGCCACGGATTTGAAAGACGACCCGTTCTACGGCCCGCACACCAAGGCGATCCTGCGCGAGCTGACGTAAAACAGAAGCCCGCCATGCCAATGGCGGGTTTTGGGTCACGAAGCGATTGCCCGGCCGAAGCAAAGCCCGCCGTTTGCACGGCGGGCTTGTGTTTGCCTTCCAGCTTGTTGAGCACCTAGTTGCCGGTTACCGGCTCTTTCTCGGCCTTCTTTCCCTTGTACAGCCAGACGTTGCCGCGGTACTCGCGCTTGGGCTGGTACTTGGCGATTTTCTGGTAGATCTCACTGTTCTCCTTGCTGACCGCCAGGTACTCCTCGTCGGCGCGCAGGGCCTTGGAGAACGCCTCGGCGAACTTCTGCTGCTCTTCCTTGCTGAGGTCCTTGCGCTCCTTGCCGAACTCTTTCTCCACGTCCTTCTGCACGCGGCTGATCACCGCGCTGAACTTGGCGGACACTTCTTTCTGCAGCTCCTTGAGCGCCTCGTACTCTTTTTTCTCCTCGTCGCTCAGCTGCGGCTGCGGGTGCATGATGTAGCCGAAGTCGCCCAGCAGCAGGTCAAGCGCGCCGTCGCCGTCCACGTCGCTGACGCACACCTTGGCGCGCGAGCCGGGCAGAATTTCGCCTTCCTTCGCGGCGCCCGGCTTCTCCACCAGCGTGACCGGCGCGCTCAGCTTCGGCGCGCCTTTGCCGGCGATGCCCACGTACAGGCTGACCGCGCCCGAGCCGTGGGCCAGCAGCAGGTCGTGGGTGCCGTCTCCGTTCCAGTCCACGATCACCACCTGCGAGTCACCGTGCTCGGCCTTGATGTCCTTGCCGTCGTGCTGCAGCTTGGTCGGCGCCGCGAACTTGAGCTCAGTGCCGCCGCTCTCGTTGGCCACCAGCCAGGCGTAGCCCTGGATGTCGCCCACCAGCAGGTCGAGGTCGCCGTCGCTGTCCCAGTCCACCGCGTAGGGGGTGGTGGCGCGGCCGACCGCGATGCTGTTGCCGTCCTTGTCTTTGAGGACTTCGCCCTTGGCGAAGCTGCCGTCTTCCTTGCGGGCAAACAGGTAGAGATCGCCCGGGGTGTAGCTGCCGGTGAGGATGTCCTTGCGGCCGTCACCGTTGAGGTCCACAAACTGTGGGGTGAAACCGATGCATCAGCCGGTGGGGACTTTGGCGATCTCGCCGTCGGCCTTGAGGTACTCGAAGTCCTTGAACTTCGGGGCGTTGTCTTCGCCGACGTTCTTGTAGATGCGCAGCTTGCCTTCGCCGAACTGGCCGACCAGCAGGTCGCGCTTGCCGTCGCCGTCGAAGTCGGCGTAGTACGGGGCCGCGTGGCCGACGTCCACGCTGATGGGCGCGTCGCCGGCGTTCAGGCGCACCGGGGCCTCAAAGCCCTGCGCGTACAGGCCGGCCGCGAAGCCCGCCACAACCAGAGGAATCAAAGCACGTTTCATGGATCCGATCCTTGTCAGGGGTAGATGGGCGTAACGGCTATTGTTACGGACGACAACCGGCGGCGGTAAAGAATTCCAGAAGCCAACCTTGCGAATTCGCGAGCGGGCGGGACGGCGGTTTGCAAGAAGGTGAATGGTGGTGACCCGGGCGGGCACACGGGCCCGCCCCTACGTCACTGGCGGCAGGAAGCCGCTGGCGTCGCTGCTGCCTGCGCGGGGAATCACGGTGACCTTCATGACCTGGCTGGTCTGGGGCGTGATGCGCGCGCGGTGCGCCAAGGTCTGGCCGCACACCACGAGGATTCCGCTGGAGTCGCAGACGAGGGGCGTGACGTCGCGCTGTTCGCGGGCTACCTTGCCGTCCACCAGCACGTCCTGCAGTTTCTTCTCGCCGCTCAGGCCTAAAGGGCGCAGGCGGTCGCCGTCCTTGCGCGCGCGCACGAACAGCGGAAACAGCACGGCCTCGGCGTTCAGGTATTCCACCTCGTCGGGCTTGGATTCCATCAGCTCGTTTACCCCGCCGGAAGGCATGGCCATCATCTCGGCGGTGATGCGCGCGACCGGGCCGCGGTCCACGTCGGCGACCCAGCTGCCGTCGCGGCTGATCTGGAACTCGGCGGGCGTGATGAATTCGGGCAGCGCCGTCGTGTGGGCCAGCTTCACCACGATGTCGTGGTCATCCAGCAGCACGCTGGAGTTGTCGGACAGGCGCACTACCAGGCCGCGGCGTTCGCTGCCCAGCAGGTCGCGCACGCGCTCGACTCGCCTGTGTGTCACCTCGCGGATCGGCATGCCGGCGCTGTGCAGCGCAGCGCGCAGGATGTAACGCTGGGCCAGCGGTCCCTGCAGGCGCAGCTTCTCTATGGGCACCCGAACCACGGTTTCACTGCCTCGCTCCTGCGGCGGCTGCAGGAAGCCCTCCGCCAGCCTGGAGAGCTCTTCGTCCAGTTCCTGGGCCTGCTGGCCCAACGCGGCCAGGTGTCTCTTGGCGCCGGGATTGAATTCCTTGATCAGCAGGGGCATCAGCTTGTGGCGGACCTTGTTGCGGGCGTAACGCGGGTCCTCGTTCGTCGGGTCAAGGAAAACCGGCACCTTTTCGCTTTCGACCCATTCATCGATCTGGTCACGCCCGATACGCAGCAGCGGCCGTACCACCTGGGCGCGCGAGTTGCGGCTGAGGGGCCGGCGCACCGGGATGCCCGACATGCCGGTCAGCCAGCTTCCGCCGATCACGCGCATCAGCACGGTCTCGGCCTGGTCATCCAGCTGGTGGCCGGTGGCGAGCTTGGTGATGTGGCGTTCGGCGCAGGTGTCCACGAACAGGCGGTAGCGCTCGCGGCGGCCGAGCGATTCGATGCTCATGCCCTTGAACCGGCCTGATTTGAGCATTTCCGGGATGCTGACCTTGCGCGTGACCAGCTGCAGCTTGAGGCGGTCTTCGGCCATCAGTCGGCAGAAGCGTTCGTTTTCGTCGGCGTGGTCGCTGATGCCGTGGTTGAGGTGCGCCAGCACGATGTTCCAGCCGTATTTGTAGGTCTGGCTTATCTGGGACAGGGCCTCGGCCAGGAACATGCTGTCGGGGCCGCCGGAAAAGGCGACCAGGACGGATTCACCACGGTCGAACAGGTCGTTCGTGCGGATGAAGGCGTGGACTTCGTCAAAGTAGCGATGCAAGGGCAGCCCGGGTTCAGGTGTCAGCGGGCAGGTTACAGGGCTCAGGGATTGGGTTGAAGGGGGCAGGAGGCACGAGGCAGCCGACTTCACCAAGGCCTCGTCAGCCAGGGGCGGCGTGCCGTTCCCTACAGCCTACAATCTATCACCTAAAACCTAGCGTCTGCCCAGGCAAACGCTGTGCACAACCTTGATGCAACTGTTCACGAACACCTCGATGCCGTGGTCGCGCAGCTTGTCTTCGACTTCGTAACCGCCGGCGTTGAGCTGGAACCAGACCGCCTTCGGTAGCGGGTTCATGGCCAGCACCTGCGCGCACACCTCGTGTTCGTGCTCTGATGCTCTGAACACGTCCACGATGTCCACGGGCTCGGGTATGGCTTCCAGCACTCGGTAGCAGGTGAGGCCTTCGATTTCGTCATGGCCCGGGTTGACCGGGATGATCTTGTAGCCAGCGCGCTGCATGTACATGGCAATGGCATGGCTGGTGCGCTGCGGCTTGGGCGACATGCCCAGCACGGCAATGCGGCGCGCGTCTTGAAGGATTTGGCAGGCGGCATCCATCGATTTTGGATTTTAGATTTTCGATTTTGGATTGGGCTGGATGGACGGGGCTGCTCCCCCCAATCCGAAATCCAAAATCCTAAATCCAAAATCTCCTAGTATCGGTCCCCGCTCTTGCGCACGTGCACCCAGGGCTCGCCTTCCTTTAACATACGGCCGCCGATCACTTCGCCGATCACCAGGTTGTGCTCGGTGCTGGGCTCAAGAGTGCGCAGCAGGCGGCACTCGAGGAAGCCCAGCGCGTCGGGCAGGTAGGGCGTACCGTTGTCGGTGCGCTGGATGTTGGCGCCCTCGAAGGGGTCTTCGCTGATGCCGAATCCCTTGGCGAACTGGCCCATCAGCTTCTTGTCTTCGGTGCCCAGGATATTGAGCGCGAAGTGCGCGCCCCGCCCAAGTTGGCGCATGATCGGGCGGTCCTGCTTGATCGCCACGCTGACGGCCGGCGGGCTGAAACCCGCCTGGCACACCCAGCTGGCAAGGAATGCCGCGCGCTGGCCGTTGTTCTCGGCCGTCACGATGTAAAGGCCGGTGGGCACGCGTCCCAGCGCCTGGATGTCCGGAGCAGCTTCGGGCATGGGAACTCTCGGTCGTCGGTTGCCAGTTGTCGGTTGTCAGTCACTGCGGTTTTCAGGCGCCGGCCGACAACTGACAACCGGCAACTGAGAACTAAATGTAAACACGCGCGACGCGGCGGCCTAATCCGCACAGGATTTCGTACGGGATGGAATCCGCCCAGCGGGCGACTTCCGCCAGCGTGATTTCTTCTTCGCCGTCGCGGCCGATCAGCGTTACTTCATCCCCCACGGCGGCGTCCGGCACCAGGCTTACGTCCACGGTTGTGTAGTCCATGCTCACGCGCCCCACCACCGGGCAGCGCACTCCGCGCAGCAGCACCTCGGCGCGGTTGCTGAGGCTGGTGCGGTAGCCGTCGTTGTAGCCCACGGGCAGCGTCGCGATGCGCGCCGGCGCGGGCGTGTAGTAGGTGCGCGAGTAGCCGATCGGCGTTCCCTCGGGGACGTCTTTCAGGAACAGCACGCGGCTCTTGAGCTGCAATGCGGGCTTGAGCTGCTCCGCGTTGCCGTGCTCGTCGCCGGGCAGCAGCCCCCACAGCGCCACGCCCGTGCGCACCATGTTGAAGTAGGCGTCATCGCGGCCGAACACGGCCAGTGACGACGAGCTGTGCAGCGTCAGCCCCGTGTAGCCCAGGCGCTCTGCCACCTCCACGGCCAGGTTGAAATGCTCGATCTGGCGGGTGGTAAAGGCCGGGTTGCGCTCGTAGGGCAGGCTGAAGTGCGTGCACATGCCCACCAGCTCAAGGTTACGCAGCCTGCGCAGGTTGTGCAGGAACGGCACGGCCTCGAAGGGCTGCATGCCCAGGCGGCCCATGCCGGTGTCCACCTTCAGGTGGACGCGCACGCTGCGCTGCTGTTTGGCGGCCTCGGCGTTGAGTTCTTCGGCCATCTGCACGGTGTGCAGGTTGACCTCGATCTCGTTGGCCACCACGCGCGGCATTTCGCCGGGGATGATGCCGCCCACGATCAGGATCGGCGTGGTGATGCCCGCGTCGCGAAGCTCAAGCGCCTCGCCGCTGTCGCCCACGCCAATGGCGTCAACGCCCTCGGCCGCGAGCAGCTTGGCCATCTCGACGGCGCCGTGGCCGTAGGCGTTTGCCTTGAGCACGGCCATCACGCGGGTGTCGCCCACGCGCTGGCGGATGGCGGCCAGGTTGTGGCGCACGGCGGACTTGTCGATCTCGGCCCAGACGCGATGCATGGGTTCAATTCAAAATTCAAAATGCAAAATTCAAAATCAGCCTGCCGGCGATGGCGGCATTTTGAATTTTGCATTTTTCATTTTGAACTGGCCTTGGCCTTGCCTTCGATCTTCTTCCGTTCCTTGGCGTTGCGCAGCTTGCGGCGCTTGGACTTGAGACGGCTCTTCTTGCTGCTGTTGTAACCCATGTTGGTTCCTATTCCGGTTTCACACTTTCCGCCCACTGGCGTATGGCCGTGCCCGCGGCCTCGGTGTCGGATGTAAGCACGACGCCGACCACGACGTAAGTACCCAGCTTGTTCGAGATGGCAAAGACCGGGACCTCGCCGCCCTGCAGCTCGATCCAGCCCAGACTGTCGTTTCCTTCGCCGCTGCCTTCGCCGGCGGCGACCTGCTTGCCCAGCTCGGCCGCGGCGGCCTTGGCCGGCTTCTGTTCCTTGCTCACGAAGTAAAGCAGGGCCCCGGCGGCCTGCTTCTCCCATTCGCCCCAGGCCTCGTCGGGCTCGGTGGGGCCGGGGGCCTTGCTGTTGACGACGCCGCTTACGAACTTCCAGTCCTTGGGGATCGGCTTCACGTGGCGCTCGAGTTCCTTCTGCACGGGGCTGTTGCCCTTCACCGCGTGCCAGCCGGCGGGCAGCGCCGACTTCACCTTCTTCCACAGGTCGGGGTCTTCCCTGGGGCCTTCCTCCGGCGTATTGGCAGGGGCCGGCTTGTTGCCGCCGCCGGATCCGCCGCCGGTGTTGCCGCCGGCCGGCGGCGCGACGTTGCCGCCGCCGCAGGCCGTGAGGGCCAGAGTCATTGCCAGGCAAAGTGCCGTAGCGAAATAGCGTGCCATGCCGAACCTCCAGTGCGGGGGCCGGCAATCCTAGCCACGAATCCAGAATTCAAAACGGGAAAAATCGACGCGAGCTAGAACTCGTCTTCGTTCTCTGTCGGCGGTGTGTACTCGCGCGCCGGCTTTGCGGGCTCGGTTGCTGCTTCACGGGGCGCGCTGCATGGGGCAGCCGGCCCCGTGCATTCAACCGGCCGCTGCTCCAGCATCTCGTGCGTCCAAGGGTCGCGCTGTAGAAGGCGCAGCGCGTTCACGGAGATCACGATTGCGATCACCAGGATGAACAGGCCGTTGCCGCGACAACGGACGTGTGTGCACTCGCGCGGGCGCGCTGCGCCGAAGCGCACGGGCACCCAGCGCCCGTCGCCAGCGGGGCGCGAGGGCAGCCGCGAGTTGTAAAGCCCCTGGCTGGATTCGCCCGGTACTTCCACCACGGACAGACAGTCCGGGCAGCGGATGCGCTTACCGGCGTAGAACTCGCTGAGTTCGCGCTGCCAGCCGCAGGTGCATTGGGCCCTGGTCCGCATGTCGCAAGTATACCACATGCACGGTCGTCGTGCCCGGCCTCTTGTGCCTTGCTGCGGCGGCGCTACAATTCCCGTCTACCCTCTGGAAACCGCTTTACCAAAGCTTTTACAGGCAACCCACGCACCGTGCCCGCCGACCCCGAAGACAACATGAACGAGCAGGTGTTCGAGGAAGAGGACGACGAACTCGACCTCTCGGACCTGCGCAATGCGCCGCCGCAACCGGAGACGATCCGTGAGCGACTGCAGCGCGCCGCCCAGCGCCGCGCCACCGGCCAGCAGGAGAAGAACTGGCACGACACCCCGGTAAACGTCACGCCCAGCGGTCGCCATGAAATCGTGGAAGAGGAGGGGGAGGTTGACGACTCCGACCTGGATGTGGACGAAGTAGTAATCACTCCGAGCGGGCGCCACCAGGTCGTCGATGAAGACATCGACGTCAACATGGACGACCTCGACGAATCGACGCTGGATGCCGCCGCGCACGACAGCTCGTTCCCGGGACCGGCCACGCGCATCGAGGAAGAGCTTGACCTGGCGGGCCTGCGTGCGGCGCCGCCCATCACCGCGGGCCCCATGACCATGGCGGCCTTCGACATGGGCAACGCGGATGACGCGCCCGATGACACGGACGGCCCCGTGCGCGGCGACACAGAGCGCATCGTGGCCGGCCCGGATCGAACGCCGGCGCGCGAGCAGGCATCCGGTCCGATGACCATGGCCGCCATGGAGATGGAGGCTGGTGGCATCGACAACCCGCCGGACGAGGAATCCGTGCCGACAGTAGAGGTACCCGGCGCGTCGGCAGGCGATCTGGACGAGTTGGGTGGTTCCGGGCCGATGACGATGGCATCGATGGAGATGGAATCTGACATCGCGCAAGGTGATATGTCGCAAGGCGATAAAGTGAACGGCCGCGAGCAATTACCCTCTGGCGAAACCGTGGATACACTGTTAGATAACAATCCTCAGCAATCCGAGCAGTACGATGGAAACGCGGCGCACGGCGCGGTTTCGCCCGAGGAGGGTGACGCGAACGAGCTGGAATTGAACGCGGCCGAAGCCGGCAGCGAGGAAGACCAGTCAGCAGCAGAATCGGAGAACCTCGACCTGGAGGCTGATGCAGGCGGGGACGACGATCCAGGCGAAGAAGAACCCGGGGCGGTCTCGGGCGACTCGACACCTGCAGAACCATACGAAGAGTCTCAACAGCCGGAGGTATTCACCGTGGGTGATGATTCGGGTGCGCCGCTCGGGCGCGGCTTGGACGTGGGTACAGCGAACCTTGTCGCTGCCCGCATGGATGAAGAAGGCGGCATCGAGTTTTTCCCCGCACGCAACGCGTTCCTTGACGTGCCGGAAGACCCGTACACCTTGAAGATGCTGAAGGGGCAGGGCGTTCCGTACATCAAGCGCGAGAACAAACTCTTCATCATCGGTGAGGACGCCTTCGAGCTTGCCAACATCTTCAACCGGGAAATGCGCCGTCCCATGAAGAACGGCCTGATCAGCCCGACCGACGTGGACGCCATGCCCATGGAAGTCGAACTGTTCAAGAAGATTCTCGGCCCGCCACGCGCCGACGGCGAAGTGGTGTACTACTCGATCCCGGCCGACCCGGTGGATTCGACGATGAACATCGTGTACCACACGAACATCGCCAACGGCCTGCTCGAGCGCCTGGGCTACCGCGGCCACCCCTTCAACGAAGGCCAGGCCATCGTGTTCAGCGAGCTCGGCGACGACGACTTCACCGGCATCGGCATCTCCTGCGGCGGCGGCATGGTGAACGTGTGCGTGTGCTTCCGCTCGATGCCCGTGGTCAGCTTCTCGACCGCCAAGGGCGGCGACTGGATCGACCAGCAGGCGGCGCAGGTGATGGGTTGCGCGGCCAGCAAGATCACCGCGGTGAAGGAACGCGGCGTGGACATCAACGCGCCGAAGACGCCTGAGGAAGAGGCGATCGTGATCTACTACCGCCACCTCATCAAGTACAGCCTCGACAACATCGTCAAGAAGTTCGAGACCACCAAGGACATCCCGAACTTCCCGAAGCCGGTTCCCATCGCGGTTTCCGGCGGCACCTCAAAGGTCGGCGGCTTCGTGGACGTCTTCAAGGACGAGTTCAGCAAGATGGCTTCCCGCTTCCCGATCAAGGTCAGCGACATCCGCAAGGCGGAAGACCAGCTGAACGCGACGGCCAAGGGTTGCCTGCTTGCGGCGCTGAGCCACGAGGACTAGAATTTCCTCAATTGGCAAACCGTGACGCGCGCCCGGTTTCCACCGGGCGCGCTCTTTTTCGGACCACTAACGGTGATGTGGCATGGCTGACCTTGCGAAACTGGCAAACCTTTCCAAGCGCCTCAAATCTTCGACACCCAAGGTCAATGAGGATGCTTCGCCTCTCAGCGGCGGCTCTCCCTCCACGGCCGTGAGCGACGATGACGGAGGCTCCAGCTCCGTCGCGGAAGCGCCGCGCTCGGCGCCGGTCGCTTCTGCGGCGCCAGTGGTTGCGGGCGGCGGCGGGGCCGCACCCAAGGTCACCCTCAATGTGGACCTCGGCCCGGTCACCGACATGCTCGGCCGGATCCGCGATGAAATGCGCAACCTGCGAGAGGAAGTCAAGAAGTCCCGCGAGAAGCCCATGAAGGTGGACTTCGGCGACGGCGCTAACGAACAGATGGACCAGATCCTGAAGCACCTCAGCTCCGTCAGCAAGGCAGGCCGCGAGCTGACCGAGAAGCTGGTCACCAGCATGCCTGAGTCGCGCTGGTACGGCGACCTGCTGAACCTTGGGCGCGAAGTGGGCGAAGGCATCGTGGCAGGCGGCGGCGGAGGCGGAGGCGGCGGCAGCGCCGAAGACATCAACTCGATCAAGGAGCAGCTCGAGATGCAGAAGACCCAGCTCACTGCGATCCTCAGCATCCTGCAGCGGCGCTAGCAGTACGGCGTACTGGGTAGATGGAACAGAGCCGCGAACACGCGGCTCTGTTCACATCCGCTCAACACGCGCTCCGCAACTGCTGACTCTCCACCCCGCACTCTGTACCCTGTACCGCCATGATCCACCCCACCGCCATTATCGATCCAGCAGCATCCATCAACGCGACGGCCGAGATCGGCCCCTTCTGCGTGGTCGGCGCCGGCGTAACGATTGGTCCAGGCAACCGCATCGGCCCACACACCGTGATCGAGGGTCCGACGACCATCGGCGAAGGCAACCGCGTCGGCAACCATTGCAGCCTCGGCGCTCCGCCCCAGGATCTCGGCTACAAAGGCGACCCCACGAGGCTGGTGATCGGCAACCGCAACTTCCTGGGCGACTACGTGCAGGTCAGCCGCGGGACAACCAAGACCGAGCACCAGACCACCAGCATCGGCGACGACAACTTCCTGATGGCCTACTGCCACGTCGGCCACGATTGCGTCGTGGGCAACCGCGTAATCGCCGCCAACGCGCTGCAACTGGCGGGCCACGTCACGGTGGAGGACCGCGTGGTGTTCGGCGGACTGGTGGCGATCCACCAGTTTGCCCGGGTGGGCAAGATGGCCATGGTCAGCGGCGGCAGTGTCACCAGCCTGGACATCCCGCCCTTCTGCCGCGTGGGCGGCTACGGCTGTCCGGTTTACGGCCTGAACGCAGTAGGTCTGGAGCGCAGCGGGCTGGCCCGCGAGCAGATCAAGCGCTTGCGGGAAGCCTACAAGCTCTTGTTCCGCAGCGGCACCTCGCTCGAAGACGCGCTGACGCGGCTGGAAACCGAGTTCAGCGACAGCGAGCAGGCCCAGCATTGGGTCAAGTTCTTCCGCACAACCAAGCGCGGCGTCGTGAGAGACCGCGAGCCGAAGTAACTCGGCACCGGATGCCACTTGTAAAGGCGACTACTGGCTAACCACGACGGACCACCAAGAACCACGAAGGAGGGCTCTTGTCGGTCAATGGCTGTATTCTGTGCGGTTGAAATTCAGCCTGGAACCGTGTGGAGCGTCATGCCGCTGCGCCAGTCCAAAATCTAGAATCCCAAATCCCCAATCACCCCAATCCCCGCCGGTCCCGCTGCCCGCGTTCATCCGTCCCGATGCCCATCACGGCGTCGGCCTGTTCGCGCGTCATCGCAGGTCGGTATGGCTGCGGCGGCAACTCGCCCCGGGCCCGCAGCACGAAGTCGCGGGCCCATTGACGTGTAAAGACCCGGCTGTGCTGGTTGTGCTTCAACTCGATCTTCAGCCCCTGCTGCACGATCCGCGCGCCGCACTCGACCAGGCGCTCCTCGATCAGCTCGATCGCGCGCCCGAAGTTGCGGTAGGCGCGGTCGCAGCCCACGAACGCGGCCGCCGGGACGCCATCGAGTTTGCGCCGGGGAACCAGCAGTTCAAGCATGCCGCGGTCAAACGGCAGCCAATCGCCGTGGTGCTCGCCGTCGCCCCAGGTGGGCTCGCCCAGCAGGATCGCCTGCGCCTCCAGCAGGATTGACGCGTCAAGACCGTAGGCGTTGTAGCTGTCCACGCTCGCGCCGGCTGACTCGGCGCCCTCGGCGGCCAGCTCGGCCGTCTCACGGGTATTGCCGCCCGTGCTGGCGTATACGATCACCAGCTTCAGGCTCATGGAAGCTTCGTCAGGATGGCAGAGGGTCCCTGCAGGGCCGGGGTTTCGCGCAGGTCGATCAGCAGGCTGGTGAATCCCTGCAGCTCGCCTTGGGCGTCCACCCGCCGGCTCGAAACGTCCAGCACCGGCACCTCGGCACCGTCCGACGCGATCAGCCGGTAGCGCAGGATCAGCCGATCCGAGCCCTGCCGGTGCAGCTCGTCGCCCTCTGCCAGTAGATCCAGGTCGTCCGGGTGCACCACGCTGGCGGCCGAGTACTTCTTGCCGTGCAGGAAGTCCTCCAGCTCGTAGCCCAGCAGGTTGGCGGCGTGCCGGTTGGCGAAGCGCAGGGTGTAGTCATCGTCGGCGTCGGTGCAGATCAAGGCCGCGGGCATGGCCTCAATCAGCTCGGCCGGGTCGGGAATGGGACCGATGGGTTTGCGCATGGCAGCCTCTCATTCGGCGATGATAGAGGGTTCCGCCCGGAATGCAAAAGGTCACGTTGGCAAGGCAACGAATCAGCCGCCAAGGAGGCCGGACGCACCCCACAGGGCCGGCACATGGCTGATGTCCAGCACTGCGCCCGCCACGCCCACCTGCTCGTAACCCGGCGGCTGCGCCCCGCGCGCAAAGATCAGAACCGGCACCAGTTCGCCTTCAGCATCCAGCAGCCGCACGCGCGCCGCAGAGCGGGCATCGATCGCCGCGGCCGCCGTTTCGATGTACGCGTCAGCATGGTCCTGGTCTTCGGGAGAGACGGTGCTCGACGGCTTGTAAACCTTGGCGTCGAGAAACTCCTGGGCGGAGTAGCCAAGCAGTTCCTCCAGCGAGCCCGACATCGCCCGCACCGTGTACTGCTCGTCGTTCTCGGTGAAGAACGACACAACCGGCAACTGGCTGGCCGCCCAGGCGGCATCCACCTGCGCGGGCAGCCTTGCCGGAGGGCGGCGCCGTTTCGGGGCGCGCAACTCGGAAAGCAGCCCGGAGGGGCCCTGCAGCTGCGGGATGCCTCGCAGGTCAAAACTGACACCGGCAAGGGCCTGCACTTCGCCCCGTTCGCCGATCACGGCCTTGGTCGCAAGCAGCATGGGAATGGGTTCGCCGTTGGCTTGCACCAGCCTGTAGCGGGATACGACCGGAGCGCCGCCCGAAGCAGCCTGCTCGGCGTGGGCGTCGATGATGTCTTGATCTTCCGGATGTGTGGTGGAAGCCGCATAGTAGTGCTTGTTGCGGATAAAGTCGTCCAGCTTGTAGCCGAATGCCTTGCCACTGCCTGCCGCGATGAAGTGCATGGAGTAGAGAGCGTCGTTGTCGCATACGAACGAGACGAAGGGCACGTTGGCGAGCAGCCAACCCTCATCAAGTTGCCCTGCATTCCGCGCGAATTGGTTCATCGCCTTGATCGCCCAGCGTTAGGACGGACAAAGGTAATATAGTCACGGATTCAAGCGAAAGCATTTCGGAAGGACGCAGAATAAAAAAAGGACTGACAACGTCCATTGTTGCCCCGGATGAATTTTCGACTGGACAACGTCGAAAATTCGAAGCCCTCGCGGGGCAATCACGAGGGCTTCACTCAATCCCCTCCCGGGCTAAGAGGGGTTGGGGCATATGGTTTTCATGGCCCTTGGGCCGACGATCGAAGTCTACCCGGCGACCCGGGCCGAATCAAGACTAATTAGGTCCACGTTACCCAGTTTAGCCGCGCGAGGATTTAAGCCACACGCGCAGCACCGTCAGATCCGCCGGGCCGATCCCCGGGATGCGCGCCGCCTGCCCCAGCGTGCGCGGCCCCACGCGCGCCAGCTTCTCGCGCGCCTCTTTGCGCAGCGGCTCAATGCCCGCGTAACGCAGGCCCTGCGGCAACTTGAAATCCTCCAGCTCGCGCATGCGCGCGACCTCGGCGTCTTCACGGTCCATGTAGCCCGCGTAGCGCGCGTCGATTTCCAGCGTATCCACGGCCTCGGGGTCCAGCGCGTCGAGTTGCGGCAGGAGCGCGCGCACCCTGGACCACTCGAAGTTCGGCGTGCGCAGCCAGTCATAAAGGCTCTTGCCCTCGTGGCGCCTGGCGCGCAGCAGAGCCTCGCCGCGGTCGTAGGCCTCCTGCTTGTCGTCGAAGCGCTCGCGACGCGCGGCATCCACGCAGCCCAGCGTGATGCCCAGCGGCGTCAGGCGGCGGTCGGCGTTGTCCGTGCGCAGGCGCAGGCGGTACTCGGCCAGGCTGGTGAACATGCGGTAGGGCTCGTCGGTGCCGCGCGTGGTCAGGTCGTCGATCAGCACGCCGATGTAGGCCTGGTCGCGCCGCAGCACCACGGGTTCGCGCCCGGCCAGGCTCAGCGCCGCGTTCAGTCCTGCCATCAGGCCCTGGGCGCCGGCTTCCTCGTATCCGGTCGTCCCGTTGATCTGGCCGGCGAGGTACAGCCCGCGCACCAGCTTGGTCTCCAGCGTGCTGTGCACCTGGGTGGGCGGCACGAAGTCGTACTCGACCGCATAGCCGTACTTCAGGATGCGCGCGCGCTCAAGCCCCGGGATGGTGCGCACCAGGGCGTCCTGCACGTCGCGCGGCATGCTGGTGCTGATGCCGTTGGGGTAGACCTCGTCGGTGTCCAGCCCCTCTGGCTCAAGGAATACGTGGTGGCTGCCGCGGTCGGGGAAGCGCTTGATCTTGTCCTCGATGCTGGGGCAATAACGCGGCCCCACGCCCACGATCTGTCCGCTGTAGAGCGGGCTGCGCGCCAGGTTGTCCGCGATCACCTGGTGAGTGGCCTCGGTCGTGCGCGTGATGTAACAGCTCACCTGTTGGCCGGTGATGGCCGAAGTCAGGAACGAGAACGGCCGTGGGGGCTCGTCCCCCTTCTGCTCTTCCACCCTTAACCAGTCAATACTTGACCCGTCAAGGCGCGGCGGCGTGCCTGTTTTCAGGCGCCCGGTACGGAAGCCCAGCGCCTTCAGCTGCTCGGAAAGGCCGTAGCTGGCTTTTTCGCCCGCGCGCCCGCCGGCGATCTTGTCTTCGCCGTAGTGCAGCAGCCCGCCCAGGAAGGTGCCGGTGGTAAGCACCACGCGCGGCGCGCGGAGTTCACGGCCGTCGGCGAGGGCGACGCCGGAGACCGCCAGTCCCGTGTCCCGCGTCCCGTGTCCCGTGTCGCAGTTACTGACCCGGGACGCGGGACTCGGCACTCGGGACGTCGTCAGCC
Source organism: Planctomycetota bacterium (assembly GCA_020638635.1). Taxonomy (GTDB): domain Bacteria; phylum Planctomycetota; class UBA8742; order UBA2392; family UBA2392; genus JACKID01. The sequence continues at coordinate 336,450 of JACKIE010000001.1, forward strand.
CGACTGCTTCTCCCTCAACGATCGTCAGCCCGCTCGCGCCCTCGCACATCGCCTGGGCCGCGCGCTGGTACGCGGCCTTGTCGGCTTGCGCGCGGGGCGAGATCACCGCCGCGCCCTTGCTGGTGTTCAGCATGCGGAACTGGATGCCGGCGTTGTCGATCAGCCGCCCCATGGCGCCGCCCAGGGCGTCGATCTCGCGCACGATCTGCCCCTTGGCCACGCCGCCAATGGCCGGGTTGCAAGACATGCGCCCAATGCCGTCGCGGGTGAAGGTAAGCAGGCAAACCGAAGCCCCCAGCCGCGCCGCCGCCAAAGCGGCCTCAATCCCGGCATGCCCCCCACCCACCACGATGACGTCGAACTGTATCATCCCGGGACTCGATCACGCGCCACCAAGCCTGCTCCTCAGCCACTCCTCAACATCTCGCGCACCATGGACTGTGCCGATGAAGATCAGACTGCTGTCACGCAATGCGTAGAAGAGCCTGAATCTGAATCGCCTGATGATGGCTTGTCGAACTTCACCTTGGACTACAGGGTACGCGCGCGGATTCGCGACGATGACGTTCAGCGCCGACGCAAGATCAGCGGTGAACTTGCCGCCGAGTCCGGGTGCGCGAGAATTGAACCACGTGACCGCTTCGCGGACATCTTCGTAAAACTCCGGAAGAAAGATGATCGGCAGGCTCACCGCAATTCCCGAAGCCGTCTCATCATTTCGTCGTGCGAGATCCCCTTGGACGGGTCTGCGTCGAACTTCGCCAACCGCCGTTCCATTTCGTCCAGCACTGCTTTCGAAACCGGAACCGCGTTTTCCTCGGCCAGCGTGTCCCAGATCTGCTCGATCAGGGCAATGCGCTGCGCCGGGGTCAGCTTGCGGATGGCGTCCATGTCGATCGTCTGGGCCATGGCAACAGCATACCACACGGCCGCGACATGGCAGGGGGTTGTGCCGGTTTCGCGCGCCGTTGGGACTGGCAGAACCGGGCGCTGCGCCCTATGCTTCCGGCCCATGAACCTTGAGTTGATCGCCTACCTGAAGAAGCAGTCCCAGTTCACGCCCCTGCCCGAGCTTGAAGATAAGCTCGAACTCGGGCGCGACCAGCTGTTCTCGGACGTCGAAGCCCTGATCGAAGAAGGCTACTCCATCGAGTTCCACCCCTACCTGGGCGTCAAGCTGCTCGACATCCCCGACCGCCTGCTCAAGCACGAAATCCGCGACGACCTCAACACCAAGCACGTCGGCCGCAAACTCCAGATCTTCGACCAGGTCTCCAGCACCAACGAAACCGCCTGGGAACTCATTGAGGCCGATCCCAAGCTCAAGGACGGCACCGTCGTGCTGGCCGAGTCGCAGACCCGCGGCAGAGGCCGCATGGGGCGCGAATGGCACTCGGCTAAGGGCGCCGGGCTGTGGCTTTCGGTGGTGCTGAAGACCTCCGTGCCGCCCGACAAGCTGGCGTTTCTGACCAGCGGCGCGGCGCTGGCGATCGCCAACATGCTGCAGCAGTTCATCCACCTGCCCGCCGAGATCAAGTGGCCCAACGACATCATGATCCGCGGCCGCAAGGTGTGCGGCATCCTGGTCGAGGCGCGCAGCAACCAGCCGGATGTCTACGTGCTGGGCATCGGCATGAACGTGAACCAGGCGCGCACGGACTTCCCCGAAAGCCTGCGCGAGACGGCCACCAGCCTGCGCCTCGAGCGCCCGGGCGCGCGCACCCTGAACCGCGTGCGGGTGCTGCGCCCGCTGCTGTTCTACCTCGAGCGCGTCTACCTGCAGATCAAGAAGAAGAAGTGGGAACGCCTGGCCGAGGCGTGGTCCGAGTTCGTGCACATGGGCGGCAAACAGATCAGCCTTGAGCAGGGCGGCCAGGAGTTCAAGGGCAGGGTTGTAAAGATTCACCCCAGCGACGGCATCACGCTGAAGCTGGCGGGCGACGAACAGCGCACCTTCGCCGCCGAGAGCGTGACCAACGTGCGCGAGCTGCCCGCGGAAGAGCCCGAGCCCGAACAGGTCGAGCCATGAGCCTCAGCCGCGACAGCCTGCAGCGCTTCCTGGACGTGCACAACGCGGCCGTGGAAACGGGCGACTTCGCGGCGATCGTGCGGATGTTCGCCCCTGACGGCGAGCTGCGCTACGTGGGCATCGACTTCGGCCCGTTTGCGGGCCACGAGGCGATCGCCCGCTCGTTCCGCGAACGCCCGCCGCTTCACAAGCTGGTGCTCAGCTCCGTCACGGCCGACGGCGACAAGGCCACCGCCGTGTACGCCACGGCCGATCAACCGGAGCAGCGCGCGGGTACACTGGTGGTGACCACGGGCGGCAATCTGACCCAGCGCCTGACCATCAGCGTGATCAACAGGTCCACCGATGGCTGACAACGACCTTTATACCGCGCCGGACCTCTACGACCTGCTCAGCGACGGGGTGCCCGGCGACGTGGCCTGGTTCAGCAGGCAGGCCAAGGCGGCGAAAAGCGTGTTGGAGCTAGCGGCCGGCACCGGCCGCGTGACGATTCCGATGGCGCGCGCGGGCGCGAAGGTGACGGCCATCGAGCTGCGCGAGCGCATGCTGGACGCGGCGGCGGAGAAGCTGGCGCGCGAAAAGCCGGAGGTGCGCAAGCGCGTGGAGCTGCTGGTCGGCGACATGCGTGGCTTTGATCTGAGGCGGCAGTTCCCGCTGATCGTGATCCCCTTCCGTGCCTTCCAGCACCTTCACGCGGTGCGCGACCAGCGCGCCTGTCTGGAGTGCTGCCGCGAACACTTGACGCGTCAAGGTAGACTGGTGATCGACCTGTTTGACCCCAACCTGCGCATCCTGGGCGCCAACCTGGACGTCAACGGCAGCGCGGCCCGCTTGTTCGGCGAGAAGGCCCTGGGCAAAGACGGCCGCATCGTGGCGATGTCGTCCCGTGTAAGCTGTCCCGAAGAGCAGCGCTTCGAGGAAACCATCGTGTACGAGAAGTTCGACGCGCAGGGCAACTCGCAATGGCGGCGCGCCCACAAGATCCACCTGCGCTACTTCTTCAGGTACGAGATGGAGCACCTGTTCGAGCTGAGCGGCCTGGAAGTAGTGAAGCTAGAAGGCGGCTTCAAAGGCCAGCCCTTCCAGCACGGCGGCGAACAGCTCTGGACCGTCAAGCGGGCATAACCCGGCCGGCAACGGCCGGGGATCACAATCCTGATGGTCGTACTCGCTGATCGTACAACAAGGCGAGAGTCGTTCGCTTCGGTGCGTGCTTCAATATCTTCGACCGGCACACGCCTTATCCCCGGCCATGGCTGGCCGGGTTGATCCGCCAGCCTTGTTGGTTAGCCTTAAGGATACCCGAGACAGGAGACTGCCATGGCCGTTACCCCATCCACCATGCTGCCCCTGGGCACGCCCGCGCCGGCCTTTGCGCTGCCGGACATCACGGGCGACACCGTTTCCAGTGAGACTTTCAAGGGCTTTCCGCTGCTCGTGATGTTCATCTGCAACCACTGCCCCTTCGTGAAACACGTCGCCACCGAGCTCGCGCAGATCGGCCGCGACTACCGCGATAAGCTGGCCATCATCGCCATCAACAGCAACGACGTCGCCAGCCACCCCGACGACGCGCCCGACAAAATGAAGCTCGAGGCCGCGCACCGCGGCTACGCCTTCCCCTACCTGTACGACGAAAGCCAGGAAGTCGCCAAGGCGTACAAAGCGGCCTGCACGCCCGATTTCTTCCTGTTCGACCGCGAGCACAAGCTGGTCTACCGCGGGCAGCTCGATGACTCGCGGCCCAAGAGCGACATCCCGGTCACGGGCGCCGACCTGCGCGCGGCCATCGACGCCGTGCTGGCCGGCAAGCCGGTCAGCGCCAGGCAGCGCCCCAGCGCGGGCTGCAACATCAAGTGGAAGGCCGGCAACGCGCCCGCGTACTTCGGCTGATCAGTCGGACTTGCGGTCAATCAGCCAGGCCACGTCACGCGCCACGCGCAGGTGCGCGACCTTGATGCGCCCCTCCAGCGAGAAGCGGTCCGTGCCGTCGGTGGTGCCCATGCTGTCCACCGAGCCGCGGAACAACACCTTGCCGCTGGCGGCGTCGCTGATGGTCAGCACGCCCTTGATCCAGCCCGGGTGCTTGTAGAAGTAGGCGTAGGTACCCAGGTTCATGTCCGTCACCTTGAAGCTCACCACCGCGCCTTCCTTGGCCTCGGCGCCGGGCCCCAGCGCATAGACCGCCTTCTCCGCTCGGCCGCACTCGCCGGCGAACTGGCTGGACCACTCGTTGGTCTTGAGCTTCCAGTCGCTGTCGCTGATTTCCCACTTGGGGTCGATGGGCGTGGTGTTCTCCACCTGCGCGATGTGGAAGGCCGTCACGGCCTCGAGCGCCGCGGCGTCGTCGATTTCGGGCGTGGTAACTCGCAGGCCACCACCGCAGCCGACCAGAATCAGTGAGAACAGCGCCAGCGCGCCAAGCTTCACGAGCGACATGATTACCCCCTTGGGAAGGCCACCAGTCTGACGCCGGGCTTGGGGCAAGTCAAAACTTACCGGCTGCGTTCGCGCTGGATCAGGCTGACCACGTCCACGGCGAAGGCGTCGTGGGCGGATTCGAGGCGACCGCCGTAGGTGTACCACTGGTAACCGGCGTCGCCGGGTGTGCGGAAATCGACGTCCCAGCTGATCAGCACTTCGCCGGCCGCGTCGAGGATCAGCAGCTCGCCCTTGCAGATGGCGGGTTTGCGGACGATGCCGGCGAAGAAGCCGACATCCACTTCGCGCACGATCAACTGGATGGTAGCGCCGCCGGGCGGCAGGTCGCCTTCGAGGCGGGATATCGGCGCGCGGCGGGTGACCTCCAGGCGGTGGACGAAGGCTTCACTGAAGTCGCCGGTCTTCTCGTCCCACTCGCCGGCCGGCAGCTCCCAGTCCGCAGGCTCTTCAAAGTCAAACACCACCGGCGCGGCATAGAAGCGCTCAATCGAGGCCAGAGGCGAAGGCGGCTCTTCGGGCTTGGGCGCAGAGGCGCAAGCGGCCAGCAGCAGGGCAACAAGGGCAAGCGGTGGCAGTGTTCGCATGAGTTCGGATCCCGCTAGTCCCACTTGTAGAAGCCCTGGCCGGACTTCTTGCCGAGCTTGCCTTCCTTGACCATGCGGCGCATGAGTTCGGGGGCTTTGAACACTTCGCTGTTCAGCTCTTTGTGCAGGTAGTCGGCTATGTTCAGGCGCACGTCGAGGCCCACCAGGTCGGTCAGCTTCAGCGGCCCCATCGGGTGCGCGTAGCCGAGCGTCATGGCCTTGTCGATGTCCTCGGCGCTGGCCACGCCCTGCTCGACCATGCGGATCGCCTCGAGCCCCAGGCACACGCCCAGGCGGCTGGTCGCGAAGCCGGGGAAATCCTTCACCACGATGCAGTCTTTCCCCAGGCGCCCGCCCAGCTCGCGCACCGCGGCCAGCGTGGCCTCGCTGGTGGAGGGCGCGACCACGATCTCCAGCAGCTTCATGATGTGCACCGGGTTGAAGAAGTGCATGCCGATGAACTTCTCCGGCCGTTTGGTGGCGGCGGCGATCTTCTCGATGCTCAGGCTGCTGGTGTTGCTGGCGAAGATGCAGCCCGCGTCGCACAGGCCCTCCAGCTCGCCGAACAGCGACGCCTTCAGCTCGAGCTTTTCGGGAATGGCCTCGATCACCAGCTGCGCCTGGTGCGCGGCTGTTGACAGGTCAACAGTTCCCTTGATGCGGTTGAGCGTGGTGTCCATCACCTCGGGCGCGACCTTGCCTTTTTCGACGCCCTTGGCCAGGTTGGCCTGGATGGCGGAAAGGCCGCGGTCCACGAAGTCCTGCTTGATGTCGTAAAGCGCCACGTGGTACTCGGCCATGGCCGCCACCTGCGCGATGCCGTGGCCCATGGTGCCGGCGCCGATGACTGCAATCTTGGCGATGCTCATTGTTGCTCCGTTGGTTCCAGCTGCAGGCTGCTGGCTGTTGGCTGTTAGCCGTTGGCTGTTAGCTAACAGCCAATAACTAGTAGCTAATAGCTAGCAGCCAACCCCTACTTCTTGCGTTCCAGGAAATCGGTCATGCGCTTCATCTTGTCTTCGCTTTCGAACAGCATGGCCTGCGCGACTGATTCAAATACCAGGCCGGTCTCCAGGCCGGTGCGGCTGCTCTGGTTCAGGGCCTGCTTGGCGACGCGGATCGCCAGCGGCCCCTTCTTGCAGATGGTCTCGGCGATCTTGAGCGCCTGGTTCATCACCTCGGCGTCTTCCACCACGTGATTCAGCAGGCCGATGCGATGGGCCTCCGCCGCCTCGATGATCCAGCCGGTCAGCACCAGCTCTTTGGCGCGGCCCAGCCCCACGATGCGCGGCAGGCGCTGGGTGCCGCCCGCGGCCGGGATGATGCCGAGGTTGACCTCGGGCTGGCCCATCTTGGCGGACTTGCCGCCGACGCGGATGTCGCAGGCGAGGCTGAGCTCGCAGCCGCCGCCGAGCGCGTAGCCCTTGATGGCGGCGATCACCGGCGCCGGGTTGAGCTCGATCTTGTTGAACAGGGCGTTGTTGATGGCGGCCAGGCTTTCCAGCGCCTTGCGCTCGCGCAGCTCAGCGATGTCGGCGCCGGCGGCGAAGTCGTCCCCTTGACCGGTCAAGATCACGCAGCCGGCCTCGGTGTCTTCGCGCAGCGCGTCGAAAGCCGCGTGCAGCTCGGCGACCATGGCCTTGTTGATGGCGTTCTTCACCTCGGGGCGCTTCAGCGTAATGATCACGATGCGCGGGTTGCCGGCGTGACGCTCGACGGATATCAGCTTGTAGGCCATGGCGATTCCTTCCGTGTTGAAGGGATTGTGTGTTTCCAAAGCCCGGCCAGCAATGGCCGGGGATCCGGCTGGTGCGCGAACCGCTACGGCAAAGCCCCCTCCGAAGGGAAGCACGTTCGCCTTGATGCCCGCGGGGCACAGGCTGGATGCGCGACGACGTAATCCCCGGCCATGGCTGGCCGGGTTTTACCCGCGCCGCTACTCGTAGAGGTTCTCGACGTCCACGTTGTCGTTCTCGGTGAAGCTGCCGAGCATGTAGTCGTGAGGGCTGGGCAGCAGGCTCATGTCGCCGCCGTGGTAGAGCTCGACGTGCTTCAGCATGTCGCGGGGGCTGCGGAACGCCAGGTAGATGAAGAAGGTGCGCTCGCGGTCCTTGATGCTGAACCCGCCGGGGCTTTCGCCGCCCGGGTGCGGCTCGGGTACGATGTAGCTGCCGTGCACGAAGCCCGGGTTCAGCTTCGCGGCCTTGATGTAGCGGTCGAGCGCGAGGCGCGTGTCGGCCTCTTCACCCTGCTGGCAGGTCACCTTGATCAGCTGGCAGTACATGCATTACCCCCACTTCGCCAGGTCCAATACGACCTTGCCGAACGCCTGGCGCGACTCTACGTACTCGTGCGCCTTTGCCACTTCCGCCACGGGGAACACCCGGTCCACCACCGGCTTCAGCTTCTTCTGGCACAGCAGCTTCCACACCGTGAGTTGGTCCGCCTTCGGGCCCATCGTGCTTCCAATGATGCTCACGCGCTTGAAGAACACCGCCCGCAGGTTCAGCGGCACCTCGCCGCCCGTGGTGCTGCCGCACATCACGATGCGCCCGCCCCACTTGATCGCCTTCATGTTGCCGGCGAACGTCTCCGGTCCGATGTGGTCGAAGATCACGTCCACTCCGCCGCGCCCCACGATCTTCTTGGTCTCTTCTACGAAGTCATGGGTGCGGTAGTTAACAGTGTAGTCGGCCCCGAGCGCCTTTGCTTTCACCAACTTTTCGTCACTTCCCGCGGTGGTAATGACCGTCGCACCCAGCAGCTTGGCGATCTGGATGCCCGCGCTGGTCACGCCGCTGCCGGCCGCGTGCATCAGCACCGTCTCGCCGGGCTGCAGCTCGGCCTTGCGCAGCATGGTGTAGGCGGTCAGGAACACCAGCGGGCAGGCCGCGGCGTCCGTGAAGCTCATCCAGTCCGGCATGGGCATCAGGTTTACGGCCGGCGCGTCCATGAACTCGGCGCAGCCGCCGTTGCGAGTTTCGCCGAAGATGCCGTAGTCGCGCGCGAGGTGGATCTTGCCGGACATGGCTTCTTCAGAGGTCGGTCTGGCGAAGCCGGGCATGACGGCCACGCGCTGGCCGAGCTCGACGTTGTCCACCAGCTCGCCTTTCTCGACCACCACGCCGGCGATGTCGGTGCCGAGGATCATGGGCAGGGGGAACTTGTGGCCGGGCACACCCTTGCGCACCCAGAGGTCGAGGTGGTTGATGCCGGAGGCGCGCACGCCGACCAGTACTTCATCGGCGCGGATTTTCGGGCGCGGGGCGGGCTCGATCAGCAGCTTGTCAATGCCGCCATGCTCGCGGACCAGCACGGCTTTCATGGTTTCAGTCATGGCCGCGCATGTTGGTGAACAAGAGCCCGGAGCGCAAGCGACGGGTTGACGCGCATTTGGTTAACGGGCTCCCGGTCGCTTGCGCTCCCGGCTCCTGTTCACAGCTTCGCGGCCTGCTCTCGGGCCCAGCGGTCGGCCTCGAGCACCTGCTCGAGGCTGGGCTGGGTGATGTTGCTGTGCTTGTCCACCACGCTGCGCACGGTTTTGTAGATGTCGAGGTAGGCGATCTGCTCATTCAGGAAACGCTCCACGGCCACCTCGTTGGCGGCGTTGAACACGGCGCCGAGCGTGCCGCCGGCCTCGGCCACGGCAAAGCCAAGCTCGAGGGCCGGGAACTTCTCGTAATCCACGGGCTCGAAGTTCAGTGTGCTCATGCGCTCCCAGGGCCAGGTGGGCACCGGCTGCGCGATGCGCTGCGGGTAGCTGAGCGCGAACTGGATGGGGATCTTCATGTCGGTCGGGCCAAGGTGCGCGATGATGCTGGCGTCCACGAACTCGACCATGCTGTGCACGACGCTCTGCGGGTGAATCACGGCGTCCAGCTTGCTGCGCGGCACGTCGAACAGCCAGCGCGCCTCGATCACTTCCAGCGCCTTGTTGAACAGGGTGCTGGAGTCAATCGTGATCTTGGGCCCCATCTCCCAGGTCGGGTGTTTTAAAGCCTGCTTGAGGGTGACCTTCTTCAGCTCGCTGAGCGGCGTGGTGCGGAAAGGGCCGCCTGAAGCCGTCAGTATGATGCGCTTGATCTCGTCGTGGTTCTCGCCGCGCAGGCACTGGAAGATCGCCGAGTGCTCGGAATCCACGGGCAGCAGCTCCGCGCCGGTCTGCTTGCAGATCGCGGTCAGTAGCGGCCCGGTCATCACCAACGATTCCTTGTTGGCGAGCGCGATGCGCTTGCCGCGCCTGGCGGCCTCAAGCACCGCGGGCAGGCCGGCGGCGCCGGTCACGCTGGCGAGCAGCACGTCGTAGTCCAGCTCGCGGGCGAGGTCCACCATGTGCTGGTCGCCGTCGAGCAGCCACTCGGTCTTGGTGTCTAGCGCGTTGATCGCCGCGTGAGCGGCCTTCACGGCCTCGGCGTTGGTGAGCGCCGCGACCTGCGGTTGGAACTCGCGCACGGCCTCGATCAGCGCCTCGTGGCGACGGCCGGCGGCGACGCCGACCAGTTCAAAGCGCGCGGCGTGCTTGCGCAGGACATCAAGGGTGCTGGCGCCGATGCTGCCGGAAGCGCCCAGAAGAAGGACTTTGGTTCGTGCCATAAGGACAACCCTGACTCGACAGAGCCCGCCCTGTCAAGGGTGGGCTTTGTATGCCGGAATGCACAGGTGGCGGGAAAACAGAAACCCCCGCGTTAACGCGGGGGCTCTGGGTGGTGGTGCTGCTAGCGTTCGGACATGGCCGGGAACTTGCGGTCGATTTCCCCGATGTAATGGGCACCCGGGCGGATCAGCTTGTTGTGGTTCTGCTGCTCGATCACGTGCGCGGCCCAGCCTGCCACGCGGCTGACGGCGAAGATGGGCGTGAAGATCTCGGGCGGCAGGCCCATCATGAAGTAGGTGCTGGCGCTATAGAAGTCCACGTTCGGGTAGAGCGGCTTCTCGCGCTTCTTCATGAGCTCTTCGATCTGTGTGCTCATCTCGTACCACTTGGTGGTGCCGCGCTCTTCGCCCGTCTTCTTGCTGTACTTCTTGAGCACGATCGCCCGCGGGTCCAGCACCTTGTAGACGCGGTGGCCGAAGCCCATCAGGCGGAACGACTTGTCCTGCAGCTTGTCGTTCAGCCAGCTTTCCACGCGCGCGGGCTCACCGATATCAAGCAGGGTCTTGATCACGCCCTCGTTGGCGCCGCCGTGCAGCGGGCCCTTCAGCGCGCCCACGGCGCCGGTCACGGCGCTGTACATGTCGGACAGCGTCGCGGCGATCACGCGGGCCGTGAAGGTGCTGGCGTTGAAGCCGTGCTCGGCGTGCAGCACGAGCGCGCAGTCCATGGTGCGGGCGGCGTCGGCGCCGGGGCGCTCGCCGTGCAGCATGTACAGGAAGTTCGAGGCGTGGTCGAGCTCCGGGTCCGGCGCGATCGGCTCGTGGCCGCGGCGCAGGCGGTAGTCGGCCGCCACGATTTCCGGGAACTGGGCGACCAGGCGGATGGCCTTCTGGTAGCGCCCTTCGTCGGTGTTGTCGTTGGGGCTGGGGTCGGTGAGCGCCAGGGTGCTGGCGGCGGTGCGCAGGATATCCATGGGGATGGAGGTCTTGGGCGCGCTCTTTATCACGTCGCGCACGCCATAGGGCAGGCCCCGGGCCGCGACCAGGTCTTTCTTGATCTGCTTGAGCTCCGCTTCGTTGGGCAGCTTGCCCTTCAGCAGCAGGTAGACGACCTCTTCGTAGCTGCAATGCTCCGCCAGGTCCTCGATGCTGTAGCCGTAGTAGTAAAGCTTGCCGATGCCGCCGTCGATCTTGCAGATGCGCGTGTCGTCAATGACCACGCCCTGCAGGCCGTAAGCAATCTGCGGAGTCGCTTGTTCTGCCATGTCACAATCCCTTGAAATAGCCGCTTTGGCTCTCTTCCGGTCGCTGGTGCGGCGATTCTAACCGCGCCCCCCCCGGGCGCAAGCCGCGTCAAACCCGCCATCTGCGCGGCTTCTGCCCGGGTGCTTGTTACGGCCGCCGCAGCCCTGTACAACTCCTGCCATGGGTGAGACCGGGTACAAGAGGCCGCTGCTGAAGCTTTCCGGCGAAGCATTCAGCCCCAAGGGCGGCATGGGCATCGACGGCGAGCAGATGTTGTCAATCGCCCGAACCATCAAGCATGTCGTGGAGCTTCCAGTCCAGCTGGCCGTCGTGGTCGGCGGCGGCAACTTCGTGCGCGGCGCGCAGCTGAACATACCGAGCATCGGCAAGGCCACGGCCGATTACATGGGCATGCTGGCCACGGTGATGAACGCCATCGCGCTGCAGGACACCTGCGAAAGCATCGGCCTGCAGACCCGCGTGCTGAGCAGCCTTGACGTGCCGCGCGTAGCCGAGAAGTGGGTGCGCCGCCGCGCCATCCGGCACATGGAAAAGGGCCGGGTGGTGATCATCGCCGCCGGCACCGGCAACCCGCACTTCACCACGGACACGGCGGCCGCCCAGCGCGCGATCGAGATCGGCTGCGACGTGATCATCAAGGCCACCAAGGTGGACGGCGTGTACGACAGCGACCCCAAGAAGAACGCCGGCGCCAAGCGCTTCACGCGCCTGACCTACCAGGAGGCGCTGGAGAAGAACCTGCGCTTCATGGACCAGACCGCCATCGCCCTGTGCCGCGAGCACAAGATGCCCGTGATGGTCACCGACATGAACGTGCCCGGAAACATCGAGCGCGCCATCCGCGGCGAAGACGTCGGCACGGTGATCGAGGCCTAGAGCGCCGGTTTTCGCGCCCGGCGGTCCGATGCCGGTTTACCCCCCGGGTTGAAAACCTATAACAGGGACCGGGTTACAGGAGCCGACCATGACGCGCGATTACGAAACGATCATGCTGGAAACCGAAGAGGCCATGGAGAAGGTGTTTGAGCACCTGCGCCACGAGTTCCTGGGCATCAGCGCCGGCAAGGCCAGCCCGGCCATGGTCGAGAACATCAAGTTCGACTACTACGGATCGCCCACGCCGCTGAAACAGGCCGCCACCATCAACACGCCGGACGCCACCACCATCACGCTGAAGCCCTTCGACCAGAGCCAGACCAAGAACATCAGCAAGGCGATCATGGAGGCGAACATCGGACTGACGCCCAGCGACGACGGCAAGGTGATCATCTGCCGCATTCCGCCCATGACACAGGAGAACCGCGAGCGCCTCGCCAAGCAGCTCAAGGACATGGCGGAGAAAACGAAGGTCGGTATTCGCAACGCGCGCCACGAGGCCATCAAGCACGGCGATGCCAGCTTGAAAGACAGCATCCTCACTGAGGACGACCACCGCGGCCTGAAGGATGAAGTCCAGAAACTCACGGACAAGTTCAACAAGTCGATCGAGGAACTGCTCGACAAGAAGACCGCCGACGTAATGAAGGTGTAGCGCGTCCAGAAAGAACCCAACCATCAGAGCCCATCGTGTAAACGATGGGCTTCTGCGTACGGCCTACAGCCCGCCAGCATGCCCTCAATGCCACGTCGGATACCATTCGCCTACTTCATCACCTTCACGTCCTATGGCACCTGGTTGCATGGCGACATCCGCACCTGGGTTGACCGGGAACACAACGAGTTCGGCACGGAACGAATGACTCACAACCCGCTGCTCCATGCGATCCGGAGGCGCGGCCTTAAGCACCCCGCGGTGACGCTGTCCGCACCTATGATTCATGCAGTGCTGCAAGCCATCCGCGAGGTGTGCGACCATCGCGGCTGGACGCTGGTGCGAGTGAACGTACGGACCAACCATGTACACACACTGGTACAAGCCAACGCAGAGGCCGAAAAGCTGCTCGGTGATTTCAAGCGCTACACCACTCGCCGACTGCGAGTCGAAGAACTGATCGAACCCGACAGGCCAGTCTGGACCGATGGTGGCAGCACCATCTACGTATGGGATCGCGAGTCATTCAACCGCATCGACCGCTACATCCGCTACGGACAAGGTGAGAACCTGGGCGGACTTGCCGGCCATGACGCCTGAAGATTGCGGTGCGCGGTGGCCCATCGTTTACACGATGGGCTCTGGGGAGACTCGGTTTTCAAAGAGCGGCCCTGCTACCCGGTCTGGGCCACTGGGGCTGCTTCCTCCTGTTCCGGCTGCTGGAACTTGCGCAGCAGTTCGTCGATGCGCTCGAGCTCTTCTCCCACCAAGTCGTCCAGCAGCCCCTCGACCTGCCCTTCGGGCGCAGCCTCCTGTTCCGATTCTTCCTCCGCGTAGCGCACCAGCAGCTCGCCGGCGCGCAGGGCCTGGCCGTAGCTGACCCGCGGCTTTTCGGCGCCGCTCGCCAGGTCTTCGTTGGCGGCGTCCACCATGGCCTCCAGCAGCTTCATCACCTTGGCCTTGGCGTTTGAGCGCCGGCCCGGCTCGGGCCGGCTCGCCGGAACTCGTGTCGGGCCGGGCCTCAGCATCCGCCGCATGCGTTTCTGTCGCGATTTCTTTCCCATCTTTCACCTCGTTGGTTGGCACTTCCCCAAGCCTAACCAGCCGTGCGACACGATTTGCCTTTCACGCATGCGCCGTCGCCCCCGAAAGCCCTTGGCGAAGCCATTCACGGGCCGACAAAAAAATTTTCAGACCGGTGCGGCGCTACCCCGCAGTTACTACAATCACGCCCCGGAAAGGAGTTCTCATGCGTTGTCTGCTGCTCGCCGCCGCCTTGCTGCTGGCGCCCGCCTTGCTTGCCGATGATTCAGGCCTGGTCGCTCCGGCCGCCACGGAGTCCGACCTCGGCTCCTCGGGCCTGCGCTTCACCACCTCGGACGAAAGCTTCGAGTTCACCATGATCACGGCCGTGCAGTTCCGGTACACCTGGCACGACACGCGCGGAGAAGGCGCCAACGGCGACAACGGGCGCGACTTCCACAACTTCCGCTTCTATGGCGCGCGCAGCTTCTTCCACGGGCATGTCTTCAACCGCAGCTTCCAGTACCGGCTGTGGCTGGTCTGGAGCTGGCCCGGCACCGTGCGCATCGAGGACGCGTATTTCCGCTGGGCGCCCGAGGAGTACTTCAACGTCACCGTCGGCCAGATGCGCGTGCCCGCCACCTGGGAGTACCTGGTTGACCACGAGCGTACCGCCCTGCCCGACCGCGCCATCGCCGACGCCGCCTTCAGCCAGGGCTGGGGCAAGGGCATCGAGATCTCCGGCCGCCTGGGCCTGTACGACACGGAGTTCGACCAGGGCCTGCTGACCTGGGCCGTGGGCCTGTTCAACGGCGCGCTGGCCAGCGTTGACGGCGCCCAGGGCCGCGGCACCATCGCCGCCGACGGTGTGCACGTGACGGACCAGCAAGCCACCGAGCAGCTCGAGGGCGGCTTCCGCAACAGCGACTGGAAAGTGAACCCCGAGGTGTTCGGCCAGATCGTGGACGCGCAGATGATGGTGGCCGCGCGCCTCGAGTTCCACCCCATGGGCGAGGTGTTCAAGCACATGGTGGACATCGGTGCGCTGGACGACACGGCCGCGTGGTTCTTCATGGTGGGCCTTGCGGTGAACTGGATGAGCGCGCGGGTGGACGGCTACACCACGTTCCTGGACGCGATCTACCACAACAGCAACGCGGCGGCCTCGCTGGCGCCACCGGCCAGCGGGCGCAAGCGTGTTGACGCGTCAATCTTCCACGCGACCGTGGACGGGCACTACCGCTGGATCGGCCTGAGCGTGAACTGGGCGTTGCACTATCGCACGGTCAGCTTCAACGCGACTGGGCGGCTGAACGACTTCGACCTCGAGGACGACCCCTACGTGGTGAAGGGCACCCACGACTTCGGCGCGACGATTGACGTCGGCTACTTCGTGCTGCCGGACCAGCTGGTGCTCAGCACCCGCTTCAGCTACGTGGATTTCGACGAGTTCAAGTCGCGCGAGATCGGCACCAGCAATCCCATCGACGGCGACGCCTTCGGGGCGGACAGCTACGAGTACGGCGGCGGGCTGTGCTGGTTCATCCACGGCGACAACCTGAAGCTGCAGGCCGACTACAGGTACGTCGCCCAGCAACTGCCCCACGGCAATTCACGCAGCGGCGCCACAGCCGGCACAGTAAGGGTAAGCGACTGGCGAGTGTTCCACGAAATCCGCCTGCAATTGCAGTGGATGTTCTGAGCAACCCGCCAGGCCCGCCGGCATGGGTTCGTGCGCATGGTGTGCGTCAGTCACCGGTCCAGTCCGGTGGCTTGATGCCAGCGGCGTCGGCGGCGTCCTCAATTTCCTGCCTGATCTGGCGCATCACCGATTGATCGCCCGACGGGCGCAGCAACGCCATGCCGGCCTCGTACTCGGATTGCGCAGCTTCCAGGTTGGCCAAGGTGATGTGCATCGCCGCCAGCGAGCAGCGGGCAGCGCCTTCCTGCACAGTGTCTTTCACTTCCCGCAGCAAGTGGATCGCCTGCTTGAACGCCTCAAGTGCCGCCTCGGTTCGGCCGCGGCGGGCATGAAGGCGCGCCAGGTCTGCCAGTGCAATGCCCTCCGAAGTTGGGTTTGACATGGCCCGATGCAGCTCAATGACCCGACGAAACAGCGGCTCGGCGACATCGTCGTTACCTGCCGTGGCCTCAAGGCGCGCCAGGTTTCCGAGGGTTACGGCTTCGCCGCGACGATCCCCGCAGGCTTGGCTGAGGCATAGGGACTGCTCAAGACATGCACGGCTTCGATCCTGGTCTCCCTGTTGCATGTACAGATTGCCGAGGTTGCAGAGCACAGCCGACTCGCCGGTGCGATCACCCATTTCACGGCTGAGCTCAAGACTCTCCTGCATCGCCCGCTCCGCTTCGAGCTCTCGACCGAAAGCACGCTCGAAGCTGCCCAGGATCGTGAGAGTCTCCGAGGAACGCAGCCGCTGCCCAACCTTGCGGTGCATGTCTAGCGCCTTCAGCAACGACTCGTGGGCTTCCTGTTTGCGTCCCAGGCGCCACAGGATCATCGCTCGCAGCTGGTACAGGTGCGCCTCGGACTCGACGTTTCCGCACTCTCGCTGGCACTGCAGCGCCTCGGCACTGTCAGAGAGCGCTTGCACCGTGCGGCCGGCGCGATAGTGCAGCAGGGCCATGTTTGATTTCACGCGTGCCGCCTCGCGCTGATTACCCATTTGCGTGTACAGCAGGAACGCCTCGTCAAGCAGCTCGCCTGCCTGCTGTGTTTGACCCGTGCGAAGCAAGGTAAGCGCCATTTCCGCGGAAGCCGCGGCGAGCACCGCCGGATCATCCGACTGGCGGGCGCACTCAACGGCTTGCCGGGCGAAGCGCTCGCCCTCATGCGTCTTTCCAATCACATGGAGGCACGAGGAGAGCTGCCGAAAGAAGTTTGCCTGCGACCCACGGTTGTCTGACTGCTCCGCCTCCGCAAGGGCCTGCTGCATTGCATCGATACCCTGTGACGCTTTCCCGACCACGATGGCGTTGCGCCCCACGCGCGACAGGGCGTGCAGGCGCGCGACGCCGACTTCGAGACCGGCAACCTGCGACCATAACGCGAGCGCTTGCTCCGGGTGAAACCGCTGCTCGGAGTGCGACGCGGCAATGCGCGCGTAGTGCGCTTCCTTCGCGCGCAGCTCCGGCGTATCCCCTGCTGAGCGCGCCACCCGGGCATGCGCCGCAAGTTCCTCCGCCAGCGATTCCGCTTCGGCGCCGAATGCCGTCTCGATCAGCTCGATTGTAAGCCCGTGCAGCGCGGCCCTGCTGCCGGGCGGCTGCAGTTCATAGGCCGCATCGCGCAGCAGCGCATGCCGGAACAGGTAGGCCGACTCGGCGGGAATGGGCATCGCGCGATTGTAGCGGGTCGACCCGGCGGGGCTATTCGTCGGCGGGTTTCTCCGCCGGGGCCGTTTCGGTCGATGCGGGCGAGGTTTCTGCCGGGTCTGCTTCGGGTGGCGTTTCGTGGGTCATGCTGGCTTCGGGCTCGGGGAGCTTGCGGTGCTCGCGGGTGTCCTTGATGGCGAGCGCGTCCTTTTCCTCGGCCAACGTCATGCCGAACTTCAACTTGAGTTGCTGGAAGCCGTCGCGGATTTCCTTCACCTTGCGGATCGACTCCTCGACACTTCCGGTCGTGCGGTTCACGTAGTCGAAGAACGGGCCGAAGCTCTCGCGGATCTTTTCCACGGCTTCACGCGCTTCCTTCTTGATCTGCTCTTCCAGCACGTTGGCCAGCGCGGCCTTCAGCTCGGTGATCTTGTTACTGAACTCGGCCTTGATCTTGCGGCGCTGCATCGGCAGCACCAGCATCGAGCCGCCCAGCAGCGTCAGGCCGGCCAGGATGCCCGTCACGTCAATCCACGTGAAGCCCGCGGCCGTGGTCAATGCCACCACAGCGGCGCCGGCGCCCACGCCGATCAGGCTGCCGCCGATGGCCGTGTTGATGCCGGTGGCCGCGCGCCCCATGAAGCGGCGCATCTGGTCTTCGTAGTCAAAGCCCTTGATCTTGTCCTTGGCGTCGGCGCGCACCAGGTCATATATCTTTTCGCGGTTGTACTCGAACTTGGTGCCGACCTTGCCCACCATGCCCTCGTGCGGGCGCAGCGCGGCCTGGTCGCTGAAGTACTGCGTCGTGTCCTGCCAGACCTTCAGGTACTTCTTCATGAACCAGTCGACGGCCTTGTTCAGCGTGTCGTCTATCTTGGTCTCGTAGTCCTTGATCACTTCCTCTTTGAAGCGGCCCCGGAAGCGCTCGGCCGACTTCAGCATCCCCATGTTGGTCAGCTTGACGTTGTCATCGACCCAGTTGCGGCCGCGCTTTTCCATCTCGAGGATGATGTTGTCGATTTCCAGGATGAAGCGGCCGAAGTTCTCGGACATGTCCGACTCGGACTGCTCGAGCTGGCCCCTGATGTTCTCGAGCACGCGCTTGTCGTCCTTGAGGTGCGCCATGCGGGCCGTGAAGGCCTCGCCGGCGCGGTCGCAGATCGACATGGCGCTGTTGATGGGGCTTTCCAGCTTGAGCTGCAGCTTTTCGCCGACGGACAGCTTCTCGAACAGGAACTGTTCCAGCGCCTTGAAGCCGGATTCCTCGTACAGCGCGTCGTCGCGGGTTTCCTTGGCCTTGCGCGCCTGCTTGGCGCTGACCATGAAGATTTGCGGCTCGAAGTCGAAGAACTTCTTCACGCTGTCGGTGACGAAATCGTTGATCTCGACGAGCTCGTGGGGCTCCTTGATGTCCTTCTTGGTGATCACGAAGATGATCTTCTTCGCCCAGCCCTCCACGATGTAGCCCAGGAACTCGCGCTCCGTCTGGCTGAAGGGGCGGTCCACGCTGGTGGTGAACAGGATCAGGTCGCAGCGCGGGATGAAGCTCTCGGTGATCTCGCCGTGGCGCTTGACGATGCTGTTGGTGCCCGGCGTGTCCACGATGTTGATGTTGCGCAGGGGCTCGAAGGGCAGCTGCTTCTCGACCAGGAACTCCTCGATGATGCGCTCTTTCTCGGTGTCGCCGTACTTCAGCACGTGGATTTTGTCGGTCGTGGGAATCGCGCCGACCTTGCACACATCGGCGTTCAGCAGGCTGTTGATGAAGGTGCTCTTGCCCGCCTTTACCTCGCCCACCACCACCAGCAGGAACAGCTCTTCCAGGTGGCCGGTCAGGCCGGCAACCTGGTCGATCACCTGGTCTTCGAAGTCCTGCTTGATCAGCAGGTCGCGCAGGGCCTTCAGCAGCTCGCGCTCTTCAGACATGCCCTGGGCGATTTTTTCGTCCAGGCGCTGCGTAAGGGTATTCGGGGCTTCGGTCATCCGTTCCTGTTTCGTACTGCAGCCTCGCGCAGAGACCGCAGAGGGCGCAGAGAGTGGCAAAACCGCAGTTCTCTGCGCCCTCTGCGTACTCTGCGCGGGACTGCTTTTGTAGCTTCCCTAAAACCTACAACGCGGAACCTAAAACCTGTATCCTGCATCACTTGTTGGCTGTCAAGCTTATGACGCGAAAGCACCTCCTGGCCACCCTTCCCGTTCTCGCCCTGCTGTTGTTAGCGGGCGCCTGGGCAGTCTTGCGGCCGGAGGGTTCTTCCCTGCTCCCCATTATCGGGACCAGCGACCAGAAGTCATCGGGCAAGCAGAAAGAAACTCCGCTGACCGAGGTTCCGCCGCAACTGGACGACAGCGGCAACCCCGTAGCCGAGACCCCCCCCGCCAACACCGAAGGCCTGCTGCCGGGCATCGATGAGTCCGAGCAGGAGCGAATCAAGCAGGCCCGCGAAGAAGCGCGCATCCGCGCCGAGCAGGAGGCCGCCCAGGCGGACACGGAATCAAAGCCCAGCCCGCAAGGGCTGGGTAATCCGAAAGCGACCGACCAGGCCGGCAACGAAACCCAGCCAGACACCCGAACACCCGAACAGAAGGCCAAAGACGCCGAGCGCCAGCGCCGCATTGACGAACTGAAGGCGATCAAGCGCCCGCCCAACCAGAGCCTGGGCAACGTGCGGCCGCGCACGCGCAAGCTGGAAAAAGAGGCGGGCAAGAAGGAGCTGTCCGAGATCAGCCCCAAGCTGATGCAGGACAGGCGCGGCCTGTACGCGAAGTACTACGCTTTCAGCCAGTTGCCGCTCAACGCGCTGCTGGACCCGGACCAGCCCGAACTGGCCCAGCGCACGCCCGAAATCACGCGCATTGACCCGCAGGTGTACTTCCCCAGCAAGGACGCCTGGGCCGACCTGCCCTTCGACAAGCGCAACTTCATGGGCGTGTGGGAGGGCTTCCTGGTGATCAAGGAGGCCGGCGATTACTGGCTGTATTTAGGCGCCGACTACACCGGCGTGGTGACGCTGGACGGCGAAAGCGTGCTGTACAACGACATGCGCGACTACACCGAGGTCAGCACCGTGCTGACCTTGACGGCCGGTTTGCACCCGATCCGCATCGATTACATGGAGGGCGAAAACGGCAGCCCGGTTGATCCGCTGGCAGCCTGCAACTTCATGTACGTACCGGAGGGGCAGAGCAAGCCGATCCCGGTGCCGCCGGAAATGCTGATGTTGCCGGAGGCGCTCTGGAGCGACAACGCGCCGATCATTACCAAGCTCAGCAGGTATGAGGGTGAGATCGGCGACGAGATCACGATTTTCGGCCAGAACCTCGACGGCGACACAAGCCCCGCAATGTCGGTGAAGCTGGAGGACTTGCCAAAGCTGCCGCCTCTGATCCGGGTTCAGATCGCCGGACAGGCCGCGGCGATTCTTGAGCACAGCGACACTTCGCTGAAGGTTCGCATCTCGGTCGGTGCAACAACCGGCAAAGTGATCGTGTTCAAGGCGACCGCAGCGGGCGGTGGCGGAAGTTTCGGGAGCATTCAACCGGAGTACGCGAACGCCGTTCCGTCAAACTCAGTGGACTTCACTGTCACCACGCAGTACGGCCTGTTCGCTTCATGGCACAACCTGGCTGGCTGGTCGAACTACGACTTCATTGACGACACGCTGCACAAGCCTGACGTGGTGCGGCTTGAGCGCGACTTCATGTTCGAGACTCGCGCGGACATCGACCTTGGCTTCCGCAACAACCCGCTGGCCTGCCACTGGGAAGGCAAGCTCGGCATCCCGGCCGGCTGGGTGCCCGAGGGCCAGATGGCGCTGGTGCGCTTCCAGACCTACGGCCGCCTGCGCGTGAGGCTGGGCGAGCAAATGCGCGAGACGGCCGCGCAAACCGGCGGCACGTTCAACCTGACCACGCTCGACTTCGAAGTCAGCAACCGAGAGGAGCACTACCTGCCCCTCAGCATCGACTGGACCAGCGAGACCGGCCCGGCCGGGCTCAAGATCGTGAAGATGGTCAGCGTGCCCGCGGAGAAGAACCCCGAAGGCGGCTCCGGCATCGCCTGGGCGGAAGACAGCGTGCTGCCCTTCCAACTGTTCTTCCCGCCCGTTGTGCCGCCCAAGCCGCCGCGCATTGTGAGCGCGAAGCCGCTCTTCGCCGAGGGCGAGCAGCCGCCGATCCTGCCCTACGACATCACCACCACGCGGCCGTCGATCCGCGAAGGCCAGTTGTTCGAGTTCAACCTGGAGGTGTTCGGCAACGCCGAGGTGCTGGCGGCGCCGGTTAACCTCACCGTGGACGGCGTGCCGCTGGAGTACACGGTCACGCAGACCGAAACCGGCAACGGCGGCGGCATGATCCGCACTTGCCAGGCCGTGCTGCCGAGCGGCCTGGGCGAGGGGGCCATCGTCGCGCGCCTGACCGTGGTGACCAGCGAGCCCTTCTACATTGATGTCCAGAACAAAGGTCTGATCGCCTACTACTACGACCTGCCCAACCCGGGCGGCTACACGCAGATGCCCGACCCGGAACCCCTGGCCTGCTTCCAGGTGCGCAAAGACGCCTGGGTGAACTTCGAAAACGCCAACCAGTTCGACCTGCCCTTCCCGGCCGAGACCTTTGCCGTGGAGTGGTTCGGCGCGCTGATCATCGAGACCGAGGGCGACTACCGCTTCACCTGTCGCAGCGACGACGGGATCCTGGTGTGGCTCGATGACAACCTGGTGCTGGCCGACGACAACCTGCACTACCAGCGCGAGAAGACCGGCGACTGGGTGCACCTGGTGCCCGGGACATACAACTTCCGGATGCAATTCTTCGAGAACAACGTGCACGAGGTGTGCGTGCTGCAGTGGGACGCGCGCACGGACAAAGAGCAGGCCGAGAGCGAGTTCATCCAGCGCGGCATCATTCCCAAGCGCCACTTCACCTGGGACCAGCACCCGGCCCTGCCCCAGAAGACCAGCACCGGCAAACGCGCCGACGGCTCGGACCCCGAGTAGGGGCGGCCCCATGTGGCCGCCCTGGTCCGCCCGGGCCGCCACATGGGGCGGCCCCTACCGCGGCAATCGCAGCTCGGCCGGGTGGTCGGCGTCGTGGAACAGAGTTACCTCGACATCCAGCGCCTTGGCCTTGTCGTAGTGGTCCGCGCCGGTGTGGCTGTTGAGCTCGTACCGTGGGCTGTTGCCGCCGGTGACGATCAGCTTCAGCTTGTGGTCTTGTCGCCAGGAGTAGGCGTGGGGCGCGAGCTTCAGCGTGAGGCTGTAGGTCTCGCCGGGCTTGAGTTCCTGCACCGTCTTGCCGTCGCGCAGCTTGGCGCGCTGGATGGTCTCCCCCACCAGGTACAGTTTGCCGTCCGGGGCCTCGTCGCACAGACGCAGGTGGATGTCCGTGTCCACACGGTTGCAACTGAAGTACACGGTCAGCTCTACTTCGCCGCGGATCGCCAGCGGCTCGGCCAGCTTGTCGGTGGCATAAACCAGCACGTCCTTGCGGCCGGCGATCTTGGAAATCTCCTTGGGCCCGTGGGTCAGGGGTGGCAGGTTTCGGCCGCCGATGGCGGGAGAGGGATCTTTCGGGTCAAACTTGTATTGACGTGTCAGTGGTTGTTCTTCGCTTGCGGTACAGGGCTTGTTGGTGCTGAGGACGCCGTCCGCATTGAGGTAGTAACTGGTGTGCTTACCCGCCAGCTTCTGCCAGCTTTCCGCGCCGTGCCACTTGTTCTCGCCGCACTGGAAGGCGCTTACCACGGGCACGTCTTCCCACCCGCTGTCCTCAAGGCCGCGCAGGTAGTGGTCGAAGAACTTCAGAGTGATCTTCGTGGAGTAGTCTTCTGCCTCGGGGTACTTCAGGTCGCCTTGCTCACTGACATCAATGGCCGTGTGCGACCAGGGGCCCATCACCAGCTTGCTCTCCTTGGCCTTACCCGTGCCCTGGCTTAGCAGGTCCGCGTGCTGCTGGATCACTTCGCGCGGGTAGTTGTCCCACCAGCCGCTGATCAGCAGGCAGGGCACGTTGATCTTCTCCGGGTGATAGCTCTGGCTCAACGCGAAGGTCCAGAGCCGCGTACCGGGCAGGGGGTTATCGGTCACGAACTTGCTCACGCCGAATCCCAGCCGGTCAAGGCTCTTGGTGTGGGCTTCCAGCTGCACGCCGCCTTCATAGTAGCTTTCGTAGCGGTTTCCCTGGTAGGCGATCAGCGGCGCGCAGCACACCAGGTGCGGCGGCTGCTCGGCGGCCGTGTCGAACTGCTGCTTGCCCAGCGCCGAGCCGCCCCAGGTGCCGACCTTGCCATCGCACCAGGGCTGGGTGGCGCACCACTCGACGCAGTCGTAGCCGTCCTGGCCGCGCTTCCACTTCAGGCGGTTTACGCCCTCCATGGCGGCCTTGCTGCCGTAGAAGCCGCGCCAGTCCACGAACACGTAGGCGTAGTGCTCGCGGTCGAACTGCGACCAGGCCTTGTCGCTGCCGCGGCCGACCTCGCTGGTCTTGTCGCCGTACTCGCGGCCCATGCGGTCCTTGTCGTAGGGCGTCTGTACCAGGATGCAGGGGTACTTGCCGCGCTTTTCGGGCAGCAGCACGTTGGCGGCCAGTGTCTTGCCGTCGCGCATGGGAATGGCGACGTCGGTCAAGGTGGTCCGCCAGGGGTCTTCGGCGTCGTCGTCTGCGATCACGAACGGCGCCAAGGCAAGCAGCAGCAGACAGGCGGCAATCAGGCGCATGGGAGTCTCCTGTGCATGGAACACGGACGGCTATAACTGGTTGCGATTGTTCTGCCCGGTGCTTTAACGCAGCCGCATTACTGCTTCACGCGAACGACGTGCCTCCGCACGTGGCCTCCATCGGCTTGAAGCCGATGGAACTACTCATCGCCTGGAAGGCGATGCCACTGGGCTACTCCAGGTCCATCCACCAGCTCAGGCGGTAGCTTGCGGCCTTGGGCCAGGGGGACTTGCCTTCGTCTTCGTTGGCGCGCGCGGCCAGTTCTTCATACTTCTTCTTGGCCTCGGCGCGCTTGCCTTCCGCTGATTCCAGCGCCAGTGCGTCGCGCAGCATTTGCTCGCGTTCGTGTTCGCGCTTGACCGGCGGGTAGTCGTCGCCCAGCGCGGCCAGCCGCGCGTCGTAGCCCTTGCCCTTGATCCAGCTTTCGTCGGCCCAGGTCTCGCTGATCGCGCGCAGGCGCTTCACCTGCCAGGCCGGCGGCAGCTTCTCGGCCTTGATGGCTTCGGCCACCAGCTCATCCACACGCTTCACTTCTTTCTTGGCGATCTTCTCGATCTCCTTGTCGAACTTCTTCACCTCGCGCTTTGCCTTGCTGGGGATCGACTTGTCCTTTTCGATCGCTTGAATGCGGTCCAGCGCGCCGCGCCAGTTGTCGGCGTTGCACAGCCCGATCACTTCCTTCACGTAGGGGTCATCGCCGGCTTCGAACGCCAGCGGCTCGGGCGTCTCCGTGCTGTCGGCCGTGGCGTAGGCCTGCATGCCCGGCCCGCCCAGCTCGTTGATCACGTCGCGTGTGACCTGGTGGCAGCGGCCGTTGACGGCGTGGCCCATCTTAGGGATTTCGTGGTACTGCACGGGCACGCCCCAGGCGGCCAGCACGTTGCTGAAGTGGCGCACGCTCTCGACCACGTTGATGCTGCCGAGCACGGCGGTTTCGTCAGCGCCGACGGTGCAGATCCAAGGGCAGGGCGGGCAGGTTTCCTTTTTGACGGCGCCGCCGCTGCTGTAGAGGAAGATGGCGCGGAAGGGGAAGTGCTCGGGGTCGTCGCGCCATTCCTTGCCGGCCCAGCCGCTGGCCCAGCTGGTACCCCACGAGAAGCCGCTGACGAACACGCGCTCGGGGTCAACGGGCTGGTCCTTCATCACCTTGTCGAGCAACCAGCGCGAGCCCTCGATGATCTTCTCCGGCGTGGCGAGCGTGGGCTGGCCCATCTTGCCCTTGCCGTCCTCCAGCAGCTGCTGGTACTGCACGCCGATGGTGATCACCGGGTCGCGCGAGGTGGTGATGCGCGCGACGTTCTTGACGCGGCCGGAACCCACGTCGCCGTTGCCGTGGAAGGTGAACATCAAGGCGTACTTCCTTGACGTGTCAAGCTCTTCGGGCAAGGCGACGTAGCCCTCCATTTTCTCGCAGCCCTCGACCTCGATTTTCACGGTCTCGAACTTGGTCTTGTCGGGCTCGACCTTGGCGCTGTCGTCGCCGCCCAGGCCGCGCTGGGGCAGCAGTTTCGAAGCATCGGCCTTCGCGCGCTCGATGATGCGCTGGCCGGGTTTGGTGGCCGCCTCGGGCGCTTCCTGGCCGATCGCGATGGAGGTGAAATACAGAAGAACGGCGGCGCTCAGCCACCAGCGAATTCGCCCAGTCATGCCAGCTCCCGAAACTGCCGCCGCACGCGGTAAACCATCATGCAGCGCGGGGCGCAGCGGGCAAGCATTCTGCGGGATTTGACAAACGGATGATCTGGCGGTGGCGCGGGCGCAAACCCGCGCCACCGCCGGCCCCCTACTCAACGGACATCCACCAGCTCAGGCGATACTCTGCGGCGTAGGGCCAGGTGCTGACGCCGCCGTCATCCTTCTTCTGCCCGGCGATTTCCTGGTAGATCTTCTTGGCCTCATCGCGCTTGCCCTCAAGCTCAAGCTTCACGGCCTCGAACAGCTTCTCTTTGCGGGCCTGGTCGCGTTTGGCGGGACCGTAGGTCTTGAGGGTTTCCAGCGTCTGGGCGTAGTTCTTCTTCTTGTACCAGTCCAGCTCGCCGAAGGCTTCCTGCATCGCCTTCAATCGCTGCCAGTGCCAGGTGTTGGGCCAGAAGTCGGCTTTGATGCTCTTCTGGATCGAGGCGTCGAGGCGCTCGAGTTCGGACTTCACGTACTTCTCGAACTCTTTCATGAAATCCTTCAGCTCGCGCTTCTCCTTGGTCTTGATGTTCTTGTCGTTGAGCACGTTGTTGCCGCGCTCCCATGCCAGTTTCCAGTCTTCGCTTTTTGCGTAGGCGATCACCTCGTTCGCCCAGGGGTCCTTGTGCTCGCTCCAGGGCAAATCGTCGGCCGCGGTCTTGGTGCCCAGGTAGCGGCTTTCGTCGGGCGGGTATTCCTCAGCGCCCGGGCCGCCCAGGCGGTTGATCGCCGCGCGGTGGATCTGGATCAAGCGCTCGGGCTCGGCCGTCATGAAGTCGGCCTTGAAGATGTGGTACTCGGCGGGCACGCCGCGGGCCATCAGCTTGTTGGCGAAGGCCGCGGGTGAACGCTTCTTTTCCTTTTCGTCGATGCCCTCGACGTCCCAGTCCATTACCGAGAACACCGTGGGAACGGGCGGCGCGGCCTCGGCGTCGAAGCCCCACATTGGGCCATCGTAGAGGCAGGCGCGGAAGGGAAAAGCGTCCGGGTCGTCCTCCCACAGTTGTCTTGCCCACGCCACGGCCTCGTCGTTGGCGCCCCGCCCGCCGAACAGGAAGACGCGCTGCGGGTCCACGGGCTGGTCGGTCATCACTTTCTTGAGCAGCCAGCCGAAGGCCTCCTGCAGCTTCTCGGGCTCGACCAGCGGCTCGATCACGCTGATGTCCTCGTTGATGGCGCGCTCGGCCGAGTACTGCAGCGAAGCCAGAAGCAGCGGGTCGCGCCCGGAGGAAAGGCGGGCGGCGCTCTTGAGATCGTCGGCGGTCTCGTAGCCGCTGCCGTTGAGGGCGATCACCAGGGCATACTTGCGCGACTTGTCGAGGCCGATGGGCGTGGACAGGAAGGCCTTGAGTTTATCGCAGCCTTCGACCTCGACCTTGAACTCGGTCTGCTTCTGCTCAGAGACGTTGAGGCGCGACTTGTCCGAGCCGCCGCTGCCGGCCTGGGGCAGCAGCAGCGCCGAGTCGGCCCTGGTGCGCTCGAGGATTTTCGCCCCCGGCTGGGCCTCTTCGTCCTGGGCGGCGATCGCGCCCGTCAGCAGGGCGAACAGCGCCGCCCCCATCAAAGTCTTGCGCATGGAAATCTCCTGCCTCGATGCAACCCGGGGATTCGAACTCGGGGCTCAGCTATGAGCCTGATTATCTATCAACGAACACGCACGGCCAGTGTTGTGACGAAATTCTTGAGGCTGGGTTCCGGATTACTACGGGATACGCGAGGCCAGTTTCGGACTGGGGTAGTCGGCCAGCCAGGCGGTAAGTTCCGCGTCGCTGGGCCGATTGGAGGGCTTGATTAGTTGGACCGCGGCCAGCAGCAGCACCGGCGCCACCACGAAGCAGCTGGAGATGAACAGCTTGCGCACCTCGGGCGCGTCGAACTCGACGCCCGGCTCCGGCTGGTAGGACCAGCCCAGCCACGCCATCACGCCCAGGTTGAACAGCAGGATGCCCCCCCAGAACAGCGGCGCGAACAGGCCCTTGGCCGGCACATAGGGCAGTGTCACGGCTTTGCCGCTTGCCAGCTCGCGCGCGGCCATCAGGGCATCCACGCGTTGGTTGATGAAGATGATGACCCAGCCCACCACGAACCAGCCCGCGTAATTGGCCATCGTCACGCTGAAGTGATAGCCCGGAGAAGGGTAGTGGTAGATGTCGCCCAGGAACCAGTGACGGCCGAGATGCGCCACGGGATCAACCACCACGTCGATGAGGGTCATCAGCGCGGCACCCAAGAACAGCGTGGCGGGCGAATTGCGTATGCCGCGCGAGGTGACGCGCTGGTAATCAAAGCCGCGCCGCCACAGTGGCGACATGAAGAACTGGGCGAAAGAGAAGCTGACGTAACTCAGGAAGGCGAACGACAAACTGTCAAAGAACGGCACGCCGAAAATGGTCAGGTCGTTGGCCAGCACGTCGTGGTGATAGACGTAGTAGCCGAAGGGCACGCGGATGTCCGGGTTCACGCTGGCCCACTCGGCCGCCAGGGCCACCAGGTAGCCGCTGACCAGCCAGATCAGTGTGCGCAGCTTGCCCTGCTCCATCCAGCTGAAGGCCAGGAAGGCCAGCAGGAAGATGAACACATAGGGCCGGTGTGTGATGCTGTAGAAGAGTGCAGACACTGTGGGTCCTGTGGGACTAGTGGGACACATGATAGGTCCCACCTGTCATACCTGTCCCACTTGTCCTACTCCTTTTTCATCTCGACGCCCAGTTCCTTCAACAGCAGCGGCTCGACCTCGTTGGGGGTGTCGATCATCAGGTCGCGGCCGGTGGCGGACTTGGGGAACGCGATCACGTCGGCGATGTTGTCGAGGCCGAGCAACAGCATCAGGAAGCGGTCCACGCCGGATGCGATGCCGCCGTGGGGCGGCGCGCCGTGGGCGAGCGCGGACATCAGGAAGCCGAACTTCTTCTCGGCCTCTTCCTTGGTGATGCCGATCAGCTCGAACACGTCGGCCTGCCAGTCGGTGCGGTGCATGCGGATGCTGCCGCCGGCGATCTCGATGCCGTTGATCACCAGGTCGTACTGGTTGTTACGCAGGGCCAGTACGTCCTCGAGCTTCACGCCGCCGCGCAGCATGCGCGCGACCGGGTGCGGCTCGTGGCCCTTGCGGCTGATCTCGGCCATCTCGGCCACGCGCCTGGCGTCTTGCGGCAGGGTAAACGGGTGATGGCTGGCGAACAGCTTCTCGTCTTCTTCGCGGTATTCGAATAGCGGGAAGTCCACCACCCAGCTGATCGCGAACTTGCTGTTGTCGCTAAGGCCAAGCTTGTCGGCGATCAGCAGCCGCATGTTGTGCATCACCGCGTGCACCACCTTGTGCTTCTCGTGGGCGCAGATCAGCAGCAGGTCGCCGGGTTGCGCGCCGAAGGCGGCGATCATCGCCTGCTGCTCGGCCTCGGGGATGAACTTGGCGATGCCGCCCTCCAACCCGGCCGCGGTCACCTTCAGGTTCGCCAGTCCGGCAGCGCCCATGCCCTTGGCGTCGCGCTCGAGGTTCTTGAGCTGGCCGGTACTAAACTGCTCGGCCATGCCGGGGCAGCGCAGGCCCTTCACCAGCCCCTGCTTTTCGGCCACGCCCTTGAAGGCGTTGAAGCTGCAACCCGCAGCCCACTGCGTCAGGTCGGTGAGTTTAAGGTCGCGCGATCTTAAGTCCGGCCGGTCGATGCTGTAGTCGCGCATGGCCTGCTCGTAGCTCATGCGCTCAAAGGGCGGGGTGACGCTGCTTTCGCTCAGCACCGGCCAGGACTGGTCTTTAAAACGCTTGTCCTCGCGCAGGGCCTTGAACACGGCCGCGACGACTTTCTCGAACAGCGCCATCACCTCGTCGCGGTTGACGAAGCTCATCTCGATGTCGATCTGGGTGAACTCGGGCTGGCGGTCGGCGCGCTTGTCCTCGTCGCGGAAGCAGCGGGCGACCTGGAAGTAACGGTCCAGGCCGCTGATCATGCAGAGTTGCTTGAACAGCTGCGGCGACTGCGGCAGCGCGTAAAACTGGCCGCGGTGGGCGCGGCTGGGCACGATGAAGTCGCGCGCGCCTTCGGGCGTGCGCTTGTACAGGATGGGCGTCTCGACGTCGAGGAAGCCCTCGGCCTCGAGCGTGGCGCGGGCGGCGGAAATCAGCTTGGCGCGGGCCTGCAGCATGGCCTGCATGGGGCGACGGCGCAGGTCAATGAAGCGATGCTTTAAGCGCAACTCGGGGTCGCATTTCAAATCGTCGCGCACTTCGATGGCGGGCGTCACCGCCGTGTTGAGAATCTCGAAGCTCTCGACGGCGATCTCGATCTCGCCGGTGGCGATGGTGGTAGTCTTGTTTTCCTTGTCGCGCTCGCGCACCTTGCCGGTGGCCGACAGCACGAACTCACCGCGCGCTTCACGAGTGGCCTGCAGCAACTCCGGGTTGATTTCCTCGGCGAAGGTCAGCTGCACCTTGCCTGCCACGTCGCGCAGCAGGATGAACGCCACGCCGCCGCGGTCGCGCTTGGTGTCCACCCAGCCGCAGACCGTGACGGTCTGGCCGACGTGTTCCTTGCCAAGGTCTCCACAGCGGTGGGTTCGGGTTTTCATCACGGCTCCTGTCATGGCAGGGTGGCCAGCGGCCAGTGTTCCGTGGTCAGTCATAATTCCCTGATCGCACCGGACCACTTGCCACTGACCACTTCTCAGTCAACCAACGTTTCGGGGTCGTCCTTTGATGCGGCCTTCTTGTCGCCGGGCAGCTTTTCCGATTCGCCCAGGAAATCATTGGCGTTGATGACGTCGCTTTCATTGCCGGCGCGTGCCGCTGCTTCGCGCGCTTTGCGGGTGGGCGGCGGCGGAGTGAAGAAGGCGTAGTCTTCATCCAGCACGAAATCTTCTTCCTCGTCGTCATCGCCCGCGAGCTTGACCGTGGGGTTGTCGCCGATGGTCGGTGGCTCTTCCTTCTTTTCCCGCAGTTCGGACTGCAGTTGCTTCATCATCGCGGGCGGCATGGCGACCGTGTCACCGCCCGGGCCCTCGGCCATGTCCTCGAGCGATTTGCGCTCGCGGTTTTCGGCCAGCAGCTTGGGCTTGCCGGTGGCCTTTTCGCTTTCGGGCTGTGGCGCCCGGCCGGTTTCGTCATCCTCGGGCGCCGGGCGCGAGAGCTTGGCGTCGTCGGGCTTGGGGATGAACATGGTTTTAGCGCCGGGCACGATGGGTTGGTCCATGTCGGGCGGCGGCACGTGCACGGTCTGTGCGCCCTGGGGCAGGGGCGTCAGGTTCTTCTTGTCGGTGATCTTGCCGGTTTCGCGGCGGCGCTTCATCAGCTTGCGCGTCTTGCGCGGCTTGAATGCGCGGTCCGCCGTGGCGCCTTCGCGGGACGGCGGCGGCGGCGTCGCATGCTCGTACTCCGGCACGTCTTCAACGGTCGCGCCCTGTTGCTCGGCGTCCGTACCGGTTTCCTCGGCAGCTTCCCCGGTTTGTCCGTCTGCCTCTTCGACTGCTTCCTCGACTTCTTCTGGTTCAACTGCTTCTTCGACCGCTTCCTCGGAAATCGCGGTGGTGCCGCCCAACATCGAGGTGTTCACTCCGGCCGGCTCGTCCTCTGCTTCTTCGGCACCGGACCCGTCCTCCCGGTTCACCTCGACGGGCGGGGCAGGTTCCTCATCGATCAGGTCGATTTCTGAATCGTCGGAGAGTCCAACTTTGGCGGCCGCGCCACCAAAGCTGACTTCTTCACCCGCCTCTTCTTCCGCGCCGTCGGCCGAAGGGTCACCGAAGTCGATGTCTCCAAATCGCCCCGAGACGCTGCCACCCAGGTATTCGGTGATCTGGTCGTCCGTGAGCTCTTCCTCGTCGGACGCGACCGGCGTGTCGGAACGGGGCGCAACCACGCCGATCTGCGGTTCGGTTTCGATTTCTTCCTGTGCCGGCGTGGCATCGGGCTTCACGGACGCGGTGGGGATCTTCAACAGGGCGGCTTCTTCGGCCTCTTCCTGTTCGATCTGCTTCTGGCGATCCTGCAGCGCCGGGCGTTCCAGCCTGACAGTGGGCATGCCCAGGCGCGGCGGAGGCGCTTCTTCCGCCGCATCGCCGGGCGGCATGTCGCCCGCTATCGGCGGAGGGGGCTGGAAGGCCGCCGGCTCGGGAATCACGGGCTCGCGCGAGGTGCGTCCGGTTTCGTCCAGCCCGTCTTCGGGCTGCGCTGCCCGGCGAGGCGGCAACGGACGAACCGGAGCAGGACGCTGCGGTGCCGGGCTCGCGCCGGGCGCGGAGAAGTTACCCAACTCATCGATGTCCGCGGATGGCATCGGCGGCGGAGGCGCTTTGCCGGGCTGCGCCCCGCCGCGGGTCGGCGGCGGGATGGTAACGCGTTTCTCCTTCGCCGGCTCAGCACCTGACGGCTTCTCCCACGGCGCTTCCACGATACCTGTCGTGCGCTTCTTGCCCGGCACGCGAGCCTGCGGCTGCGCTGGGGCCGGAGCCTTTTGTTCCAGGTCCTTGGGGCTGTCGGCAAAATCCGAGGGCTTGATTTCGGGTGGAGGCTCCGCCGGGCCGCTCTGGGTTTCCGGATCAACCTTGTCCATGGCCAGCACGGTGGCCTCGGCTTCAAAGAAGCGTTCACGTGCATTGGTGCGAATCAGCCCGCGCGGCATGCTGTGGCCCGGCGGCTCGATTGCGTTGACCGGCGGCTCCGCGTCGTAGAAGGTCAGGCGCGATTCCCCGATGCGGAACTTGGCGCCGTCGGTCAGGGGCGCAATCACGCCGCGACGCAAGCGCTGGTTGTTGATCCAGGTACCGCCCGAACTGCCCAGGTCGCGCATGAAGGCGTTGCCGCGGCTGTCGATGAAAACCTGGGTGTGCAGGCGCGATACCTTCATGTCGCGCAACTGCACGTCGGCTTTGGGAAGACGTCCGAATACGTAGTCGATGCGCCCCACGAAACGCAGGAGCATGGTGTCCGGCCCTAGTTTGATTTCGAGGTATGGCATGGCGTTACCGCGTTTCGTCACGAAACACGGATGTTCCCCACAGGCTTCGAACCAAAACAGACTTACCGTTTAGCCAAGATGCACCCAAATACAAGGCGGCTACTGTGCCTGGACACTGAAGGTGACCGGCGCTGAACTCGCCTGTGACGCGGGCAGATGCTGCACTCGGACGATGTAAGTGCCCGCACCAAGGCTGACCGTCACTGTCTTGTCTGCCGTGTCACCAACGTGTTGCGCAATGATGTTACGCGACAGGTCGTGCAGGGAAAGGTCCAGTCGGTGCGCCGCCGGATCGTAAGCGCCGGTGGTGTTTGTCACATCAATGGTCACGGTTTGAGGCGCCGCCAGCTCCAGCCGCCACACACCGTTCGCCTGCGGGCCCAGCACCGGGTTAGGGTCTGCGCCCGACCAGGCATCCAGCGCGCCGTTGGTCGCCGCCGCTCCTACAATCAGCACAGCCGGGAAGCCATCGCCGCCCGTGGGAGGAAACGCGGCGCCCTGCGCGGTCATGATGGTGTTGGCATCCCCCACGGTCAGGTGCGCGTCGTCAACCAGTTCCTGCAGCAGGCTCGCCATCCAGGCGACTTCGTAGGGTGCGGCGCGGGTCTTCAGGTCGGTGAAGCTGCCCAGGAAGTCAGCCAGCGCTACATTGGCTGGGTCGGCGTCATTGTCGGTCGGGCCGCCTGTGCCGCCATCAAGCAGGTCCCAGGTCGCCCGGGTGACCCGGAACTCGTTGCCATAGCCCGCGCCGCTGCCCGGCACGATGCCGGACTCGCAATCGAATTCGAACTGCATGCTGCTGCCGCCGCCAACGTAGCCACGGGTATCGCGGTACACGCGCTGGCCAAGGAGCGCGCAGCCGATGGCGGTCACCACGCCCTCGCTGTAGCTGGCGCTGAAAAGCAGCTCTTCGCCGAAGTGCACGCCGCCGAAGTTGTTGTCGCGGCTTTGGGTGAGTTGCAGGAAGCTGGCCCATTCGTGGGCGATCACCGTCTCGTCGAACTCGTCATGGTCGCTGTTCAGCAGATCCGCGGCCGTGCCGCCCAGCAGGTAGATGGAAGGATTGCCGCCAGGGCCATCGAGATCCGTGCCGGTGGCGAGCGTGATGGTCTGCCCGCCGCCGTCCTTGAGCCAGCGGGTGCCGGCGTTGCCCATGCCCCAGAATAAATCGAGCGGACCCAAGGCCGGAATCGTACAGGCGGCGCGCAGGCGCCGTGCGGTGTCCAGAACGGCGAAGGCGCCCGCTCGGTTGGATGCATCCGCAGCCGCGTGCAGGTTGACGACCTGGCTGCCGGCCGCGCGGTTCAGGACCTGGCCGGGCACGGCATGCACGAGCGGGGGCACGGTCTGGGAGTGAAACACCCGGTCAATGTCGCTGCCGCTGCCGCACTGGGCGCGGGCGCGGATGTAGTAGTCCACCGTGGTGCTGAAGTTGAGGCTGTAAGCGCCGGACGCGTCGGCGCTGGTGCTGCCCAGCACGTTGTTGATGTTGCTGTGTGCCACGGCTTCCACCAGCACGTCGGCGGCGGCGGTGCTGACCGGGTTCAGCAGGTCAAGGCCGGCAGCGGTCACGAGCAGGCGGTCGAAGCTGATCGTGCCAGTGATGGTCAGGTTGACGGGCGCGCCGCCGTCCGGGTCGGCCGTGCCGCCGGGCGCCGGGCCGATCACACTGTAAGCGGAAACGGGCGAGGGTCCCACGCCGCACCTGCCGGGTTCGTCACCGTCACATGCGATCAGCAACAGCGGGATGAGCAGAAGTAACAGCCGCCACATGGCGCGACCCAGGGGAAAACGAGGGGGAACACAGGATACTATTCGCCGCCGGTGTTTTCGAGTTTGGCGATCTTGTCGTCGAGTTCCTTCAATCCTTCGGGCCACCAGTTCTCGATGCCGGACTTGATCAGGTACGGCCGACCGAGCTTAAAGTGCTGGAGTGCCTCCGCGGGCTTGTCTTCGCTGACCAACAGGTCTCCGAGGTAGACGTGCCCCCAGCCGACCCATTCGCCCTTCTCCGTGTCTTCGGGGTCGGCCTCGTGGCGCTGCAGCGCTCGATTGCGAGCGTCATCTAGACACTTGCGCGATTCGGTCAGGTCGGCATTACGCCAGTAAGCGCGGGCAACGCCAAAATCGGCTACGAGTTGCGTGTGCTCGTTGCCCGCTTCGTAGTGGTACTTGCGGGCGTTGAGCAGCGCCTCGAGCATCTTGTCGTACTCGCCCCGTTCTTCGTAGGTCCAGCCCAGGTTGTTCCACAGCGGCCCCAGCCAGTTCTTTTCTCCGCCTTTCTCCGCAGCGGCGATTGCGTTGAGGGACCATTCGACCTTTTCATCCGGAGTGCCGACGATGGCGACCATGTGGGCGGCATCAAGCTCGCGTGAGAAAAGTTCCGCTTGCTTGCAGTACTCGTACATCTCGATGAAGGTCCGTTTCGCCTTCTCATTGTCTTTCTCATCTTGCCACTCAAAACGTCCCCGCACGCCCAGGTACCGCGACCAACCCATCGGCTCATCCGGACTGGCAACCGCTTTGGCCCTGGCCAGCCAGGGTCTGCCGTCCTCAAACTTTCCTTCAATGCCGTACGTGCGTGCGATCTGCGCATAGGCTTCTGCCAGCAGGCTGTTGTCCGGCACGTCGGCAGCTTCTTTTACGGCTTCCTCATATTTTGCTCGGGCGTCGTCGTATTGGCGCTCGCCGAACAGCTTGTCCGCCGCTTCCAGTTGCTGTGCGGCAAATTCCCGAAGGGCTGACTGGAAGAACGCCTCGCTTTGCGCCCTGGTCCCGATTGACTCCGTGGCGCCCCGGGGGGCCGGCAAGCGGCTGCCCGCGCAACCGGTGATCAACAGCAGAAGCATGATTGCGGTTACATGTCGCATCTTCGTCTCAGTGGCCTGATACTGCCACGCCTTGACCCGCGCGGCAACGCGCAACTAGAACGGCAACTGCCCACGCGAAGAGGCGAAGAGCGCGAAGGACGCATTCCTGATTTTCGGCAGTTCTTCGCGGCCTTCGCGTATCCTTCGCGCCTTCGCGTGAGCAGTTTAGAAGGCATCCATGCGGCGCTGGTTGTTCAACCTGGGTTACCTGTGGCTGGCCGGATTGATCTGGCCCTGGTTCCTGTTCAAGTACCTGACCACCGGCAAGTACCGGGCGGGGCTGCGGCAACGACTGGGCGGCCTGCCGCCGCGCGGCAGCGACAGGCCTTCCATCTGGGTGCACGCGGTCAGCGTGGGCGAACTGCTGCAGATCAAGCCGCTGTTGGCGGCGCTGCGCACTCGGCACCCTGACCACGACATCGTGATCACCTACACCACCAAGACCGCGGCCGAGATCGCGGCCCGCGACTTCGGCGACTACTACCACTGTTATTCGCCCGTGGACCTGAGCTGGGTGGTGGCCAAGTTCTTCCGCCTCCTGCAACCCAGACTGCTGATCCTCGTCGAGCTGGAGCTGTGGCCTAACTGGCTGATGCACGCGCGGCGCGCCGGTGTGCCGGTGCTGCTGGCCAACGGCCGCATCAGCGAAAAGAGCTTCGCTAACTACCGTCGCTTCAAGTGGCTGCTGCAGCCGGCCTACGAGGCCATCAGTGTTTGGGCGATGCAGGACGAGACCTATGCCGACAGGGCGAAAGAGCTGTCCGGTGTCCCGGGTCCCGCGTCCCGGGTCGAGAGCAACGACACGGGACTCGGGACACTGGACGCGGGCCACGTGATGGTAGCCGGCAACTTAAAGTACGACTCGCTGAAGGGTGAGCCGGACGCAGAGAAGGCCGCGTTGTTCCGCACCTTGTTCAGCCTGGATGATCGGCCGGTGCTGGTCTGCGGCAGCACCCACCCCGGCGAGCACGAGATTCTCGTGGAAATGCTGCCGCGCCTGGACTGCCGCTGTGTATTGGTGCCGCGCCACCCCGAGCGTTACGAGTCCGTATGTGAGTTGCTGAGTAAGGCCGGCATCCGCTGGGTCAACCGCAGCGCGCTCACACCCGAGAATCCCGCGCCCGCCGACGCCGTGATCCTGCTGGATACCATGGGCGAGTTGGCGGCCGTGTACGCCGTGGCGGAAGTAGTGTTCATCGGCGGCTCGCTGATTCCGCACGGCGGCCAGAACATGGCGGAGCCGGTGGCGCTGGGCAAGGCGACGCTGTTCGGCCCGCACACGCACAACTTCAGGGCCACCGTGCGCGAGCTGAAGGAGATCGGCGGCGCGATTGAAGTTCAGGATGGCGCGGGGCTGGAGCGCGAGATCAAATCCCTGCTGCAAGACCCGGCCCGGCGCGAGAAGATCGGCAAGGCCGGCCAGGCCCGGCTGCTGGCTTCAAGAGGCGCGCTGCAACGTTACCTGGAACTGATCGAGAAACTACTGCATGAATAACAAGCTCGTGAAACTGCCAGCGGCAAGACCGGAGCCAACGCCGGGAGATCTGGCGAAGGTCAAGTCTGCACTCGACGCGAAAGCAGCGAAGTTCAACCTTTTCGCAATCGTGTGCATCCTGGCAGGTGTTGGACTGTCGGTTGCCATCACCCTCATCTTCTGGGCCACGCAGGGCAGCATCGTGATCTGGGCGCTGCCGGCCTTGTTGGTTGGCGGCGGAGGCGGTGTCGGCATGCTGCAGGTGAAGTGGAGCGCCCAGCAACAGATTGAGAAGATCGACCTCACGTTGCGCAAGCTGGCCCGCCAGGAAAAGGGATTGCCCTAGTGAACGAACTGACCGCCGAACAGTGGCAGGAACTGGCCGACCAGCTGCAGGCCGAGCTGGCCGAGGCTGAGCGGCGCGAAAAAGGCGCCACCGGCCGCGCGGGCAAGCTGATTCTCGTCGCGTTGCTGCTGTTCAGCGTGGCGGGGGCGCTGCAATTCCTGCTCGACGATCCGGCGCTGGCGAAGCTGGTGGCGATGGCGCCGCTAGTGCTGATGCTGGTCTGCATCGCCCTGGTGATCCGGTTCCGGCGCGTGGCGGGTTTCGCCCGCGGCGACATGGACCGAATCCGCAACGACATCCGCCAGTGGAAGAAAAGGAAACCGGCGTGATCGCAGGTTGCTTCCGGTCAGGTCCACTCCTAGCTTGGTCGCGGTAACTCCATGATCCGCTACGCCGCTACCATTTTCATCAGCGCGTTCCTGCTGTTCCAGGTGCAGCCGCTGATCAGCCGCTACATCCTGCCCTGGTTCGGCGGCACGCCGGGGGTGTGGTCCGTGGCGCTGCTCTTCTTCCAGGGCGCTCTGCTGGCAGGCTACGCATACGCGCACTTCAGCTTGCGACTGAATCCGAAAGTGCAGCTCGGCGTGCACCTGGTGCTGCTGGCCGTGTGCCTGCTTACACTTCCGATCATCCCGCCCGATAGTCTGAAACCGGAAGGCACCGAGCCGCCGACGCTGTTGATCCTGGCCCTGCTGGGCGCAAGTGTCGGCCTGCCCTATTTCGCGCTGTCCTCAACGGGGCCGCTGGTGCAGGCCTGGTTCACCCGCAGCTTCCCGAAGCGTTCACCCTACGCGCTGTACGCGCTCTCGAATGTCGGGTCGCTGATGGCGCTTGTCAGCTACCCGTTCGTGATCGAGCCGATCTGGGGCCGCGAGGCCCAGGCATGGAACTGGTCGTACCTTTTCATCGCATTTGCCCTGCTGAGCGGCATCTCAGCCGTCAGCGCGTTTCGCAGAACCGGCGCCCCCCTTGAGCCAACTCCGGAGCCGGAAACGCCAAGCACGGCGGAATCTCAGCCGTCGGCCGAGCGCCGCAACCATACGCTGCTCTGGATCGCATTTGCCGGCGCGGGCACCACGCTGCTCATGGCCTACACCAACCAGCTCTGCCTCGACGTCGCGAGCGTGCCGTTCCTGTGGGTGCTGCCGCTCAGCCTCTACCTTCTCTCGTTCATCTTCACGTTCGCGGGCGAACGCTGGTACCCGCGCTCGCTGTTCATGCTGTTGCTGCCCGCAGCGGCCGCCAGCACGCTGCTGGCCCAGTTGTTCACCCACGACCTGCCTCTGTGGGGAAGCGTGGTGATCCTGATGGCCGGCCTGTTCGTATTTTGCATGGTCTGCCACGGCGAAGCATTCCGCCTTCGTCCACCGGCGGCGCAACTGACCCGGTTCTATCTTTCCATCTCCCTGGGCGGCGTCCTTGGCGGCGCTTTCGTGGCGCTGGTAGCTCCGGCGATATTCTCCCTGTATCTCGAGTTGCCTGCCGGCATGCTGGCAACCTATGCGTTGCTGCTGGTGGGGCTGTCGCGAGACCCGAAGTCGCGACTGCATGGCGGGCAGCCGCGCTGGGTCTGGACGGTGCTACTGCTGATCGCCGTGGGGCTCGTGTTCTCGCTCAGCTACGGCGCATGGCGCGCGATGGATGAGACGATCATCGCCAGCCGCAATTTCTACGGCGTGCTGCGGGTCAAAGAGCCGCCCGAGGAAACACAGGCCGCGTGGACGCGCGAAATGATTTCAGGCAGCACGGTACACGGACTGCAGTTCATGGCTCCTGACCTGCAACGCGTGCCTACCACGTACTTCAGCCTGCATTCGGGTGTTGGACTGGTTTTGACCAGCTACCCGGACCAGCGCAACATGCGCGTGGGCGTGGTCGGCCTCGGGGCCGGAACGCTTGCCGCATACGCCAAGCCGGGCGACAGCTACCGCTTCTATGAGATCAACGAACGCGACCTTGAACTCGCGCACGAGTACTTCAAGTTCCTCGAGAACTGCCGGGGAGAAGTCCAGGTGGTGCTTGGCGACGCGCGCCTGCAACTGGAGCGCGAAGAACCACAACAATTCGACGTGCTGGTGCTGGATGCCTTCAGCAGCGACTCGATTCCCGTCCACTTGCTGACGCTGGAAGCGTTCAAGGTTTACGCCCGCCACCTCAAACCGGGCGGTGTGATCTGTGTGCACGTCACGAATCGCCACCTGAACCTGCACCCCGTGGTGGCACGCGTGGCCAACGAGCTGGGGGTCGGGCACATCGGCTGGATGTCGGGAGAAAACGCGCACTCCGCGTCCGCCTTCGCCGAGTGGATCATCCTCACAAACAACCAAGACGCTCAGGTCGCCTTCGAGCTGCGAGCCAAGGCCCTCGTGCAGCATGAGACTGCGGCCGGTGTGATCGACAGCTACCTGCCGGTTCTCGGACAGACGCTTGAGTACGGCGGGCGCGAGCGGGAGTTTCCGCTCTGGACCGATGACTATTCGAATTTGTTCCAGATCTTGAAGTGATCAGCCCAGCTCGACTTCGCCGCCGTTGCTGAAGTGGCTGTGCTTACCGGCGAGCGCCGGGTCGTGCTCCGGGTAGTCGCGCCGGTAATGCACGCCGCGGCTCTCCTTGCGCGCCAGCGCCGAGCGCGTCATCGCAAGCGCCACCTCAAGCATATTCTCGAGCTGCCATTCGCTGGGAAAGCGGCGCTCCTGCTCCGCGGCCATGCGCGACCAGCCGTTCAGCTGGCGCTTGAACTCCTGCATGCCGCGCTCGTCGCGCTCGACGCCCATGTAGCGCCACATGGCGCCTTTCACCGAGGCCGTGAGGTCCGGCACGTCGATGCGCCGCGTGCTGCGGATCGGGCGTTCAAACGTGATGCGCGGCGGCTTGCCCACAAACTCGCCGCGCGAGGCCGCCAGCTTGCCGGCCGCCTCGCCGCACACCAGGCCTTCCAGCAGGCTGTTGCTGGCCAGCCGGTTCGCGCCGTGCAGCCCGGTGCTGGAGACTTCGCCGACCGCCAGCAGCCCGTCGATACTGGTGGTCCCGTCCAGCTTCGCCTGCACGCCGCCGATCATGTAGTGCGGCCCCGGCCGGATCGGGACCCATGACCTGCCCGGGTCGATGCCCGCGTCGTCGCAGGCCTGGGCGAAGCCGGGGAACTTGTGCCGAAGCTCGGCCTGGTCCAGGTGCGTTACGTCAAGGAACGCGGCCGGGTCGCCGGTGCGATGCATCTCCTGGTTGATGGCGCGGCTGACCACGTCTCGCGGCGCGAGCTCGGCCAGTTCGTGCCGGCCCACCATGAAGCGCTCGCCCATGGAGTTGCGCAGGTAGGCGCCGTGGCCGCGCAGGGCCTCGGTGATCAGGCGGCGGTCAAGACCCGCGACATACAGCAGCGTGGGATGGAACTGCACCATCTCCATGTCGCGCATCAGCGCGCCGGCACGCAGGGCCATGGCGTGGCCGTCGGCCGTGGCGACGGGCGGGTTGCTGGATTCGCGGTAAAGCTGCCCTGCGCCGCCGCTGGCCAGGATGGTGGTGCGCGCCCACACCACGTGGGGCTCGTTGTGGCGCATCATGATCGCGCCGAGGCAGGATCCTTCGTGCGTCAGCAGATCTAGCACGAACGTGTTCTTGTAGGCGCGCAGGCCCGTGGTCTTCAGGCCCTCCGCCAGCAGCGCGCGGCTGACTTCTGCGCCCGTGGCGTCGCCGCCCGCGTGCACGATGCGGTGGCCGGAGTGGCCGCCCTCGCGGCCAAGGTCAAGGCCTCCGTCGGCGCGGTCGAACTTCGCGCCGCAGCTTTCCAGGAACGCGATGCCGCGCGGCCCGCCCTCCACGATCGCGCGCACGGCCGCTTCTTCGCACAGCCCGTCGCCCGCGACCAGGGTGTCCTGCACGTGGGCTTCAAAGCTGTCGTCGGGCGCGACCACGGCCGCGATGCCGCCCTTGGCCCAGTTGGTGTTGGATTCCTCGAGGCCGGACTTGTTGACCATCAGCGTGGCCGCGCCGCCCCGCGCGGCGGTGATGGCGGCCGTCACGCCCGCAACGCCGGTGCCGATCACCAGCACGTCCACGGTTTCGTGGCTGATATACTTGGTGTCGAAGCTGACAAGGTAGCGGTCCATAGCAGCTATTGGCTATTGGCCGTTGGCTTTTGGCTAGAGCTAACAGCCAATAGCCAACAGCTGTCAGCCCTACAACTCACTCGCGCCGTAATAGGGCTGCAGGGCCGGGGGAATGGCGATGCTGCCGTCGGCGCGCTGGTTGTTCTCCAGAATTGCGATCATGGTGCGCGGACAGGCCAGGCCGCTGCCGTTCAGCGTGTGGGCGAGGCGTGTGCCGACTTCCTTGCCCTTCACCCTGATCTTCGCGCGGCGCGCCTGGAAGTCCGTGAAATTGCTGCAGCTGCTGACTTCCAGCCACTTGCCCACGCCGGGCGCCCAGGCCTCCAGGTCATAGCAACGGGCAGCGCCGAAGCCCATGTCGCCGGTGCACAGCTCGAGGCGGCGGTACGGGATGTTCAGCTTCTCCAGCACCGTCTCGGCGCAGCGCGTCAGCGTCTCGTGCTCCTGCTCCGACTGCTCCGGCGTGGTCACCACCATCAGCTCGACCTTGCTGAACTGGTGCACGCGCAGGATGCCGCGTGTGTCTTTGCCCGCGGCGCCGGCCTCGCGCCGGAAGCAGGGCGTGAAGGCGCAGTAACGGATCGGCGCATGCTCATCGGCGATGATTTCGCCGGCGTGCACGCTGGTGAGCGGCACCTCGGCCGTCGGGATCAGGTACAGGTCGTCGCGTTCGTCGGCGCGGTACAGCTCTTCATAGAACTTGGGCAGCTGGCTGCTGTTGCGCAGGGTTTCGCCGCGCACCATGAAGGGCGTCCAGCACTCGGTGTAGCCGTGCTCGGCCGTGTGCAGCTCGAGGAAGAAGTTGATCAGCGCGCGCTCGAGCCTCGCGATCTTGCCGCGGAAGAAGGGGAAGCCGCTGCCGGAGATGCGCCCGCCGATCTCGAGATCAAGGCCGCGGTCGGCCACCAGGTCCCAGTGCGGCTTGGGCGTGAAGTCGAACTCGGGCTTGGTCCCCCACTCCTTGCGCACGACGTTCTGCTCTTCGGTCTTACCGACCGGCGTGTGGGAGCTGGGCAGATTGGGCAGGTGCAACAGCACGCCTTCGATCAGGTTCAGTACCGCGTGGGCCTCGGCGTCGATGGCGTCCTTGGCCTCGCCCAGCTTGCGCAGCTTTTCCTTGGCGTCTTCGGGGCTGGCGGGGGTTTCGCCCAGCAGCTCGATCAGCTCTTTGGGCGCGGGCAGTTCCGGGTTCTTCTTACGGCCGCCCATCCACGGCCCGAAGGCCTTGTTTGCCTTGTTCAGCGCGGCTTGGCGGTTTTCGGCCTGGGCGTTCTTGCCGCGCCAGGTGGCGTCGAGCTCGAGCACCTTGTCGATGGCGTCAACGTCAGCGTTGCGGTTGCGCAGGCCGGTCTTGACGGCCTCGGGGTTGTCGCGGATCAGCTTGATGTCGAGCATTTTGGCCTCATCAGCAAACGCTTGCAGGTTGCGGATTGTTTAGCGCGACGCGCTGTTTTCGCAAAGACGGGTGGGCCACAAAAACACGAAAACACAAAAGGAACTGCTACACGAAAACTGCTTGGCTCTGGACGGCCGCAAACGGCTGCTAACCACGAAGAACCACCAAGGGCCACGAAGTTAGCGGTTGCACCGTTCCCATCTTCCGCATGTTTTGTGGCGGTTTCTCTTGTGTTTTCGTGTTCTTGTGGCCAACCCGCAGTTCGGCCTAGATTGCCCGAGCGATCAGGTTGCCGCGGCTGAAAGATGCGATCAGCGGCACTTCGTTTTCGAGCATGGCTTGCAGCAGGCTATCGCGCGTGTTGCCCGCACCACTCGGCAGGCCCCAGATCGCCAGGTCGGCGGCGTCGTGCTCGATGCCCAAGGCACGACGGCCGTTGACTGTAGTAGCCTTGAACAGTTCGCTGACCTCGGACTCGGGGTGCAGGGCGGCCTGGCGGATTTCGCCCAGCATGTCGAGGCCGTCGTTGCTGGCGAGGCTGTCCGTGCCGAGCAGCAGGTTGACGCCTGCCTGGCGCATCTGCGCCAGGGGCCACTGCGCATGGTTGAAGTACGCGTGGCTGCGCGGGCACCAGCACACGGAGGGTTTGCTCGCGGCCAGCAGCTCGAAATCGGCTTCACGGGCGTAGTTGCAGTGCACCAGCACAAGGCGATGGTTGTCGGCGCCCAGCCACGGCATCAGCCAGTCGCCCAGCAGCATCGCCAGCGGCGTGACGCCAAAGCCCTTGAAACTTGACAGGTCAATACCAAGCTTCGACAGCAGCTCGCGCAGGGGACCGTTGCCGTCGCGGATGAACTGTTCTTCCTCGAGGGACTCCGCCACGTGGTTGGTGCACACGCGCCCTTCGCCGAAGGCGCGCCCGAAGGCGTGCTGGTACAGCTCAAGGCTGGTGCTGTAGGGCGCGTGGGGCGAGAAGCCGTAGTCAACACCTGCCAGCGCGGCCGGCGCGGCTGCATCACCCGCATCTTTTCCCAGGCGCTCGGCGTCGAGTTCAAACCGCGCGCGCACGATTTCGTCGGCGCGGGCCATGGCCTTTTCTGCTTCGTCGCCCGACCAGCCCAGCACCTCAAGGGCGACCACGCCGCCCAGGCCGTGTTTTGCGAGGTGCTTTGCGGAGTCGCCGCCCACACTGATGTCCAGAATGCTGGTGGTTCCGCCCGCGACCGACATGCGGCAGGCGTCGTCAATGCCGGCCTCAACCATAGCCTGGGGCAGCATGCGCCCGGCGATTACGGCCGGCACCCACTCGGGAAACGTCAGGCCGCGAGGCACCTGGCCGTGCAAGTGGGAAAGGTCCAGGTGGGCATGGGAGTTGACGAAGCCGGGCAGGCACACGGCGTTGTCGAGGTCAAGCACGTGTTCGGCCAGGCCGGAAAGGCCGCCGCTGACCTCGCCGCCCACAATGATCTCAACCACCCGCGAGCCCGAAATCAGCAGGATCACATCGCGCTGAAGTTCAAAGGTAGCAGGGTCAACAAAGTGGCTAACACGAACGGCGTAGTCCATGGCTGATGTTTAGCGAAATCGAGCGCGACGCGTAAGCTAGCGGCCCTGCGTCAGTCGCATTGTAGCGCACCTTGCGGTCGTCTCTCGGATGCCACCTATTGTTAGTCGAGCTCGGATTTCGCGCCCAGTGATTCCTGATACTGCGCTGCACCCTCGCCGCTGCGGTACGCGTCCTTTCGCGCAAGATCGAGCGGGCGGACTCCTGTTAGTCTAGCACGTCGGTTGTAGTCAGCCCCTGCTTCAACCAATATTCGCAGGATGGCTTCATCGCCCCGAGCGGCAGCTTCGTGGACGGGAGCCCAGCCAGTGTCATCCGTGCTGTTGAGATGATGGTTCCCGCGCTGCCCTTGGACCGTTCGGC
The DNA here is from genome assembly GCA_020638635.1 of Planctomycetota bacterium. Lineage (GTDB taxonomy): Bacteria > Planctomycetota > UBA8742 > UBA2392 > UBA2392 > JACKID01. Next base: position 380,714 of record JACKIE010000001.1, read on the forward strand.
GAGCACCCTCAGCCAGAAGGGTCCGCACTATTGCGTCCAGGCTTTCCCTCACAGCTATCCTCAAAGGCGTGTAGAAGCGCCCGTCCCGCGCAGCCAGATCGGCTCCTGCTGCAATCAGCATTTTCACCGCAGGCAGATCACTCAACTCTACTGCAATGTGAAGAGCGGTTCTCCCGAGTTCATCTCGTGCCCTAAGACTCATCCCGGAGGCAACAAGCACTTCCACCGCGCGCTGGTCGCCGGAGTGAATAGCCTCATGAATTGCTAACTTGTTCAGTTTTGCCAAGTTGTCGCTCAAGTCATGAGTTCGGATTGTATCCAGCAGGCGCGGGCCGCTAGCTTACGCGTCGCGCTCAAAGCTATTCAATCCCACGGTCTTTGCGGACCTTTTCGTGGCGGCCTGAATCTTTGGGCAGTTGCAGGATGTGCCCGAGCTTGTCGCGCTTGGTGCGCATGTAGAAGTTGCTTTCCTCGCCCGGTGGCATCTCGAGCTGCACGCGCTCGGTGATCTCCAGCCCGTAGGCGTTGATCGCCTCGCGTTTGGCTGGGTTGTTGGTCAGCAGGCGCATCTTCTTCACGCCTAAATCCATCAATATCTGGCAGCCCGTGCCGTACTCGCGCTTGTCCGGCCGGTGGCCCAGCATCTCGTTCGCTTCCACCGTGTCGTAGCCCTGGTCCTGCAGGGCGTAGGCCTTGATCTTCTCGGTCAGGCCGATGCCGCGCCCTTCCTGGCGCAGGTAGACGATCACCCCGCGCTCGGCCTGCTGCACCTGCTGCATGGCGGCGTGCAACTGCAGGCCGCAGTCGCAGCGCTGGCTGCTGAACACGTCGCCGGTCAGGCATTCGCTGTGCACGCGCACCAGGATGGGCTCGTTCACGTAGTCCATGTCGGCGGCGCGCAGGTCACTGGGGATCACGTTCTTGCACAGCGCGACGTGATCTTTGCCGTCGGCGATGCTGTGGTAGACGTGCACGTCGAAATAGCCCCACTCGGTGGGCATGCGCGCGCCGGATATGCGCTTGATGATGCGCTCGTGCTGCAGGCGATAGGCGATCAGGTCGGCGACACTGCAGATTTTCAGGCCGTGTTTTATCGCAAATTTCTCGAGGTCCGGCATGCGGGCCATGGTGCCGTCGTCGTTCATGATCTCGCAGATCACGCCTGCGGGCTTCAGCCCGGCCAGGCGGCACAGGTCCACGCTGCCCTCGGTCTGGCCGTTGCGCACCAGCACGCCGCCCTCGCGGGCACGCAGGGGAAACACGTGGCCCGGCCGCACAAGGTCGCGCGGCTTGGCGTCGTCCCTGATGGCCGTGAGGATGGTGTGGGCGCGGTCGTGCGCCGAGATGCCGGTGGTGACGCCCTCGCGGGCCTCGATGCTGACCGTGAACGCCGTGCCCAGCGGCGCCTCATTGCGCGCGGCCATGGGCGGCAGGTCCAGCCGGTCGGCAGTCTCGTTGGTAAGCGCCAGGCAGATCAGGCCGCGGGCGTCGCGTGCCATGAAGTTCACGCCCTCTGGGGTGATTTTCTCGGCGGCGATCACTAGGTCGCCCTCGTTTTCGCGGTCCTCGTCATCAACCAGGATGACGGCCTTGCCCTGGCGCAGGTCTTCCAGCACTTCTGTGATGGGTGTAAGCATGCCTCGATCATAGCGAGCCGCCGGTCGAGGGGCACCGGCGGTCAGTTTTTCCCTGCGTCTTCCACTCATTGACAGGGTGACTGCGGGCGTGGAAAGTGCGCGGCTATCGGGCCAAGTGTGCTTGAGGCTTGAGGTAAATCCCTCGGGTCAAGAATCTTGCGTTGGGATGCGAATTGAGCGATAAGCCGCATCCCCCCGCAGCCGCAATTGCGTTGAAGCCGTCAGGTAGGTCTATGCCTGCTGCGAAGATCATCATGTTCACGGATGGCGTGTCGGAGTCAAACCGGCTTGCCAAGGAAGCGCTCGAGGCGCACCACATGTCCTGGAACGAGCGCAGCATCGCCACGGACCAGGAGGCAAACGCCTTCATCCGCAAGCTGTGCGGCGCGGCCGTGTCGCCTGTGCTGTACGTGAACGACGAGTGGCTGCCGGACCCGACCCAAGAAGAGCTGTTGGAAGCCACGGGCGTGCGCTTCGATGTGGAGCGGCTGGAATCACGCGGGCAGACGATTTTTGACGTGATCGTGGTGGGCCTGGGCCCTGCCGGCCTTGCCGCCTGCCACGGCTGCCGACTGGGCGGCCTGAGCGTGCTGGGCCTGGATGAGAACGAGCCGGGCGGCCACCTGCTGCCGCTGACCGACGTGGACGAATACCTGGGTGTCGGTTTCGACGAAGCCGTGCCGGGCGCGGACATCGCGGACAATTTCTCTGAGCACGCGCGCCACGTGGGCGCCACCCTGATGCGCGGCAAGGTGAACAGCATCCGCATCCAGGGCGCCTTCAAGCGCGTGCACAGCAGCGCCGGCAATTTCTGGGCGCGCGCGGTGGTGATCGCCACCGGCGCCGCGCAGCGCGAGCTGAAGATCGAGGGCGTGGACAAGTTCCTGAACAAGGGCATCCGTTACGGTGCCCAGGTGGACGCGCAGATTTACACCGACCGCCGCGTGGCCGTGATAGGCGGCGGCGACGAAGCCATGCACGCGGCGATCTTCCTGAGCCGCTACGCCAAGTTCGTGACCGTGCTGTGCCCGGACGACCAGCCTACGGGCGAGCCGCTGCTGGTGGAGCGCGCGACTACACAGAAGGTGCGCATCATACCCGGCACCAAGGTGGTTGCGGTGAAGGGCAACGACGCGCTGGATTTCCTGTTCTTTGTCGAGAAGGGCATTCCCGAAGAGCAGGGCCTGCCGCTGGACGCCATGGTGGTGGCGCTGGGCCCGGCGCCCAAGCAGCCGATCCCGGGACTGGAGCGCCTGCCCCAGGACAACGGCTACTACGCCCATGGCGAAGGCGGCAAGACCATGTTCGGCGGCATCTACGTCGCCGGAGATTGCACGAACATCGAAACCCGCACGCTCATGAGCGTGGTAGCCAGCGGCAGCCTGTGCGCCAAGCGCCTATGGCAATGGCTGGCTTCGCATCCGCTGCCGAAGCTGAAGTAGGGTGCGGGGCGGGCCGGACTGGTGGGACATGTGAACTCAGAGCCGGCCCGGTAACGGGCCGGTTTATGTTGCGAGTTCGCCTGCACGCTGCGACTCACGAGTCAAACCATCGTTTACACGATGGGCTCTGTTGCTCAGCTCCGTTTCCCGCTAACTTCCCCGCCCATGGCTACGCTCACACTCGACGGCAAATCCCTGACCCTGGCACAGGTGGACCGCTTCCTGCATGGCGGCTTTTCGCGCGTTGAGGTTTCATCCGGTGCGCGCGCGGCCGTGCGCAAGGCGCGCAAGTTCGTGCAGCAACTGCTGAAAGAGCATCGGCCGGTGTACGGCGTGAACACCGGTTTCGGCAAGCTGGCGAACGTGAAGATCCCCGACGCCGACCTGGGGCAGTTGCAGACCAACCTGATCCGCAGCCATGCCTGCGGCGTGGGCGAGCCGCTGCCGGAGCACACGGTGCGGCTGGCCATGCTGCTGCGCATCAACAGCATCGTGCAGGGCAACTCCGGCGTGCGCGAGGAAGTGGTGGACGCGCTGGTCGCGATGCTCAACAGCAACGTGGTTCCCTTCGTACCCAGCAAAGGCAGCGTCGGCGCCTCGGGCGACCTGGCGCCACTGGCGCACATCGCGCTGGCGCTGATCGGCGAGGGCAAAGTGTTCGTGATGGGCAGGCTGGTGAGCGCCCCCAAGGCGCTTCAAGCCGCCGGCTTGAAACCCGTCGAGCTGCAGGCCAAGGAAGGCCTCGCCCTGATCAACGGCACGCAGATCATCCAGGCCATCGGCCTCGTCACCGTGTGCGGCATGCGCCGCTGGATCAAGCTGTGCGACGCCACGGCCGCGCTGTCGCTGGAGGCCCTGCGCGGCAGCGACTCGCCGTTCGACCCGCGCGTGGCGGTGATCCGTCCGCACCCGGGGCACGCGCTGGTCAGCCGCAACATGCTGAAGATGCTGATGGGCAGCGCGATCCGCGAAAGCCACCGCGAAGGCGACGAGCGCGTGCAGGACGCCTACAGCCTGCGCTGCGTGCCGCAGGTGCACGGCGCAGCGCGCGACGGCTTCGCGTTCGTGCAGACCATCTTCGAGCGCGAACTGAACGCGGTGACGGACAACCCGCTGCTGTTCCCGCAGGACGGCGCGGTGATCAGCGCGGGCAACTTCCACGGCCAGCCGCTCAGCCAGGCGCTGGATTTTCTCGCCATCTTGATGTCCGAGCTGGGCGCGATCAGCGAGCGCCGCCTCGAGCAGATGGTCAACCCGGACCTCAGTAACCTGCCGCCCTTCCTGGTGGAGGGCAGCGGACTCAACAGCGGCCTGATGATCGCCCAAGTGGTGGCCGCCGCGCTGGCCAGCGAGAACAAGGTGTTCAGCCACCCGGCCAGCGTGGACAGCATCCCGACTTCCGCCAACAAGGAAGATCACGTCAGCATGGGCGTGACGGCCGCGCTGAAGGCGCGCACGGTGTTCGAGAACTTGCAGCATTTACTGAGCATCGAGCTGCTGGCCGGGCGCCTGGCGTTGGATTACCACCGGCCGTTGAAGGGCGGCAAGCTGGTGGAAGCGCTGGCCGACGCCGTGCGCAAGCGGGTCAAGCCGCTGAAGCAAGACCGCGTGCTGCACGAGGATTTTGCCACCATCCGCGAGCTCGCCAACAGTGGCGCCTTCGACAACGTGCTCAGCGAGCTAGAATAGCCCGCCATGTGCGGCCGCTTCTACACAGTGAAATCGATCAAGGCGCTGGTGCGGCATTACTTCCCGCCCGAGCTGGCGGACATGATCTGCGAGCAGCTTGACCAGCTGCAGCGCGACATCGACTGGCGCGAGCAGAACTACGACGTGCGCCCCACCACCAAGGTGCTGGCTTTCGTCGGCAACGAAGACGCCGAGGTGGAGCCGCGGCTGCTGAAGTGGGGCCACATCCCCAGCCGCTACAACAAGGTGAAGTCGCCGCTGTTCAACGCCAAGGGCGAAAGCCTGGCCGACAAGGCGACGTGGTCGAAACCGTGGCGCACGCAGCGCTGCCTGGTGCCGGCGCAGGGCTTCTTTGAATGGACCGGCGAGAAGGGCGCCAAGCAGCCCTGGGCCTTCCAGCGCGCGGACGGCGAAGGCCTGCTGTTCGCGGGCCTGTGGCGCCACGACGACGACGTGGACTGGTGCAGCATCGTGACGGCGGAGGCTTCGCCATGGATGAGCCGCTGGCACGACCGCGAGCCGATCATCGTGCGCCCCGAAGACGTGGTGCGCTGGCTGTTCGACGAAGACCCGCCCGAAGACCTGCTGCACGCGGCCGAGAAGGGCGAGCTGGAAGCCTTCCCCTGCGAGGGCCCCAAGGCCGACCAGCCACCCAAGCCAGCCCCCGGCCAGCAGTCGCTGGGGTTTGAGTAGTTTGGTATACTTGTGGCATGGATGACGGCGAACTCAGGGTGCTTTGGAAGATTCGCATTGCCGGCATGAAGGCAACCGCTGCGCGCACGCAGCAGGAGCGTCGCGAAGCCAACTTCGAAGAGCTGCTTCAGCGCACGGCCCAGTGTTTCATCCCACCTCACCACGATTCCGGCACAGTGCATGGCGAAGAAAAAGAAGAAGCGCGAGTCCGGTCAGTCTGGGCGCGAATCCGCCGCGGAAGCCTCGAACGCATGGATGCCTGAGCAACTGCTTCGGGCACTGGCGGAAGTCTTTTCTTGGTCTGAAGAGTCCGGTTATGAAGCGGCATTGATCGGCGGGGTCGCTGTCGGCTTACTCGGGCCAGTGCGACCAACCGATGACGTTGACATCGTGATCATCACCACCGACAGCCCGGACACCGTGTTCGAATCGCTGGAAGAAGCGGGTTTCGAGCCCAGGTACAAGGACGCTGTTGAGTTCGCCCTGGCCAGCCGAACCCTGCTGATGAGACACACCGGAACGGCTGTGCCCGTGGATGTGGTACTGGGCATGCTTCCCTTTGAAATTGAGAGCATGAAGCGCACTGTGCAGCGTGTGATTCAGGGCCAGTCCGTTCGCCTGTTCCCAGCGGAATCTCTCTGCGTGATGAAGCTGATCGCAGGGCGCTCGCAAGACCTGCGTGACGTCGCGCTGCTTGTCGAGACATATCCTGAACTGGATCGAAATTGGATACATCAGCAGCTCAGCCAGTATGCCGTGTTGATGGAAGACCCGGACGTCCTCGATCGCACGCGGCGGCTGATCGATTCTGAAGAATAATCAGCCCTGCTTCAGGTCGGCCAGGCGGGTGACTTCGCTGATCTCTCGCGTCGGGATGCTGATGTACTTGATGCGCGGCCAGTGGCCCCACTGGGCGGCGGTCTGAACGTACTCGGCGTTGCTCTTGCCGTCCTGGCCTTCCTCGTGCTTGTCGGCGTCGTTGAGAAAGATGCCGTCCGGCGTCTGGGTGTCGCAGCGCCCGATGTACACGGCCTTGCCGGTGGTTTTCACCACCACGGTCATGCCGTGCAGGGCGCCCTTGTCTGAGTGGAACGTTCCCATTATCCCTCGAACTTCGCTTCGCTCGGCGTTTGCCAGGGCTTCTTCACCAGCAGTTCCATGCGGGTGATGTCGGCCTTGGGGATGAACACCTTTTTGATCACCGGCCAGTGGCCCATGCTGATCGCGCTTTCCAGGCGCTCATGGTTCTTATCCCAGCCGCCGTGGAAGTGGTCGAGGTCAACCATGATCAGGTTGCCCTCTTCAAAACGCGAACAGCGCCCGACGAAAGTCTGGTCCAGGCGCGTCTCCACCACGCAGGTCTTGCCGTGGAATTCCTTCAGCCGCTTCTGCGGGTCGGTTTCCATTGCGCCCTACAGCTTGGCGTACTCGTTGCGCAGGTGCTCGGCCACTGACTCCGGGTAGCCGCCCTCGAAAACGTGGCGCGGCACGTAGGCCACCGGCTTGCCCTGCTTGAACATGTACACGCTGGGGCTGCTGGGCGGGGCCTGCGGCACCAGGCTGCGCACGTAGGCTACCGCGTCGGTGTCGTTGCCCGCGAACACGGTGCCTACCGCGTCGGGCTTCTTGTCGCCCTCCAGGCTCAGCAGGATGCCGGGACGCGCGGCGCCGGCTGCGCAACCGCACACCGAGTTCAGCACGATCATCGCGCTCTTGTCCTTGTTGCGCTCAAGGAACTGCTTGACCGCGTCGGCCGTGCGCAGCTCTTCCACGCCATTGTCTGCCAGCTCCGCCCGCATCGGGGCGACCATTTCTTCGGGATAGGGCATGTCTGTTCTCCGTACCTCTGGTTTAAGCACTCGCCGGCTGCATGGCAGCGGCATGAATCGCTATCTGCTGCGCCACTTTCTGGCTTACTTCGCGCAGTGCAACGGCCGCCGCGTCCTGCGGGTCGGCCTTCAGGATCGGCGTGCCGCCGTCGCCGGCCGTCACCACCTTCTCCGTCAGTGGCACTTCGCCGAAGAAGGTGACTGCGTACTTTTCGGCCGCGCGCTTGCCCGCGCCGTGGCCGAAAATCTCGGTGCGTTCGCCGCAGTGGCTGCACACGAAGCCGCTCATGTTCTCGACCACGCCCACCACCTTTACGTTCACGGTGCCGAACATGCCGATGGCGCGCTGCACGTCGGCCAGCGCGACATCCTGCGGCGTGGTGACGATCACCGCCACGGCCTGCGGCACCATGCGCGCCAGTGAAAGCTGCACGTCGCCGGTGCCCGGCGGCAGGTCGATCACCAGGTAATCCAGCTCGCCCCACTCGACCTGGCCCAGGAACTGGCGCAGGGCGGAATCGAGCATGGGGCCGCGCCAGATCACCGGCTGGCCTTCCTCAAGCAGGAAGCCCATCGACATGATCTTCAGCCCCAACTTCTGGTGCGGAATGATGCGCTTGTCGTCCGTGGCCTTGGGCTGGTGGTGCAGGTCGAACATGGTGGGCATGCTGGGCCCGTAGATGTCGCCGTCCATCAGGCCCACGGAAGCGCCTGACTCGGCCAATGCCAGCGCCAGGTTGGCGGCCACGGTGCTCTTGCCAACGCCGCCCTTTCCGCTGGCCACGAACAGCACATTGCGCACGCCGGGGATCAGGTCGCTGGCGGTCTGCATGCGGCTGGTGTCGGCCGTGAAGTTGACCTTCACCTCTTTGGCGCCCAGGTTCTTGGCCAGCGCGGCCTTCACCTCGCCGCCGATCTGGTCCTTCAGCGGGCAGGCGGGCGTGGTCAGCTGCACGGTCAGCTCGACGCTGTCCTTGCCGGCCTTCACGTCCTTGATCATGCCCAGCTCGACCAGGTCCTGCTTGAGGTCCGGGTCCTGCACGCCCTTGAGGGCGGATTTGATCTCGTCTTCGGTCCAGCCCATGAATTCGTTCCCGCCGCGGTGTTCCGTCTGCTTACCACCGCGCTCACCGGCGCGACAGGCTCAGGCCCGTCGCCCAGAGAGTAAATTACGGACCATTTTTGTCCACTATAGGTCTGCCCGTTCAGCCCACCCCTGCTTTCTGCCGATTCAGGGCGGGGTCTGCCCATGTTCGAGAGCAAGGTCAACTACATAACGGCCGGCATGGCGCTGGTGTTCCTGCTGCTGCTGGGGCGTTTCGCCTACATGCAGGTGGTGAACCACGAGTACTACACCGACCTGGCCCAGGAGATGCGCACCAGCATCACGCTGCTTGAGCCCCAGCGCGCCGACATCGTGCTGAAGGACGGCACCGTGATCGCCCACACCGAAAGCGTGTGGGACATCTATCTGGACCTCGAGAAGTTCGCCGACCCCCGCACCATGCAGCAGCGCGCCCACGCCGCGCCGGCCCGCTACGACGCCGCCCTGGTGGAAAGCTTCGTGAACGAGCGCCTGAAGCCGGTACAGGATGCTGCGCTTGCAGGCCCCTCCAGCCGGCGCCGCTTTTTCCTTTACTGGGCCCTGCGCCGCGACCCGGCCGCGCGGCACGACCTTGAGGTCTGCGCCCAGCGCCTGTGCCTGGTCACCGGCCTGACGCGCGGCGAGCTTGACCTGAAGCTGCAACAGGTCTGGACGGAAGTTGACGCCCTGGCCGAAACCCTCGGCGACCCGCTGGCCGCCGAGGGCCGCGACATCAGCGTGGCGTGGCTGCGCGCGCAACCGGCCCTGCACGACCCGGAGTACTGGGAGCGCATCCGCCGCTTCCCGAAAAGCCTGCACTTCGCGCCGGTGCTGGAGGCGCGCCTGCAGTGGCTCGAGAAAGAAGCCGGCTACCTGGAAGGCCTGCTGGAAGCCGCCGACGAAGACCCCACGCGCCTGAGAGACCTGTGCTTCATGGCGATGCAGAGCTGCCGCGAGCGCATGGAAAGCCTGAGCCTCGAAGTCGAGGGCGGCGAGCTGACCCTTTCCCAGGCCCAGGACATCGTGCTGGAAGAGCACGCCTCATGGCAGCGCCTGGCCGAGATCTGCGAGGCCGTGGTGCGCGGGGAAGTGGACGCCGTGGCCGAACGCCTGGCCGCCCTGACCGACAAGAGCGGGCTAATCCACCAGACGGCCGACCGCCTCGACAACCTGCAAAAACGCGTGCTGGAGCGCTTCCTGGGCGACTGGACGGCGCGCTGGCAGCACTACCAGTTCGAGGAATCGCCGCTGCTGCTGGTGCGCGACGCGCCGCGCGACGTCGTGGAGTTGCTGAAGGTCAATGCCGACCAGCTGCCGGGCGTGATCTGCACACGCCGCGCCTCGCGCAAGTACACTTACTCGCGCGAGCTGGCCCACGTGATCGGCGGCGTCGGCCTGCCCGACCCGGCCATGCTGGAGGCAGTGCTGGCCCGCCCGCAATTCGGCGAGGGTCTGGACCAGTTCATCGGCGAATGGTTCGACGGCGACCGCGCCCGTTTCGTGGAGCGCTTCGACGGCGTGGTCGCTCACCAGATGGTCGGCACCGGCGGCATCGAGCGCGTATACGACGAGCGCCTCAGCGGCCTGTACGGCGCGCGCGTCAGCATGCGCGACGCCGCCGGGCGCGTGCGCAGCATCGACTACGAGCAGGCCCCCACCCACCGCGACCCGCTGACGCTTACGCTCGACATCGAGCTGCAGCGCGACATCCAGCGCAACGTCAAGAAGTGGGAGCCGCTGCTGGCTTCGTCGGCCCAGGCAAAGTCCGCCAAGATGCTGCTGCGCGGCCAGGGCGATTACGACCGCTGGCAGCGCTTCAAGTGGACCATGCGCGGCGCGGCCGTAGTGCTCGACGTGAAGACCGGCGCGGTGCTAGCGATGGTCAGCTTCCCGGACTATGACCCGGACAAGCTGGTCGGGCGTTCGCCGGAGGACCGCGCCTACCAGCGCCAGTTCAAGAGCGAGCAGGAAGTCGAAAGCAAGAAGGGCTACCCCTGGTGGAACCAGAAGGCGCGCATGTTCAACCGCGCAACCCAGGGCCGCTACGCGCCGGGCAGCACATTCAAGGTGCTGACGGCCGTGGCGCTGCTGGAAAACGGCACCATCGGCGTCTCGGACAGGTTCGAGGAGTACGAGAAGGACATCTACTACAACGGCAAGAAGATCGGCAGCACGGGCCACCCGGCGCACGCATCAGTCAACGTGGTGTCTGCGCTCGAGTACAGCTGTAACGGTTTCTTCTACTACTGGGCGCAGGAGTTCGCCGACACGCCCCAGGCAAGCTGGGAGGTGCTGCGCGACTACGCCGAGCAGTTCGGCGTCGGCCGCTCAAGCGGGGGCGACATCTACGGCGCCAGGCACGGCAACCTGCCGGAGTCTGATCGCGTGTGGGCCCAGAACCTGGCCATGCTGGCGATCGGCCAGGGCCAGATGGAAGCCACACCGCTTGAAATGGCGCGCCTGTACGCCTGCGTGGCCAACCGCGGCACCCTGGTGGTCCCCCACTTCACCGAGGAATTCCCCTGCTGGCCCGAGCAGGTGGACGTGTCGGCCGAGACCTGGGAGCTGGTCCACCAGGGCATGCGCGACGTGGTCTACGGCGCCCACGGCACCGCCAACGAATACCCGGTGCTCAGGCGCATTAAGTGCGCGGGCAAAACCGGTACCGCCGAAAACGGCAGGGGCACACCCGACCACGCCTGGTTCGCGGGCTTCGCGCCCTATGACGACCCGCAGGTGGCGTTCGTGATCCTGGCCGCCAACAGCGACCTGTACGGCGCCGAGGTCGCGCCCGTAATCGCCGAATGCATCGAGCGCTACCTGCAGCGCCAGGGGGTGATCAAGTAGGGACACGCCGCCGCCTGCGTATCGACGTAAGCCCAACTGCACGCTAACTTCCCGCCATGCGATCACTCGTGACAGGCGCAACCGGCTTCATCGGCAGCCATGTGGCCGAAATCCTCAAGGCCCGCGGCCATGACGTGCGCCTGCTGGTACGCAGCGAAAAGCGCCTGTTTCCCGAGTTGCGCGAAGGCTACGAGATCATCAAGGGCGACGTCACTCAGTCGCCCGCCGAGCTGGCAAAGGCCGTCAGCGACGTCGATTACGTCTTCCATGTCGCCGGCCTGATCAAGGGCCGCACCCAGGCCGACTTCAACCGCGTCAACGCCTACGGCACCCGCAACCTGCTGCAGGCCGTGAAGGCGGCCGACAAGTCCGAGATCATGCGCTTCGTGCTGTGCAGCAGCCTGGCGGCCGTGGGCCCGGCCGAGGACAGCCGCCACGTGGTCACCGAGGAATCGCTGCCGCACCCGATCACCTACTACGGGCGCAGCAAGCTGCTGGGCGAGAAGTTCGCGCGCGAGTTCATGAAGGAATTCCCGATCACCATCATCCGCCCGCCCGGCGTGTACGGCCCGCGCGACACGGGCATCCTCGAGTTCTTCAAGTGGATGTCCAAGGGCTACAGCCTGCAGTTCGGCGAGGACGAGCGCGTGTTCAGCATGATCCACGGCCGTGACCTGGCGCGCGGCCTGGTGGAATCGGCCATGCACGAGAGCACGACAGGCGAGACGTTCTTCCTGACCGATCCGCACCCGTACCACCTGAGCTGGACCATGGAAGTCCTGCGCGAGATTCTGAAGCCCAGCAAGCACAAGGTGATGAATCCGCCGGTGTGGCTGGCACAGGCCTATGCGCGGGTGATTGACGTGCTGCAGTTCATCACGCGCCGGCCGATGCTGCCCAACAGCGACAAGATGCGCGAGCTGATGCCCCTGTACTGGGTGTGCAGCGGCCAGAAGGCCAAAGACACCTTCGGCTTCCAGACCGAAATCGGCATGAAGGAAGGCATCCAGGAAACCGCCGACTGGTACATAAAAGAAGGCTGGATCAAGGTGAAGTAGACCCGAGGCGCGGGCAGCCTGCCCGCGACTCTCGCATGCAGCCGGTGCGAGCTCATCCAACCAGAGTCTTGCCTGCGGAGCAGGCTGACAACCGTTAGCCCCCACCGTAAGGTGGGGTTTGTCGTTCCGGCGATCAACCGAGGCGCGGAGCGCCGGCACAAACCCCCGATTTGTGTCGCCGCTCCGCGGCTCGGGATCCCGGGTAACGCCTTCCCCCGGCTTACACCGGGGGCTAACAGTTGTGACGCAGGCTGCGCCTGCTGAAGCACGGGTTGCCATGAAGCTGCGCAAACTGGACATCAGCTACATCCATGACCTGCCGGCCAATGCCGACTTAAAGGGCGCATGCCTGCTGCTGCCCGGGACACTCAACGCCCTGGCCGAGCTGGACGAGCTGCCCAAGGAACTGCTTTCTCACCTGCCGGCCGTGATTGTCTGCCGCGGCTGCAACGCCTACCTTGAACGCCTGTTGAACGAGCAGGGCGTGGCAGTCACCGCCGCGCGCGACCCTGTGGATGCCGTGGCCGAAAACGCCGAGATCGAAATCGACCTGCTGGCCGGCACCCTCACCGAGCTTTCTTCCGGCCGCAAGTTCGCCCTTCACTCGCTCAAGCCCGAGCACCTGAAGTTCGTGCGCGCCCATGGCTGATCGTGTGCTGCTACTGGGGGCCGCGGGCACGGTCGGCAGCCGCGTGGCGCTGGCGCTGTTGGAGGCCGGTTATGAAGTCACCTGCCTGGCGCGCAGCAAGGGCCACCGCAACCTGATGCAGGTGCAGGATGCCGGCGGCGAAATCCGCCACGGCGACATGAACGACGACGCCGCCCTGCGCGATGCCCTGAGCGGCTGTCGCTATTTCGTGCACTCGGCGGCGCCCTATCCCTGGAGCGGCCTGCACCTGCGCCAGCAGGGCTACCGCGACAAGTGGGTGCCGCAGCTCAAGCGCCACTTCGAGCTGGCAAAGCAGGCCGGCGTCGAGCGCGCGGTGTTCACCAGCAGCCTCAGCACCATCGGCCTCGCCAAGGCCGGCGAGCTTGCCGACGAAACGCTGCCCTTCGACCCGGCGCGGCAATCCGGCGGCAACTACTACCCGATCAAGTTCGCGCTGGAGCAGGCGGTGCTGCAGGCCACCACCGGCGACAACCCCCTCGGGCCGCCCACGGTGCTGGTGAATCCCACCGGCCTGGTCGGCGAGGGCAGCCGCAACGCCGCGCTTTCCGGCGCCTGCGTGTTTTTCCAGGGCCTGACGCCCTTCATGGTGGACGCGCGCCTGAACTTCACCGACTGCCGCGACGTCGCCCGCGGCCACGTGCTGGCCCTGGAAAAGGGCCGCCCCGGCGAGCGCTACGTACTGGGCGGCGTGAACATCGAGCTGCACAAGTTCGCGGAAATGGTGTGCGCACTGGCCGGCATCAATCGTCCGATCATCGTGCCGCGCGCGCTGGCCATGCTGGGCGCGTACACGGCCGAGTGGTGGGGCCTGCTGACAGGCCGCCTGGGCGCGCTGACACTGACCAGCTACTACCATCTCGAGTACGGCCAGTGGTACAGCAGCAGCAAGGCGCAGACCGAGCTGGGTTATGAACCGACCACCGACCTCGAACCCGCCATCAAGCGCGAACTCGAATGGCACGGCGTCGCGCCGAGCGGAGTCGGACAAGATCCTGATGACAACTGCAAAAACATGTTAACCACGAAGGACCACGAAGAACCACGAAGTAAAGCATGACCCGCCGTCCTTCGTGGCTCTTGGTAGTTTAGAGCAGTGCTATTCATCAGCAGTCTGTTTCGAGCTCAAGGGTTAATGCAGAGGTCAGTAAGGAGTTCGCGGTCTCTGCGCTCGAAGCCCTCCCTACAACCTACAACCTAAACCCTATAACCTGCGGTTCTTGAACTACCTCGCCCACATGCTGCTCTCCGACGGGTCCGCCGATTCGCTGCTCGGCAACCTGGCGGGCGACTTCGTGCGCGGTGTTGACCTGTCAAGCCTACCGGCGCCCATGCAAGCGGGCGTCGCGCTGCACCGCGCCGTGGACCGCTTCACCGACTCGCACCCCGCGGTTGCCGCCAGCCGCGCGCGCCTGCCAAAGCTGTGGCGCCACTACCGGGGCGTGCTGGTGGACGTGTTTTATGACCACTTCCTGGCGTGCGACTTCGAGGCTCACGCCGGCGAGCCGCTGGATGCATTTGCCACGCGCGTCTACGCGGCGCTGCGTGACCACCACGACCGACTGCCGCCCCGCCTGCAGAGCGCCGCGCCGGTCATGATCGAGCGCGACTGGCTGCACGCCTATGCGCACATCGAGGGGCTCGAGCTGGTGCTGCGCGGCATGTCGCGCCGCGCGAAACGCGAGGTTGCATTGCACGAAGCCACCGCCGCCTTGCGCGAACATTACACCGCGTTGAAAAGTGACTTCGAAGTCTTCTTTCCTCAGCTGGTTCAATTCGCCTCACGCAATTCCATGTGATACGCTTAAGCCATGTCCTGACTCGAGGAGGCCGGAAATGCGGATTCTCTACGACAAGCTAACGGACACGGCCTACCTGCAGCTATCCGACGACAGCGAAAAGACGCGAACCCACGCCTGCGACCCGATGGAAGTGAACGGCGAAATCAACCTCGATTTCGGCCGTGACGGCGAGTTGATCGGCCTCGAGATCCAGCAGGCCAAGCGCCTGCTGCCCGCGGACCTGCTGGCGGCCGCAGAGCGCAAGCGCATCAGCACGCGCATAGCCCCGCCCAACGTGCCGCCGCCGCGCTAACTAGATAAATCCTTAGGTGAACATGGCTAGACATGTTCGCGTAAGTGCACGCAATGCGGTGTGAAGCAGGAACGAGGGGTAGCAGTGTTCAGCCGCGTAGCGGCTGAGGAACTTAGCCCATGGCTTTAGCCATGGGGATCCACGGCGACATTCATTGAGCGCCCCGTAGAGGCCCGGGAAACGTTCCTGCGCCCCTGCGGGGCGCGGACGATTTCGCGTCTCCTTCCCGCGGCTGAAGCCGCGGGCTAAGTTCCCGGGCCGCTACGCGGCCAATGGCATCACTGGCTACTCCCTCGGCCCGCCACTTTGCAGGTGCATGGATGGTTGCTGCTCAAATCCGCACAACCGCCGGAAACGGGACAATCACACGTCCAGCTTGAACAGCAGGGGCAGCAGGCGCTCGATCGGCAGGCCCATGATGTTGGCGTAGCTGCCGCGCCAGGCTTTCACGAAGCTTCGGCCGCTCTCGATGCACAAGGCTCCGCACTTGCCCATGGGCTCGCCGCTGGCGACGTACTCGGCGATCTTCTCGGCGCTGGCGGGCGCCATCTCCACCAGGCTGGTGTCCGCGAAGGTCCAGCTTTCCCGGCTGCTTGAGTCCACCACGCACACGCCCGTGATCACGCGCTGCATGCCTGCCGCGCAGGAATGCGCAATCATGCGCTGCGCGTCCGCTTCATCGAGCGGCTTGTTGATGATCTCGCCGTCGATCGCGCAGATGGTGTCGGCCGCGATCACCAGCTTGCCCGCACCCACCTTCTGCGCCACGGCCTGCGCCTTGCGTGTGGCCAGCGCGCGCACGTAGTGGGTGGGCTCCGACTTTGGCTGCAGGTCTTCGTCCACGTCGCTGACGATCACCGCGAACTCGACGCCCGCGTCGCGCAATATCTGCGCCCGGTAAGGCGAGCCCGAGGCCAGCACGACTTTACGTGTCAAGAGTCCCATGGTGTGCGTCTACTGGATGCCCGTGCGGCGGCGCCCTTCAAGATCCTGCTCAAGTTGGTTTTCGATCTCGTCGGCGTCAACGAGCGTGTCGGCCCCGATGCCGGGGCACTGCTGCGCTTCCTTGGCCCAGGTTTCCGGCGCGCGCAAAATGTTGGGCCAGAACGGGTACGTGCGGCACTGGGTGGGACGCACCGGGTAGACGCTGCAGCCGCCGTCTTTCAGGAAGATGCAGTCGTTGTTGGGCTTCTCGGTCAGGCTGAAGGCGTAGTCCACCTGGCGCACGTACTTGCGGGTGAACGTGTCGAACTCCAGGCCTAAAAAGTCCGCGATCGCCTGCATCTCGTCGGCCGTCAGCCACACGTAGCCTTCGCCGCGCTTGCCGGAGCAGCAGTCGGAGCAGCCGGGCGCCTGGCAGCGGAAATTCAACCCGGCCTCGTACCAGCGCCCGGCGCGCTTGTCGCGCAGCAGCTTTGCGGCTTCGGCTTTGCTCTTCCCGTCTGCCATGGCGTCAGCATAGTGGAGAGCGGGACCGGATGTCAGAGGCTGGTGAACATCCGGCCCGAAGCCCCGTTTCTGTAGGGGTAGGCGCGTTTCGGCCCGGCACTGAAATTCCTGTTTTTTTCCCGTCAGGGGCACGAACTGCCGGGAACCTTCCACTGGACAAACGTGACTGGCGCACCCGACGAAGAACTGATCCGGCTGGCGCGGCGGGGCGACGAGCAGGCCTTCGCGAGCCTCGTGGAGCGCTACTACCGCGCGGCATATGCCAGCGCCTATGCCGTGCTGGGTAACGCCAGCGACGCCGAGGAGATCGCGCAGGAAACGTTCGTGCAGGTGTATCAGAAGCTGGACAGGCTGCGCGACCCGGGCGCACTGCCCGGCTGGATCTGGCGGATCGCACGGGACACGGCCTTGAAGCACATCCGGAAACACAAGCGCATCCGCCCCGTCGGCGACGCGCCGGACCTGAACCTGGACGAGCAGCGGCCCCACGAGCCGCTGGTCGCGGCCGAGGAGAAAGAGCAGCTGCTGGCGGCATTGACCGAGCTGCCCGATGAGATGCGCGAAGCGGTGCTGATGCGCTACTGGGAAGAGCTCGAGTACGAGGAAATGGCGGAACGCACGGGAGTATCGGCGGCGGCCCTGTACCAGCGGGTGTGCCGCGGCCTGAAACGCCTGCGCGAAACGATTGAACGCAAGGACGCCCTGGCATGAGCGACGACACACAAACAGAAGGCTACGACCACACGCCCGAGGGGCGCGAGCTGGTGGCGCTGCTGCAGAAGTACGCGCCGCCGGCAGTAGACAGCCGCAAGGGCACGGAGGCCGTGCTGGCGCGGCTGGGCGGCGTTCGGCCGCGCGGCAGGCTGCACCTGCTGATTCGCCTGGCACCGGTGGCGGCCGCGGCGGCGCTGGTGGCGGTGGCCCTGCTGATCCTCACGCCGCCGCCGGAAACGCCGGAAACCCCGGCCCCGGTGGCGAAAGACGACAACACACCGGCGCCCACGCTGACAGATATCCGCCGCGAACGCGGCTACCCGGAAATCGTGGCAACCGTTCGCGGCAGCAGCGGCGACGGTTTGCTGATCGACGCCGGCGCCAAGGACGGCCTGCGCGTCGGCGACGAGCTGAGCGCAGCGGGCGGCCTGAAGGCGCGCGTGACGGCGGTCGGCATCTTCGAGGCGCGCATCTCGGCTGACGGCCCACTCTCCCGGGGCGCCGAGGTGCGCGCCCGGGCCGCCACCGAGGCCCAGCAGCGCGCCGCCAGCTACGCCGAGTTCGGCGGCGACCCCGGGGCGTTCCTTGAATTCGGCGCGCTGGTGAGCGCCATGCCGCTCGCCGATGCCCGCATGCTGGGCATCAGTGATGGCGCCGCCTTGCGCGTCGATGAAACCCTGCCGGCGCTGCTGCGCGACCCGCAGTCAGCGCCCACGCCCACCCTGGCGGCGCAGCTCGATTTGCGAGCCGGGGACGTGATCATCGAAGTCAACGGCAGCCACGTGCGCACACTGAACGATTTCGGCCAGGCCCTGGGCTGGAGCCACGACCCGCGCCTGCTGACGGTGCGCATCCTGCGCAACGGCAAGCAACTCGACCTGCGACTGTAGGGGACTGTCCCCGCAGTTGGGGACTGTCCCCGTCGTCGAGTCGGGGTTGGCTGACGATTTTTCGATTTTCCTGAATACGCTGGGCTGACCGCCCCCGGTTAAGGGGCATGGAAGCCCTGTCGATGGCCACCGATCCTGACCGCGAAACGCTGGTCCGCCGACACCACCTTGGTGTCTGGCGCTACCTGCGTTTCCTGGGCGCCGACCGCGCCCTGGCCGACGACCTCACGCAAGAGACCTTCCTGGTCTTCCTGCGCAAACCCTTCAACTTCATGGGCCACGAGTCCACGGCCGGATACCTGCGCGGCATCGCCCGCTACGTCTGGCTGGAGGAGCGCCGCAACAGCGTGACGACGGCCGAGCTGGACGCCGCCGACGCGGCTTTCGCCCAACACGCCGGCCCAAGCGAGGGCAACGACTACCTGGACGCCCTGCGCGAGTGCGAAAAGACCCTGGCTGGCAAAGCGCGCGAGGCCGTGCAGCTTCAGTACCGCGACAGACTGAGCCTCGAGCAGATCGGCGATGCACTGGACATGAAACCCAACGGCGTGAAGACCATGCTGCAGCGCGCGCGCCAGCACCTGCGCGAGTGCGTGGAAAGGCGGCTGAAATGAGCGAGCATCACGAACGCTACCTGGAGGCCGCCCTCGACGAGCTGTACCACGGCGGGCCCGAGCCCGACCTGACCGAGCGCATCCTGCGCGACGCCCGCCCGCCGGCACTGACCCTCGTGCCGCCCGAGCTCGCGCCCAAGCCGCGCCGCCGCTGGCCCTGGCTGCAGGCGGCCTGCGCGGTGCTGGCGCTGGGGGCGATCGGCCTGCTGCTGCTGCCGCGCGACGACAAGCTGCCGGACAGCATTGCCAGCAGCGACAGCGGCTTCGTGCTGCACGGCGACGAAATCGAACTGACGGACGGCTGGTACCTGCTGGAAACCGGTTCCCCGGTGGTGAAGGCCGGTGATGCGCGCATCGAGCAGGTGGTCGGCCGTGTGCTGGTGAAGGTAGGCGAAATCCCCGATGAACCCGAGCTATCAGCCCGGGAAGAGTGGCTGAAGCGGAACGGAGTGGAGAGTGAGATGTTGAACGGAAACTGGATCAAGGCCGGCGGCCTGGCGGTATGCCTGTTGTTCGGCAGCGCGGTGGTTGACGGCCAGCCCCTGCAGGCCCAGGAAGCGGAGCGCAAGCGCGTCGAAGAGCTGGAGCGCGAACTGGAAAAGGCCCGCAAAGACCTGGAACGTGCGGAACGCGAATCTCGCGAGCGCGAAGGCGGCGAGGAGCACCCCTGGAACCCGGAGGAGGCTGAAAAGGAACTGCGCCGGCTGAAAGAGGAACTGGGAGACCTGCACCTGGCAATCGAAGAACGCGAAAAGGAGTGGCACAAGGCCAACGAAGCAAAGGATGACGAGCGGGCGCTCGAGCTTGAGCGCGAAATGGACAAGTTGCGCGAGCAAGCCAAGAACATCGAGCAGCATATTGCGGACATCAAGCGGATGTTCGAGGTCCAGAAACTGGAGAAGCGCGTCGGCGAGGAAGAGGGCGCGATCGAGGAGTTGCGCGGCAAGCTGGAAAAACAGCCCGACAACGAGGAGCTGCGCAAGAAGCTGAAAGCCCACGAAGAAGAAGCCGAGGGCTTACGCAAAAAACTGGAAGGCCTGCACCGTGAGTTCGAGAAGCGCCACCCCGAAGGCCGCGAAGATGGCGACCCGGCCGCTGAGCTCGAACGCATGATCGAGCGCCTGCGCGGCGAGCTGGAAGAGCTGCGCGAACACCCGGACCGCAACGCCGAGGCCATCCGCGACCACGAACGCAGCATCAAGGCGCTGGAAGAGGCCGTTGCCAACCTGCGCAAGGGCGAACGCGGAGAAGATCCGGAGGGTGAGCTGAAGGAAGCCGAAGGCCACCTGAAGGAACTGAAAAGCGCTATCGAAGCCCTGCTGAAGGAAAAGAAAGCTGCGCTGGAGAAGGGCAAAGAGGACGCCGCCCGTGAGTTGGAACGGGCGATTGAGGAACATGAAGTCGAAATCCGCCGCGTGCGCGACCACGTTGAAGCGCTGAAGAAGAAGCTCGAGGAGCACCAGGGCGACAAGAAGGATCGTTAGCCGGTATTGAGTCCAAGGGGGGACAGGCACCAAAGGTGCCTGTCCCCTCGCCGTTCACGCGCGGACAGGTATGTCCGCGCCACTGTTTTGATTGCTGCTTAGTCGGCTAAAGCTTCTCCAACCTGGCGAACTCCAGCGCGAGGTTCTTTTCGCCCCAGCCTTGGAAGTGCACCTTGATGCGGCCGGTGGCGCTCAGGTCCAGCACCTTGCCGACGCCGAACACCGCGTGCTTTACCCGGTCGCCGCTCTTGAGCTGGCTGGGGTCCGTGGGCTCGAAGGGCCCCGCGCTGCGGCGCTCGCCCTTGGCAAGGTGATCGGCCGGGCCGTCCTCGATATCCGGCTCGTTGCTGAAGTCGAAGGGGTCGTCCTCGTCGTCCTCGCGCGTGACGGGCTTGACCGCGCGGCCGGTGAACCAGGCCGCGAAGTCGTCGCCGCCGTAGCCGCTGGCCGTGGCGGCCTGGTCGTCCACCATGGTGAGTTCAGGCGGGATCTCGGTCAGGAAGCGGCTGGGCGGGTTGCGCTGGCTGCGGCCGAAGGCTTCGCGGTGGCGGGCCAGGCTGATGGTCAGGTGCTGCTGCGCGCGCGTGATGCCCACGTAGCACAGGCGGCGTTCTTCCTCGAGGTCGCCGTCGCCCTGGATGCTGCGCGCATGGGGCAGCACGCCGTCTTCCAGGCCGGTCAAGAACACGGCCGGAAACTCCAGCCCCTTGGCGCTGTGCAGGGTCATCAGCTTGACGGCGTCGCCCTGCATGTCGAGCTTGTCGGTGTCGCTCACCAGGGCGATCTGCTCCAGCCAGGCGCTGAGGTCGAGTTCGGGGTTTTCGGCCTCTTTGGTGCGCGCGTCGGAAAGCAACTCGTTCACGTTCTCGAGCCGGTCAGCTGAGCGCGGGTCCACGTCGGTCTCCAGCGCGCGCTTGTAGCCGGAATCCTCCAGCACGGTCTGTACCACGGCCTCGATCGGGTACAGGTTGCCGGCCAGGATGCGCTCGTACATCGCCACGAAATCGGCCAGGGCGGTGCCGGCCTTGCCGGGCACGCGCGAGACGCCGTAGGCCTTGGGGTCTTTGGCGACCTGCAGCAGGCTGACGTCGTGCTTCAGCGCCGCCTCGTGCAGCTTGTTGATGGTGCCCTCGCCGACGCCGCGGCTGGGCCGGGTCAGGGCGCGGGCGAAGGCCACCGGGTCGCGCGGGTTCAATATCAGCCGCAGGTAGGCCAGCACGTCCTTGATTTCCTGGCGCTGGTAGAAGCTGACGGCGCCCACCAGCTGGTAGGGCACGGTGCGCTCGCGCAGGGCCTGTTCCAGCGCGCGGCTCTGGGCATTGGTGCGGTAGAAAATCGCCACGTCGCCGAAGCCGACGCCGCTTTCCAGCCGCAGGGTCTCGATGCGCGCGGCCACGGCCCGGGCCTCGTGGGTTTCGGTCTGGCATTTCAGCACGGTGATACGCGCGCCTTCCTCATTGTCGGTGGTCAGGTGCTTGTCCTTGCGGGCCACGTTGTGGCGCACCAGGGCGTCGGCCGCGCGCACGATGTTGCGCGTGCTGCGGTAGTTCTGTCCCAGCACCACCACTTTGGCATCGGGGAAGTCGCGCTCGAAGTTCAGGATGTTCTTGATGTCGGCGCCGCGCCAGGAATAGATGCTCTGGTCCGGGTCGCCGGTGACGCAGATGTTCTTGTGCTCGCTGGCCAGCAGGCGCGAGACGCGGTACTGGATGCTGTTGGTGTCCTGGTACTCGTCGATCAGCAGGTGGCTGAAACGCGCGCGGTACTTCTCGAGTACTTCCTTGTGCTCGGTGAACAGCTTGAGCGGCTTCACCAGCAGGTCGTCGAAGTCCATGGCCTGGGCCTCGACCAGGGCCTGTTCGTAGCGCTCATAGATCGCCGCGACGCTCTTGGACTGCACGTCGTAGGCCCCCGCGCGGTAGGTGGCCGGGTCGATGCCGCGGTTCTTGGCGTCGCTGATGGCGTAGCCGGCCGCGCTGCCGCTGATGAAGGCGGTGTCGATCTTCAGCTCTTTCATGATGCGGCGTACCAGGCTGTCGCGATCGTCGGTGTCGTAAATGCTGAAGTCGCGGTTGTAGCCCAGCGCTTGTGCCTCGCGGCGCATCAGCCAGGCGCCGAAGCTGTGGAAGGTGCTGATCTGCAGATCCTGGATCGGGTGAAAACGCTCGACCCGGCGGCGCATCTCGGCGGCGGCCTTGTTGGTGAAGGTCATGGCTAGGATGCGAAAGGCCGGCACCCCCTGCTGCATCATCCAGGCGATGCGGGTGGTGATCACGCGGGTCTTGCCCGAACCGGGGCCGGCGAGCACCAGCAGTGGGCCGTCGATGGTTGTAACGGCGTCGCGCTGTTCGGGATTCAGGTGTTCCAGCAGGTCCATGATGCAAGGATAACTTGTCGGGCGCTCGAGGTTAGAGGTTGGAAGCGTGTAGCCAAGTTCGTTGTTGTGGATTGGGAAAATGCTGCGCGATCAGCCGCGATTCCGTGGTAACCAACGCAGGCCTTTGTTCGTATACTCTGTGGATGCACCGGCGGGAGAGAACGCGTCCCGCCCCTTTGGAGGTTCCAGCGGATGGCCTTACGCATCGTTGCCGCGCTTCTACTGATGGCCGCACTCTCGCTGGCGGGCACATCCGCACAGGATGCCCCCGAGTTCGGGCCGCCCCGCAGCACCGACGACGCCTCTCGTGATCCGCGCCCCACGGCCGCCGACCTTGCGATCCAGAAGGTGGTCGATAAAGGCCTGCGCCACCTTGCCCGCATCCAGGAAAATGACGGCTCTTGGAAAAACGACGTCGGCAACAAGCTGGGTACCGGTTACCAGCGCAACATTGACGGCTACGGAAAGCCGCACCTCGGCGTCACCGCCATCTGTTGCATGGCCTTCATGGCCGCCGGCCACACGCCTGACCGTGGCGAATACCACCGCAATGTGGCGGCCGGGCTGGCCTTCGTGCTTTCCAACATCGACCGTGACACCGGCTGGATCAGCCAGCACGGCACCCGCATGTACAGCCACGCCTTCTGCACCATGTTTCTAGCCGAGGTGTACGGCCAGACGCGCGATCCCGTGGTGCTCAGCAACCTGCGCAACGCGATCCGATTCATTGTGGAGAGCCAGAACCGTCAGGGCTCCTGGCGCTACGTTCCCAACCAGGCCGACAGCGACATGTCAATATGCGTGTGTCAGCTACAGGCCCTGCGCGCGGCCTCAAACGTTGGTGTGATGGTGCCGAAGAATGCCATCGAAGACGCCAAGGACTACGTCCGACGCAGTTACAACCACTTCGCCAGTCCCGGCAGTTTCAAGTACCAGATCGACTGGGACGATCGCAGCACCTTCGCGCTGACAGCGGCCGGTGTGGTCGCCCTGCAGAGCCTGGGTGAGTACGACACCCACACCTACACCGTAACCGAGGGCGGACGGACGTACACCGCCAAGCTGGACCTAAGCAAAAGCATCACCTACCTGGTGAACAACCGGCCTGACAAAGTGGCTTCCTGGCTGGTGCCGGGTACGCGCGTGTGCGACTACGGCTTCTTCTACGGGCACTACTACGCGGCACAGGCGATGTACCAGTACCAGTTCGTGAGCAAGCGGACCTGGGACGAGTGGAACCGCCAGAACCGTGAGCACTTCACGAAGCTGCAGCACGAGTACGGCGAAAAGCTTGAATACGGTGCTTGGACGGACGAGATCGGCGGATTTGAACCGAGGGACAACGCGTTCGCCACGGCCATGGCCTGCTTGATCTTGAGCATTCCACGCGGGTACCTGCCGATTTTCCAGAATTGATGGCGGGATGGGCCGAGTCCCCGGATGCGTTCTGTCCACTATGACAGAAGAAACATTCGATCCGCGCTTCACCGTCAAAACCAAGTACTGGCACAAGCTGCCCGACGGCCGCGTACAGTGCGACATCTGCCCGCGCGAATGCAAGCTGCGCGACGGCCAACGCGGCTTCTGCTTCGTGCGCGCGGCCCAGGACGGCGAGATCGTGCTGACCACCTGGGGACGCAGCAGCGGTTACTGCATCGACCCCATCGAAAAAAAGCCCCTGAACCACTTCCTGCCCGGCACGCCGATCCTGAGTTTCGGCACTGCGGGCTGCAACCTGGGCTGCCGCTTCTGCCAGAACTGGGACATCAGCAAGAGTCGCGAGATCCACACCCTGACCGACCAGGCCACGCCCGAGGTCATCGCCAAGGCCGCCGAAAAACTGAAGTGCCGCAGCGTGGCCTTCACCTACAACGACCCGGTGATCTTCCACGAATACGCGATCGACGTGGCCAAGGCCTGCCACGAACGCGGCATCAAGACCGTCGCGGTGACGGCGGGCTACCAGTGCGCCGCACCGCGCGCGGAATTCTACCGGCACATGGACGCGGCCAACGTAGACCTGAAGGGCTTCACCGAGGAGTTCTACGAGAAGATCTGCATCGGCAAGCTGCAGCCGGTGCTGGACACACTGAAGTACATCCGGCACGAGACCGACACCTGGCTGGAGGTCACCACCCTGCTGATCCCCGGCAAGAACGACAGCGACGACGAACTGAAGCGACTCAGTGAATGGATGCTGCGCGAGCTGGGCCCCGAAGTGCCGCTGCACTTCTCGGCCTTCCACCCGGACTTCAAGATGCTCGACGTGCCCCCCACGCCCGAAAGCACGCTGACCCGCGCCCGCCGCATCGCGCGGCAGGCCGGCATGCACTACGTGTACACCGGCAACGTCCACGACACCGACGGCGGCACGACGCTCTGCCACAACTGCGGAGAAGAACTGATCGTGCGCGACTGGTACGTGCTCGAGAAATGGAACCTCAAGGACGGCAAGTGTCCCAAGTGCGGCACCGCCTGCGCCGGGGTGTTCGAGCCCAAACCCGGCAACTGGGGCGCCAAACGCCAGCCCGTGCACCTCGCCGACTTTGCCGCCTAGACCCAGCGGGCCGAATCGGAATCCGCGAACTCACACCTCGAGCCACAACGGGAAGCAACGCCAAGGCGCCAGGGTGCGCCACGGCTCAAAAGTTGCGGGACGCCGCCCGGCCGATGGACACCCAAGCCACGCAAAGGCCGTGGCGTTCCTTGCGTCCTGGCGTTGAATCACCGCCCCTGATCACAAGCAGCATTCCACCCACGCAGGACTCTTCGCTCCTTCGTTCCTTCGTGTGAGTCATGCAGTTGTAGGTCTTCGTGATCTTCGTGGACAATTGCCTATGCAGTCAGCTTGTTGTGCTCGGTTCATGGCTTGGCCGGCAACGGCGGTTGTCCACCAAGTTCACGAAGCACACGAAGAACGGCTTGGGCCACTCAGTCCTGCAGGCCGGCGATGATCCCCGCTATCTGGTCCTTGGCCTGAGGCGTCAGGTCGTCGCGCCCTTGCAGCGCCTCCAGCTGCGTGCGCGTGGTGCGCAGGGTCTCGACCAATTGCGCGTTTTCGTTCGCCATGCCCTGGTTCAGCTGATCGCTGATGTCGAGACCGTCGGCTGTCGCTTTTTTTAAGCCGTCCCGCAGCCCTTCGCTGTAGGCCGCCGACTGCTTCTCGACAATGTCGCTGCTGACCAGGTGCATGGTCAGGATCACTCCGAACAGCCCGCAGGCCATGCCGGCCAGCAGGCCGATGATCAGTCCGTTCTTGCCGCTCATCCGCTGCTGCTCCTGTCTTCGGGCTCGATGATGACTTCGATGCCGCCGGCGATGTTGCTGGTCGCCACCGTGAACTGCACCTGCGCCTGCTTCATGCCGCGGTTGGAAACCACCAGCGTGTAGGTGCCGGGGGGCACGTCGTAGATGTCGATGTGGCCGTTGTACGTTCCACCGCCGAAGTACAGGCCGCTCAGCCTGCCCTGCGCGTCGTACACGTAGCTGAGCGGGCCGCCGCTCTGGATCGGGCCGCCGTCGGCACGGCGCATGCTCACGCGCACCGTCACGCCTTCGCGCTCTACCACCATGTCCGCCACAACCGGCGAGTCGTCGGTGGGCATGGTGACAACCTCGCTAAAGGCCGTGGCGGTCTTGGCCTCGTCCTGGTACCCGCCGACGCGGGCCTGCATCTGCATGCCGTTCTCCAGGCGCTCGGCGGTGTAGACGCCGTTGTCGTCGGTCACCACGTAGGCCGCAAGCAGCGCGCGCGGGAAGTTCGCGCTCAGGTTGGTGACCGCAACGCGCGCGCGCTTGACCGGCTTGCCGTCCGGGTAGGTCACGCGGCCGGTCATCACTCCGGTGATGGCGGGCAGGTTCACGTCGATTGTGTTCCAGCCCGCGTTCTCGACACTGACGTTGACCGCGAACTGCGCCGCCGTGTCGCCCTGGGTCTTGAGCGCGCAGAACACCCACTCGCCGGGGAACAGGTTGCTGACCTCGTAGCGGCCTTCCGGGTCGGTGTGGATGGTGGCGCACCAGTACACGTTTTCGCGCCGGTAGATGTAGATGCCGGCGTTGGCGTGGGGCTGGCCGTCGCTGCGCAGCAGGCGGCCCTTCAGGTGGCTAACGGTGCCGATCTCGATGTCAAACTCGGCGCCTTCCTCTGTCAGTTCGACGGCACGGGCCGCGTGGTGGAAGTCCGGCAGGCCCACGAAGTACTGGCCGACCGGCAGGCTTTCCGTGGCGTACTTGCCGTCGGTGTCGGTGTAGACCGTCGCGGCCAGCTTGACCGTGTCCCAGATCTCGACCCTGGTGGCGCCGGGCAGCGGCTCGCCGTTGCTGGTGCACACGCCGTGGATGGTGTTGCCGCGCTGCATCGCGACTTCCTGCGGCGGCTTGGCGGCGGTCTTGTCGGGCGCGTCGGCGTCAAGCTTGGTGTCGATCGTGGCGTAACCCGCCTTCTCGATCCGCACGTCCACTTTCATGCTGGACAGGCCGGTCACGTGCACCATGCCCTGCGCATCGCTGATCAGCACCAGGTTGTAGGCCACCACCGTTACCGTGGCGCTTGCGATCGGCTGCTGTGTTGCGGCGTCCGTGATGCGCAGGCGGCCGTCGAAGTCCGCCGTCGAAAGCTCCAGGTTCAGCTCGATCTCGTGCTCGCCGGGCTTGGGCGTCACGCGCACGGCCGTGCCCAGGTAGGCCGGGTGCATCACGCGCACGATGAACTCGCCAGCGCCCAGGCCCTCCAGGCGGTACTTGCCCTCCTTGTCGCTGGTGGTTTTCGCCGCGCCGCTGCTGACGTCAGCGCCCTCAATGAAGGTCTCGGCCTCGCCCTTGCGGGTGATACGGCCGAACACGTTGTAGCCCTGGCCCATGTACAGGTCGCCAAGCTCGACTTCGCCGCCGGGCGCCGGTGTGTATCTGGCGCGCACTTCAGCCAGGCCGTTGCTGCGCACCAGCAGCTCGACGGCCTCGGGCTTTGTTTCGCACCAGAACACGCCCTCGGCGTTGGGGCCGACGCTCTGGATGATCTTGACGTACTTGGCCGCGTCGTCGTAGCTGAAGAAGCTGGCCTGCTGCACCGGCGTGCCCGAGTTGGTCAGCAGCCGCCCGCGCAACACCACGTTGCCGGATGGCTTCAGCTTGAAGTTCACGCCTTCGCTGCCGCTCTTTACGAACGTCTTTTGCGCCGACTGATGGCCGGGGGCGATCACGCTGATCACGTTGTGCTGGCTTTCGGGCTGGCACTTCACCACGTAATAGCCGGCTTCGTCGGTGATTGCCTCGGTGTGGAAGTGCTGGGCGGGCTCGGCGTCGAAGTCACAGCTCACCTGCGCGCCGGCGATCTGCTCGCCCTCGAGGTTCGTGACGGTGCCGGTGATGACCGCGCCGGGCGACATCTCCACGGTGAGGTTGGCCGGCGGCTCCACGTTGTTCAGGATGCGCGGGGCGTAGCCGTTGCGGGTAATCTGCAGCCGGTAGCCGGCGGGCGTCAGCTTGGCAAACGCAAAGGCCCCGCCGCCGTCCGTGGCCAGGCTTTCTTTCGGATTGCGCTGGTTGTCCGGCGCGAACAGCAGCACCTGCGCGCCCTCAATGGGCAAGCCGCTGTCCGCGTCGCGCACCACGCCGCGGATCGCGGTGTCGCGCGGCAGCACCAGCGGAGACTTCAACTTTGTCGCACCGGGCGCCAGCCGTGTGGTGTAGGGTTTGCTGCTGTTGCCCCAGGCGTCGGCGGCCGTGAGTGTCAGTGTGCGCTCGGCCGGAAGCTGCGCGAACACGAAGTTGCCTTCCTCATCGGTGCTGGCGCTGCGGGATTCGCCGCCCTCGATGGCGACCTTCACCTGCGCGCCTTCGTAGGCGTTGCCGAAGTCGTCCACCACCTGTCCGCTGAGATCGGCCGGCTTCTTTTCTTCTTTCTCGGTCGGCTCGGCGGCTTCTTTGCCTTCGCCGCCGGCACCGGTGCTTCCCCCACCGCTGCTGGTTTCACTGCCGCCGCCGGTGCTGCCGCCCCTGAGCGGCTTGCCATCAGGACCGAGCGGCCGGCCGTGTTCGTCCACGTAGATGCGCTTGCCGCCGGGGCCCAGCACGTAGCGGCGGCCGTTGCTGTCGATGTAGATGTGCTTGCCTTCGGGGCCCAGGATGTAACGGCCGTGCTCGTCACGCCCGTCGAACTTGACGTTGGCGGCGGGGTCCAGCTGCTCGGCGAAGGGGTCCTCAAGGCCGGCGACCTGCACGTTGCCGCCGTTGGCGGACCCGGCCTCGCCGCTGAACAGCGAGAAGCTGTCGCTACTGACCAGGAAAACGACGGCAGCCAACACCAACAGCGCGACCACCGGGAGGGCGAGAAGAAGCGTCCTCTGGCTCATGCCTATCTCTCAGATTTCCGTTGGCGTCGAGTCGAATCGATAGCAGGTTAACGGGCGAGATCAACGATTGCCCGAAAATTCAGGAGGTGTCATGGCGAAGGCAACTGCGGTCAACCACGAAGGACCACGAAGGACCACGAAGAGAAAGCCAGCCTTCGCCGCCCTTTGCGGTGCTTCGCGGTTGCGCCTTGTATGGGTAGCGATGCTGATGCTGAGTTTCGCCTCATCGTTCGTGGCCCAGGACGCGGAGTACAAGCCGCCGCGCAAGTGGACCTTCGGCAGCATGGGTATCGCCATGCGCGACGACCTGACGGTGTACCAGGGCGGCGCGCGCGACGCCGACGGAAACATCGTGATCCAGGAGAAGGACCAGCTGCTCAAGTGGAACGGGAAAGAGCTGAAGACGCTGGATGACTTCTGCCGCAACCTGTACGCAACCAAGCCCGGCGAGATCGTCGATGTGGAGATCGCTTCACCGGGCGATGGCGAGAAGCGCCTGGTGCACACGGTGAAGATCAAGCTGGGCGATCCCAAGCAGGCCTTCAAAGAACTCTACACACAGCTCGACAAGCGCGAGCGCGGCTACGACTGGCGCAAGAGCGAGGCCGTAACCAAAGGCGGCCCCCTGCGCGAAAAGCTGTGGCCGATGGTCGAGAAACACAAGTTGACAGGCGAGTGGGACAATCTGCTGGCCGCCCACGAACGCGAGATCGACCTGTGGGACAGCTACGAAAACCTAAGCAGCACCGACCTGCTGCTCAGCGACCCGCTCAGCGCGCACCAGTGGATCACAGAAGTCGGCCGCAAGCTTGAGCAAGCAGCTGATCCCTATGAAACGATCGAGCAACTATCTGCTCTGCTGGATCGCGAAGTTCCAAGCGCCTCGAATTGGCCGGAAGCTGGATTAGAAGACATGCGCTTGGCGCTGAACCCTCTCGACTGGAGCAACAGTTGGAGCAGCGCTCCCGCGGACCGAATCGAAGTTAATCCTGAGATTATCAGAGATTTCGAGTTTTCTTGGCGTGGTACCCCTGGTTTCGAAAGGTCGGCCGAGAGCGTCGTCAGAATGCGAGAATTTGATGGTGCCTGGCTGAAAGTGTTGCCGCGTATCCGTTCCGCAATGAACCAACTGACTGCAGGGCTACAAAAACGCTTCGACGAACACGATTGGGCAGCTGATTCACCCTCTGAGGAGGGCGGACTAGGTCAGGCACCAAAATGGCGCGGACAGAAAGGCAAAGGCCCTGACGAAGACGGCGCCTGCATCCTTTGGAAAACAGGCTACGGTCTCGTCGCGATTGGCGGGCCAGGCAGGAACGTCTGGACTGCGAGTGATCGGGCACACTATGCAATCATCCTAGACATTGGTGGAGACGACGAGTACGTCGACTGCGGCACCACAAGTCTAAACATCCAGGGTGAGTTAACTTGGAACGGCTCGAATCGTGTCGCGCTCATTATTGATCTAGCTGGAAACGACCACTATCGCAGCACCGGCAAGTGGGGAGTCGCTTGCGGAATGTTAGGTACCGCAATCATCGACGACCACGAGGGCAATGACACGTACGAGTGCGGTGACTGGGGTATCGGTGCGGCGTTTGGCGGCGTCGGCCTGCTGATCGACCGCAAGGGCAACGACCGCTACCTGGGCGGCAACAACTCCATCGGCTGCGCGGCCTACGGCGTGGGCGGTGTGATCGATCTGGAAGGCAACGACCTTTACGACTCCCACACGCTCTCCGTCGGCGTCGGCCAGCCGGGCGGCGTGGGCTTCGTGCTGGACCACTCCGGCGACGACCGCTACCGCTGCACCGGCGGCGAGCCCAGCAGCTACGGCACCAAGGGCGAATGGTTCGGCGGCGGTATAGGCTGCGGCTTCGGCTGGCGCACCCTCGCCTGCGGCGGCATCGGCCTGGTGGTGGACGTCAAGGGCAACGACATCTACGACGCAGGCGAGTTCGGCCTCGGCTGCGGCTACTTCATGGCCATTGGCGCTGTGCGCGACATGGAAGGCGACGACATCTACCACTCCAGCCGCTACGGCCTCGCGGCGGCGGCCCACGCGGCCGTCGGCGTGTTCATGGACGACAAGGGCAACGACGTTTATGAGGGCAAGACGGCCGCGAGCATCGGCGGCACCTGGGATATCGTGACGGGCTACTTCTACGACGGCGGCGGCGACGACAACTACCGCTGCGACGGCCTGGGTTTGGGCGCCTGCGCCCAGAACGGCTTCGGCATCTTCTGGGACGCCGGCGGGGCCGACAACTACCGCGGCGGCAAAACCACCATCGGCAACGCGGGCAATGCCGAGTACGGCGGCGGACGCCTGGCCAAGAACTTCGGCATCTTCATGGACACCGGAGGCGGGAAGGACAACTATCCGCGCGACGACCGCAAGAACGAAAATGAAATCGTGGAGCAGCAATTCGCCCTCTTCTTGGACGATTAGCGGCCAGTCGTAACCCCTTTTGGTGAGAGCACTTGATACGCCCGGAGAAACCGTGTAACGGGAGAGTCCCTCCGGCTACTTATCCGTACACAGCAGGCGATCCGAGAGATGCCGAAAGCCATCACCGAGAAGATTGTCGAATGCCGCACGCCGGGCGGCCGGACCATGCGCATGGAACGCTGGTACTACGAAGCGATCCGCGCGGCGCTGCTGGATATCCTGCCGGAGCCTGGAGTGTGCGCCGAGTTGTTCGAGTTGCACAAGCGTGTGGCGGCATCGCTGGATGACTTTACGCGCGAGAACATTGACTCGCTGAGCTGGCAGGTCGCTTGGGTACGCCTCGATCTCGAGACAGAGGGGCTGCTGCAGCGTGACGCGGCCCTGGTCACGCGACTCTAGCTCATTCCCCTACCCAATCGGTTGGGTCGCGCCATAATCGCGCCATGCGTAGCAACACCTTTGACTTTGAAATCCCACCGGCGCTGATCGCGCAGACGCCCGCCGGGCGCCGCGATGAAAGCCGCCTGCTGGTGGTGCGGCGCGGAAGCGGCGAAATCACCCACCATGTGTTCCGCGAACTGCCCGGGCTGCTGAACCCCGGCGACCTGCTGGTGATGAACAACACCCGCGTGAAACCCTGCCGCCTGCACTGCAAGCGCGCGGGCAGCGGCGGCCATGTCGAGCTCTTCCTGCTGCGCCGGCTGCAAAGCGACGCGGCCGACACCACCGACTACGAGGCCCTGACGGGCTCCTGGCGCAACGTGCCCGACGGCGCGCAAGTGGAGTTGCCGAACGGCGGCGGCCTGGCCACGCTGATCAGCAAGGACACCTTCGGCCACTGGCGGGTGCGCTTCGAGATGACGCCGGAGCAGGCCAACGAATACGTCGAGCGCGCGGCCAAGATGCCCCTACCGCCCTACATCAAGCGCGAGAAGCTGGAAGACCGCTACATCGACCTTGACCGCGACCGCTACCAGACCGTCTACGCCCACAAGGACGGCGCCGTTGCCGCCCCCACCGCCGGCCTGCACTTCACGCCCCAGGTGTTCCAGGATCTTGCTGCGCGCGACATCGACCGCGAGTACCTCACCCTGCACGTGGGCCCCGGCACGTTTCGGCCGCTGAAAGCCGAGACGCTGGAAGAACACCAGATGCATTCGGAAGAGTACGAGGTGCCGAACGCGTTGGTCTCGGCCGTGGCGGAAACGCGCCTCGAGGGCGGGCGCGTGGTGGCGGTAGGCACCACCAGCTGCCGCACGCTGGAGACCGTGAGTGATGAGCAGGGGCAGATCAGGGCAGGCCATGGTGAGACGGGGCTTTTCATCTACCCGCCGTGCCGCTTCCGCTGCACGGACGCGCTGCTGACGAACTTTCACCTGCCGCGCAGCACGCTGATTTTCCTGGTGGCGGCCTGGCTGGGAGTAGTCTTGACACGTCAAGCCTACCTGGAGGCGATCGCGCGCGAGTACCGCTTCTTCAGCTACGGCGACGCGATGCTCTGTTTACCCTGATTCACGACTGTTCCGAATCGTGCGGGTCGAGGTAGCTGGCCGGGCGCTCGGCGGGCTTGAACGGCGCGTCGGATTTCATGGCCGCCAGGGTCTCGTTCATCTGCTTCAGTTCAAGATAGCACTTGTGCGCCCAGCGCTGCGCCGCGTAAGCGCTGACGCAGGCCAGGATGGCGAAGCCGCCCAGCACAAAGGCAACGATCAACTCGTTGCGGATGCCGAACAGCGTGGGCGATTGCTGGAGAAGAAACTGCATGAGTGCTCAGGGAGGTGGGATGTCCAGGTCGCGACAGATCTTGCGCGCAAGGAAGTCGTTGATTTCGGAATGCCGCGGTACAGCCGATCTTCGCCCATTTGCGGGGTTACCCCACCACGAATGCCTGGACCCTTCTCGGATCAGCTCACATCCGTGTGAAGAGAGGTGCGCGACGAACTTGCGCCGATTCAAAGGGTGATACTCTCTTCAATGTAGCCGTTTTCAGCGGCGGACCGTGCTTCTTCTCGATTGAAATCAAGCGCTTCCTGCAGCGCGGAACGAAGATTTTCAATCAACTCTTCACGAGATTTCCCCTGGCTGTTCACACCGGGAATCTCTTCGATCCAGCCAATCCACCAACTGTCGTCCTGCTTGATAACCGCCGTGTAGGTCTGACTCATGCATCACCTCCAAGGATGATTGTATCAGCACGCCGGCTATCGTCCGAGTGCTAGATCAGCCCCAGCTGCTTGCCGCACTTCTTGAACACGTCCAGCGCCTCCTGCAGGTCTTCTCGGCTGTGGCTGGCGCTGACGATCGTGCGCACGCGGCTCAGTGCTTCCGCCACCATCGGGAAGTAGATGCCCTGGGCGTACACGCCGTTCTCGAGCAGGATCTCGCTCAGCTTGGCAGCCTTGGCGCCGTCGCCCACGATCACCGGCGTCACCGGCGTCACGCTGTCGCCTGTATTGAAGCCAAGGTCCTTCAGGCCCTGCTTGAAGAACTTGGTGTTCTCCCACAGCTTCGCGTGGTGCTGCGGCTCGTTCTCCAGCACGTCCACGCAGGCGCTGACAGCCGCCACCACGGCGGGCGGGGCCGAGGCGCTGAACAGGAACGGCCGCGCCTTGGCGATCAGGTACTCTTTCACGATCTTGGGGCCGGCGTAGTAGCCGCCCACCACGGGGATCGCCTTGCTGAGCGTGCCGACGGTCAGGCTCCAGCGCTCGTGCATGTGCTGGTCGTCCACGGTACCGCGGCCCTTTTCGCCCAGCACGCCGGTCGCGTGGGCGTCGTCCACCATGGTGATGGCATCGTACTTGTCGCAGGCGTCGGCGCAGGCTTTCAGGTCGGCGACGTCGCCATCCATGCTGAACACGCCGTCGGTCACCACCAGGATCTTGCCGGTGATGCCCTTGGGGCCGCGCGCTTCCTTTAAGAGCTCTTCGAGGTGGCCGTAGTCCTTGTGGCGATAAACCGCGCGGGTGGCCTTGCTGAGGCGCGCGCCGTCGATGATGCTGGCGTGGTTGAGCTCGTCGCTGATGATGTGGTCGCCGGCGACCGCCAGTGTGCTGACCACGCCGACGTTGGCCGTGTAGCCGCTCTGGAACAGCAGGCAGGACTCGGTCTTCTTGAACTTTGCCAGCTTTTCTTCGCACTCGACGTGCAGGTCCATGGTGCCGCTGATCGGCCGCACGGCGCCGGAGCCCACGCCGTACTTCTCAATGGCCTTGATGGCGGCCTCTTTCACCTTGGGGTGGGTGCTCAGGCCCAGGTAGCTGTTGTTGGAGAGCTGGATGACCTTCTTGCCGTCAATGATCACGCGCGCGCCCACGGCCGACTGGTGGACCTTGGGCATATGGAACAGGTGGCGTTCTTTCAGGCCGGCAATTTCAGAGGTGCACCATTCGATGAGTTGGTTCGTCAAGACAGGCTCCAGTCAGGTATTCGTGGACGCGCGTTTTATGGTGCGCGGGCAGGTGAAGGCAAGGCGGAAGTCGGTGGAATCACAGCCCATCGCGTAAGCGCTGGAAAATTGTCACGCCGGTTCCGTTCGCCACCACGACCGCTCGTGAATCACGATCAGCACAAAGGCCCCGCAGGGGCCGCCAGAGCGTAGCCCGGCCCGTAAGGGCCGGGGACCGATCACCGCACGGCCCAAGGCCCGTCAGGGCCGACAGACCACAATCACAACAGATCGGCCTCACGAAACGGCATGTTGTTGTGCTGAAGAAACTCCTTCAACTCCTCAACAAATCCCTGCCGCGCGTGATGGGACTCCTGGGTCTGGATGTACTTGATCGTCTCATCGTAACGGTTGTCGCTGACGCTGAAGGCGGCGTAGCCCTCCTGCCAGGCGAACTTGTCTTTGAAATCGGGTTGCTCGTTGATCCAGCGTGATGAGTTGGACTTCAACTTGTTGATCGTTTCCGAAATCGTGATCGTCGGCGGCATTTGAACAAACAGGTGTACGTGGTCCGCGACGCCGCCGACCTGAATCGGGTTGCCCTTCAGGTTGCGAACGATGCCGCCAAGGTACGCGTGCATGCGACCATCCCATGGTCCCGACAGCAGGGGCATGCGGTCCTTGGTCGAGTACACGATGTGATAGAGCAGGCGTGTGTAGGTGTGCGCCATGGTCAGCCCATCGATTCTGTCGGCCCTGACGGGCCTCGGGAGACGGGTTCACAGGCTACCCGGCCCTCACGGGCCGGGCTACGGTCTTACGGCCTTTTCAAGGCCTGAAACAATCCGAAATCCGAACCAAACACAGGAGTGCCCGCAAGGTCCGTGAAACACAGGCCCGGCGGGGGCCGTCAGTGCGCAGCGCGGCCAAGCGTAGCCAGGCCTGAAAGAGCCGGGACAACATCACGCGTCCAATCCAAGACCCGCAGCGGCTGTTAGACACAGGCCCGGCAGGGGCCGCCAGAGCGTAGCCCGGTCCGTAAGGGCCGGGGACGCATAGCCCACCCAACCCGAGGCCCCGCAGGGGCCGCCAGAGCGTAGCCCGGCCCGTAAGGGCCGGGAACGCATCGCCCGCCCCAACCCAAGGCCCGTCAGGGCCGACAGACTAGCCGAGAGCACTCAGCGCGTTGTCGATCCGTTTCAGCGTCTCGTCCTTGCCGAGCACGAGCATGCTTTCCATCAGGGGCGGGCTTACTTTGCTGCCGGTGATGGCCATACGCACTGGGCCCAAGAACGGGCCTAGTTTCAGGTTCAGCTCTTCGGCCTTTGTTCGTGACAAGTCGTCCATCTGCTTGACCGCGTTCTCCGCGTCGTTGAAGTCGGCGATCTGCACGATCTCATGCATGGCGTTCAGCGCCTTCTTTGCGTCCTCCAGCGTGCCCTTCTTCTGCACGAATTCCTCGGGCGTGTAGCTGAACTCGTCCGTGAAGAACATCGGCAGGTAGTCGGCCGCCTCGCTCAGCGTGTGCATGCGCTCGCGGATCAGCGGGATGATTGGCAGCAGCAGCTTGGGGTTCACCTCGTAGCTGGTCATCAGCTGCGGCGCGAGCTGCGCCAGCACCCTTGAGCGCTTGCGGCGCTTCTGCTCGAACTCGGCCAGGAACTGGTCCTGCGGAAGCTGGTCTTCGGGCAGGTCAATGAACTCGACTTCCCGGTGCATCAGCAGCTTCACGTACTCCACCAGCCGCTTCTCAATCTCGGCGGGCTCAAGGCGCCGGATGTACTCGCCGTTCAGCCAGTGCAGCTTCTGCACGTCGAAGATCGGCCCGCCGATGTTCACCTTGGCCAGGTCAAAGTGCTGCAGGAACTCCTGGTAGCTGAAAATCTCCTGGTCGTTGGGCAGGCTGAAGCCCATCAGGCCCAGGAAGTTCTTCAGCGCTTCGGGCAAAAAGCCCGCGTCGCGGTACCACAGCAGGCTGGTCGGGTTCTTGCGCTTGCTGATCTTGCTCTTGTCCTTGTTTCGCAGCAGCGGCATGTGCGCGAACACCGGCGGCTCCCAGCCGAACGCCCGGTAAAGCTCAAAGTGCAGGGGCAGGCTGGGTATCCATTCCTCGGCGCGGATCACGTGCGTGATCCCCATCGCGTTGTCGTCCACGATGTTGGCCAGGTGATAGGTGGGGAAGCCGTCCGACTTCAGCATCACTGCATCCTGCTGCTCGTCGGCCTTGAACGACAGCGTGCCGCGGAACAGGTCTTCTACCTTGATGTCGCCCTCGCGCGGCATCTTCAGCCGCACCACGTATTCTTCGCCGGCCGCTTCCTTGGCCTTGACCTCTTCGGCGCTGAGGCCGCGGCACAGGCCGTCGTAGCCCATGCGCGCGCTTTTCTCGGCCTGCTGGATCTTGCGCAGGGTGGCCAGCCGGTCGGCTGTGCAGAAGCACTTGTAGGCGTGGCCGGATTTCAGCAGCGTCTCGGCTGCTTCCTTATAGAGGGGCAGGCGCTCGGACTGGCGGTAGGGTCCGACGGGGCCGCCCTTGTGGGGGCCTTCGTCGGGCTCAAGGCCGAGCCAGGCCAGGGACTCGAAAATCTGCTGCTCGGAGTCGGCCACGTAGCGGTTACGGTCCGTGTCCTCGATGCGCAGGATGAACTGGCCGCCGGTCTTGTCGGCCAAGGCCCGGTCAAACAGTGACATGTAGGCGGTGCCCACGTGCGGGTCGCCGGTGGGGCTGGGTGCTACGCGTACTCGTGCGGGTTTCGACATGGGCGCAAAGGGTAACGAGGATCGGTTGCGAGGAAAGGGCCAAGAAGCCGTCCCCCGCCTGCTTTAGCGCGCAGTTCCTTCTACAATCGACAGCATGAAGCCGAAGCCCAGACACCTTGGGCCCGAGTACGGCTCCCAGTGGCAAGACCGCGGCATGGCCGCGGCCTACCACCACCGGCCGCCCTACCCCGCCCTGGTTTTCGACGTGCTGAAGCGTGTGGCGCAGCCGGGCCCCGTGCTCGAGATCGGCGCCGGCACCGGCGACGCGACCATCGAGCTGGCCTGGCGCTTTGAACGGGTAGACGCGGTTGAGCCCTCGGCCGCCATGCTGGCGGTGGCCCAGCGCCGCATGGGGCGCAACATCCGCTGGATTCACGCCTCGTTCGAAGAAGCCGAGCTGCAGCCGCTGTACGGCCTGGTGGTCGCCGCGGAAAGCCTGCAGTGGACGGACTGGCAGGTCAGCCTGCCGAAAATCGAAGAGCTGCTTACGCCGGGCGGCGTGCTGGCGCTGCTGTCGCGCGAGGAAGCGCCGCCGCCCTGGCAGGCCGAACTGGCGGGCCTGCTGCGGCGCTATTCGACCAACCAGGACTACGCGCCCTACGAGCTGGTGGAAGAACTGGTTCAGCGCAAGCTGTTCCGCGCGCTCGAAACCTTCAGCAGCCTGCGCGAGAAACGCCTGCTGCCGCTGGACGCATACATTGAGAGCTTCCACTCGCGCAACGGCTTCTCGCGCCAGCGCATGACCCCCGAGGACGCACGCTCCTTCGATGCGGCCCTGCGCGAGCTGCTGCAGCCCCACCTGAAGGAAGGCCTGGTGCCACTGACCACCTGGGCGCAGCTGACATGGGGCCGCCCTATGCCCTGATCCCAATCAGGGCTTTACCCCGCGAAATTCGAGCACAGAATGGCGCCATGGCCCAGGACAAGAAGGCGCTGCTTGCCGTCATCCTTGCGGTGAAACGAGGCTTCGTTTCGCCCGAGGAAGGCATGAACCTGCTGGAGCAGGCCGAGGCCGACGAAGAAGCCGCCGCCACGGTCTACGACCAGGTCCCCCACTCGCAGGTCGAGGAGTTGCGGCGCGACGCCACGGTGCTGGCCCAGGACCCCGAAGAAGCCGAAAAGCTGCTGGCCGAGGCCGGCGTGCCGCCCGAGGTGCAGCAGACCCTGTTGAACCTCAGCACCGGCAAACCCGCCGAAAAAGAAGAGATCGAAGCCACGCTGCTGAGCCTTTCGCCCAAGCACGCCACCACCATCATCGAGCGCCCCAAGCTGAAGACCGCCAGCGCCGAGCGCTACAAGGTTCTGCGCGAACACGCGCGCGGCGGCATGGGGCGCATCCTGGTCGCCGTGGACAAGGTGGTCGGCCGCGAAGTCGCGCTGAAAGAGCTGCTGCCCTTCAAGGGCAGCTCGGGCAGCGGCTCGCCGATTCCCGGCTCGGGCCAGGGCACGCCCGCCAGCAACACTACGGCCGCGGCTGCACGGTTTTTGCGCGAGGCCACGGTCACAGGCCAGCTCGAGCACCCGAACATCGTGCCGGTGTATGAAATCGGCCAGCGCGACGACGCCAGCCTGTACTACACGATGAAGTACGTGAAGGGCCGCACACTGGCCAGCCGCCTGCGCGCGATCCGCACCGACGTGGACCTGAGCCCGGAGCAGAAGCAGGCGGAGCGCATGAAGCTGCTCGACGCCTTCGTGGACATCTGCAACGCCATCGCGTTCGCCCACTCGCGCGGGGTGATCCACCGCGACATCAAGCCGGCCAACATCATGCTGGGCGATTTCGGCGAGGCGCTGGTGCTGGACTGGGGCCTCGCCCGCGTGCGCGGCGGCGACAACACCGCCGTGGCCGCCAAGATCGACCACGAAGCAGCGCCCGACCTCACCCTGGAAGGCGAGGTGATGGGCACGCCCGCCTACATGCCGCCAGAGCAAGCGGCCGGCAAGCTGGATCAGGTGGACGAACGCAGCGACATCTACTCGCTGGGCGCCGTGCTGTACGAGATCGTGACCGGCGAAGCGCCTTACCAGGGCAAGACCGCCAAGCAGGTGCTCTCCAGCGTGCTGAGCGAGGAGCCCCGGCGCATCCTGGACGTAACGCCGGACGCGCCGCCGGAGCTATCGGCGCTGGTGATGCGCGCCCTGCAGCGCAACTCCGATGACCGCTTCCAGAGCGCGCGCGACCTGGCCGACGAAGTGCAGGCCTTCCGCGACGGGCGCATGGTCAGCACGTACCGATACTCAGCCATCGAGCTGCTGACACGGTTCGTGGCCAAAAACCGCGCGGCCGTGGCTGTCACGGTGCTGGCCTTGCTGGTGCTGGTGGCGGGCGGCGTCTACGCCTACGGCAACGTGAAGCGCGAGCGCGACGCTGCCCTGTCAGCCGAGGCCGAGGCCCAGGTCCAGCGCGGCATCGCGGAAAGCCAGGCCCACGAGGCTGAGCGCCAGGCCCGCGAAGCCGAGAAACAGAAGGGTATTGCGAGAGAGCGAGCAGACGACGCGGAGCAGCAGAAGCGCGTCGCGGTACAGAAAGCCACCGAGGCCGAGCGCGAGCGCAAGCGCGCGGACGACAAGGCCGCCGAAGCGGCCGCTAAGGCGGAAGAAGCCCGAGTCAGCCAGGAGCGCGCCACCCGCGCCCTTGAGCAGGCGCGCCGCAACCTGGCCCAGGCCCACCTGGGGTACGCCCAGCTGGCGGTCGAGCGCAACCAGCCCGGCGAGCACCTGCTGCACCTGGCCGCCGCGCACTCGGCAGACCCGGCCGTTGTCGATTCCGACCGCCTGGTATCGGCGCTTGCGGAAACGCCCTTCCCGATCTGGAGCACGCGCAGCTACGTGGACCTGCCGGCCGGCGCGGCCGTGTTCAGCCCCGACCGCCGCCTGTGCGCAGCGCCGCTGCACAGGCCACCGCGCGTGCTGGATGAGTTCACGGCTAGCGCGGACAACACGGCGCTGCCGGACATCGGCATTTGGGACGTCGCGACCGGCACACTGCTGCGGCGCATCTCGACCGAGATTTACCAGGAGCGCCGCCTGCTGTTCAGCGGCGATGGCACGCGGCTGGTTTCACTCGAGTCCGCCGGCACGCTGCGCATCTGGGATATCGCCTCGGGCAACGAGCTCGCCTCGCGCTCGGCCCATTCCTGGACCTCGCCGCTGCTGCTGGCCGCCGCGCCCGACGGCGATACGTTCCTCACCGCCGGCCAGGACGGCAATCTGCGGGAGTGGCACATCGCCGACGGCTCGGCCGGGCGCATGCGCGAGATGAAAGACGAGCAGTTCTCGGCGCTGGCGGTGGCACCCGACGGCAAGCGGGTCGCCTGCGGCGGCACCGACAAGGTGCTGGTCTGGAACCTCGACGGCGACGAGCCCCCGCGCGAGCTGGCGCTCACGGGCTACGTCAACGGCCTGTGCTTCGCGCCCGACGGCCTGCTGGTCTCGACCTCGGACGGCGAGCTGGGTCTGTGGGACCTGGCCGGCGGTGAACGACTGCGCGGCTTCACCACCGGCAGCTGGACCGCACCGGCCATCGAGCTGGCGCCGGACGCCACGCGCCTGGTCGTGGGCCTGTTCGACGACGGCTGCAAGGTGTTCGACTACGCAAGCGGCAACGTGCAATGGCAGCGGGGGCGCGTGGAAGGCCGTGTGCAGGCCGCCAGCTTCAACCCCTCGGGCGACGCGCTGCTGCTGGCGCTCAAGGGAGAAGGTTTCGACCTGGTGGATGCGAACGGAAATTCCCTGGTGGCGCGCGCGCCTGAGCACTTGCTGGGCTCCGTGGCCGTCGAATTCAGCCCGGACGGCAGCCTGTGCGCCAGCGCCGACTACGGCGGGCGCCTGCTGCTGCGGCGGGTTGCCGACGGCACGACGATCTGGAGCCGCGAAGTCAGTAAAACCAACCTGATGCGTGTGACCTTCAGCCCGGACGGCTCCCGGCTTGTGGTGTTCGCCGCCAGCGGCGCGCTGACCTTCGTGGACGTGGCAGACGGCAACATCCTGCGCAGCACCAACCTTTCCGGCAGCGCATTCAACGTGAAATTCAGCCCCGACGGACGTTACGTGATCGTGGCCACGAACGAGGGGCCGGTGCACCTGGTGGACCCGGCCACTGCGAACGTGCGTAAAAGCGTGACGCTGGAGAACAAGCAGCTGGTGCTGTCGCTTGCGTTCGATCCCAACCGCGAGCGGGTGTGGCTGGTGGACCGCACCATGAAGAACTGGTGCTGGGACTACGACACCAAGCGGCCACCCGAGCTGAAGGGCCAGGTGCGGCTCGAGCGCTCGCAGCTGCTGTACAGCACCAGCATCAGTCCCGACGGCAAGCTGATGCTGCTGGCGCTGGAAGACGGCAGCATCACCGCCTGGGAGCCGGAGCCTTTCACCCAGCGGTTCTACATCAAGGTCGGCAACGGCCCCGTGGTGAACTGCGCGTTCGGCGCCACATCGTCGTTCTTCGTGTGCGGCGACGGCGACGGCATGCTGAACTACGTGGACGCCCGCACCGGCAACGTCGTGCTGCGCCGTCGCGTCCACCGCGCCGCCGTGGCGGCGACCGCCGTCTCACCCAACGGGCGCGACATCGTCACCTCAAGCGTGGACGGTGAAATGACGGCCTGGGAAGCGCCGCAGTTCATGCACCCGGAGCGGCACAAGCTGGGGATCAGCTCCGCCTCCAACGTGGTGATCGCCCCGGACGGCAGACTGGCGGCGGCCGTCACCGACTCGGGCATCGTGCGGCTGTTCGAGGTCGAAAGCTGGAAGATCCTGGCCGAGACCGACGTGCTGCCCGGCTGGGTCAGCGACATCG
Source organism: Planctomycetota bacterium (assembly GCA_020638635.1). GTDB lineage: Bacteria > Planctomycetota > UBA8742 > UBA2392 > UBA2392 > JACKID01. The sequence continues at coordinate 423,036 of JACKIE010000001.1, forward strand.
CCTTCTCACCCGACGGCGCCACGCTGGCGATCGCGCACGGCGGCGGCGCCGTGCTGCTGTGGGACGCGGCCGGCGACAAGACCACCCGCGAAGTCCGCGTCTATGACGACGTGTTCAACGTCGAGTTTGACCCGCGCGGCCGCCTGCTGGTGGGCGGCGTGTACCGCGGCTTGCAGGTGCGTGATCCGGCAACCGGCGATTTGCTGCTGCAGCACCCCGAGTCACGGGACTACCTGGGCCTGCTGGTGTTCCCGGACGGCAAGCGCGTGCTGCAGACCGGCGGGTCGGTCGAGCCCCGGATCATTGAGCTGGACACCGGCGAAGTGCTCGCCACCCTGGAACGCGGGGCCTACTTCAACCATGCCAACGCCGTTTCGCCCGACGGCACCGTGATCGCCATGATGCGGGACCGCGGCCTGATCGGCATCCATGACGCGGAGACCGGCAAGCGCCTGCGCACCCTGAAGGTAAGGCAGGACTACATCTCGGCAGCGCACTTCTTCCCGGACGGCCGGCGGCTGTTCTACCTGACGGAATCCAGCGGCGCGGCGGTCGTGGACATTTCCAGCGGGCAGGAGCTGGCGGGCACCTGGTTCGGCAACGGCTACATGTCGCGCGCGGCGCTGGCGCCCGACGGCAGTTACGCCCTGGTGGCGGCCGGCACCGGCGAAATCGAGTGCTGGCGCCTGGAGCCCGTGTTCAGGCAGCTGCGGGAATTGTCCAAGCTGGACCTGGAAACGCTGGTCGCCATGACGCAGGTGTTTTCCGGACTGAAACTCGACAACCTCACGCCAATCGCGCTGCCGCGCCAGACCGGCGCGATGAATTGGCTGGCGGAAGACGGGCAGCCGCCGGAGTTCCTGCGCGGCTCACTGCCCGAGTGGGTGCCGCGGCTGGAGGGCGCAGCCGTGGAGCGCGCCAGGGAGTTCATCCACGCCCGCGCCGCCGGGCGCAACGAGAGACTTCAGGGCCAGGCGCAGGCCTGGGTGGACGGTTTCGAGGGCTTCCGCTACCGCGAAGAAGTAGACTCCGACCTCACCCTGCGGCGCATCACCCTGCCGCCGCGCGAGCGCGACGAGCACGGCCGCTACATTGGCGAGCCGCAGGGCAAGGTCGATTTCGTCCGCTGGCTGCAGGCGCGCCGCGAAGAAGCCGCCCGCAGCCGTGCCGCGCTGGTGGAGCAATGCGCCCGGCGCGGCGCAGAGGCTGAGGCCGCCGGGATCTGGCGCTTGGCGGCAACCTGGTACAACAACGCGCTGAGCCTGGAGCCTGGCCGTCCGGAACGGTTGATCCCCTACGCGCGGGCCTGCCTGCGCCAGGGCACGACCTGGAACTCGATCTGGCTGCTGTCGGAAAACGCGGAAAAGGGCACGCCGCAACAGCGCATCGAGATGCAGTTGCTATGGGCGCGCAGCATGGCCTGGGGCTGGGAGTACCAGGAGATGCTGAACCGCTTCGACGCCGTGCGAGAAGCGGGCTACAGCTCCGACGACTGGCACCTGTACCGCGCCGAGGCGCTGGAGACTTTCGGCGCCTTTGAATTGGCCGTCAACGAGACAACCGTGGCGATGCTCAAGGTGACCGATCCCGCCGTGCGCGCCGGCCTTGAGGCGGTGCGCGGCCGCTGCCTCGCGTGGCTCGAGCTGCAGAAGAAGCACCCGGACCTGCCGCTTTTGGTCGTAAGCGAGGTGCGCGAAGGGTCAAGCGCTGCCCAGGCCGGCCTGCAGGCCGGCGACATGATCATGGGTTTCGTCCTGGAAGAAAACGCCGAATTCGGCGGCTACTACACCGAGGTGGAAAGCCTGCTTTCCGCCTGGGAACGTTTCTTGAACCTGGCCGCGCCCGACCGCAAAGCCGCCGTGCTGAAGGTGCGCCGCGAAGGTACCGAGATCGACATCGTGTATCCGCGCGTCCCCCTCGACGCTGGCTTGTTCGGCCTGCGGCCCAGGCCCGAGTAACCGGCTTTTTCGGGGCCGCGGGGAACCGCCAAGTGTAAGCTGAGCCCGCGCACGCCCACGCATCTGGAAGTGGAATACCCGGAGGAGCCATGAAGAATCTGTTGTTGATCGGCCTGCTGTGTCTGCTGCCGGCCGCGCTTGACGCCCAGCGCATCGAGGGCAAGGACGCGCCTGATTTCAGCATGGGCGGCTTGGTCAACCGCGACGGCCCCGTGGACAAGGCCGACATGGCCGGCGACGTGATCGTGATCAAGGTGTGGGGCATCACCTGAGGGCCCTGCCTGCGGCAGTTGCCGCACTTCCAGGAAGTCTTCGACAAGTACCAGGGCAAGGGTGTGCACTTCTTCGCCGTGGAGGGCGACGGCCTGAGCATGCGCGAGAACCAGGCGTTTGCCGGCGAGTGGGGCTACAGCTTCCCCATCGTCACCCTGGCCGACAGCAAGCTGTCCGGATACGACATGGTCACCATGCCCGCCATGTACGTGATCAACTCGTTTGGTCGCGTGTTGTACCAGGGCGACGCCGACTACGAGAAGTACATCGACTCAGCCCTCAAGGACGTTAGGTACCCCTACCTGGGACAACAGAAGGTCGTTTCCGAGTGTGAAAAGGCCGCTGAGGCTTTCGGCAAGGGCGACTACACCAAGGCCAGACAGCTGGCCAACGAGCTGCTGGGCGCCGAGCCCGCGGAGAACATCGCCGCGGACGCGAAATTCATCGCCGACCGCTGTGAAGCGCTGGCCAAGCTGTGGCGCACCGAGGCCGACACCGCCAAGGAAGCCGGCCGTTACGAAGAGGCAATCGCCGCGCTCAACAACCTGGCCGCGCACTTCAAGGGCGAAGAAACCGGCGACAAAGCCGCCGCCGAAGCCAAGGAGTTGGCCAAAGATCCGAAGGCTAAAGCGGAGTTGAAGGCGCGCAAGGACCTCGCCAAGACGCTGGCCGCCAACAAGAAGCTGAAAACCAAAGAAGACAAGCTGTCGGCGCTCTACAAGTTCTTCGAGAAGAACGAGGGCACCGCGGCCGCCGACGACGCCAAAGCCATGGCCGAGGCGATCAAGGCATCCAGCAAGTACAAGTAACCCGGAGGCTCCCATGCGCCTGCTGACACGGCTGACCACCTCGGCAGCGCTGCTGCCCCTGCTGGTAAACGGCGCCACCAGCCAGGACCAGGCGCCCAAGCCCGCGGTGTACGAAACCCCGGCCGGCCAGTTCACCGACCTGGGCTTGAATGACCGCGGTTATCGAGAGCTGCGACGCGAACGGGACGGTGCCGTTGTGGTGGTGGTGCCAGCGGGCTGGTTCAGCAAGCAAAGTTACATCGGTGACCCCGGCATTGAGGCCGACAGTGTTTCGCTGCACACCGAAGCCTTCCTGATCGATAAGTACGAAGTTACCAATGCGCAGGTCGCGAAGTATCTCGGTACGCTGAAAGACCTCAAGTTCAAGGAGAGCGGCTTGTGGGACGGCGACACGCCGCTGGCCCGAGACCACGATTGGGGTCTGAAAATCGCGGACGGAAAGGTCTCCGTGCAAGCCGGCTACGAGAAACACCCCAGCGTCGCCACTACCGGAAAGCTCGCGCTCCGTTACGCCCGCTGGATCGGCGGCGACCTTCCTTATGGGTACGAGTGGGAGAAGGCGGCCGCCGGCCCCTCCGGCCTGCTGTTTCCCTGGGGCGACGCGCCCTCCGACAGCACCCGCGCCAACAGCTTCCTGCACGGGCCGAAGCACACCATGCCGGTGGGCAGCTACCCGGCCGGCGCATCACCCTACGGCGTGCACGACATGGCGGGCAACGTGTACGACCGCTGCTACTGGTTTGAGACGCCCCAGGACATCAAGCCGGACGCGGTGCCTCGCATGATCCGGGGCGGCAGCTGGGTTTCGCCGCACTGGGCCAACCTGCGCTGCGTGGACCGATGCTCGCAGCCCATGGACGCGGCGGATGGTTCAGTCGGTTTCCGCTGCCTGATCCGCGACCCGGCGGTGCTGAAAGCTGTGGGCGAAGGCGCCAAGCCGCTGCTGCGCATCCACGACGACGTGGACGCGGCGTTCAAGGAAGCCGCCGCGCGCAATGTTCCGATCTTTCTCTTCCTGGCCTACGAGACCTGCGGCCAGTGTGATCGCAGCCGTGCGCAGGTGTTCACCGACAGGCGTTTCATTGAATACGTCAACGAACACGCTGTCTTGCTTGCAGGGCAGGACCCGGGCGACGGAAGGTCCGATCCCGTTGAACCAGCGCAGGGGCCAAGCGTGCTGTATCCTGGATGTCGCGCGGAGAACCTGCAGGAGACGTTTGACTACTTTTGTCGCGCCGTGAACGTCAAGGTAGTACCCACGCAGATCAGCGACTTCCGCATGAGCCCGGGCCTGTTCGTGCTGAACCCACACCTGGAGCTGCATCAGGAGCCTGACGACATGCTGCTGGTTGGGGAAAGCAGCCTCCGTAAGAGCGGCGACGATCCCCAGGGATGGATCGACCAGGTGGAGAAGGCGCAGAAGCTGCTCGGATCCGGCCAGTCGTTCTCTGACTTCCGGGCGGGCAAGCCGGCGACCGCGACGATCTGGCGCCACACGGACGAAGAGTAGCAGGCCCCGCGGCCAGTTGACGCTGCGCACCCTCAAGCCACTATGGTGGGGTCGTCCGCCCAGGGAGCCGCCGCAGCATGCCCATCCGCATCCAGGTACGCGTTCCCCGCGGCAGCACCATCGACGTCTCGGATCACACCTTCACGCGTGGTGTGATCACCGTCGGTCGCTCTCCGGAGTGCGACCTGGTCCTGCCTGGCGACGAGGTCAGGGTCTCCCGCCAGCATGTGCGAATCGAGCGCCGCGAGGGCGGTTATCTGCTCGTGGACCTCGGCAGTCGCAACGGAACCCTGCTGAACGATGTGCAGATCCCGCCCAACAGTACCCACCCACTGAACGAAACCGACGTCGTAAAGATGGGTACCGTGGAGATGGTGGTCGAGGCCGTGATGCTCGACGAGCGTGACACCGACAAGCGCGAGGCAATCCGCAAGTCAGGCCACACCGAAGGTAGGCGCCCGACAGACGTGGTGCAGAGCGATCCGCGGGAGGCGGCTGCCCTGCGCGCCCTGCAGTCGGTCTCGAAACACTTCCTTGGGAACGACGAGTTCCAGGGCCCGGAGCAGGTTACGCTGTTCGGCGAGTTGATCCGCATCAGCCTGGACGTGCTTCTGGAGGGTCTGTTCCAGACTCTGTCCGCGCGGAAGGAATTCGAAGGCGAGTTCGATGCCAACGTGACCATGGCGTTCCAGCGCGAGGCCAACCCCATCAAGATGATGCAGGAACTGGAGCGTTTCAAACGCTTTCCCCTCGACTGGAAGACGCCCTCGGACGCCATGGCCGTCAAGGATTCGCTGGAGCGCGCCATCAAGGACGTAGGCCAGCACCAGATGGGACTGCTGGCCGGCATGCAGCAGGTGCTGGAGGCCATCATCAAGAGGCTCGACCCCATCGAGATCGAGAAAACAGCCGTCAGCAAAGCCAGCCTGTTCGCGCGCATGAGCAAGTCACGCCTGGCCTGGCAGGAGTACCTGAACACCTACAGCGAGTTTCTGGCTGAGAGCAGCAAATTGTTCAACGAAATGATCTACCCGAACCTCCAGAAGGGCTACCTTCTGAGCCACAAGGAAAAGACCCGCATCATGCAGTCCGCCCAGGACCTGCAGCGCAAAGCCGCCGAAGCCGCCAAGGTCGCGGCTGACGCGGCTGCCGGCATCGTATCCGAGGCCGACGATACCGACAGCGCTTGACGAGCCCACTCTGCCGCCCAATACTGCCTGCCCTGAATCTCGCGGCGGGCGGAATGGCACTCAAGGTAGTGGTCAGCAAGGCAGGATCCACTCAGCCGGTCTCTGAGCACATTTTCGGCAAAGAGGCCCGCGCGCGTGGTATCACCGTGGGCGCCGACCCCGACAACGACATCCTGATTGAAGGAGTATCCGCCAAGGCCGGTCGCATTGAGCGCCAGGCCGGCGGCTACTTTTATGTGGACCTGGGCGGCGGTGTAGGCTACACGGCCGACGGTCAATTGAAGGAAACCGGCACTAGTTTCCAAGTGACCGAAGGCACACGGATCGGCGTGGGGGGCTTCACGCTGGCCTTCCTGCGCGGGGAGACACCGCGGCGAGAGCCGGTGGCAGAGGCGGCTCCAGGCGGGCCCGAGGCGACTGACTTGCAGTCGGCGGCCTACAAGCTGGTTTCCGAAGTCTCACGTTACTTTCTGGGCGAGGGGAACTTCCGGACCATCGGCGAAGTGGAACGCTTCGGCGCCCTGATGAAGCTCACTCTGGAATTGGCCATGGAGTGGATGGGGCGCTCACTGAAGGGACGAGAGGAGTTTAAAGACCAGTTCTCGGCTCCGCTGACGCAGATTTTCGCGCGCAGCCTGAACCCGGTAAAGAAAGGCCAGGACATTACGCAGATTGCCAACTTCCTGCTGGACTGGCGCGAAGAGCGCGATCTGGAAGAGATCAAGGGCTCGCTGCAGCACACGTTCCAGGACATGGCCCGGCACCAGATGGGCCTGCTGGCCGGCGTTCAGCAGTTCGTCAGCGACCTGCAACAGAAGCTTGACCCGGCGCAGATAGAAAGAGACGCAGGCGGTGGAATTTTCGGCGGCGCCAAGAAGGCCTGGGAGCGCTACGCAGAGCTGTACGGAGAGACATTCGCCGAGAGCAGCAAACTCTTTAACGAGTTGATCTATCCAAGCATACGCAAGGGCTATATTTTCTCGCACGAAGACATTCAAAGTGATGAAAAGCCGGGCAACGGCTGAATTCCCCGGGGGGATGAGACATGCGCTGCACGTGGACGCTGGGAATGACACTGGGGCTGGTGCTGCTGGCCGGCTGCACCTCGACGACCCTGACGCTCGACCTGGTGGCTATCAAGCCAGTCAACGAAGTGAAACTCGAGTCCGGCGCCATCGGCGAAAGCCGCGTTGTTGACGTCCGCATATTCCAGCTAAAGGACGACGCCAAGTTCAAGGCGGCTACGGTGGATGCCATCTGGACCAACGCCGAGGAGACCCTGGGAGACTCGCTGATCAACGTCAAGCTGGGGGAGTCCATCTTCCCCGAAGACGCGGACGGCAAGGCTGTCGGCAAGGAAATCATCCTCGATCCGCTGGACACCGGTACCCGTTTCATCGGGATTCTCGCACTGTTCAGCGACAGCGACGAAGGCGAACGCAAGGTGGTGGTGCCTGTAGACCAGGCCGATGACGTCCTCTTCGAACTAACAGGCTACCACATCAACATCAAGAACCAGTAACAGCGGCCCGGGGGAAGAGCGTGGAGCAGCAGCAGAAAGTACTCTGGACCGAGGGGATGTTCCTGACCCCTCACCATTTCCAGCAGTGGGACCGCTACTACGAGCACCTGCTGCAGCAGCGCATGCGCAACGTCGCGCCGCTGGGCTGGGGCATACGCGAATTCGCCGTGAATGCGGAAGCCCTGGCCAACGGCCAGTTTTCCGTTTCGCGCTGTTCGGCAGTGCTGCCGGATGGTCTCCTGATTGACGCCCCCGGCACCGACGACGCGCCGGCCGCGCGCGACGTGGGACCGCACTTTCCCGCTGAGCGCGAGCGGCTGGGTGTGTACCTGGCGGCGCCGGTAGTGCCCGAAGGCGGGGTGGCGCAGGACCCCACCGGTGTTCACGACGGGCGTCCCACCCGCTATAGGCTGAAGACGATCAGCAGCCGCGACGACAACGCCCAGGCCGGCAACCGCGACATCCAGGTTGCGGCCAAGCACACCCGCATCCTGTTTGATGGCGAAGCGCTGGACGACCATGCCTGGATCAAGGTGGCCGAGCTGAGCAAGGGCAGTACCGGCGGCTTCACGCTGGACGACCACTACGTGCCGCCCAGCCTGAACATGGGCGCTTCGCCGCAGTTGATGGGACGACTGCGGAAGATTCTCGAAATCCTGGCCACAAAAAGCAGCGAGTTCTCGCGTCAGCGCCGCAACCGGGGCGCAGGGCTGGCCAGCTTCAGCACCGCGGAGAGCGCCAGCTTCTGGTTGCTGCACACGGTGAACGGCTTCATCCCGCCGTTGCAGCACGTCTATAACTCGGGCGCGCACCATCCTGAGCAGGTCTACCTGTCGCTCGCGCAGTTAACCGGCTACATGTACACCTTTGCGGGCGATGGCCACCCCAAGGACGTCACACCCTACCAGCACGAAGACCTGGCGGGCACCTTCCAGCGCATCGAAGACAAGCTGATCGCGCTGCTGGGCACTATCATCCCCACCAAGTGCGTGAACATCCCACTCGACATCCTGCGCGACAACATGTTCGTGGCCAAGATCCAGGACGACCGCGTGCTGCAGCCCGAGGGCGCGATCTACGTGGCCGTGCAAGCCGACGTGGCCGCCGAGAAGGTGGTGCGCGAGGCGCCCCTTAAGTTCAAGATCAGCAGCCAGGACCGCGTGGACCAGTTGATCACCGCGGCCCTGCGCGGCATCACAGTCCGGCACGTGCCCGCGCCGCCGCCGGAGATTCCGGTGCAGCCCGGGCGGAACTACTTCCAGGTAGACAAGGCCGGTGACCACTGGGAGGCAGTGCGCAGCTCCCGCAGCATGGCGTTTTATCTGCCGCCCGAATTCCAGGGCCTGAAGCTGGAGTTGATGGCGGTAAAGGAATAGCGATGGCCAACGAAGGCGAAACACGCCCCAGGCTTGCAGACCTGTGCGCAGAAGTATTTGCATTCGCCTTCCAATTGAGGGCAAGCAAAGACCCGGGTTCTGCCACCGATGTGAAACACAAGGTGGTGAACCTGTTTGCCGAGTTTGAACAGAAGGCCCGCACCGGTGGCTTCAAGCCCGAATCGATCCAGACTGCCAAGTACGCCATGACGGCATTCCTGGACGAAATCGTGCTCAGCAGCAAGTCGCCCATGAAGGACGAATGGGCGGGCAGCCCGCTGCAACTCGAGCTGTTCAATGATTTCGCGGCAGGTGAGGAGTTTTACACCAAGTTGAAAGCCATCCGGGGCACGTCGGACGTGGACCGGCGTGAGCTGACGGACATCTACTTCCTGTGCCTGACCCACGGCTTCAAGGGCATGTACATCGACCTCAAGGGCATGGAGGAGCGCCGGGCGTTGCTGGAACAGCTGGCCCACGAACTCAAGGAGAACCGGCCGGGTGACCCCGTAAATCTTTCGCCCGCATGGCAACCCCCCGACAGTCTGCCCCGCCTCGTTCGCTCCACGCCCACCTGGTTGGTGCCGGCTGTCTGTGCGGTGATACTGATCCTGCTGCTGCTGGTGCTGGCCATGACCTCGCAGTTCATGGCCAACGGAGCGATTGAAGCCCTGACCGGAATGGAGTCCTAGATGCGCCAGTTCCTGTCCGCACTCATGAAGGAAGGCGTGATCAGCATCGTGGTGCTGGTCCTGCTGTGCCTGCTGGTCTGGATCGGCGGCGAGTTCCTGAAGACCGAAGACAACGACCTGTTCAAGGAACGCATCGCCATCATCGCGGTGCTGATCGGCATCTTCCTGGTGCTGTTCCTGGTCCAGAAGGTCATGGCCGTGCGCAACGCGGTGCGCATCGAGCAGCAGCTGAAGGCGCAGTCCGGCTCGCAGCTGCAGGGCGCCGACGCCGACAAGAAGGCTGAAATCGAGGCGCTTGGGGCCAAGTTCAACGAGTCGCTCGAAGCCCTCAAGAAAACCAAGGGCGGCAAGAGCGCTCTGTTCACGCTGCCCTGGTACGTGATCATCGGCCCGCCCGGCAGCGGAAAGACCACGGCGCTGCAGGAGTCGGGCCTGAACTTCCCCGCCGCACAGGGCGGCGCCAAGGTGCGCGGCATCGGCGGCACACGCAACTGCGACTGGTGGTTCACGGAAGACGGCATCCTGCTGGACACCGCCGGCCGCTACACCACCGTGGCCGAAGACCAGGAAGAGTGGTTCGCGTTCCTGGAGATGATCCGCAACAGCCGCAAGGACAAGCCGATCAACGGCGCGATCGTGGCGGTGGCGATCGACGAGCTGTTCCGCTCCACGCAGACCGAACTCGACCGCATGGCCAAGGACGTGCGCAACCGGCTCGATGAGCTGGCGGCCCGCCTGCAGGCCGTGTTCCCGGTCTACATGATGTTCACCAAGTGTGACCTGATCCAGGGCTTCGTCGAATACTTCGAGGACTTCAACAAGGAACAGCGAAGCCAGGTGTGGGGTTTCACCTTCCCCTACGCCCTGCCCGACAAGCAGTACACCGACGTCTTCACGGAGCAGGTGGGCAGGATGTCGGCCAACATCCAAGCCCGTCAGCTCGAGCTGCTGGCCACGGAACGCCCGCCGCACAAAAAGCAGAACATCTACCTGTTCCCGCGCCAGTTCGCGCTGGCGAACGAGAAAATGAAGGAGTTCCTGGGCGCGCTGTTCCATGCCAACGCATTCCAGGAAAGCGCCATGCTGCGCGGTATCTACTTCACCAGCGGCACGCAGAAAGGCACGCCCATCGACCAGATCCTTTCGCGCATGGGCGAGGCCATGGGCCTCGGCGCAACGCCCGAGGGCAGCGAAGAGCGCGTCGAGAAGAAGAGCTACTTCATCCACAACCTGTTCACCAAGATCATCTTTCACGACAAGACCCTGGCCCGCAGCAGCAGCCGCGTGCTGCGCAAACGCCGCGCGATCCGCCTGGGTCTGCAGATTTCTTCGCTGATCGCCCTGGTGCTGATGAGTTGGGTGCTGCTGCAGTCATTCTTCGGCAACCGCAGCATTATCAATAAGGTCGAGGCCAGCGGATTACCCGTGCGCGAGCTTCCTGACTCGCGACAGCTCAATGCCGAGCAACTTCGGACCCTCGACGGCCTGCGCCGCGAACTGGTGCATCTGGACGACTACCGGCGCGAAGGCCGCCCCCTCAGCCTCAGCTTCGGGATGTACAAGGGTAATGAGATGTTCGAGTCGGGCGGTAAGCTGTACTTCCAGCGCGTCCGCCCCGTCTTCATCGAACCCTGCGGCAAACGTGTTGAACGCGAGGTCGAGGCGCTGGTAGACGAACTCGGGCCCAGCTCCCCTTCGGACAAGTACCAGAAACTGCTCGACCTGTGGCGGGTGTACCGCATGCTGGGCGGAGTGCTGAAGCCCCAGCCCGCTTTGATCAGCAACGTACTCAAGAAGGAGGGCCGCTGGACCGGACCATTACTGGGCGACAACATCGACGAAATCGAGAGCCTGTCCGGAGAGCAGCTGGAGTTCTACGCCGGCCAACTTGACTCGACCCATGCCACCCAGCAAGGCGATCCGTTCGGACTGCACATCCAGATCAACTCCCAGTTGAGCGACCGCGCGGCCGAGAAGCTCTCCGGTGCGTTCTGGATACCGTCGGCCTACGAGGCGATCATCCAGCACACCAGCGAGAAGCGCAAAGACATCGAACTGGAAGACTTGGTGCCGATCAACAGCGGCTACCTTGAGCTGCGCACCGAAAAGACCAACCTGCGGCGCCTGGATGCCTACACCCAGGAAGCCTGGGACTCGGACATCAAAGCCCTCATCGACCAGCGCAGCATCGACCTGGAGGCCTTGTACAACGAGTTCGGCATCAAGCGCAGCAAGGAGGACATCCGCACCGAGCTGTTCGCGGCCCACAAGGCGGCGCACATCGGCATCTGGAACCGGTTCCTTCGCCAGGTCTACCCCAAGCCCAGTCTGTTCGCCGACGTCAAGGACACAAACGAGGCACTCAAAGTGCTGGCCGGCCCACAGTCGCCCTACCGCGACCTGTTCCGAAACACCTGGGCGCGCCGTCAGCTGACGCTGAGCGTGGACAACAAGGTGCCTGGCGCCACCGAAGTCGAGTTGAAGGCTCTCGACAAAGCCCTCGAACAGATCGGAAAGTTCAGCGACGCCTACAACGGCTACTGGACCACACTGCCGCGCAAGGGGTCGCGCGTCATGATCCACGCCGACAACCCCGAACCACTTCAGAACCTGTCGGCCGGCTTCAAGGGCGCTTTTGATGAGTTCAAGAAGCTGTTCCCCATGGACGGCAACCAGGACGCCGCCGAGGTCACAGCGTTGTTGCGGATTCTGGATGCCGGCTTTGACGCCTTGAAGTCGGAAGGTGACGCAGAAATCAAAAAGGCCTGGAAAGACGACGTGCTGGACCGCTGGAAAAATGAGTTTGCGGGCAAGTATCCGTTCGATGCCAAGGCAAAACAAAGCGTATCGATGGCCAGCTTCTCCAAGATGTTCAATCCCAAAACCGGCTACGTCTGGGCCATTGACCGTCGCCTGAATGCGCTCGACAAGCTGTCCTTCCAGGGCGGACGGAAGCTGGTCTCCCTGACGGCGGACTACAACAACACCATCCGGCTGGCGCGCGACATCAAGGATGCGATGTTCGACACGGACAGCGACGAGCTGGTGAAGGTTAAGTTCTCCGTCAAGCTGACCCAGGCCGGCCTGATACTGGACAGCCTGCTCGAAATCGGCACCGATGCCGACGGCAACATTGAAACCCTGCCCTACAACAAGTACCCGGACCAGACCCGGGACTTCACCTGGACCCAGTTTGACACCGGCCGCTCAAAGCTCGGGGCGCGCGTCACGGCCAAGTACACGGACCGCAAGTTGCCGCTGCCGGAAAAGAGCTTGCTCGATGACGACTGGGGACTGCTGAAAATCGTGCGTCCCGGCTGGTCGCGCTCGTTCGAGGCCGACACCGCCGGCGACACGCCGAAGTACCGCTGCCTGTGGGAATTCAAGTCGCCCGACGGCCAGCTGTTCTATCTCCAGGCGCAGTTCACGCCGCGCAAGAAGATCAACCCGTTCATGGATGAGCTGTTCACCAAGTTCACACTGGCGGAGAACGTGAGCTCGTGAGCGAATTCCCCACTGGCTGCCTGGGCAAGCTGCCGCTGCATGGCGACTTCATTCGCTATAACGCGTCGCTGGCAGAGGTGCAGGAATTCGACACCTGGATCCAGGAAGGCATCTACGAGGGGTACCAGCAGCTCGACAGCAAGTGGGACACCAGCTTCGACAACGCGCCGGTCTCGCGCTTCATCTATTGTTCGCCGCGCAGCCAGCGGTTGATCGCCGGGTTGTTCAAGCCCTCCGTGGACAAGGCCGGACGCCGCTACCCTTTCCTGGTCTACACGGTGATAGAGCCCGGCGCGCTGGGCAACGACGCCGGCTACCTCCCCTGGGCCATGCAGCCCTTCCTGCTCAAGGCCGTCGAGCTCGCGGGATGGAGCGAAACTTCGATCGACCTGAACACCTTCCTGCGCAGCTTCGAGTCATTCCGCTTCAGCCTGGACCTCACCGAGGCACGCAAAAGCTTCGCCAGGTACGTGCTGGCGCACAACTCGGGCGATTACTGGACCGCCAGCTTCGGCGTCGGCGATGACCCGCGCCGCTATGCCGCGATCCAGATGGTCTGCTGGGGCGCCGACATTCGTTCCCCCGAAAGCGAGGCGTTGCGCCTGCCCATCAGCGAGCCCGAGGCCGAGGCCGCATTCTGGCTCGACCTAACGCGGCGTTTCAGCAACAACGGGCGCATCCCCACGCTCACCTTCTGGAACGAGGTGTCGGGCAGTAGCCCCGTGCGCCTGCACCTGTGTTTCGGCGCATTGCGCCCGGGCTATTTCCTGCCCTTCGTGCTGCCGGAACGGGCGGGCGGCGACGTCACGGATCTGCTCGCCCTGCAGCACGTTGACGCATCGCTGGTGGACCGTGCGCGCTCACAGTTTGAAGAAGTCTTGAGCGAGCCTTCGTTGAAATTGTCTGACCTGCTGCAAAGATTGCCGCGCTCCAAAGGTGTTTGATTTGGGGCTTTTGGACCGCTATGGTGACCGGTCCGCTTCAGGAAGTGCTGTCTATCGGGTGGGAAGGGCGGCTGCGTGACTGATGGCATGACAACCCCGCTGGGCGTGCAACCGATCCCCGGGGACAAGCCCGCCGGCGCCTCCGCGCGCTATGAGCCGGAATTCGAACAGCTCGAGGCTGAAATCAGCAAGCTCGGTAACCCGGCCGGCGGCGAAATCAAGTGGAACGACGTGGTCAGCCTCGCGCGCACAATCCTGAGCGAGAAATCGAAGGACCTGCTGGTGGGCTCGTACATGGCCTACGCCCTGCTGCAGCAGCAGGGCTTCCAGGGGCTGCTCGACGGGCTGAAGACCATCAACGGCATGTGCCAGGCGCACTGGGAGGGGCTGTTCCCTGAAATCCGGCGCCTGCGTGCCCGCGACTCGGCGCTGGACTGGCTGATCGACCGCGTCACGAACTTTCTTGATACCGCGCCGCCTCCGGCCGCGGAAGAAGCGCCGATCCTGCAGCAGTGCGTGCAGGCCGTAGATGAAATCGCCGCGTTCGTGAATCCCAAGCTGGAAGCCCCCAACCCCAAGCTGGCCGCGTTCAGCCGCGCGCTGTCGGCCAAGGGTGCGGGGGGCGCGGCGGCGGAGGGCGCAGCCGCCCAGACAGGTGGAGCCGTGGAAACACAGACCAGCAGCGCGCCGGCCGGGCCGGCAGGCCCCATCACCAACCGCAAGGTCGCCTTCGAGCGCCTGAAAGAAGTGGCCGAATTCTTGCGCCGCACGGAACCGCACTCGCCGGTAGCCTATCTGGTGCAGCGGGCCATCAAGTGGGGCGACATGCCGCTCGAGACTGTTCTGGCCGAACTGGTCAAGAACAACGACGTGCGCAGGCAGGTGTATGAAACACTGGGCCTGAAACAGGAAAGCGAATAGGCGGGGCCAGACCGCAACATAAACATCGGCCGTCCGGGTGAAACCGTCGGCCGCACTGATGAGGGAGCAGAATCATGGCCAAAGACGGATCGGTAGCGCCGCGTGAGCGCGTCAACATCGTGTACAAACCGGCAACGGGCGGCGCAGCCGAGGAAAAGGAGCTGCCCCTGAAGCTGCTGGTGATGGGCGACTTCACCCTGGGCCAGGACGACACGCCGCTCGAGAACCGCAAGCCGCTGAACATCGACAAGGACAACTTCAACGATGTGATGAAGAACCAGAACATCAACATCAACATCAACGTGAAGGACACCCTGAGCGGCAAGGAAGGCGAAGAGCTGTCGGCCAACCTGAAGTTCAAGACGCTCAAGGACTTCGACCCGGACGCCGTGGCCCGCCAGGTACCCGAGCTGAACAAGATGCTCGAGTTGCGCGAGGCGCTGGCCGCGCTGAAGGGCCCCATGGGCAACTTCCCGGCCTTCCGCAAGAAGATCCAGTCGATCATCAGCGACGAGGCGACCCGCGAAAAGATCCTTGGCGAAATCACCAAGGGCGATGGCGGCGAAGGGTAATTTTGGATTTTAGATTTTGGATTTTGGATTGCGCTGCCGGCAGGCGCGAATCCAGGCCAATCCAGAATCGAAAATCCAAAATCCAAATTCCAAGGAACGGAGTGACGTCATGGCAGACGCAGAACAACAAAAACAGCAGGCGGAAGCGCAGGCCGCTGAGGGCTCGCTTCTCGATGAAATCATGTCGCAGTCGAAGATGTCGCCCGCCGACGAGGGCTACGAGGTGGCCAAGCTCGGCGTGCAGGCCTTCCTGAAGGAAATCCTCGCCCCGGACAGCAAGTTCGCCAAGGCCGACAAGGCCGCCGTGGACCAGATGATCGGCGAGATCGACAAGAAACTGAGCCAGCAGGTGGACCAGATCCTGCACCACCAGGACGTCCAGAAACTGGAGAGCGCCTGGCGCGGGCTGAAGCTGCTGGTGGACCGCACCGACTTCCGCGAGAACATCAAGATCGAGCTGCTCAACATCAGCAAGGAACAGCTGATGGAGGACTTCGAGGACGCGCCTGAGCTGGTCAAGTCCGGCCTCTACAAGCACGTCTACACGGCCGAGTACGGTACCTTCGGCGGCGAGCCCTACGGCGCCATCATCGGCAACTACGACTTCGGCCCCGGCCCCCAGGATGTCGCCCTGCTCAGCAAGGTGGCGGCCGTCGCCACCATGTCGCACGCGCCGTTCATCGCGGCAGCCGGGCCCAAATTCTTCGGGCTCGAGGATTACCAGGGCCTGCCCAACCTGAAGGACCTGAAGTCGATCATGGAAGGCCCGCAGTACACCAAGTGGCAGAGCTTCCGCGAATCGGAAGACGCCCGCAGCGTCGGCCTGACCTGCCCGCGCTTCCTGCTGCGCCTGCCCTACGGCCAGAACACCAAGCCGGTCAAGGCCTTCGCCTACGAAGAAAACGTGCGCGACAACCACGCCGATTATCTGTGGGGCAACACCGCGTTCGCGTTCGCCACGCGCCTGACGGAAAGCTTCGCCAAGTACCGCTGGTGCCCGAACATCATCGGCCCCCAGAGCGGCGGCGCCGTGGAAGACCTGCCCCTGCACCAGTTCGACAGCATGGGCGAGATCGAAACCAAGATCCCCACCGAAGTGCTGATCAGTGAACGCCGCGAGTACGAGCTGTCCGAGGAAGGCTTCATCGGCCTGACCATGCGCAAGGGCAGCGACAACGCCTGCTTCTTCAGCGCCAACAGCTGCCAGAAGCCCAAGACCTTCGGCCAGAGCGCTGAGGGCAAAGAAGCCGAGCTGAACTACCGCCTCGGCACGCAGCTGCCGTACCTGTTCATCGTCAACCGCCTGGCCCACTACATCAAGGTTCTGCAGCGCGAACAGATCGGCTCCTGGAAGGAAAAGGACGACCTGTCGCGCGAGCTGAACAAGTGGATCGGCCAGTACGTGGCCGACACGGACAACCCGTCACCCGCCATCCGTTCACGCTGCCCGCTGCGCAGCGCCAGCATCGAGGTGGACGACGTGCCCGGCGAGGCGGGCTGGTACAAGGTTCGCATGCAGGTGCGCCCGCACTTCAAGTACATGGGCGCGTTCTTCACCCTCGGTCTGGTAGGCAAGCTCGACAAGAAGTAGTCGGTTCAGGAGGCAGGAAGCAGGAAGCAGGAGGCAGGAAGCGGGTGGCAGGGAAAAGGCGATCGTGGCGTACAACGACGAGAAGGGATTTCGCGGCCTGAAGGTCTGGCAGAATGGAATGGATGCCGTCGACGCAGTCTACGAAATCACGAAACGGTATCCACGCGAAGAACTCTATGCCCTGACCACCCAAACCAGGCGGGCTGCACAGTCGGTGCCCATGAACATCGCGGAAGGGTACCGACGCAAAAAGCACCTGCCTGACTACATGAAGTTCCTCCGCTACGCGGATGGTTCCGCAGCGGAAGTGGAAACTGCAGTCGAGATTGCTGAGCGGCAGAGTTACCTGGCACCTGAACTGGCGGCTAGAACGATTGCTCAGTATCAGGAGATTGCACGCATGCTCGGCGGATTGATCCGCAGAATCGAACAAGACGGGGGAGCCAACGAGGACTGATCGACTGGAGGAGGCCCATTTTCTGCCTCCTGCCTCCAGCCTCCTGCCTCCTGGCCGTACGATTCTTTGATAGTTTTGATGTTCTAACTATTTTTCTTTCATTCTTGTCGTCATTTTTTACGTGGCGTATTGTTTGGGTGTCGCCAACGGGGCGCAAGGAACTGAGAAAATAAACAATCTGTAAGATTTTGGCTGAGTAACTACCAGGAGATCAGACATGGCCAGCATGAAAGTGTTCATGAAGATTGACGGGATGCCGGGCAGCAGCGCGGATGCCAACCACGGCGACTGGTGTGACGTGCGCGGCTTCAGCCACGCCATGGAATACCCCTTCGACATGCGCGAGAACAAGGGTCGCGGTGAGCCCGTCCACGGCGCCTGCAGCGTTACCAAGGAAATCGACAAAGCCTCGCCCAAGATCTTCGAAGCACTGGCCAAGAAGAAGAAGGTCAAGCAGGTCGAGATCGAATTCTGGCGCGACAACCCCAGCGAAGGCGGCAGCGAGAAGTACTTCACCATCCTGCTCAAGGACTGCCGCGTGGTGAAGGCCCGCCCCTTCATGCCCATCCCGGGCGAAGGCGCTACCGACGCGATGCCGCACATGGAAGAAGTCGGCTTTGCCTACCGCCAGATCGAGTGGACCTGGCTCTCCGGCGGTCAGGTGCCCACCACCTTCGACTTCGGCAACCCGGACGCGTAGTCCGCACCAGAGAGGGGGCGGAACACCGCCCCCTTTCCGGCTGCTGGAGGCAGGTGGCAGGAGGCGGGAAGCAGCAACTGCCACTGCACTTTCTTGGTCCCTTGACTGGAGGCTGGAGGAAGAGTCAGGCCTTGGAGGCGAGTTGCTTTTCCTGCCTCCTGCTTCCTGCCTCCTGCCTCCTGAGAAGCCGTGTTCCAGAAGCGCACGTTGTTCGAGAGGTTGAAGAACCCGGAAGGCACCGCGGCCCGCACCCTGGAAGAAGACACCACGGCGCAACTGCGGTCGATCCTTCGCAACCTCGAGCGCATTTTGAACGCGCGCGTAGGCCAGGCCCCGGCCCAGATGGACTTCGGCATCCCGTCTCCCAGCGAGATCGCGCAGGGCTATCCGGAATCGCTGACGACCATGCAGAAGACCATCCGTCAGTGCATCGAACGCTACGAGCCACGGCTGCGCGACGTGCAGGTGATGCAGATCGAAAGCGATGACTACCGGCTGGCCGTGCGCTTCCAGGTGACGGCGCGCCTGGCCACTACAAAGGAAGGACGCCAGGTCAGCTTCGACACCATGATGGACCCGTCAGGACACGTGAATCTGAATGCCTGAGAAAAGCAGGTTGTAGGTGGTAGGTTGTGGGTTGTAGGGACAGCTGACCCTCAGACCGTTCCAAAACCTACCACCTACAACCTACTACCTGCAGTTCGAGAACGATGTTCAACAAGTACTACCAGGACGAGTTGGTTTTCCTGCGCGACATGGGGCGCGAGTTTTCCGCCGCGAACCCCGAGGCCGCGCGCTTCCTCGCCGAGCCCGGCAGCGACCCGGACGTCGAGCGTATGCTGGAAGGCTTTGCGTTCCTGGCCGCCAAGCTGCGCCAGAAGCTCGACGACGAGCTGCCCGAGTTCACGCACTCGCTGACCGAGATGCTCTGGCCGCACTACCTGCGACCAATCCCCAGCACCACCATCATGCAGTTCGAGCACGCCAACCGCGACACCGCCGAGCTCAAGACTCTGCCGCCCGGCATCGAGATCGACTCCGTGCCGGTTGACGGCACGCGCTGCCGCTTCCGCACCAGCACCAGCCTGGACCTGCTGCCGCTCGAACTTCTCGAAGTGCAGCTGCGCCGTGAGGCCCCGGCCCGCCTGCGCCTGCAGCTCAAGGTCCCCGACAAGCTCACTCTGATGAAGGCCGGCCTCAAGAACCTGCGGCTGCACCTCGCCGGCGAGCCGGCCGTCACCCGCGCGCTGTACGTTTCGCTGCTGCGCCATGTGCGCCGCGTTGTGGTTCGCAAAGGCAGTGGCGCCGAAGACGCCGAGCGCTACGAACTGCCGGCTTCCGCGATCCGCCCGGTCGGATTCCGCGAAGACGAAACGCTGCTCGGCGGCCCCGGACCCAGCTTCCCCGGCTTCCGCCTGCTGCAGGAGTACTTCACCGCGCCCGCCAAGTTCATGTTCATTGAACTCGAGCGCCTGGACGGCACGGCGAACTTCGGCCTGGAAAGCCGCTTCACCATAGACTTCGAGTTTTCACGCCTGCCTGACAACATGCCGCCCGTCAGCCGCGCCAACCTGCAGCTGAACTGCGTGCCCGCCGTGAACCTGTTCAAGCACGACGCCGACCCGGTCCGCCTTCAGCGCGGCCGCACCGAGTACGCTGTGCGCCCCACGGGCGACGACCCGCGCCATTACGAAGTGCACTCGATCGACCGGGTTTACGGCCTTGAGGTAGGCACGGCGCAGGAGCGCGTCTTCAGCCCGCAGTTCCGACTGGCGCGCAGCGGGCGCCGTGATGAGCTGTTCTATCACGCGCGCCGCCGCGAGGCCGTGGCCGGCACCGGCAGCGAAATGCTGATCACCTTCCTGGACCCGGAAGACCCCGCGGCCAGGCCGAACATCGAGACGGTGACGCTCGATCTCACCTGCACCAACGCGCAGCTGCCCAGCCGGCTGGACGCGGGCGACGTGTCGGTGAAGACCGGCAACGCCCCGCTGTTCGCCAGGTACCGCAACATCTCACGCCCGACAGCCAGCGTGCCGCCGCCTCTGAGCGGCGACCTGCACTGGCGGCTGATCGCGCACCTGTCGCTGAACTACATGTCGCTGCTGAGCGCCGAGGCGCTGCGCAGCGTGATCGGGCTGTACAACTTCAGGGCCCGCATCGACCGCCAGACCGAGCAGGCCCACGCACGGCTATTGGACGGCATCAAGGGCGCCCACGGCGAGCCCAGCTCGATGCTGCTGGACGGCATGCCGGTGCGCGGCCTGGACGTCGAGTTGAACGTAGACGAAGAGCTGTTGGGCGGCGAAGGCGAAACCTTCCTGCTGGGCAGCGTGCTGAGCGAATTTTTCGCGCAATACGTGTCGCTGAATGCTTTCAGCAGGCTCAAGGTGAAGGGCGCGAAACGGGGAGAGGTGTTCCAATGGCCGGCACGGATTGGCAAACGCGCCATCCTGTAACGGAGCTGCTCCAGGACGGGAACCATTTCTCGTTCTATGAAGCGATCCGCATGCTTCACGGCCTGCACCGTGACGCGCCCAAGCTCGGCCACCAGGGCCCGCCTGAGCTTGAGCGCGTACGCATCCGCCCGCTGCTCAGCCTGACCTTCCCGCCAGCCGACATCGCCCGCGTGGAAAAGCTCGAGCAGCCGGACGGCAGCGAGCGCATCCGCCTGGATGTCACCTTCATGGGCCTGTACGGGGCAAGCAGCCCGCTGCCCAGCTTCTACACCGAGGACCTGCTCCGACTCGAGAACGAAGAAAGCCTGCTGCGCGGCTTCCTGGACCTGTTCCATCACCGCCTGTTCAGCCTGCTGTTCCGCGTCTGGGAAAAGTACCGCCACACCGTGCAGTACGACGCCGGCGGCAGCGACTACTACTCGGCCCGCCTGCTCACCATGATCGGCGCCGCCGCCGAGCTGCTGCCCGAAGACGAAAGCACCCGTCCCGGCCGCCTGCTGGCCTACGCCGGCCTGCTGACACAACAGCCGCGCAGCGCCGCCAGCCTGCGGGCCCTGTTGGGCGAGCACTTCCCGGAAGTGCAGGTCGAAATCGACCAGTGCCGCGGGCGCTGGCTCGATATCAGCCACGGCGAGCTGAACCGCCTGGGCGTGCGCAACAGCGCGCTCGGCCGTGACGTCAGCCTGGGCGGCAAGATCTACGACCGCGCCGGAAACTTCGGCATCAACCTGGGGCCCATGGACTTCGACACCTGGCTCGAGTTCCTGCCCGACGGCCGCAACATCGCGCAGCTGCGCGAGCTGACGGACCTGTTCAACGGCGACTGCCTCACCTATGAAGTCACCCTGCTGCTGCGCGGCGAAACCATGAAGCGCGCGCAGCTTTCGAGCAACCACACGCGCCTGGGCTGGTCCAGCTGGCTGGGCGAAAACGCATCAGAGGACCGCACTGTCACCTTCAAGTTCAAAGGATGGAAACATGGTCGAGGTTGATCTCAAACGCCTGGTTGGCCGCCTGAACCGCTTCTGCACCCGCGCGCTGGAAGCCGCGGCGGGCAACTGCGTCTCGCGCACCAACTACGAGGTCACGGTTGAGCACCTGCTGCAGGCGCTGCTGGAGGACCCCAACGCCGACATCCAGCAGGCGCTGCAGAAGTTCGAGATCGACCCGGGGCGCGTCAACAAGGCGATCACCCGCGACCTCGACAACCTCAAGACCGGCAACGCCGGGCGCCCCGTGTTCAGCCCGCTGCTGACCACCTGGTTCCAGAACGCTTGGCTGATCGCGAGCATCGAGCACAACCAGGCCGAGATCCGCTCGGCCAACCTGCTGCAGGCCCTGCTGGCCAACCCGGCGCGCCTCGCCTCGGGCGAATACATCGACATGATCACCGAGATCCCGCAGGCGGAGCTGGCGAAGAACCTGCACGAGATCGTCAGCACCTCGCGCGAGACCGCGGCGGCCGCCGGCGTGGCCGCAACCCCGGGCGGCATGCCCGGCGCCGAGCCCAGCCGCGAGGGCACCGCCCTGCAGCGCTTCTGCCAGAACTTCACCGAGCGCGCCCGCGCCGGCGAGCTTGACCCGGTGTTCGGCCGCGACCACGAGATCCGCCAGATGATCGACATCCTGGCGCGGCGCCGCAAAAACAACCCGATCTGCGTCGGTGAGCCGGGCGTGGGCAAGAGCGCCGTGGTGGAAGGCCTCGCCATGCGCATCGTGCAGGGCGACGTGCCCGAGGTGCTGCAGAACTGCGATATCGTGGGCCTCGACATCGGCCTGCTGCAGGCCGGCGCCAGCGTGAAGGGCGAGTTCGAAAAGCGCCTGAAGGGCGTGATCGACGAGATCAAGGCCAGCCCCAAGCCGCTGATCCTGTTCATTGACGAAGCCCACACGCTGATCGGCGCGGGCGGCGCCGCCGGCACCGGCGACGCGGGCCAGTTGCTGAAGCCGGCGCTGGCGCGCGGCGAGCTGCGCACCGTGGCCGCCACCACCTGGTCCGAATACAAGAAGTACTTCGAGAAAGACGCCGCGCTGGCCCGCCGCTTCCAGCTGGTGAAGCTGGACGAGCCCGGGCCCGAGCTCGCCACCACCATGCTGCGCGGCCTGCGCGCCAGCTATGAAAAGGCCCACAAGGTGGTGATCCGCGACGAGGCCATGGTGGCCGCCGCGCAGCTCGGCTCGCGCTACATTGCCGGGCGCCAGCAGCCGGACAAGGGCATCGATCTGATCGATACCGCCGCCGCGCGCGTGAAGGTGGCGCTGATCAGCAAGCCCGCCGAGCTGCAGGACCTGGAGCGCAGCGTCGAGACCGACCTGCGCACCCTGAACGCGCTCAAGCGCGACCAGGAAACCGGCGGCATCGCCGACCCGGAATTGATGAAGGAAATCGACGAGCGCATCAGCGCCACGCGCGACAAGGCCAAGGCCCTGACCGAGCGCTGGATGAAGGAACGCGACGCCGCCCACAAGGTGATCGCCATCCGCACCAAGCTGAACGAGCTCGCCGCCAAGGCAGCGGGCGAAGTTGAGCCGGCACCCGCCAAACCGAAGCAGGAGCCGCAAGCGCAAGCGCGCGGCCCGGAAGGCGCCAAAACCGCCGAAAAGTCCGAAGAGCCCAAGTACGACCTGCCCGACGACCACGACGCGCTGAAGCAGATGTTCGACAAGGAACTCAACGCCCTGCGCGCCATGCAGGGCACCGACCCGCTGGTTCCCGTCGAGGTCACCAGCGAGGTCGTGGCCAAGGTGGTCGGCGACTGGACCGGCATCCCGGTCGGCAACATGGTCAAGGACCAGGCCGCGCAGCTGCTCACCATGGAAGGCGAGCTGACCAAGCGCGTGAAGGGCCAGGACCACGTGATGAAGGCGATCGCCACCGGCATCCGCGCCAACAAAGCGGGCCTGGGCAACCCCCACGCGCCCATCGGCGTGTTCCTGTTCGTGGGCCCCAGCGGCGTCGGCAAGACCGAAACAGCCCTGGCCGTGGCCGACCTGCTGTTCGGCGGCGAGCGCTTCATGACCACCATCAACATGTCCGAATATCAGGAAAAGCACACCGTCAGCCGCCTGATCGGCAGCCCGCCCGGCTACGTGGGCTACGGCGAAGGCGGCCAGCTGACCGAAGCCGTGCGCCAGCGCCCCTACAGCGTGGTGCTGCTGGACGAGGTCGAGAAGGCCGACCTGGAAGTCATGAACCTGTTCTACCAGGTGTTCGACAAGGGCATGCTCAATGACGGCGAAGGCCGTGAGATCGACTTCAAGAACACCGTGATCTTCCTGACCAGCAACCTCGCCACCGACATCATCACCGAGGCCTGCAGCGATGGCGACCGGCCGGACATGGACGAGCTGGTGGGCATGATCCGCCCGCAGCTCAGCGCGCACTTCAAGCCGGCGCTGCTGGCGCGCATGAACATCCTGCCGTTCTTCACGATCGACCAGTCGGCGATGAAGATGATCACCGACCTGAAGCTGAACAAGATCAAGCGCCAGCTTCACGACACGCACCACATGGAGCTGGTGTTCGCGCCCACGGTCACTGACGCCATCGCCGCGCGCTGCACGGAAGTCGAAACGGGCGCGCGCAACATCGACCACATCATCCGCGGCTCGCTGCTGCCGCAGATGAGCACGCAGTTGCTGCAGAAAATGAGCGAGGGCGACCTGCCGGCGCGGCTGAGCATCGGCATCGCCGACAACGGTTTGTTCTCGTTCGACTTCGCCTGACCGCTTCGACCCGCCGTCGCTCACGAAGGGAATGAAGAGAGGACCGAGCCATGCCAGAGATCGCGATCAGCCAGGTGATGCAGTTCCACTCGGACGCCGTTGAAGACGGCGACCTGATGGTGAGCGAGCTTGCCGGCACTGAAGCCATCAACAAGCCCTACGAGTTCCACCTCGAGCTCGTCTCGGAGAAGGCCGACATCGACCTTGCCAAGCTGATCAAGGAGCCCGCCTGGATCGGCATCAAGCAGGGCGTGCAGCTCGCCGGCAGCGGCAAGCGCGCCAGCACCACGCTCAAGATCCACGGCGTGATCGAAAGCTTCGAGCAGGTGGGCAAAGAAATGGCCCTGGTGAAGTACCGCGCCGTTCTGGTGCCGAAGCTGAAGCGCCTGGCGCTCGCGCACCAGAGCCGCATCTTCCAGGACACCACCGTGCCCGACATGGTCAAGCAGATCTGCGACGACCATGAGGTCGAGATCGACATCAGCAAGCTCGGCAGCTACGACAAGCGCGAGTACATCGTGCAGTACGAGGAATCGGACCTCGACTTCATCCACCGCTGGCTCGAGCACGAGGGCATCTTCTATTACTTCGTGCAGGACGAATCCCGCGAGAAGCTGGTGCTGGCCGACAAGCCCGAGGGCTACGGCGCGCTGCAGAGCAACGAGGCCTACGCCTACCGCCCGCGCACCTCGGGCAAGGGCCGCGTCGAGGGCGCCGATTCCGAGGAAGCCGGCGACGACTGGTTCAAGGAAGAAGTCGTCAGCCTGCTGTCCTGCACCGTCAACCAGCTGCCCAAGGAAGTGGTGCTGAACGACTACAACTGGCGCGACCCCGACACCAAGCTGGAGTGCACCGAGCAGGTCAGCAAAGACGGCAAGGGCACGGTGTACGAGTACAACAACCACTACCAGACCACCGACCAGGGCAAGAAGCTGGCCAAGGTGCGCGCCGAGGAAATCAACTCGCGCGAGAAGCTGTTCCGCGGCAGCTCCGACGTGCGCGGCTTCCGCGCCGGCATGGTGTTCGAGCTGAAAGAGCACTTCAACAAGGAGTTCAACCAGGAGTACCTGCTGGTCGAGGTTTCCCATGCCGCCAGCCAGTCCATCTCGCTGGATAGCGGCCAGGCCTCGGGCGCGACCTACGAGAACAGCTTCCTCGCCATCCCCAAGAGCAAGCAGTTCCGCCCCGCCAGCAACACGCCCTGGCCCAGCATCAAGGGCGTGATGCACGCCATCATCGACGGCGGCGACGATTCCACACCCTACGCCCAGATCGACGACAAGGGCCGCTACAAGGTCAAGCTCCCGCTCGACCGCGGCGATTCGCAGGCCGGCAGCGCCTCGCGCTGGGTGCGCAAGGCCGAAAACTACGCCGGCCCCGGCCAGGGCATGCACTTCCCGCTGCTCAAGGGCGCGGAGGTGCTGATTACCCACATCGACGGCGACCCCGACCGCCCCATCATCTCGGCCAGTATCTTCAACGAGAAGAACACCTCGGTGGTCAACAACAACAACGTGGTCGAGAACCGCCTGCACACGCCGGCCGGCCACGAGGTGATCCTGGACGACACCCAGGGCGCGGGCGGCATCAAGATCTTCACCACCGACCAGAAGAACCTGATCAAGATGGACGCCACCGGCGGCAGCGAGGCGATCTCGGTCAAGTGCAACGTAACCGGCGCGATCATCCGCATGGGCAAGAGCCAGGGCGAGTCGGCGGGCGCCAAGGCAACGTCCTCGGACGGCGTCTATATCTCCACCAGCGGCGAGCTGAACCTGTACTCGACCGGCTCCAACGTCAACATCGAGAGCTCGGCCAACTTCAACCAGGAATGCGGCGGCAACGCGGTCATCCACATCGCAGGCACCAAGCAGGAGACCGTGGACGGCACCAGCAACTGGAAAGTCTCCGGCCACAGCGCGGCCTACACCTACGGCGACTGGTTCACCTTCAACGCGGCCGCCAAGGTGGCCACCAGCGTCGGCGCGACGGCCACCGCGCAGGTCGGCGCGGAGGCCAAGGTGGCCTACGCCCTGTCGGCCAGCTGCGTGCGCGGCGACGGCATCGCGGCCACCTGGGGCGCCAGCCTGAAGTACGACAAGAGCAAGAGCTTCACCATCGGCTCCGACGTGTGGGGCCTGTTCATCAAGTCGAAGATCGAGCAGAAGGCGCTGACCGCCATCAACCTCGACTCCGCGGGCACGGTCACCATCGAGGCGGGCACCAAGCTCACCCTCAAGTGCGGCGGCAGCAAGATCGAGCTGACGCCGGCCGGCATCAAGCTGCAGAACGGCGGCTCGCGCCAGACCATGAACAGCAGCCTTGCGCGCCTGAAGGCCGCCAGCATTGAGGTCAAGGCTTCCGGCTCCCTGAATTGCAAGGGCACGCCGGGCGGACAGTACAAGTAAGGACGCAGCCGTGGAGATCAGAAACCGCACGCCCTACGCCTTCGCGCCCCTGATGGGCCGGGTCAACTTCCCGGCCCACACGGCCACGCTTACCGTAAAGGCCGGCTTCCGAGTCGTGCCCGGCGGCACGGTCGAGCCGCTGGAAAAACAGCCCGACCTCGAAGGCGACGTGCCCAGCGCGGCCGAGCGCCCGGAATGCCTGTACGCCGCCGACCTGGCCCAGTTCAAGCCCAAGGCCGACCTGCTGCTGCGCGCCGTGTGCCACACCCCGGGCCAGAAGGGCCTCACCGCCTGTAATGTGCGCTTCCGTGTGGGCGACTGGCAGAAAGAGCTGGCGGTGATCGGCAACCGCCGCTGGGAGAAAAGCCTGGTCTTCAGCAAGATGAGCGAGCCCGAGCTGTTCACCCGCGTGGACCTGACCTGGGCCAACGCCTTCGGCGGCGAGAAGTTCGCATTAAACCCGGCCGGCAAGGGCCGCAAGGACGGCCTGCTGCCGAACGTCGAGTACCCCGACGAGCTGATCAAGAGCCCCGGCAACCAGCCCACGCCAGCCGGCTTCGGGCCCATTGACCGCACCTGGAAGCAGCGCAGCAGCAAGCTCGGCAGCTGCGACAAGAAGTGGCTGAAGGAGCGCTGGCCCGCGTTCCCCAAGGACTTCGACTGGACCCACTTCAACGCGGCGCCCGAAGACCAGCAACTGGAAGGCTTCCTGCGCGGCGACGAGGAAATCGAGCTGCTGAACATGCACCCGCAGCACGCGCAGCTCACCACCCGCCTGCCCGGCCTGCGCGTGCGCGTGCTGCTGCGCGAGGGCGAACAGGCCGCCGTGCGCGAAGTGCCCATGAACCTCGACACCCTGTACGTGGACGCCGAAAAGCTGGAGCTGATTCTGACCTGGCGCGGCATTGCCAACATCAGCGACTCCGATTGGGAAGAGTGCCGCGAAATCCTGATCGCGCAGGAGCCGCTTGGCGAGAACCGCGACCTGGAGCAGCTGCTGCCGCTGTTTGAAGAACCGGGCGAAGAGGCCGAACTAGAGGAAGCCGAAGAACCCGAAGTCCCGCGCGAGCAGAAGATCAAGATCGTCGAAGACCAGATCAAGCGCGCCGAGCAGCTCGCCCTTGAGCAGGAACGCACGGTCTTCGCCCAGGTGCAGAAGCAGTTGGGCGCTGACGAAGCAAAGAAACTGATCGGCGGCGCCAAGGCCGATGTCTCGAGCATCGAGGCGCTGGTCAACAAGTACATGAGCGGCCAGGTTGCCAAGGACGCGGTGAAAGGTTCGGACTTCAGCCCGGCCGCGCTTGACCCGCGCAAGGACCCGGAGCTGGCCAAGGCGATCAAGGCGCTGGACAAGCCGGTGCCGCAGCCGCCCGCCGACAAGACCGGCCTCAGCGCCATGCTCAAATCCGGCGAGGCCGGCGGCGGCGACTTCAGCGGCGCGGACGCATCGGGCGAAGACCTGAGCGGCGCCGATCTGCGCGACACCTACTTCAACGGCGCGAACCTGGCCGGCGCGAAACTGGCGGGCGCGAAGCTGAACGGCGCGTCCCTGATGGACGCCAACCTGGAAGGTGCGGACCTGTCCGAGGCGGACCTGTCCGAGGCCGACCTCACCGGCGCCAACATGGCCGGCGCGAAGCTGACCGGCGCGATCCTTAACGAGGCGGTGTTCATCAACGCCCAGGCGCCCAACGCCATGTTTGACGGCGCCAAGGGCGCGTCGGTGCTGATGATCGGACTGAAGGCCGCAGGCGCGAGCTTCAAGGGCGCCGCGCTGGCTGAGGCGGTGTTCAGCAACGCCACGCTCGAGCAGGCCGACTTCAGCGGCGCGCAGCTCAAGGACGCCGCCTTTGACGGCGTACTGGGCGCGGGCGCGAACTTCGAGGGCGCGCAGCTGGCCGGCTTCCGCGGCGGCGAGGCCTCGGATTTCTCGGGCGCGAACTTCCAGAAGGCGCAGGCCGAGGGCTGCGTCTTCGAACGCTCGACACTGGTTGAAGCCGACTTCCGCGGCGCGAACCTGAAGGCCGCGCAGTTCATGTTCAGCGACCTGACGGGCGCCAAGCTGTACGGCGCCGACCTGGCCGGCAGCATGCTGCGCAAGGCCAAGTTGATCAAAGCCGAAGCCGGCAATGCCAACTTCTTCCAGGCGCAGCTGGAGGCCGCCGACCTCAGCAACGCCTCGCTGGTGGCAAGCAATTTCTATGAAGCCGAATTCCTGGACGCGAAAACCGAAGGCGCCGACTTCGCGGGCGCCAACCTGAAAATGACGAAGCTGGCCTGATGACACCCCTGACCCAACAACAGCTGCTGCAGAAAGCCAAAGCCGGCGAGGCCCTGCACGACTGCCTGCTCGAAGGCGGAGACCTCGGCGGCGCCGACCTGCACGGCCTCAAGCTCGCGGGCCTCACCCTGGTGGGCGTGCGCCTGGCGGGCGCAAACCTTGCCGGGGCCGACCTGTCGAGCCTGCGCGCGTCAAACTGCGACTTCACCCAGGCGAAGCTGGATGACGCGAACCTGTCCGGCGCGATCTTCGACCCGGCCTGCAAACTGGACGGCGCCAGCCTGCTGCGCGCCAATCTGTCCGAGGCGGGCGCGGCATTCGCCTCGCTGCAGCGCGCTGACCTGCGCGACACCAACCTAGAAAACTGCATGCTGAACGGCGCCAACCTGGCCGGCGCGAAGCTGGGCGAAAGCAACGCCGCGAGCGCCGGCTTCGACGGCGCGAACCTGGCGGACGCCGACTTCAGCGGCGCGAAGCTGCGCGACACCTCACTGATCAAGGCAGCGCTGGAAGGTGCGAACTTCAGCCGCGCCGACCTGACCGGCGCATTGCTGGCCTACGCCGACCTGAAGCAGGCCAACTTCGAGGGCTCGCTGCTCGAAGGCGTGCTGGCCGACAACGCGGACCTCACCGGCGCTTCCGGCTTGCCCGCCGTCGTGCACGCCTCGTTCCGCGACGCCAACCTGGCGGGCGTGGATTTCTCCGGCCGTGACATCGCCGGCAGCGCCTTCGTGCGCGCGAACCTGTCGGGCGCGAAGCTGAAAGACGTGAAGGCGGAAGGGGTGGATTTCAGCAACACCGACCTCGCGGGCGTCGAGCTGACAGGCGGCGAGTTCCCCCACTGCCTGTTCACGGAGGCGAAGCTGGCCGGCGCGAAGCTGGCGGGCTGCCCCCTGCCCGGTGCCGCCTTCGACGGCTGCGACCTGGCGGGCCAGGACTTCACGGGCTGCGACCTGTCCGGCGCCATCTTCACCGGCGCCAAGGTGAAAGGCTTCGTGCTGCGCGACGCCACACTGCACAACGCCCTGTTCGATGAACTGGATCTCGAAGGTTTCGACTTCAGCGGCCTCGACCTGCAAGGCGCGGACTTCGCCGGCTCGAAGCTGAAGGGCGCGCGCTTCAAGGGCTCCAACCTGGAAGGCTGCGACTTCGCCCAGGCCGA
The DNA here is from genome assembly GCA_020638635.1 of Planctomycetota bacterium. Taxonomy (GTDB): domain Bacteria; phylum Planctomycetota; class UBA8742; order UBA2392; family UBA2392; genus JACKID01. The sequence goes on from JACKIE010000001.1 coordinate 453,091, forward strand.
CGCCGCAAGCGCCGACTTCAGCAACGCGAACCTGACGGCCGCGACGTTCATCCAGGCTGACCTGGCAGGCGCGCATTTTGACAGCGCGCAGCTGGATGAAACCGTGCTGTCCGAGGCCAAGCTGCAAGGCGCTTCGTTCCGTGGCGCGACACTGAAGGGCGTCAGCCTGGCCGAGACCGACCTGCGCGAAGTGGGCATCGCGGGCGGCAACTTCAACCAGTGCGAGCTGCGCAAGGCCAACCTGAACGGCCTGAACCTGGAGGGGGCCAGCTTCCCGTTGTGCGACTTCGAAGAGGCCGACCTGGCCGGCGTGAACTTCGCGGGCGGCGACCTGACCCAGGCCGCGTTCAAGGCGGCGAAGCTGGAAAAGGCCAACTTCCGCGGCGCGAAGCTGGTGGGCGCCAGCTTCGAGAATGCGAACGCCGCGGGCGCGGTGTTCTCGGGAGCGAACCTGCACATGGCGGCGTTCCCCGGCGCCAACGCCGAGGGCGCGCAGTTCGACGGCGCGGACATCCGCGAGACGTTCCTCGACAAGCTGAACGCCCGGCAGGCAAAGTTCAACAAGGCCGTCGCCCACTACGCGATGTTCACCCACGCCAACCTGCAACTGGCCGATTTCAGCGGCGCCGACCTGCTGGGCGCCGACCTGCACGGCGCCCTGGAAGATGGCGCGCGCTGGGACAAGGCCAACCTGAAGCAGGTCAAACGCACCGACGCCGACAAGCTAGAGGCCCAGAACTGGAAGCCCAAGTAGACAGGAGACCAGCCATGATCGAAACCATGCAAAGCGTGAAGCCGGGCCCCGCAACCGTGCTGCAGACCCAGGGCGCGCGCCTGCGCGTGCTGCGCGACGGGCACGAAATCGAAGCGCTGAACGCGCTGGCCTTCCCCTACGCGCCGCAGGAAGGCGACGTCGTGCTGGTGATCGGCGATGAGCCCGCCTACGTGATCGGCGTGCTGCAGGCGCAGGGCGACATGAAGCTGCACTTCCCCGCCAACGTGCACATGCACGCCAGGGGCGCCTTCCAGTTCAGCAGCGGCGAGCGCATCGAGCTGCAGGCGCCGGAAGCCAAGGTCACGGCCGGCAAGTGGGAGGTGGTCGCCCGCACCCTCAGCGAGAAAGTACACAACGCGGTGCGCTGGGTGAAAGACCTGGCCAGCCTGAAGGCGGGGCGCCGCAAGGTCAGCGTGGAAGGCGCGAACATCGAACGCGCCGAGCGCCACCTGCTGAAGGCAAAGAAGGAAGTACGGGTGAACGGCGAACGCATTCACCTGGGCTAGGCCGCAAGTTCGCTCACGCAACTGACAGCGAGGACGACATGTTTCCAGCATCGACCAAAATGAGCGGTACCTGCCTGGGCGTGCCCGACGTGTGCAAGGTGCCCGCGCCGCCCGCCCCGCCGATCCCCACGCCGTTTCCCAACACGGGAATGGTGATGCAGGCAAGCAGCGGGGTTTCGACCAAGATCAAGATCGAAAACCAGCCCGCGATCCTGGTCAACACCAAGATCCCCATGTCCACGGGCGATGAGCCCGGCACCCTGGGCGGCATGATCAGCAACAAGTTCAAGGGCGAGGTGATCTTCAAGAAGGGCAGCATGAAGGTGAAGTTCGAGGGCAAGGGCGTCTGCCACATTACCAGCATCACCTCACACAACGGCACGAACGCGAACATGCCGGCCGGCGCGCAGATCGCCCCCAGCCAGGTCATGGTGCTTGTCGCCCCATAGACGGCGGGGCGCGCAATCGTACTGTTCTGATCCCGGGCGGGGTTGCATGTGCAACCCGCCCGGAGTTGCATCCATGGAATCACTTCGCGAGCTTTACCGCATCGGCGCAGGCCCCTCCGCCAGCCACACCATGGGCCCCAAGCGCGCCGCCGAGATCTTCCTGCAGCGCACCCACGACGCCGCAGCCTGGCGCGTCGGCCTGTACGCTAGCCTGGCCGCCACCGGCAAGGGCCACCTGACCGACGTCGCCATCCAGCAGGTGTTCGCCGGCCGTGACTTCAAGATCGACTGGAAGCCGCGCGAGCGCCTGCCCCTGCACCCGAACGGCATGCTATGGGAAGCCTTCGACAGCGCGGGCACGCGCGTGGCCGAGTGGCAGGTCTACAGCGTCGGCGGCGGCGCGCTGCAGGAAGAAGGCAGCGCTCCCCCACCGGACCTGTACATCCGCCGCAGCATGAAAGAGTTCCTGCAATGGGCGCGCGAGACCAACATGCCGCTCTGGAAGCTGGTGGAGGAACGCGAAGGCCCCGGCATCTGGGACCACTTCGCCGAATGCTGGAAGAACATGCAGGAGGCCATCGAGCGCGGACTTGAGGCCCACGGCGTGCTGCCCGGCAGCCTGAAGCTGCGCCGCAAGGCGCATCGCCACTATGAGCAGGCCAAGGGCCGTCCCGGTCCCCTGCAGCGCACGGGCCTGCTGACAGCGTATGCCCTGGCCGTCAGCGAAGAGAACGCCAGCGGCGGCACGGTCGTGACGGCGCCCACCTGCGGCGCCTGCGGCGTGTTGCCCGCGGTGTTGCGCTACTTAAAGGAAGTGCTGAACCTGGACGACCGCAAAATCCTGCGCGCGATGGCCACGGCCGGTCTGGTCGGCAACCTGGTCAAGACTAACGCCAGCATCAGCGGCGCGGCGGTCGGCTGCCAGGGCGAAGTCGGCACGGCGTGCAGCATGGCGGCGGCGGCGGCGGCGCAGTTGATGGGCGGCACGGCGGCGCAGATCGAATACGCGGCCGAGATGGGCATCGAGCATCACCTGGGCCTGACCTGCGACCCGGTGGCCGGGCTGGTGCAGATCCCGTGCATCGAGCGCAACGCCGTGGGCGCCATGCGCGCCGTGGACTGCGCCGACTACGCCCTGCTCAGCGACGGCGAACATGAGATCCCCTTCGACACGGTCGTGAAAACGATGAAGGCCACCGGCGAAGACCTGCAGGAGCGCTATCGTGAAACCAGCGAGGGCGGCCTCGCGCGCCTGCACGTGCCGGCCGGGGTTGACTCTGCCATGCTGGAAGGCAACCACTGCGGATAAACGCTGAGACGGGAAACGTCAAAAGGCTCAAAAAGCCCTTAGTGTAGGGGGTTTGGGCTCTAAAAATTGACCACTCAGTCATGGTGATTTTTATTGTCACATCGGGCACAGCTTCCTAGCGTGCTTCACTTCTTCGGGGCTTGAGAGGTGCTGGGTTTGAAAGGTTCCTACGTTCACCTGAGGCTCGGGCTGATCCTGGCCAGCGAGAAACAGGCGTCGCTGGTGGCCAAGCCGCTGGCCGAGAAGCTGCAGGTGCGCCTGGAACGCTTTGAGCATGCTCATGAAGCCCTCGATTTCGTGCGCAGCAAGCGCCCCCACCTGGTGATTGCCGATTTCGAACGCTTCGGCGCTGCAGGCATTTACGGCCTCGCCGACCTGATGGCCGAGGCTGACGCGCCCGTGATCCTGATCGTGCGCGACGTCAGTGAGTGGGAACAGGAGCAGTTCAAAAAGCTCGGAGTCTTCCATGTGTTTGAAGGGAGCTTCAAGCTCAGCGACTTGTGCGACAGGGTCAACCACGCGCTCAAACGCCGCTGGCGGATAGGCAGCAGCGATCGCCTTCCGGTCGTTTCTGTCTGAAGCGTGCCGGATCGAAGCTTCGGCGCTTTCCATACAGCAGATCCGCTCCGATGGTCCGCATTCCGGCCTTTGCGATCCAGCGCCCCCACGAGCGGCGCATGCGAAAACAATCACTCCAGGCATTCATGCAACAGGCAGCCGCCGACGATGGAAGCCGCCGGTAGCATAACCCGGGACCCGTAGTTCCGGACTCGCTTCTGGTGATCCACTGGTTCGAACGTGCTGCAAAGCAAGAGCTTGCGAATAATGAAGGTCGGCGATAGGCTTTGGCTGCTCAGTACAAATTACCAACTTGATTCGCACGCTGGATCGGCCCGCGGATAGGCCGCGGGGCGCATCGTCACAACGACCTGATGCGGGGGAAAGAATGCGCGACCTGTTGCAGTCACTTGTTGTGCTGTTAGTCCTTGCTGGCGCCCCGGGCTTGGCGGCCCAGGTGGCGCCCGTGCTGGGCTCGCCCTCCGGCACAGTCGATCTTGCCATTGGTGGATCCGACCCCACCTTCACCGGGACCATTACAGTTGGCCAGAATCTTGCCGTGTCATTTCAGGCCACGGATGGCGACGTGGCCGATGTCCTGACCACCACGGTCTCCGTCACCGGCGGTACGCTCACTGGCGTTCAGGCCGGATTCAATGAGTCTTTCCCGTTTGCACCGGCCGGCGCGGTGTCGCCGCATACCGTCTCGCTGACGGGCACCGCCTCCACTGCCGGCACCATACAGCTCACGATTCTCGTGGATGACGGCACCGCGCAGCAAGATACCTACACGCTCGACATCACTATCAACGCGGCAAACGTCAGCCCAGTGCTGGCTGCGCCTTCGGGGACTGTCGGCATCTCTGTGGGCGGCAGCGATCCGACGTTCACAGGCACCGCAACCGTGGGTGGTAACCTGGCCATCACCTTCGACGCCACGGACGCCAATGGCAGCGACACCCTCACCACCACGGTGACCGTCACAGGCGGCACACTGACCGGCGCGCAGGCGGGTTTCAACGAGTCATTCCCGTTCGCACCGGCCGGCAGCACTTCTCCGCACTCGGTTTCCCTTACGGGCACGGCCGCCAACGCCGGTACCATCCAGCTCACGATCTCGGTAGATGACGGCAACAGCGGCACGGACAGCTACACCATCGACATCACCATCAGCGCGGCCAACGTCAGCCCGGTGCTGGGAGCGCCCTCGGGGACCGTGGGCATTACGGTAGGAGGCAGCGACCCGAACTTCACCGGCAGCGCCACCGTGGGCGGCAACCTCGCCATCACTTTCAACGCCACCGACGCCAACGGCAGTGACACACTCACCACCACGGTTTCGGTTACGGGCGGCACGCTCACCGGCGCACAGGCAGGCTTCAATGAATCTTTCCCGTTCGCTCCAGCCGGCAGCACCTCGCCCCACGCGGTCTCGCTGACAGGCACGGCGGCCAATGCAGGCACGATCGTATTGACGGTCTCCGTGGATGACGGCAACAGCGGTACGGACCAGTACGTCATCACCATCACCATCGCGGCGGCCGGCTCGCCCGCCATCACGGTAACGGCCAGCCTGACGGCGTTCACCACCACGGGAGTGGGCGTTCCTTCCACGCAGCAGAGCTACACGGTTTCCGGCGCGAACCTGACCGCCGACATCGTGATCACTCCGCCCACCGACTTCCAGATTTCGCTGACTTCGGGCAGCGGCTTCGCAACCACGCCGATCAACCTGACGCCCGCCGGCGGCAGCGTCAGTACCACCAGCATCTTCGTCCGCTACAACCCGACCACGGGCGGTCCGCACAACCAGGTGATCGCGCACACCAGCACCGGCGCAACAACCCAGAATCTGAACGTGAGCGGCAGCATCCCAGCGCCGGCGGCGGCTTCGATGTCCGCCGCGGGCAACCCGGGTTCGCAGAATGCCAATCCGGGCAGCACCCGGACGGCGCTCGGCTTCCGCGTTACCGAAACGGGCGGCGGCTCACCCTTCACGGTTACCAGTGTGACCGTGCGCGTCACGACCATCAACAACGCGGGCGGGGTTGCGGTCTCGGCGATCTCCTCCATCGCGCTGCGGCGGGGCGGCAGTGTGCTAGGCACCCACACCAGCGCCACCTGGTCGGTCGCGGGTGACGTGATCACGCTGAATTACACCGGCTTGAGTTCGGTGATCTCGGCCGGTACTTCCGCCGACTTCACGGTTGCGATTACATTCGCTGGGACCTCGGTGCCTTCTCCGTCGCCCAGCTACGTCGCGGAGATCCAGCCTGCCGACGTCAACAGCGGTAGCGGCGTCAGCGGCGCGACCGTGACCGGTGGCACGCTCACGCTGGTGGAAGCCCTGCCCGGCGATCCGCTGGATGAGGACAAGGATGATGACAGTTGCAACCTGGCCACCCGCGGAGGGCCGGCGTGGCCGCTGCTGCTGGCCGGGTTGCTGATAGGACTGGCGGCGTTCCGCCGGCGGAAGACTGCGTAAAGGACTACGCGGATGGACGGGGCGACGGCGTAGTTGCCCCGTTGGAAATCAGCGCACTATCTTGTTGATTGCGTGTCCTGTACCTAACCTCGTATGGCGAAAGCACGTGGAATGAGCAAGAAATCGGGGGGCGTGGTGAAGACGACCAAGAAAATCGGAATGGCGGTAGGCCTTCTGGCGATGTTCGTGACGATGACAGCTTGCGCGAGCGGCAAGTCGATCAAGCAGGGTGCCGAGGAATTCAGCATCCCTGGCGACAAGTACTACGAAGCCCTGCAGTTGCAGGACGACGGCATGTACTTCGAGTCGATCCGCGCCTGGTCTGAGGTGCTCGACGACGAGCCCCGGTTCGCGCAGGGACACTTCAACATCGGGCTGATCTACGACAAGCTCAACATGGTGCCTGAGGCCATTGAGCACTACGAACTCGCCGTGCAGTACGCCGAGGACTCCCGCGACCTGATTGGCAACGGAAATCCCGCCGAGGAAGACTCCGCCAACATCACCGCTTCGATCGCGCTCTATAACCTGCACCTGGGCGCCGCTTACCTGCGCGGCGGCTTGGTGACTGAAGCGATCTCCGCGCTGAAGAAGACTATCAAGGACGATCAATACAACCCGACCGCCCACTACAACATGGCGGCCGCCTACATGGCGCAGAACGACTACGAGACCGGCCTGATCCATGCGGACATTGCCGTGGACCTTATCTCCCGGCCTGACGGGAAACGTGCCACCGGCATCGCGTCCGACGTGGACATGACGCAGCTCGCCAACTACCTGCTGCGCCAGGCTCGCTGCCACCTGTGGCGCCAGGAATGGGACAAGGCCAAGGCATGCCTTGAGCGGGTCAAGACGCAGTGCAAGGTTGAAGTCCCGACCGAAATGCAGAAGCAGCTGGACGAGGCCACCGCGCCCAAGCCGGCTGAAGAGGGAAGCGAAGAGTAAGCTGAACGTGGCGGGCAGCCGTGCGGCCTTGGAGCCGTCCATCGCGAGGAGTGCATTTGAATGGCGGGGACCCCCCAGAATCCAGCGAACGCGAGCCAGGCTCGCAAGCCCACCACTGGTGTCCGCTATGTAAAGAGCGTCGCAGTCGCCGGCCAGACTTCGACGCCGGGTGACCCCGGCGCCACAAGTACCGGCAACAGCGGCGCTTCGAGGCGGCCACCCGCGGTAGGGCGCGCGTTGCCGTCGCGGGTCGGCGCCGGCGGCAAGCGCAAGCGCTTGGGCGAGTTGCTGCTCGAAGCCAATGTCCTGGACGAGGACCAACTAGAGCACGCCCTGAAAATCCACCGACAGACGGGCAAGCAGCTGGGCCGCGTGCTGGTGGACACCAACCTCGTAGAAGAAAATGAGCTGATCAAGTACCTCGCCATCAACCTCGGCGTGGAATCGGTCAATCTCAACGACGAAAACCTCCAGATCCAGAGCGACGCCGTGCTGCAGGTCCAGGAACGGCAGGCGCGGCGCTTCAACCTGATCGCCTTCAAGATGGAGGACGACAAGGAGTTGCTGCACGTCGCAATGGCCAACCCGGCCGACGTGATTGCCGTGGACACCATCAAGTCGCTGACCGGGAAAAGCGTGAAGGTGTACATCGGCTCCCGCATCGCGATCGCCGACGCCATCGACAAGCATTACGCGCAGCAGTACAGCCTCGACCAGATGGGCGAAGACCTGAAAAGCGTTGACGCCGAGTTGGTCGAGGACATGGACGACGACCTCGGCCTCGACAACGACGCGATCGACGCGGCCAGCAACGCCCCTGTGGTCAAGTACGTCAACGCCACGTTGATGGAAGCCGTCAAGCAGCGCGCCTCGGACATTCACTTCGAGCCGTTCGAGCGCGAAGTGGCCGTGCGTTTCCGGATCGACGGCGCGCTGCGCGAGGTGACCGCGCCGCCCAAGCGCCTGATGAACGCGGTCGTCAGCCGCATCAAGATCATCAGCGGCCTCGACATCGCCGAGCGCCGCCTGCCCCAGGACGGTCGCTGCAAGCTGAAGCTCGGCGACCGCGTGGTTGACATGCGCGTCTCGACCCTGCCGGTGGTGCACGGCGAGAAGGTCGTGATGCGAATCCCGGACAAGTCCGCCACGTCCATGGATATCGACAGACTCGGCTTCGACCCCATGACGCTGAAGGAAATGAAGCGCGTGTTGCAGACGCCGCACGGCGTGGTTGTGCTGACCGGGCCCACCGGCTCGGGCAAGACCACCACGCTGTACTCGTTCCTCAAGCACATCTACTCGCCCGAGATCAACATCGTCACCGTGGAAGACCCGGTCGAGTACCAGCTCCCGGGCGTCAACCAGGTGCAGGTACGCGCGAACATCGGCATGACCTTCGCAGCGGCCCTCCGAAGCATCCTGCGTCAGGACCCGGACGTCGTGATGATCGGTGAGATGCGTGACCAGGAGACGCTGGAGATCGCGGTGCGAGCGGCGCTGACCGGCCACCTTGTGTTCAGCACCATCCACACCAACACAGCCGTGGCCACCGTGACTCGTATGGCGGACATGGGCCTGGCTCGGTACATGATCACCAGCGCGCTGATTTGCGCCATCTCGCAGCGCCTGATCCGCATGATCTGCCCCAAGTGCAAAGAGCCCTACACGCCAAGCGAGGCGCTTCAGTCCCAGCTGGCGAGCAGCTTCCGTCAACCCACGGTCGAGATTGACCTGTGGCGCGGTACCGGCTGCGCGTTCTGCAACAACTCCGGCTACAAGGGCCGACTCGCGGTGCACGAGTACATGACGATGACGCCCAAGCTGCGCGAAATGATCATCGCCCAGCGCCCGGAAAACGAACTGGAAGACGAATGCCAGCGAAACGGCATGCGCACCCTGCGCCAGAGTTGCTTCATGAAGCTGCTGGACGGGCTGACAACCGTGGAAGAAGCTGTCAGCCTGTTCTACGAAGACTGATGCGCGTCCGCTGAACCGGGTGCGCGGGCTTGTTTGTATGACGAGGCTGGAGGCGGCAGGCGCGAGGCGGCTTTGAAAGCAGTTGTCCCCGCCTTCCGCCTGACGCCCGCCGCCTGAACCGAAAGATCGCATGTCCGGCCAAAGCGCAGTTAGACTCGATGACCTGCTTGTGTTCACCCGCCGCGCGGAGGTGTCCGACCTTCACCTGACGGTCGGCGTTCCGCCCGTGCTTCGCATCGACGGCCAGCTACGGGCTATCGAGGGATTCAAGCCCCTGATGCCGGCCGACACCCGCAGCCTCGCCATGGAGCTGCTGGATGAAAAGCAGATGGCGGTGCTGGAAGCCGACCGCGAACTTGACTTGTCCTTCGGGCGACGCGGCGCCGGACGCTACCGACTCAACGTGTACTGGCAGCGGGGCAGCATCGGTTTGGCCATCCGCGTGATCCGCTCGACCATCCCGACCATCGACGAACTGGGCCTGCCCCAGGTCACCAAGCAGTTCGCCATGGCCGACAAGGGCCTGTTGCTGGTAACCGGCCCCACCGGCTCGGGCAAGTCCACCACGCTTGCGGCGATGATCCAGTACATCAACCAGAACGACAGCTGCCACATCATCACGGTCGAGGACCCCATCGAGTACCTCTACCGGCACGAACGCAGCATCATCAACCAGCGCCAGATCGGCGACGACACCCTGGGCTTCGCGCCAGCCCTGCGCCACATCCTGCGCCAGGACCCGGATGTGATCCTGATCGGCGAAATGCGTGACCTTGAGACCATCGAGGCCGCGATGACCATGGCCGAGACCGGACACCTCGTGTTCGCCACCCTGCACACCACCGACGCCGTGCAGACCATCAACCGTATCGTGGACGTCTTCCCCACCAACCAGCAGCAGCAGGCCCGCGTGCAGCTTTCGTTCGTGCTGCTTGGCGTGGTGGCGCAGCAGCTGCTGCCGCGCGTCAAGGGCGGCCGCGTGCTGGCCATGGAGATCCTGAAGATCAACGCCGCGGCGAGAAACCTGGTGCGCGAGAACGAGGTTCACCAGATCTACACGATTCTGGAGACCGGCAGCCGCGAGGGCATGATCACCATGAATCAGTGGCTGTTCAACCTGTACACCCACGGGGAAATCAGCCGCGAAATCGCCCTCAACCGCTCCACCAACATGGACCAGATGAAGCGCATGCTCCAGCAGGGCGGCAGGCGCGGCGGCGGCACCGGGGGCGCCGAAGCCGGGGGTGGCGCAGCGGCAGCCATGCGTCCGGCCTGATGCGCGATTTCGGCTGCGCTCTGCCGGAAAATCATTTATACTCTGGACTTACTCAGTCTCCTTTGAGGCAGCCATATGCCGCTTTACACAGTCACGGCCCGTGATGCGTCCGGGCGAACCATCAGCCAGGTGAAGGACGCCCCCTCCGTCGGCGACCTGGTCGCGGAATTGCGCCGCTCCGGCCTGACCGTGATCGGCGTGAAATCCGAGGGTGGCGCGGGCCCCTCGGGACCCATGGCGGCACCGACGGAAGCTCAGGCTGTCGCCAAGTCGCAAGGCAGCATTTTTGCCAAGAAGGTCAAGGTTGCGGACATGGCGGCCTTCTGCCGCCAGATGTCCACCATGCTGCGCGCAGGCTTGTCGCTGCTGGACTCACTGGAAACCATCGCGAACGAGACCGAGAACCCGGTCTTCAAGACTGCGCTGCAGTCGGTGATGACGGACGTGGAGGCCGGCTCCAAGCTGTCGGACGGCTTCCGCAAGCACCCGAATGTGTTCAACGCGCTGATGTGCAGTATGGTTGAAGCCGGCGAAGTGTCCGGTTCGCTCGACACCATCCTGGAGCAGCTGGGGCAGTTCTTCAAGCGCCGCCACAAGCTGCAAAGCCAGATCAAGTCGGCCACGGCCTACCCCAAGTTCGTGGGCGGCTTCTTCGTGCTGATTGTGACGGGTATCTTCACCTTCCTGGTACCGCAGTTCGCCCAATTGTTCAAGCAGTTCGGCGCGGACCTGCCCTTCCTGACCAAGGTGCTGATCGCGATTTCCGCCGCGATCGTTGACTATTGGTGGATTACGCTTCCGGTCCTGGGTGGCGCGATCGCGGCCTTCATCTTCTGGCGCCGCACACCGCAGGGCGCCGCGAACTGGGACCGCTTCATCCTCAAGACGCCGCTATTCGGCCCGTTGGTGCTGAAATCCGGTGTGTCCCGCTTCACCATGACGCTCTCGACCCTGGTCAAGAACGGCATCACCCTTGACCAGTCGCTGGAGATCACCAGCAAGACGCTGGGCAACATCGTGCTTGAGCAGACGGTGATTGATGCCCGCCAGAAGCTGATCCAGGGCTACAGCTTGTTCCAGGCCCTCAGCGAGTCAGGCATCTTCCCGGGCCTTATGACCAAGATGGTGAAGGTCGGCGAAGATTCCGGTGCGCTGCCCGACATGCTGAACGACGTCACTGAGTACTACGAAGATGAAGTCTCGTCACAGGTGCAGGCCATCACCTCCATGATCGAGCCTGCGCTGATCGTCGGTTTGGGCGCCGTGGTGCTGGTGGTGATTCTCGGTATCTACCTGCCGATCTTCGGCCTGTCCAAAGCCGCCGCCAAGAGCGCCGCCGGCCCGAGCTAGCCCGCGTGCAGACGCGACGACGGGCCGGGTTTTCCCGGCCCGTCAGCATTTGCCTGGAAATTGCTGAAGCCGGCATCCCTGTGCTTCCGATAGGGCCCGAGGACGCCTGCGCCGCTGCGCCGCATCGGCGGGTGTCCGCATCGCAAACGCGTTCCCATGCCGGAGGTATTCATGTACACGCTTCGCACTCTCTGCCTGCTGCTGCTCGCGGCCTGTGCCCTGCCGCTCTTCGCGCAGGACTCCTTCACGCCCTACATCGCCAAGGTCTCCGGTGAATCCGTCCGCCTGCGTTCCGGGGCCAGCCTCGCCCATCCGCCGGTGTGCGTGTTAAACGACGGCGACGAGCTGACCGTGGTCGGCGAAAAAGAGGGTTGGGCCGTCGTTCAGCTGCCCGCGGAGGCACCCTGTTGGATCTCCGCCGACTTCGTAAAGCCCGGCGCCGATGGCAAAGACTGGGTCGTCAGCGGCGACAAGGTCAACCTGAGGGTCAGCGCGGACACCAAGTACTTCCCCGTCGGACAGGCCGAGAAGGGCCAGCTGCTGACGGCCGTGATCGACGGCGAAACCGGCAAGCCGATGGCGGAAAACGGCTACGTCCGCGTGGTGCCGCCGGCCAACGCCCACGGCGCCATCTCGCTGGGACTGGTGACCAAGGTGAAGAACTTGGCCGCCGAGAAGGCCGCGGAGATCGTGAAGGAGACGCCTAAGGAAGCCGCCCCGGCCAACCCCGAAGGCAGCCCGGTTCCCAAGGCGGAAGAGAAGGCCGAGGAGAAGAGGGCAGCGGAAGCGCCGAAGGAAGAGACCAAGCGCCAGCCCACCAAGGAAGAGCTTGAGGACGAGCGCAAGACCTTCCGCGAGCTCGAGAAGATGCTCGACGACGAGCTGAAGAAGCCCGCCGCCGAAGTGAACCTGACCGAAATCCGCAAGATGTTCGAGCAGTTCGTCGAATTTGCGCTCGACACGGACATCAGCGACAAGGCCGCCCTCTACATCCAGAAGATCGACCTGACGGTAAAGCTGATCGAGGCCGAGAAGGCGCGCCTCGCCGAGGAAGACGCCAAGCGCAAGGCCGAAGCGGAGCGCATCGCCAGGGAGGCCACCGAGAAGCCCAAGGAAGCCGAGCAGCCAAAGGGCCCGGTCGAGTACCTCGCCATCGGCACCGTGGGCAGCACCGGCAAGACCGCCAAGACCCCCGCCAGCCACCGCCTGTTCGACGAGAACGGCAAGGCCCTGTACGACCTGCGCTGGGACAAGGGCGACCTGTCGAAGCTCAGCGGCAGCAAGGTCGGCGTGGTTGGCACGGTCAAGAGCTACGAGGGCTGGCCCAACAAGGTGATCGTGATCGAGCGCATCGACGTGATCGACGACAGCGAAGAAAAGTAAGCAGGCGAAACCGCAGACGCCCGGCCTTTGCGCCGGGCGTCTTTTCATTTACCCGGGCTCGTACTCAAGCTCCCATGCCTGCGGCGTGCCCAGCGGTGTGGCCTGGGCCTTCACCAGCTTCAGGCCGGCGCCTTTCACCGCCGCGTGGAAGCCGTCCGAGCACTGGATGCTCCAGTGCCGGCCCAGGTCTTCGCCCAGCTTGCAGGCCACGTTTACCTCGCTGCCATAAACGTCCTGGTCGCCGAACTTCAGCACCTTCCCGTAGCCCAGGCCGATGCTCAGCAGCAGCTTCTCGGCGTCGTCGCGGTCATGGTTGTAGGCGTGGCTGGCCTGCTGCATGGCGAGCGCGCACTTGAGCGCCGCTTCCGGCCGGCGGAACAGCACCATCATGCTGTCGCCTTCGACCTTCAGCAGCAGCCCGCTGTGGGCCTCGATGATGGGGATGTAGATGCGGAACGACTCGAAGATCACCTGCAGGAAGTGCGTCACGCCGAAGCTGGCAACGTGGCGCGAGAAGCCCGCCAGGTCGGTGTACATCACGGCCCAGGTCTCGCCGTACAGGTCCCAGATCTGGGCGTCGATGGCCGCTCGGTCCGAGCCCTTGAATGCTCGCTCGGCCAGCAGCTTGTTGAGCCGCGCCTGCATGGCCGGGTAGGTGACGCAGTGCGACGTCGGCAACAGAACGTGATTGAGCATGGCTGACCCCGCGGAAAGTCCCCATACGGTGCCGCGAAGTTCAATGCCTTGCAAGAACTACCCCGCCGCGGACTGGGATTCCGCGCGCTTCTTCAGGCCGCCGAAGCGGCGTTCGCGACCGCCGAAATCGCGCAGGGCCGCGTGCAGGTGCTCTTCGCGGAAGTCGGGCCACAGGGTGTCGGTGACGTACAGTTCGGCGTAACTGATCTGCCACAGCAGGAAGTTGCTGACCCGCATCTCGCCCGCCGTGCGGATCACCAGGTCGGGCTCCGGCATGTCGGGCTGGTACAGGTGCGCGGTGATGGCCGCTTCGTCGATCTGCTCGGGCTTCAGCTCGCCGCGTTCGACCTTCAGCGCCAGCTTGCGCATCGCGTCGGCCAGCTCGGCGCGACCGCCGTAACTTAGCGCCAGGCACAGCAGCGTGCCGGTGTTGCGGCTGGTCAGCTCGGTTGTCTTCTCAAGTTCTTTGCGGACGTCCTTGGGCAGTCGCTCCAGGCGGCCGATGGCGGAAAAGCGCATGTTGTTGCGCATCAGCGTGTCGCGTTCCTTGACCAGGAAGCGCTTCAGCATGCGCATCAGGAACTCGATTTCGAGGCGCGGGCGCTTCCAGTTTTCTTCGGAGAACGCGTACAGCGTGAGCTGCCCCACGCCCAGCCGCGCGCACTCTTCGCTGATCGCGCGCACGCTGTCGATGCCCGCCTCGTGCCCCTTCACGCGACGCATGCCGCGAGCCTCGGCCCAGCGGCCGTTGCCGTCCATGATGATCGCGATGTGCCCGGGGACTGGCAGGTTCATTTAACTCTCTGGCGCAAAGTACCCGGGGTAATGGTATTGGGATCACGAGCAGAAGGCAAGAGTTGTCGGGCTGGAGGCGGTTTTCAGGAGGCAGGAGGCAGTTCTTAGGCGGCAGGCGGCAGTGGGCAGGCGGCAGGAAAATCTGACGCGCTCGCAAACCTTCAACTGCCTTTCTCCTGCCGCCTGCCGCCTGCCAACTGCCGCCTCCATCAAATCTTCTTCTTCAAACTGATGCCTCGCGGCCGATACCCCAGCTTCTCGTACATCTTCGCCGCGGCCGGGTTGTGCGCCATCACCTGCAGCCCGATCAGGCTTTGGCCGCCGGCCTGCAGCATCTCGACCACGGCCGCGTGCAGGGCTGTGGCCACGCCGCGGCGCCGGAACCGGGGCAGCACGGAGAGGTCGAAAATCCAGGGGTCCACGCGCTGGGTGAAGAAGTCGGTCTGCTGTCCCAGCCAGCAGTGGCCGGCGTACGTGCCGTCGATTTCAGCCACCAGCACGGTGTTGCGGCGCGAGTCGTGCGGCGCGAAATGTTTGAGCAGCCACTGGTGGTGGCGCTTGAACTCCTCCTCGTCAACCGGCTCGTCGGGCGGGATTGAGTCGCGAAAGGTGCGAAAGTTCAGCGCCGCGAAGCTGCGGGCATCGCGCAGGTGATCGTAGTGGCGAATTCGAATCTCACCCATAAAGCCGCCCTGAATCAGGCGGCAAGCTTGGCATCGGGACGAGGTTGCCGCAACGTCCGCTTGCCAACGTACTGCGTTGGCGCGGATGGAGGACACCATACTTCGCGGCCCAGAAGATCGAGCGATTCAATGCGCGATGGCCTGCCATACGTAGCGGCCCCCTTTCCGCGCAGGCGGAAAGGGGGCCGCGAAGTATGGTGGACCGGAGGGGAGTCGAACCCCTGACCTTCTGAATGCCATTCAGATGCTCTACCAACTGAGCTACCGGCCCGTAGTTGTCAGCGCCTTGGCGCGGCGGGAAAGGTACTTCCGCCCGCCCCAAAGCACAACAGGGCGCATGCCGCTTTTCTGTCCAACGGCCTGCGGTTTCTGCTAACGTCCGCCCATGCGCCGCTTTGCGCCCTACCTGCTCGTGATCGCCGCTGCATTGCTCACCAGCCTGCTGCTGCCCGCGCCGCAACGCCCCGTGCAGGCCGACGCCGCCGAAGTCGCCCGCACCACCGGCATCCGCGTGCTCGGCGCCACCCGCGGCTACGCCACCACGGCGCTGTGGCTGCGCGCCGGCGACGCCTACCGCCGCGGCGACCTGTACGAAACCCTGGCCACCTACCAGCTGATCCGCGAGCTGCAGCCCCGCAACCCCGCCGTCTACAGCTACCTGGCCTGGAACCAGGCCTACAACATCTCGGCCCAGTTCCCCGAGACCGAGCGCAGGCAAGAGTGGGTAACCCGCGGCTTCCGCACACTGCACGAGGGCCAGCGCAGCTTGCCGGGCGACGCCACCCTGCGCCTCGACGAATGGAACTTCGTGCTCAACCGCTCGGTCGGCTATCCCGCCGCGGTCCTGGCCGTCGAGCGCGAGCAGCTGCGCGAAGCGGACCCCACCTGGGCGCAGATCACCGAAGTGGCCCTCAAGCTGCAAACCGGGCTGAGCGCTGCCGACCTGGCCGACCTCGACGACTTCCTGGAAAACACCGGCCTACAGCTCTACCTCTTCGATCTCGCTGACGACTACTGGTCCCTCGACGAAGCCGACCGCAACCGCCTGCTGGACCCGGCTTTCGAAGGCCTGACCGCAGATGAGCAGGGCGAGCTGGCTGAGGCCTTCCAGTCCCACCAACGCGGCTGGATGCGCGCCTTCTTCGCGCTCAGCCCTGACGTGCAGGCGTTCCTGGCGTTGGCGCACTGGTGCCGTCTGCAGGCCATGGTGCTGGTGGTCACGCCGGCGCTCGAGATCCGACCGCACGGGCTGGCCGTCGAAACCGTGCTGCTGAACAGCGTGCGGATGGCCGCGCGCCGCCTGCCGCCCACGCTGGGACGCGAGGTGCGGGAAGAATTTGCGCGCCGTTATAAGGAAGCAGTTGCAGAAGCGTTTCTCTCGGGTATAGAGAACGCCCATCGGATCGGCGGGCGGAAAGCCGCTCTGGATTTTGTGGACGCCATGAGAATCAACTTCGAGGGCCAGCCCGAGTTGCTGCCCCCGGAGGCGATAGACCGAGCGCATCAGGAGATTCAGGAATGATCGTTTCCCTCCGCGGAAGAACCGTTGCCGTGTCACCCGCCAAGCTGCTGACCAGCTTCGCCATCATGCTCGCGGGCCTGCTTCTTAGCTTCGCCGCACTCACCCACGACGGCGGCCCCGCCGAGTTCTTCCGCTTCAACGGCGTAGTCGAAACCGTCGCCCAGGCCGCCGGCTTCGAAACCGGCGACGAAGTGCTGATCGCCGCCGCCAAGCCCCATGACTGGGTGCGCGACAAGGATGCCTGGAAACCCGGCAGCATGTGGGGCGGCGGCTGGAACGCCGTCTACGGCATCGTCACCATCCTGCTCGGGTTCGCGGCGGCCGGCCTTGCGCTGGTTACCGCCCGCAAGTTCTTCGGCGACGTCAAGCAGGCGGCCCCCGGCAACGAGCGCATGGTCGAAATCGCCGAGCACGTCCGTGAGGGCGCCATGGCCTACCTGGTGCGCCAGCGCCGCATCGTGCTGCCGGTGCTGCTTGGCACCGCGGTGGTGATCGCGCTGATCAACCTGGCCAGCCCCCACTGGTGGCTGGCGTTCTTCATCCTGTTCGGCCTCGCCACCGGCGGCGCCTGCAGCTTCCTCACCGGCTGGTGGGGCATGCGCACCGCCACGATGGCCAGCTCGCGCACCGCGTGGGCCTGCAAGGAAGGCGGCCTGAACGCCGGCCTGCAGGTGGCCTTCAAGGCGGGCGCGGTGATGGGCCTTTCGGTGGTGGGCCTGGGCCTCGCGTTCGTGACCTTCTGGTTCCTGGTGATGGTGGGCATCGTGGACATCGCCGAGTCGGTCACCCTGAACGACGTTTCCAACGCCATGATCACCTTCGGCCTGGGCGCCTCGCTGGTGGCCCTTTTCGCCCGCGTGGGCGGCGGCATCTTCACCAAGGCGGCCGACGTCGGCGCCGACCTGGTGGGCAAGGTGGAAGCCGGCATCCCGGAAGACGACCCGCGCAACCCGGCCACCATCGCCGACAACGTGGGCGACAACGTGGGCGACGTGGCGGGCATGGGCGCGGACCTGTACGAGTCGTACATCGGCTCGATTCTGGCGGCCATCGCCCTGTCCTGGAGCGCCGCGGAAGCCCTGAACAAGAACCCGTTCGGCTTCGCCATGGCGCCGATCGTGATCGCGGCCGCGGGCATCGTGCTGTCGGTGATTTCCACCAAGTTCGTGAAGACCCAGGACGGCGCTTCCCTGCACCAGCTGCTGGGCGCGCTGCACAAGGGCGTGAACGTAGCGTCCATCGCCGTGGGTGTGATCGCCCTGCCGATCTGCGTGTTCGCCTTCGGCGTCATGGGTATCTTCATGTGGCTGGCCGTGGTTACCGGCCTGGGCGCCGGCCTGGTGATCGCCTGGGGCTCGGAACGCTTCACCGCCTACGACTACAAGCCGACCCAGAGCGTCGCCAAGCAGTCCGTCACCGGCCCCGCCACCGTGATCATCGGCGGCTTGGCCGTCGGCATGCTCTCCACCTGGATTCCGATCGTGACCGTTGCGATCGCCACTCTGCTGGCCTTCGGCCTGGGCGGCGGCTTCGCGGACCCGGCCCCCGGCCTGTACGCCGTGGCGCTGGCGGCCGTCGGCATGCTGAGCACCCTGGGAATCACGCTCGCGACTGACGCTTACGGCCCCATCGCCGACAACGCCGGCGGCAACGCCGAGATGTCGCACCTGCCGCCCGAAGTGCGCGAGCGCACGGACGCGCTCGACAGCCTGGGCAACACCACGGCCGCGATCGGCAAGGGCTTCGCCATCGGCTCCGCGGCGCTGACCGCTTTGGCGCTGATTGCCAGCTACGGCGACTCGATCAAGTCGTTCATGATCAGTGAGAAGCTGGTTACCGGTACCGATGTTGCGGATAGCGCAATTGCAGTGATGACCAGTACTTCGAGTCCCGAAGTCATCATCGGCCTGTTCATCGGCGCCATGCTCGTGTTCGTGTTCGGCGCGCTGACCATGCAGGCCGTGGGCGACGCGGCCAAGGACATGGTCGAGGAAGTGCGCCGCCAGTTCCGCGAAATCCCGGGCATCATGGAAGGCACCGGCAAGCCGGACTACGCGAGCTGCGTGGACATCTCCACCACCGCAGCCCTGCGCAAGATGATCGTTCCCTCGCTGATCGCCGTGGCCGGCCCGATCGTGACCGGCGTACTGTTCGGCGCGGGCGCGGTGTTCGGCCTGCTGGCCGGCGGCCTGGCAGCGGGCTTCGCGATGGCGGTGATGATGGCCAACGCCGGCGGCGCCTGGGACAACGCCAAGAAGTGGGTCGAAAAGGGCGGCCTGGCCGAGAAGTTCATTGAGGAAGGCATCTACAACCCCGAGGTCGAAGACGCCGCGCTCGCGCCCGTGAAGGGTGACCAGGGCGGCCCCGACGGCAAGAAGGGCGGCGGCAAGAAGGGCAAGAAGGGCGGCAGCAGTCGCAAGGGCAAGACCTCCGCACGCAGCAAACCGGCCGAGGGGGAAGCGGAATCGGCCCCTGAGTCAGAGAGCACCGAAGAGGCGGACAGCGGCGCCGAAGAAGCCTCCGAAGGGGAATCGGCAGAGTCCGCGGACGTCCTCACCAACCGCGAAGCCGAGGAGGAATTGAAGGAGTCTGCGGAAGAAGCTGCTGTCGAAAGCTCCGCAAAGGAAGAAGCACCTGCGCCCGAGCCCGAGCCGGAACCCGTGGCTGCAGCCCCGGCCGAGCCCGCGGCGGCGGCGCCCGTGGCGGCCAAGAAGAAGTACAAGAAGTACGTGAAGGGCTCACCGGAACACAAGGCGACCGTGGTGGGCGACACCGTGGGCGACCCGTTCAAGGACACCTCGGGCCCCTCGCTGAACATCCTGATCAAGCTGATGTCGATGGTGGCCGTGGCCACCGTGGCGCTGGTGATGGTGATCAACGACGGCAACGGCATCCTGCCGTGGATCTTCAAGCTGATCTTCACCAGCAAGTAGGCTGTGCACACCTGAAACCGGACGCCTGCGGGCGTCCGGTTTGCTTTTGCCAGCGATGCCGGCGCCTCTATGCTGGGTGCATGCTGCGACTGCTCTGCCTCGTCTGCCTGCTTTGCCCGCCCCTGTGGGCCGTCGCGCCGGAACGCGGGACGTCGCTCACGCTGGAATCCGCGCAGCTGGAGGTCCGCCTGCTGCCGGCGGAAGACGGTGTCAACGCGGAAGTCACCTGCCGCATCACGGTGCGCAACGACGGCGATGCACTTGACGCGTCAATGGAACTGCCGGATGACTTCATCCCCCTCAAGCAGCGCGAAGCGTTCACGCTGCAGGTGGACGGGAAAGCCGAAGCACCCGACAAGCACGAGTCCCGGGCCTTCCACTGGACGCTGCACTTTGCGAACGCCGCTACGCGCGAGTTGAGCTGGTCTTACACCTGCGGCACGACCCTGCTGCCGCACGTCCACATCCTGGGCCGCCGGGAGCTGCGCGTGCGCCTCAGCCACCTGCGCGGCTACGCGGCGCTGCCCGAGTCAGTGCCCGTCACCGTCAATATTGGCGGCCAGCAACCCGAGCTGTTCGGCCAGGCAACCGATGGACCGCTCAGCCTGACCCACACAGCCGGCGCGCCGATCCAGGACTTCAGCTTCAGCTGGTTCGCGTCCACCATCGCCGCCAGGACCGCCGTCCTGGCAGCTCAACGCGACAGCACCGGCGAGGCGCAGCGCACCGCCGCCAACAGCTCATGGACCGCAACCCTGGCCGACCTGGCGGACCTACAGGCACTGGCCGGCGATCACGAGGCGCTGGCCGCCACCTGCGAGACGCTTGCCGGGCTGGAGCGCGAGTCAGGCCAGGCCATCACCCATTGCGGCCCCGGTGCCCAATGGCGGCACTACGTGCCCTGGGAGCTGCGGCGCCTTCAGGCGCTTGAGGCCGCGGGTGCCGACACGAAACCCTGCGCGGCGCAGGCCAGGTCCGTGTTGGAAGCCCGCTGGCCCGCCTACCTGCAGGCCCGCGTAAAACTGCGGCCCTTCGACCACTTCGACTTCGTGAAGTTCGGCAGCTACTGGGACTACGACTGGCCCCGCACCCGCGACCTGTACGCCAGGGCGCTGGAAATTCTCGGGGAATCCGAAGCCGCCAGAACCGTTAAAGAGACGGAAGACTGAGCATGTTGATCCGCATCCTGGCCCTGACGTTGCTGCTTGCCGCGCCGCTGTACGCCGACGCCGAGGCCGACTACCAGGCATTGCTGGAGGCCTTCAAGGCCAAGCGCTACGCCGAGACGCTTGAGAAGGCCGAGAAGTTCACGGCCGACCACGCCGACTACAAGTACGCCGACGCCGCCCACTACATGGGCGGCAACGCCGGCCTGAACGGCGGCGACTACACCCGCGGCGAGACGCTGTACCGCGCGCTGCTGGAGAAGCACCCGCAAAGCCGCCACGCGGGCAAGGCGCGCAACGAGCTGGTCACGCTGCTGGACGCAGCGCGGCGACTTGAGGACTGCATCGCCCAGTGCGAAGCCAACCTGAAGGCCGAGCCCGAGGGCGCCAACCGCGAGCGCTGGCTGTACATGATCGGCCAGAGCCGCTTCCGCCTGTGGCAATTCGAGCAGGCCGAGAAAGACCTGAAGGCGTTCAAGAAAAACTTCCCCGCGTCCAAGCTGGCGGGCTCAGCGGACTATTACCTCGAGCGCATCAACCCGAAACTCGAGATCGACAAGAACGGCCTGGTCGCCGGCTACAGCGGCAAGTTCGTCGATGACGTGCGCTTCCAGGCCGCGCTCAAGCGCATGCCGGGCGAGGTGGCCGACGCCTGGAAAATCCTGAAGCAGACCCTGGGCGTTGACCTCAAGGGCGCGCAGGTGGTGTTCGAGTTCCGCGACAAGGGCTTCGCGCGCGACACCAACCGCGCGGTCACCGAGACGATCGCCGTCGATTACAAGCCCTACACCCGCATCATCTTCTACACCGAGCACGTGGTGGTCAGCGCCGAGGACCACCGCAGCCGCATCGTCCACGAGCTCAAGCACGCGGCCTTCCGCGACGTGATGGGCCAGGCCTACCTCGACCTTCCCAAGTGGGTGCGCGAGGGGCTGGCCGTCTACGGCGCCGAGCAGCTTGAGGACCGGCTGGCCGCCATCGTCGGCGGCGAGACCTTCTCAGGCCGCGACCCGCGCAAACTGCTGGACGGCATCGACGACGCCGACCACGACACCAACGATTACCTCGAAGACGCGGCCGCGTTCCTGTGGCTGGAAGGCCGCAAGAAGGGCGCCGTGCACGCCTTCTGCCGGCGCCTGCTGAAGGGTGAAGACTACGGCAAGCTGTACGCCGAGCTTTCGGGATTGCCCCTGCGCGAGGCGCTGGACGCCGCAGCCGCCTTCACCCTGGAGCTGGTGGAGAAGCGCATGGGCGATGCCGAGCAGCAGTTCATCCGCATCCGCGACGAAGACTTCCGCAACGGCGGCAAGGCCGAGTGGGTGAACGACAAGGGCGCCGAGCAATACCGCGCCTGGCTGAAGGCCAACCCGGACCACCCGCTGGCCGCCAACTGCCGCTACCGGCTGGGCCGGGCGCTGATCAACGCCGGCAAGTACGAAGAAGGCCGCGCCAGCCTGCGCCAGGTGCTGGAGCTTGACCAGGTGCGCAGCTCGATCTGCGACGACGCGCAATACTGGATCGCCGTGAGCTACGAGCGCGAGGGCGAAGCCGAGCTGGCCAAGCAGGCCTGGGGCGTGCTGCTGCGCGACTACAGCTGGTCGCGCGCGGCCATCGACCGCAAGGACAGCCACGCCGCCGCCGGCCCTGAAACCGGCGAAGACACGGACAAGTAGCCGATGATCGACCCGGCCTTCGAGCCGCGCCCCTGGGACTTCGCGCTGGTCGCCCTGCTGGTGGGCGTACTGCCCCTGTGGACCGCCCTGGTTGCCATCCCGAAAATCCGCGCCCTGCCCGCCGCCGAGCAGGACCGCATCCGCCCGCGCTTCTACATCGAGGCCATGCTGCTGCAGTGGGGCATGGGCATGGTGGCGCTGAGCCCGCTGCTGTTCCGCGGCGTCGGGCCCGTTGAGCTGGGCCTGCTGCCCCCACCCGGCTCACTGCCGGGCACGGCGCTGGGCGGTGGCCTGGTGCTGGCGCTGTTGCTGGTGATGGCGCGCCAGCGCAACGAGATCCTGCGCCGGCCGGACGGCCCCGCGCTGGTGCGTGAGTCAATCGCGCGCTTCGAGTGGATCTTCCCGCGCACGCGCGTTCAGCGCCGGCTGTGGGTCGGCGTCTCGCTCCACGCGGGCGTGTTCGAGGAACTGTTCTTCCGCGGCTACCTGCTCGCGCTGCTGAACTGGCACATGCCCCTGTGGGCCGCCGCAGCACTCGCCACCTTGCTGTTCGGCCTGGGACACGCTTACCAGGGCCTGCGCGGCGTGTTCTCCACGGCCGTGATCGGCGCTGTGCTGATGGGCTTGTACCTGTTGACCGGCAGCCTGTGGGTGTCCGTGATCGCCCACGCGGTGTATGACATACACGGCGGCGAGTTCGGCCGCCGGGCGCTGTATGGCCAGAACGCCGATGGCTGACGAAACCTCACTGCTCGAGCGGCAGATCAACGCCGCGCCCCATGAGCCGGGTTGCTACCTGTTCAAGGACGCGCGCGGCAAGGTGCTGTACGTCGGCAAGGCCATCGACCTCGGCAACCGCGTGCGCGCCTACCTGCGCCCCGACGCTGACGGCCGCGCGCACATACCGTTCCTGATGCGCAAGGCGCAAAGCGTCGAGTTCATCGTGGTGGGCAACGAGAAAGAGGCGCTGGTCCTTGAAAACAACCTGATCAAGCGCTTCCGCCCGCACTACAACATCCAGCTGGCAAGCGACGACCGCACGTTCGTCAGCGTGCGCATCGACATGCGGCACGACTTCCCGCGCGCGACCATCGTGCACAAGTACAAGCACGACGGCGCCACCTACATCGGCCCCTACTCGAGTGCCAGCAAGCTGTACAAGACGCTCGAGGTTCTCAAGCGCCTGTATCCCTTGCGCCTGTGCAGCGACCACGTGATGGCCAACCGCTCGCGCCCGTGCGTGTACCACGAGATCGGCGTGTGCAAGGCGCCGTGCGTGGCGGGCATGGTCAGCAAAGAAGACTACGCCGAGATCCTGAAGGGCTTCATCCGCGTGCTCAACGGCCAGGACCCCGGCGTGGTCAAGCTGCTCGAGCAGCAGATGAACGAGGCCGCCGCCGAGCTCAAGTTCGAGAAAGCCGCCGAGCTGCGCGACAGGATGCTGGCCGTGCAGGAGACCACCATGCGCCAGCGCGCGCAGGTGGGCCTGAACAAGGCCGTGCACCGCGACGTGCACGGCATCCATCGCGAGGCGGACAGGCTCAGCATCGCCACGCTGATGTACCGCGACGGCAAGCTGGAGGACTCGGCCACCCGCGAGTTCCAGAGCCTGCTGCCCGACGACGAAGTGCTGAGCCAGTTCCTGATGCAGTTTTATGAACGCGCCTCGTTCGTGCCGGACGAGATTGTGGTTCCGATCGAGCTGGAGGGCATGGATGCGCTGGCCGCCTGGATTTCCGACCGCGCCGAGCGCCGCGTGCAGATCAGCTGCCCGCAGCGCGGCGAGCGCGCCAAGCAGGCCGAGATGGCAAACATCAACGCGCGCCACGCCATGAAGGTGCGCGCCGAGACCGAGCAGCGCAACAAGCAGCTGCTGTCCGCCCTGCAGGAGGCCGCCGGGCTGGAACGCACGCCGGTGCGCATGGAGTGCTTTGACATCAGCCACGGCGGCGGCAAGGACACCGTGGCATCGGGCGTGTGTTTCATCGACGGCGAGCCCGCCAAGGGCCAGTACCGCAAGTACAAGATCAAGACCCACGACCGCAACGACGACTTCGCCAGCATGGAAGAGGTGCTGCGCCGCCGCCTGCGCCGCGGCATGGAAGAGGGCAACCTGCCGGACTTGATCGTGATCGACGGCGGCCCCGGCCAGCTCAACCGCGTGCAGCAGGTGTTCGATGAGTTGAACGTGGTGGGCATCGACCTGATCTCGCTGGCCAAGTCGCGCGACAAGAAGCGCCCCGGCTGGGAAACCGCCTGGGGAGAGGACGCACAACGCACGGCCGAGCGCATCTTCCTGCCCGGCCGTGAAGAGCCGATCACGCTGGACCAGCGCAGCCCGGCGCTGTACCTGCTGATGCGGATCCGGGACGAAGCGCACCGTTTCGCGATCACGTTCCACCGGCAGCTGCGCGGCAAGTCGCAGATCAGCAGCAGCCTGGATTCCGTGCCGGGCGTGGGGCCGAAGAAGAAGAAGGCGCTGATCCGCAAGTTCGGCTCGCCGCGCGGCGTGAAGCTGGCCACGCTGGATGAACTCAAGCAGGTGGAGGGCGTAAACGAGAAACTGGCGGAGGCCATCCACCAGCACTTCGAGCAGGAGCGCGCCGAGCTGCAGGCCCGCGAGGAAGCCAAACGCGCCAAGTAGCGCCACGACCATGCCGCTGCGCGTAATCGCTCACCGGCAGGATTGCCCAATACTGCGGGGTCAAGCGAAACGGGCATCGCATGCTTTTTTTTGGCGCGGAGCGCCTTCACAGTGGAAGCCCCCACCGAATGCGCAGCATTCGGTGGGGGTTTGGTACCAACCGATGGTTTGAGGCGCGGATGCGCCGACACACTCGCGGCGCTTGCCGCGAGAACCATTCGGCCGCAATCGGCCGTTGTGCCGGCGCTCCGCGCCTCCCAACTTGCTTCCACCGAAAACCCCCACTGAACGCCGTGGGCGTTCGGTGGGGGCTTCCATTGTGATGGTGCTCCGCGCCGAAAAGCTCAAGTATTCCTGGTGCTTCATCCCCTCGCAGCATCGGGCAAGACTGCCGGTGCCCCGCAAGCGGCATTGCCTGAACGCGCGCGGCGCTGCACTATCTGCGGCGATGACGCCTGTCCTGCTGATCTGCATCCTGTGCGTGTTCGCCTACTTCGCCAAGGGCGTCACCGGCGCCGCCAGCGCCATCGTGTTCAACGCCGGCCTGCTGACCGCGCTGGCACTCGGCTTGGCGGGCGGGCTCAGCCTGCGTGACGGGCTGTACTGGATCGCCATCGCCGACATGTTCGCCAGCGCGCTGCTGGCCGTGTTCCTGTGGCGCGGCGTGAAGCTAGAGCGCTTCACGCTGCTGCTGCTGGCGGGCATGGTGCCGGTGACGGTCGTCTTCTCGCTGCTGCTGCCGCGGCTTGAACTGCGCTGGCTGTCGCTGGTGCTGGCGCTGGCCGTGGTCGGAGCGGGCCTGTACTTGGCGGCGCGGCCGGACCACCCGCCGGCCAGCCCGCGTTCCGTGAACCGCTGGGCGCTGCCGACGGGCGCTTTAGCGGGCGTGCTGAGCGGCCTGTTCGGTATGGGTGGGCCGGTGGTGTTCGTGCTGCTGAGCCGCGCCAGCGACGACCCCACGCTGTTCCGCAACCGCACGATCCTGATCAGCACCGTGGCGGGCTTGGCGCGGTTGGTGACGCTGATCGCCGGCGGGGTCTACACCACTACGCACTTCGTCTGGTTCAGTTGGGCTGCGCCGGTGATCGTGGGCGCGACGCTGGCCGGCATCTTGGCCCACAAGCGCCTCAAGCCGCGCCCGTTCCGGATCGTGCTGGGCGGGCTGGTGACGCTGGCCGGCATCGGCGGCCTGCTGCGCTTTGCACTTGCAGGCTAGTCAAACGACGGGACCGGCTCGGGCTGCAACTCCGGCTCGGGTGCTGGCTTCTTCTCTTCCGGACGTGGGCCATTCTGGGCTTGCTTCTGGTCTTCGGACAACTCGTCCGCGCTGCCGAACGTGCGCTGGAAGAAGCCGCGGTACCAGTCGGACCAGCCGGATGTCACCAGGTACGCCGCCGGCACCAGCACCAGCGTCAGCACCGTGGCGATCATCAGGCCGAAGATCACGGCCGTGGCCAGCGGCGCCCACCAGGCTGCGGATTCGCCCCCCACCACGAACTTGAACTGGCGGAAGTCGAAGCTGAACTGCAGCGCCATGGGCAGCAGGCCGAGGCCCGTGGTGATCGCGGTCAGCATCACCGGTCGCAAGCGGGTCTTGCCGGCGTCGATAATCGCATCGTACAGGTCGAGGCCATGCTTCTCGCGCAACTGGTTAATGTAGTCGATCATCACGATCGCGTTATTGACCACCACGCCGGCCAGCGATACGACGGCCACGCCGGTCATGATGATTCCGAACGGTTGCGCCAGTACGATCAGGCTGATCATCACGCCGATCAGCGACATGATCACGCTGCTCAGGATGATGCCGGCCTGCAGCACGCCGTTGAACTGCAATACCAGGATGAACATGATCACCAGCAGCGCGATCACGAACGCCTCCGACAGGAAAGTTGCGGCCTCTTGCTGGTCTTCGTTTTCGCCGGTGAAGCGCGCGTCGAAGCCTGCGGGCATGCTCGATTTCTCGAGCGCGATCTTGGCCTCGATCTCCTTTAGCAATTCCTGGGCCTGGTAGCCTTCCGCCACGTCGGCCGAGACGGTCAGCACGCGCTGGCCGCCCTTGCGCCGCACCGTGCCCGCGCCGCCCACGTACTCCCATGTACAGAGGGTGGAAAGCGGAATCGCGTTGCCGAATGCGTCACTGATGCGGATAGAATCCAGCACCGCCGGATCGTTGCGGCGCGCCTCCGGCAGGCGCACCAGGATGTCACGTTCTTCGCGCCCATCGTCGTAGCCGCCGATGCGCTGGCCGCTGATCAGCATCTTCACGAAGTTGCCGATCCACTGGGTGTTCAAGCCCAGCAGCGCAGCCTTCTGGCGATCCACGCGCACGCGAAGCTCCGGCTTGCCGGTGCGCAGGTCATCACGCAGGTCAATCACGCCTGGCACGCCCTCCACGATGCGGCGCACGGCCTTCACCGCGACGGACAGTTGCGACTCGTCGGCGACGCGGACCTCGACGTTGATGGGCGGGCCGGTCGGCGGTCCCATGGACTGGCGCTTGATTTCGAACTCGGCGCCGGGCAGATCCACGATCAGGGGGCGCAGTTCCTCGAGGTACTTGGCCGGGCTGCCTACCCGGTCGGCCTGGTCCTTGAAACTGATTGTGACGCGCGCCAGGTGGGTGGCGTCTGCGCCGCCCTCCATTGGGTTGCCCACGCCTTTGCCGCCCACGGTGGTTTCGATGCCCTTGATGTCCGGGCTGGTCGGCAGGCGCGATTCCACGACCTTGGCCAGCGCGTCGGTTCTTTCAAGGCTGGTGCCCTCGGGCGCCGTGATGTTCACGAACGCCAGCTTGGGCTCAACCTCCGGGAACAGCTCGACGCCGTGGCCCATGGCGCCGTAGCTCATGGTGATCAGCACCAGCAGCACGAAGGCGCCGACCAGCGCGGTCTTGGGGAAGCGCAGTGCAAGGCGCAGGAAACGCTCATAGCCCGCGATCAGCTGCTTGCCCGTGCCCTCCACCCGCCTGCCCAGCACGCTCTGTGTCGGCTTGCGGAACCGCATAAGCGCAGCGGCCAGCGTCGGGTTGATCACCAGCGCCACGAACAGGCTGCACAGCAGCGTGACGATCACCGTGATGGGCAGGAACTTCATGAACTCGCCCATGATCCCCGGCCAGAACACCATGGGGAAGAACGCCCCCACCGTGGTCGCCGTGCTGGCGATCACCGGCCAGGCCACCTCGCTGGTGGCCTCCTTTGCAGCCTGCATCGGCGTCTTGCCAAGCCCGATGTGGCGGAAGATGTTTTCGACGATCACGATGGCGTTGTCCACCAGCATGCCCTGGGCGAGGATCAGGCTGAACA
This sequence comes from Planctomycetota bacterium, assembly GCA_020638635.1. Classification (GTDB taxonomy): domain Bacteria; phylum Planctomycetota; class UBA8742; order UBA2392; family UBA2392; genus JACKID01. Next base: position 481,527 of record JACKIE010000001.1, read on the forward strand.
ACACCACCATGTTCAGCGTCAGCCCCATCAACTGAAGGATGAAGAAGCTCATCAGCATGCTGAGCGGAATCGCCAACGACACGAACAGCGCGTTGCGCAGTCCCATCGCGAAGAAGATCACCAGCAGCACGAGCACCAGGCCGGACAGAATGTTGTTCTCCAGGTCGCTGATCATGTTGCGGATGTTGTCGGATTCGTCCGTCAGCACCGCGTAGTCCACGCCCGACGGAAACTCCTGTTTGGCCTGCTTCATCCCGTACTTCACCGCCTCGGTGATCGGCAGGATGTCCGCGCCCGCGCGCTTCTGGATGCTGAGCTGCACCGCCGGCCGCCCGTCGCGCCGGGCGTAGCTGATGGGGTCCTTGTAGGTCAGGTAGGCGCGCGCCACGTCGCGCAGGTAAACGGGCCTGCCGTCCACGTTGTGGATCACCAGCGCCTCGACGTCGGCGGGCGTCTTGAATTCGCCGGGAATGCGCACGGAGGGCTTGACGCTGCCGGTGTCCACGCCGCCCGCGGAGATGTCCACGTTCTCGCCGCGCAGGCGCTCGATCAGTTCGTTGACGGGCAGCCTGTAGCCCTCGAGCTTTTCGGGGTCGATCTCGATTTCGATCTGGGGCTCGATGCCGCCGCTGATCTCCACGTTCAGCACGCCGGGCAGAGCCTCGATGCGGTCCTCCAGCTCTTCGGCGATGCGCTCGAGTACCGGCACCTCGGCGCCGAACAGGGTGACGATCATGATCGGGAACTCGGAGAAGCTGAGCTCGCTGATCGTTTCGTCCTCGACGTCGGCCGGAAACTCGACCTTGGCCACGTCGTATTTCTCGCGCACCTTCTGCAGCGCTTCCTCAACGGGGAGGTCCGGGTCGAACTCGCAGGTGGTGATGCTGGCGCCTTCGACGCTGACGCTGGTGAGCTCGGTAAGGCCCTTCAGGTTCTTGAGCTGGCGCTCGAGCGGAATGGTGATCGAGCTCTCGACGTCTTCCGGGCTGGCTTCCGGCCAGGGCACGGCGATGGTCACCAGCGGCACCTTGATGTCGGGGCTGCTTTCGCGCGGCACCGTCAGGTAGCTGAACGTGCCCAGCAGGATGATGCCGAAGATCAGCACCACCACCGCGGTACGATGCTTGACCGAGAAATCGGTGATGATCATGGGCTCGACTCCTCGGCGGCCACGTACGGGTCCTGCTCGGTCCACTGCACTTCATCCCCGTCGGCCAGCATCTGCGCTCCGAAAGTCACCACACGCATCCCCGGCTTCAGCCTGTTGCCCAGCACTTCGACCCATTGCGAAGTCATGTTGCCAAGCCGGACATCCGCCAGCTCCTGCACACGGCTGCCTCCCGATGCAGGTAACACGAACAGCGACTTCATCGTGCCGCTGAGGCGCACCGCGCTGAGCGGCACCACCAGGGCGTCCGGCTTGCGGTAAATCACGACGTGCACCGTTCCAAAGATACCCGCGGGCAGGGACATGTCGCCGTTGGGCAACTCCAGTTCAACGGTGAAGCTGTGGGTTATCGGGTGCGCCACGTAGTCAACGCGCGACACGGTTGCCTCGCGCACCAGTGCGCTCCCCTGCCCGTCGGTCAGTGATGCCAGAGTTACACCAAGCTTCACGCCGGGCTGCATCATCTGCCGATGCGCCTCCGGTATCTCCAGCTCGGCCACCAGCCGGTCCATCACTGCCACACGGCCGATCAGCTCGCCGCCGTTGACATACTCGCCCTCCCGGCGCAGTCGCTCCGTCAGCACGCCGCGCGCCGGGTTGCAGACATAGGTATCCTCGATCATGGCCAGCACGCGCTCCACGGCGGCGCGCGCCATGCTGCGGCGGGTGCGGGCAGCATCGAGTTGCGCGCCCGTGGACTGCGGGTACTCCTCGGTGCGCTTCAGGTCGCGCACGGCCTGGTCGTAGCTTTCCTGCGCCTCGCGGAATCCCTGCAGCAACTGGCTGTCGTCAATCCGGGCGAAAGACGCGAAGCCCTCCAGGTGGCGCAGATTGCGGAACACTAACTGTTCCTGCGTCGGCGCGACTCCTTCCGGTTGGGCCGCCAGGAAGTCGGCTGCTTCAAGCCACGTTCTCGCAGGCACCCGCGTTTCAGGGATCGTGTCTCCCTCGTCGTACGCCAGCGTGCGGATCACACCCGGCGCCGCAGCTCGCAGCTCGACTTCCTCATGTGGCCGGATCACCACCGGCAGGCTGATCTTTACCTCGATAGGCTGCGGCTTGACGAGGCGCACAACCACGTTGCGGGCCTGTTTCGCATCGCTTACTTCAGGCGGTCCGCCGGGTCCGCAGGCGGCCAGCAGTATCGGCAGGGCAAGGGCCATCGTGAACTTCATGTTCATGCATCGCTCTCTTCGTCAAATGCGGCCGCGCCGTGCAGAACCAGCGTGGCCATTTCGTCGGCAAGCGTGTTGGCGCAGCCCTTGAACTCGGGGCACTGCACCACCTTCATCAGTTCCTGCATCAGCAGCGCCCAGTACAGCTTGACGGTGACCTCGGCGGCGCGCTGGGGCATGCCGCGGGATACCAGGTGCCGCACCCACTCCTGGTTGGCGCAGGTGTCGTACTCCTCGGCGTGGCGGATCAACTCTTTCAGGCTGCTGCGTCCGAACCACAGCGAGAAGGCAAACGCCAGCGTGGTGCGGAAGCGCTGGGCCAGGTCCAGCATCTCGCGGGTGTAGCTTTCCAGCAGGTCGCGCACGGCCCCGGTGTCGGCGAACACGCGCGCGCGCATGAGGGTGGCGGCCTGCAGGAACTCCTCAATCAGCGCGCGGGCGAGCCCCTCTTTGCTGCCGAAGTGGTAATAGAGGGCGGGTTTGGTCACACCGGCGGCCTGCACGATTTCGCGCACACTGATCGCGTCGTAGCCGCGCGCGGCGAACAAGGCCGCGGCCTCGCGCAGGATGGCGGTGCGTGTGTCCGCTTCGGTTGTGGTACTGCCGCCCATGCCGGCCTTATATACCGTTCGGTAGGTCTGTCCACGGGGTAACTGACCAAACGGTCAATTGCTTCCGGAAAAATCGAAAAGGCGTCAACTTGCGCGCCGCGCGGGTGCGGGGTATAGTTTCCGCCCCGACTCAGGCCGGGAGATCGTTTTCTATTGCCAACCGTTAGCTAAATAAAGGCGAGAGTTCAGGTTAAGTATGGTCAAGATCAAGGCGCGCAGTTCGGAATCCGTAGACCAGTTGCTTCGTCGGTTCAAGAAGGCCTGCGAAAAAGAGGGCCTGACCCGCGCCATGAAGCGCGTGTCCCACTACGAGAAGCCGAGCGTCACCCGCGCCCGCAAGAAGCGCCAGGGGCTCAAGCGCAAGCTGCAGGCTACCTTCATGTCGCAGATCTAACCGTGCCAGCGGTTGAAATCTCCAACCTCAGCAAGACCTTCCGTGACTTTTTCGGCCGTCGCCGCGTGCAAGCGCTCGACGGCCTTTCGCTTAACGTCAACGCCGGCGAAGTCTTCGGCCTGCTGGGCCCCAACGGCAGCGGCAAGTCCACCACCTTCAAGATCGCCGTCGGGCTGCTGCGCCCCTCGGGTGGCGGCGTCACCATCGCCGGCGCGAAACCCGGCAGCCTGGCGGCCCGCAAGGCCACCGGCTTCCTGCCCGAAGACAGCACGCTGCTGCCATTCCTGACCGCGCTCGAAACCCTCAAGCTGCACGGCGCGCTCGCCGGCCTGACGCGCAAGCAGGCGGGCGACAAGGCCCACGAACTGCTTGAGCGCGTGAGCCTCAAGGACGCCGCGAACCGCCGCGTAAAGGGCTTCAGCAAGGGCATGCAGCGCCGCCTCGGCATCGCCTGCGTGCTCATCGCCGACCCGGATGTGTTCATCTTGGACGAGCCCACCAGCGGGCTGGACCCCCTGGGCGCCGTGCAGGTCAAGGAGCTGATCCGCGAGCTGCGCAAGCAGGGCAAGGCCATCCTGATCTCCAGCCACCTGCTGGGCGAGCTCGAGAACGTGTGCGACCGCGTGGCCTTCCTCGACAAAGGCAAGCTGCTCAACGAAGGCACGCTCGATGAACTACTGCGCGAAACAGACGTGCACGAGTTGCGCGTCAGCCCGCCCACGCCGGAGGCAATCCGCGCCTTGGAAGAACTGGCGCGCGAAAAGGGGCTGACCATCGTCAGCTCGCGCGCCCCGATGCGAACCCTGGAGGCCTTCTACCTGAAAGTGCTCGGCGACAAGGACCGCAAGCCATGACCGGCCGCGTGCTGGCAATCGCTCGCGCCGCGCTGGTTGAAGCCTTGCGGGCGCGCCTGGCGCCGCTGGGTGCGCTGCTGCTGCTGGCGGCGGTGCCGGCCCTGGCGCTGCTGTTCGGCGAAAACGCCGACACCCGCGCCTGGCTGACCCGCAGTCTTACCAGCGAAGGCCTGCGCGTGGTGTTTCCGCTGGCGTCGATTTTAGGCGGCGGTTTCCTGCTGAAACCCGCGCTGAAACGCGGCTGGACCGTATTGCCCGCCCGGCGCGCCGAGTACTTTGCGGGCACTGCGCTCGCCGGCAGCGCTGTGCTGGTGCTGGCAGCGGGGTTGTTCGCGCTTGGAGGCGCCGTCGCCAATCATTGGCTCGATCAAGACCTGACCCTCACGCGAACCCCGGAAACCATCAGTAAACAACGCGTCAGGGACGGCGTGCTGCAGTCCGCCCCCGGGCGCGAGGACGCCACCACCTGGGTCAATCCCGCCGACGGGGAGGAGCTCGTGGCGCCGCTGCCGGCCCTCCAAGGAGATACCCTGCACGGCACCTTCGAGTTCCAGCTGGCCTGGACCGGCGAAGCGCCGCCGCAGGACCGCTCTCCGGTCGCGATCTGGCTGCAAAGCGCAGGCACACGCACGCCGCTGCAGACCTCGGTTCAGTCGCGTTATCGCATCCGCTTCGAGGGTGCCTGGCCGGGCGAAGGCAGCCTGGTGATGCAGCCCACCGATCCCGTCATGATTGTGGGCTCTTCGCCCGAGCGCGTCCGCCTTGAAATGGAGCGCGTCAGCCCCTGGGGCAGCGTAGCACGGCTGTTCGTGCTGTCATGCTGCGCGGCGCTGCTTTGCCTGGCGCTGGTACTGCTGGTGCGATCGTTGGCCACGGCGCCGACCGCCGTGCTTGCGGGATTGCTGTTGTTCACCGCCCTGACGCTGCTGCCCAGCCTGGCGCCAACCACCCGCATGGCCCGCGACCGCCGCGCGGCGCTCGAGCGCGGCGCTGCCGATGCAACGCTGGTCAAACAGCTTGAGGCCCGTGTTACCGACCTGCCGCAGTTGTTCCCGGACGTGCCGTTCGATGAATTCCTGGCGGCGCGCGTCGTACCCGAGGAAACCTGGCCCGCGGCCGCATGGCGCCTGCTGGCGGGTCTGGCGCTGCTGCCCGTTGGCGCAGCCATGTTCAGACTGCGGCAGATCGCGAAGTAGCGGCTCAGTTCAGCAGCGCTTCGAGCCGATTGAGCCGGTCCGGGTCCGTGATCACGATGACCGAGTCGCCGGCGTACAGCACGGTGCTGCCGCCAGGGTTGTATTCCACGCGCTCGTTGGCGCGCATGACGCCGATCACCGCCAGGCCCAGGTTCTTGAAAATTCCCAGGTCGCCCAGCTGTTTGCCGTCGGCCTTGCCGCCCGGTTTCAGGGTCACGTTTTCGAAGCGCACCACGTGCTGGTGGTCGCGCACCATGGTGTCCAGGAAATCCACCACGATCGGCCGTACCATCTGGCTTGCCATGCGCAACCCGCCGATATGGTTGGGGCTGATCACCGAGTTGGCGCCGACACGCAGGAACTTGGCCTCGTTTCCGAACTGCGAAGCGCGCACCACCACGCGCATGTGTGTGTTCATCTGGCGCGCGGAGACGGTCAACAGGATGTTGTCGCGGTCTTCGGGCAGGACGGCGAACAACCCGACCGCCCGGTCCACGTGGGCTTGGGCCAGCACCTCGTCGTCAAGGGCGTCGCCCTCGAGAAGGATCGCTTCGGGATAGTGTTCCTGGGCGTGCTTGAGGTGGGCGGGATTGCTGTCGATCAGCACCACCTTGCGCTTCAGCTTCACGAGTTCGTCCGCCACGTGGATTCCGGTGGTGCCGCAGCCGCACACGATGTAGTGGCCTTCGATCCTGTTGAGTTCGCGATCCATGCGCCTGCGCTTGAAGAACTGAAGCACCGCCCCTTCCACGAAAACGCTGATGATAGCGCCCGTAGCGTACAGGGCCACGATGTAGGCCGTGAGCGTGTAGATTGTCAGGAACACCTTCAGCGCACTCTGGCCCTCCGGGGTCAGGGCGTGCATGTCCACCGCCACCTCGAAACCGACCGTAGTCAGTGTAATGGCGGCCATGTACATGCAGTCCAGAATCCCCCAGCGCAGGCCTTCCGTACCGCTGCTCGAGAAAGACTTACCTATGCCATACAGCACCAGCGCGCCGCTGGCCCAGGTGAACGAGTACAGTCCAACCGCAAGCGACAACCGGTGCCGGGCGGAGAAACGCATGAACTGAAACAGAAAATGTCGGATGAATGCCAGCATGCCCAGACGCAATTTAGTCAGTCGAAGACCAATTGGACACCGGTCAGACCGGGCGCCTCTCGTTAACCCAGAGCACCGCCGCAAACAGGCAACCCAGCACAAACAGGACCGTAAAGATTCGCTTGTTGTGGCGAGCCAGCCACTCGGGCAGATAAATGTCGAAGTTCGCCCTGCGGTCGTCGGTGTAGCGGGCAGCAAGGTCCGTGAGCGGGCACCGGCCCCTGTTCGCCACAAGGACCAATCCCTCCATGCATACCACGGCGGCCGCCACGGCAGCCCACCGAAAGTGTCCCAGCCAACCCAGGACGGGGACCGCCGCAATCACGCCGACGAAGAACAGCCAGATGATGCTGTGGAGTGTACGGATGAACCTGAGCACGCCTTCTCCTCGCGCTTCGGCAGCGGGACGCCATGCAAAGACCCCGCGTGTTGCGGGGTCTCTGCATGGCGGAGGGAGGGGGATTCGAACCCCCGGTACCTTGCGGTACACTCGCTTTCCAAGCGAGCACAATCGGCCACTCTGTCACCCCTCCGCGAGGGTCAAGGGCCGTTCAGGCCCTTGACCCTCGCGCCCTGAGCGAGCGAAGCGAGTCGAAGGGCGACTCACCGGCGCAAGGGCCGCGAATCATAACGCAGGGCGGATTCTGGGCAAGGCGGGTGCCGCCAACCGCCTTTTCCACAAGCTTTCCAGAACCCTTCAATCGCCCGCCAACACCTTATTTCAAGCATATTCCCGGCCGATCTGCCTTCCCAATGTCGCGCCGATTTGTATACTTTGAAAGATGACGACCCGCCTGGTCAAACGGCCCAGAATCAGCCCCCAGCAAGCTTCCAAGGACCCGCTGGAACGGCTGCGCCAGAGCGCCCGCAAGCCCGTGTTGCCCGTGCCGTTCGCCCAGGCGCTCAACGTGCTGCTGACCGAACAGAAGCGTGTCAACCGCTCGCGCCTGCAGCGCATCCGGGCCGCCTGGGAAATGGCGGTCGAGCAGACCGAGGGATTGAGCAAGGCTGCAAAACGCGCGGAAGTCCGCAACGTGGGCAAAACCGGCGCCGTTCACGTCATCGTGGACAGCCCGGCACTGGCCCATGAGCTCGGGGTGGTGTATCGCAACAGGCTGCTCGAGCTGATGCGCGAGCTGCTGGCCGGCAAAGACTCAATCTCCGAGCTGGTGGTCAAGCCCCGCGGCGGCCGCAGGTAACACAATTCGCAGTGCACAGAGGAATCCATGGCAGACGCAACCGCAACCAGGAACGACCAGTACACAGCCGACGACCTCATGAAACTGGAGGGTCTCGACGGCATCCGCAAACGCCCTGACATGTACATCGGCGGGCGCGACGTCAACGGCCTGCACCACCTCGTCTATGAGATCGTCGCCAACTCGGTGGACGAAGCCCTGGCCGGGCGCTGCAACAACATCTCTGTCGAGTTTAACCAGGACGGCTCCTGCACCGTCACAGACGACGGCCACGGCATCCCCGTCGGCATCAACAAGCAGACTGGCAAACCCGGCGTCGAGATGGTGCTCTCCGACCTGCACGCAGGCGGTAAGTTCGAGGGCAAGGCCTACAACACGGCCGGCGGCCTGCACGGCATCGGTCTGAAGGCCGTCAACGCATGCTCGGAATGGACGAGGGTGGTCGTATGGCAGGGCGGGAAGGAACACCAGATTGACTTCGCGCGCGGCAACAAAACCAAAGACCTGCGCGTGAACGGCCCGGCCGACAGGACCGGCACCAGGATCAGCTTCCTGCCAGACCCCACGATCTTCGACACCATCGAGTTCAAGTACGCCATGGTGGCGGCGCGCCTGCGTGAGCTGGCGTTCCTGGCCAAGGGCCTGAAAATCAACCTGCGCGACCACCGCGGCGAAGGCAAGGAAGAGATCTTCCACTTCAAGGACGGCATCAAGGAATTCGTCGCCTGGCACAACCGCAACAAGACCAAGATCAACGAAGAGGTCGTCTACGTCCACAAGACCGTCAACGAGGGCAAAGACGACGAAGTGGACGTCGAGGCTGCCTTCCAGTGGTGCGAAGGTGAAGGCGAGCTGCCGACCCACACCTACGGCAACTACATCAACAACCCCTTCGGCGGCACGCACCTGACCGGCTTCCGCAAGGGCCTCACACGCGGGCTCACGCGCTACCTGAACCGCTACCTCGAGAAGAAGGGCAAAGACGTCAAGAAGATCACCATGCCCAGCGGCGATGATTACCGCGAAGGCCTGTACGCGGTGATCAGCGTGAAGGTCAAGAACCCGCAGTTCGAAGGCCAGACCAAGGTGCGCCTGCTGAACCGCGAAGTCGAAGGCTGCGTGGACGCCGTGGTGGCCGAGGCCATGGAAACTTTCCTCGAAGAGCACCCGAAGTCCGCCGAGCGCATCTGCGAGAACAGCCTGCTCGCCGCCCGCGCCCGCGAGGCCGCGCGCAAGGCCCGCGAAGTCGTGCGCAAGGGCGCGCTGCAGACCGGCTTTCTGGCATCCAAGCTGGCCGACTGCCTGACCAAGAAACCCGAAGAGGCCGAGCTGTATATCGTAGAGGGTGATTCGGCCGGCGGCAGCGCCAAGCAGGGCCGTGAGCGCACCTTCCAGGCGATTCTTCCCTTGCGCGGCAAGATCCTGAACGTGGAGAAGGCGACGCTGGCCAAGATGCTGCAGCACACGGAAATCCAGAACCTGATCGCCAGCATCGGCACCGGCATCGGCACGGAAGAGCCCGGCAAGGGCGGCTTCGACCTTTCCAAGCTGCGCTACAACAAGGTCATCATCATGACCGACGCCGACGTGGACGGCAGCCACATCCGCACACTGCTGATGACCTTCTTCTATCGCCAGCTACCGCAGTTGATCGACACCGGCCACATCTACGTGGCGCAGCCGCCGCTCTACAAGGTGACGCGCAAGAAGAAATCAGAGTACGTCCGCAGCGACCGCGAAATGAACGACACCCTGATGCGCATGGGCATCGAGGGCGCATCCATGCGCGTACCCAAGGACATGGACGTCGGAGCATCGGGCCGGGAGTTCAGCGGCGCGCAGATGCGCAGCGAAATCTTCGAGCGCCTGATCAAGCTGGAGGAGCTGGCGGGCAAGGTAAGCAAAAAGGGCCTGAACCCCAACCGCTTCTACGCCCAGTTCAACAGCGAAACCAAGACGCTGCCCACCACCGTGATCTTCAGCGAGGACAAGGCCCGCTACTTCCACGACCACCAGGAGCCCGAGCTCAACAAGTTCATCGGCGAGCGCCTCAAGAAGGGCTTCGAAGTGCTGACGCCCGCCGAGATCGGCAACCGCGAGACCGAGATCGACAAGACACTCGACCGCGAGAAAATCGAAGAGCGCATCGAGATCGCCGAGCTCGCGGAGCAGGCCGCCGAGATCATAAGCCAGCTCGAAGTGCGCGGCTTCCCGGCCTGGACCATCAACGGCCGCGAAAACCAGGCCGAGCAGTTCCTGCTGCGCTTCGAAGATGAAGAAGAGCGCCCGGCATTGAGCCTCAACGAGCTGCTGCACCAGGTGCGCGAGCAGGGCCGCAAGGGCATCAGCATCCAGCGCTACAAGGGCCTGGGTGAAATGAACGCCGACGAGCTGTGGGAAACCACCATGGACCCGGCCAACCGCGTGCTGCTGAAGGTAACCAAGGAAGACGCCGACGCCGCTGACGAGATGTTCACCATCCTGATGGGCGACCAGGTGGAGCCGCGCAGGCAGTTCATCGAACGCCACGCGCTGGAAGTAAAGAACCTCGACATCTAGGGGCTTTGAGCGCGACGCGTAAGCTAGCAGCATTGAGCGCGACGCGTAAGCTAGCAGCATTGAGAGCGGCGCAAAGCCCGCGCACAATTGGGGCGTCCGCATGTACTCCGATCTCGACATCCGCGCATACTTCATCACCTTCACGTCCTACGGGACATGGCTGCACGGCGACGAACGTGGTTCGGTCGATGATCAGCACTGCATTCCCGGTCTTCCATTCGCGCCGCCGAACATGAATCGGGAATCAGCAAATCGTGAAGCAATGAAGTGGCCAGCGTTCACCCTGGATGCCAAGGCGCGCGGAGTTGTCGATAAAACGATTCGCGAGGTATGCGACCATCGGGGATGGTCGCTCATTGCCCTGAACGTGCGAACGAATCATGTACATGTGGTCGTCAACGCGCCCGTAAGTGCCGACAAAGTCATGAATGACCTGAAGGCCTGGACCACCCGACGATTGCGCGAAGCCGGGTGCCGCGCGGTGAAGGCCCCTGTCTGGACCGAAGGCGGCAGCAAGCACAAGTTGTTCACAGCCGAGGCCGTCACTGCGGCAGCCCACTACACAATCGTCGGACAAGGGCCGGACTTGCCGAGGGAGTGATTGTCGCGGCAGTGGCCGCGACTGGCCGCTAGCTAACGCGTCGCGCTCAAATTGCTTACTCCATTTCCCCCACCCACTCCTTCAGCGTCTTGCCGGAGCCCGCGACGTCGCACGCGAGCGTCATGGTGTCCTGGTACTCGCCGGCCTTGATTTCTATGGGTTTCCAGCCTTCGTGCCACGACTGACTGAGAATCGTCATCAGCCGGTCCTTCGCCAGCACCATGCACTCTTTGTAGATCTTCAGCTTCTCGAAGTCCGGCTGGTGCACCACCGTCGCGCCGGTTTTGTCCGCAAGCCAGATCGACTTCTTGAACGGAATGTCGAGCACGTTGCCGGTCACCACGCGCTCGCTGGCGGCTTCCTCGTCGTCGGCCTGGATGCTCGGCGGCTGCTGCTGGATGTAGATCTCGTTCAGGTCCACGCCGTTGTGGTTCCAGTAGGTGGTCTTCAGCTTGCGCAGGCTGCGGATCTTCACCACCGGTGAGCCCCAGGTCAGGGTGATCTCGCAGCTGGCTTCGTCGAACAGCTCCAGCGTCTTCTCGTTGTTCTTGCGCGCCCAGGCGAAACACTCGACGCGCATGGTGCGCTGGAAGGGGTTGGGCTCAAGCACTTCGATCTTCGTGGCAATGCTGGGGTACACCACGAACACTTCCGGGTGCGTTTTCTCGCCGGCCGCGTAGGACTTGTCCACCTCCAGCCCGATCGCCTCGGTTTCAACGCAGCCGCTGCTGCTGCCCATGGGCGACAGTTCCAGCTTGTAGTCGCCCTTCAGGGCCTCGATGCGCACGCGGCCGTGGATGGTTTTCTCGACCGGCACGCTGACCTTCAGCAGGTCGTTCTGGAACTCACCGGAGACGCGCTCAACCACCTTGCCCAGGTTGACCTTGTCTTCCTTCTTGGTTTTGGGTTTGCCCCACTTGGGGTGCTTGGCCTTCGACTTCGCGCCGTCCGTGACGGTGAACGTCCCGCCGCCCGCGGGCACCGAGGCCAGCACCAGCACCTTGCCCGCCTTCTTGTCGAACCAGGCCGGCACGTCTTTGCCGTCCGGCCCCTCCACGGAGAACTTCTCCCCCACCGTGGCATCCAGCGCGATCACTTTCACGGCCGTGGCCTGCGCCGCGGGGTTGTCGATCTTGAACTTGACGGGCTCAGCCCCATCCGCCACCAGCAGCGAAGGCAGCAGCAGCAGAACCAGCAGGGACGTAAGAAACCGCATAACTTCGCCTCCCGGTGAGCGGCTTGAGATTCTAGCAGGTGCAACCTGGACAGGGCCCGAATTCAGGGATTGACCGGACGTTGCAACGTTGAGCTTTTCTTGGACGCTTCGGATCGCCGCCGATACACTCGGCCTTTCCTGAACCAGGAGATGCCGATGACCCGTCGAATTGTGCTGGCGGCTTTGTTCCTTTTCGGCCTTGCAGTGTGTTCGAATGCCCAGAAGCAGGAAGAAGGCAACGCGGCCATCCAGGCTGCGACTCGCACCTATCTTGAGTCAGGTGAGGGCGAGTATCGCCATCTGCTTCCCCAGTTCCAGCGCCTGCCGGTCACCGAGGCGGAGGAACTACTGGCCGAAGGGTTAAAGTCCAAGGACCCGGAAGTCCTGAAACGGACGCTGGCTCTGGCGACCACCGTTGAATGCGGCGGCGTGGTCAAGCAGGCGGAAAAGTTGACGAAGTCGAAGGATGCATCCGTCAGCGCGTTGGCCGTAGCCACCGTGATTGCACACGGTGACGACAAACAGCGAAAGAAGGCGCTGGCCCAGTTCCTGGACGCCACCGAAGCCGAGTACAGCGCCGTCAGGGACTGGTCATGCCGCGTGATCCAGAACGGTTTCAGCCGCAAGTTCGCGGACGAGCTGGTCGCCGCGTTGAGCAAGTTAAAGCCGGCGGGCAGCGCCAAAGAGCAGCAACTCGTCAAATGGCTTGCGTGGCAGCTCGGCCGGCCGGATCTCGACAAGAGCACCCTGCTCAAGGACTACAAGGCACTGGTGGAACAACAGGAGAAGCGCCACACCCGCACAGCGGAGCTTTCGGCCGGCCTGGAATACGAACCATGCGGGTCGGTCTCAAATTCCGAGTTCGGCAACGCCGTCGTGGCCGGCCCATGGCTCACTTCCGACGGCGGCAAGGCGCTGGTGATGATCACCCAGGACGGTGAAGTTGAAGCCAAAGTACGGGGCTATGCGTTTGAAACCGGCGAGCGGCTGTTTGAGACACCGCTGATCGACGGCAACTATCCCGGCATGCTCGGGCTGAGGCAGGCAGCGGGAGACTTCGTTGTCAGGTGCGACAACGCGCTTCAGCGCTACAGCCTTGAAGACGGAACACTGAAAGGCGCCGTCCGCCTCGACCAGCCGGGCACCATGGGTTGCCTGTGCGACGGCGGGAACGCGATCATCGTTTTCAACGACAATCGCGTGTGGGTGGCCGGCGTCGAGACGGGTAAAACGATCCGCGAGCTGTACCAGGGCACCAACAAGACTTTCCGAGAGACGCCCGCGGCCTCTGCCGACGGCAAGTTCGTGGCAGTTTCGTTCTGGACGGGTACCGGCCGCGAGCATGTCATCCGAGTGTATGAAGTAGCGTCCGGCAAGATGGTCGCGGAGCTGCCGAATGCCGGCATGTGCGTCGGCTTCCGGGCCGACGAAGAGCTGATCCTGTACCACGACGTCGAGAAACACCACCGCGTACTGAATCACCGGACCGGCAAAGTGGCCGTTTACCTCGGCGTCGGTCCCGCTAAGTTCCTGCCCGCACGCAACGCCGTCGAGTCGTGGTGCGTGTTGGAAGAAACCGATGCCTTCTGCCACGTCGTCTCGACTGAAACCGGCCAGATCTGCGCTTCGATCCGGCCGCCTTGCGACACCCGCGTCAGGTGGGACCCGCTGGAAGCCCGCATCAGCACCGATGGAGAGCGGGTCGTCGCGGTCATGGGCAGCTACCTGGTGTACAAATCCAACAAGTCACCGGACGACTACGCACACGCCCGCATCTATTTCTGGCAGCGAAAAGCCGGCTAGGGCATCCCGGGGATTGCGCGGGTGTGTCGCGTGCGTTGTTATGCTGCCGGCATGCCGCAGATACCTTTCAAACTGGTTTCCAAGAACTCGCCGGCCGGTGACCAGCCGGCTGCTATCGACTCACTGGTACGCGGGTTGAACGAGGGCGCGCCTTTCCAGACCCTGCTGGGCGTCACCGGCAGCGGCAAGACCTTCACCATGGCGAGCGTGATCGAGCGCGTGAACCGCCCCACGCTGGTGATGGCGCCCAACAAGACACTGGCCGCCCAGCTGTTCAGCGAGTTCCGCAAGCTGTTCCCGGAAAACGCCGTCGAGTATTTCGTCAGCTACTACGACTACTACCAGCCCGAGGCCTACGTACCCCAGACCGACACCTACATCGAAAAAGACTCCGCCATCAACGAGCGCATTGACCGCTTACGCCACAGCGCCACGCGCAGCCTGCTCGACCGCCAGGACGTGCTGATCGTCGCCAGCGTCTCCTGCATCTACGGCCTCGGCTCGCCGGAGGCCTACCAGGGCGCCCTGCTGTACGCCGAAAAGGGCGTGCCCCTGCAGCGCAAAAAGGCCGTGCGCAAACTGACCGAGATCGCCTACACCCGCAACGACTTCGACCTCAAGCGCGGCACCTACCGCGTGCGCGGCGAGGTGCTGGACATCTTCCCGGTGTACGAAGAAGACAAGGTGATCCGCATCGAGTTCTTCGGCGACGACCTGGAATCGATCTGGGAGATCGACCCGCTCACCGGCGAAGTGCTGGGCGAGCTGGACAAGGTGACGATCTACCCCGCTACCCACTACGTCACGCCGGAAAGCAAGCTGGATGCCGCCGTCGCCGACATCGAGAAAGAATGCGCCGAGCAGGTCGAGTTGTTCAAGACCCAGGGCAAGCTGCTGGAGGCCCAGCGCATCGAGCAGCGCACGCGCTACGACCTCGAGCTGATCCGCGAGATCGGCACCTGCAAGGGCATCGAGAACTACTCACGCCACTTCGAGCGCCGCGGGCCGGGCAGCACGCCCCCCACCCTGATGAATTACCTGCCCAAAAACGCGCTGATCATGATCGACGAGTCGCACGTCACCGTGCCGCAGATCGGCGGCATGTATAAGGGCGACCGCGCGCGCAAAGACACCCTGGTTGACTTCGGCTTCCGGCTGCCCAGCGCCCGCGACAACCGGCCCCTGAAGTTCGAAGAGTTCGAGGCCGTGAAGCGCCAGACCGTGTTCGTCAGCGCCACGCCCGGGCCCTACGAGCTCGAGAAATCGCTCGGCCACGTGGCGGAGCAGATCGTGCGCCCCACGGGCCTGATCGACCCGCCCATCGAGGTGCGCCCCGCCAAGGGCCAGATCGACGACGTGCTTGACCAGGTTCGGCCGGTGATCGAACGCGGCGAGCGCGTGCTGGTGTGCACGCTGACCAAGCGCATGGCCGAGGAGCTGTCGAACTACCTGGCCTCGCTGGACATCAAGGTGCGCTACCTGCACGCCGACATCGACACCATCGAGCGCATGGAGATTCTGAAGGACCTGCGCAAGGGCGAGTTCGACGTGCTGGTCGGCATCAACCTGCTGCGCGAGGGGCTGGACCTGCCGGAAGTGAGCCTGCTGTGCATCCTGGACGCCGACCGCGAGGGCTACCTGCGCTCGCACCGCTCGCTGATTCAGATGGTCGGGCGCGCCGCGCGCAACGTGAACGGCCGCGTGGTGATGTACGCCGACGAAGTCACGCAAAGCATGCAGACGGCGATTGAGGAAACGAACCGGCGCCGACGCCTGCAGCTGGAGTACAACAAGCAGCACAACATCACGCCGCAGACGATCATCAACGAGATCGACGACGTGTTGAGCAGCATCTTCGAGGCGGACTACGTCACGGTGGAAGATGAAGACGCCACGGTAACCCACTACGAGTGGCCGGGCGCCAAAAACAAGCGTGGCGGCGGCAAGCGCAAGGAACGCAGCCCCGTCACCGAACGAGGCTCCAACTTCGCCACGCGCCGCGCCCTGCAGGCCGCGGAGAAGGCCGGCGCACTGGAAGGCCGCAAGAAGCGCCTGGCCGACAAGTACCCCGAGATCAAGTCGGAAGAGCTGCCTAAGGGCGTGCAGCGCAAGGTGGACCCGGCCGAAGTGCCCAAGCTGATCGCCGCGCTGGAGAAGGAGATGTACGAGGCCGCCAAGGCGCTAGATTTCGAGACGGCAGCGCTGCTGCGCGACGAAATCAAGGAGTTACAGCGAATCGAGCTTGGCGTGCGCTAGGAGCGCGGACGTCCCGTCCGCACGTGGCGCGGGCAGCCTGCCCGCGCCTCGCACATTCTGTCGCTTTCGATAGTAGGGAACCACATGACCGCCAACCTTGCACTCACCATCCTGTACGTCGCTGACCTGGCCGGCGCTGCGGCCTTCTATGACGCGGCGTTCGGCTTCGAGAAAACGGTGGACGTGCCGGTGTACGTGGAGTACCGGCTGAACGCGGGTGCGCGGCTGGGGTTGATGCCGCAGGGCAACACGCGCCACTTCCTGGGCGACACGCTTGGCACGCGCAAGCCTGCTGACGGCTGCCCGCGCGCGGAGCTGTATCTGCACGTCGCCGAAATCGAGGCCGTGGTCGAGCGCCTGAACGCCGCGGGTGCGGTTTGCACCTCGCCGCTGGCGCCGCGCGACTGGGGCGACCGCGCGGCATACTTTATGGATCTGGACGGCTACGTGATTGCGGTGGCGGAACGCCTTTGATCACGCTCCATCACGAATGAGCAGCTTGGGCATGGGGCCGCAAGAAAACTGAGGTTTTCGTTCCAGACGGCCCTTCGGGCGCGGGCAATCCCCACACGATCCGGGCGCTCACGTACCTGGA
>JACKIE010000010.1 GCA_020638635.1 Planctomycetota bacterium
AAGCCGTAGGCCACGTGCTACTCCCCTTCGCCGGGCAGGCGCCGGCGCATGTCGGCGATGCGCTTCGCCAGGTCGTTCTCACGCGAGATCCATTCGCCGGAACGCAGCTCCGCCGGCAGGTCCGGGCCGCGCAACCAGTTCTTTTCGTCCGGGCTCAGAATCCGGGTCAGCAGCTTGCCTTCCACCAGGTCCAGCAGCTCCCGCACCTGTCGCGCGCGGTCGCCGGCGATGTTGCGCAGGTTCTGCTTATTGAGGTCGTCCATCTCGTTGAGCAGGATTGCGGCCACGTCCAGCATCCGTTCCTTGGCTTCGATGCCGCGCAGGCAGCGCGGATAGTTGGCCACCACCGCCCGCAGCTTGACCATGCCCTGCACGTACTGGCCGCTGTCCAGGAAGTCACGCGCGCTGACCATGTAGGACTCGCTCTCGCGCTGCTCGATCTCGACTTCCAGTGCGAACAGCGATTTCCGGGCGACCTTGGCCAGCGCCTCGAAGGAGTCAGCCAGGTCGATCAGTTCCCGCAGCGCGTCGCGCGCCTGCGCCGCGGAGTCCTTGGTGCGCGGCAGCATGTTGTCGCCGATCGCCAGGCGCAGCATCGGCATTGCGTCGCGGTTCCAGCGGTCGCTGGCGGCGCGCAACTTGTCGGCCGAGGCAATCGCCTCTTCCATGGCCGCGCGATAAAGCTGCTCGTTGCGCGTCAGTTGCGGCACGTTGATGCCATCGCGCAACTCGATCAACCGCAGGCTGTAGTGCTTGCTGGCAGCATCGATCGCCAGGGCCGCCGAGGCGACTTCCTGCTGGTTGTAAAGGTAGTCCCGGAAGATGCCGAGCGCGCGGTCCACCCGGTCCATCTGGTCTTCACCCGGCTGCACGGCGGCGACCAGGCTCGCCTGCTCCTGCAGTTCGTCGAGACCCCCGCCGCGCTTGAATCCCAGCGAAAGCGCTCCTTGTTGCGTAATCATCAGCTCGCGGCCGGCCGGGTGCTGAAACGCGGACGCGCCCGGCAGGCCGCCCTCGCCCGCGATGATTCGGTTGCCGGTTCCGGTGTCGGCCGACAGCAATATCGCGAACTCGCCGCGTGTGTCGCGCCCGGTACCGATTTCCATCGTGTAGGCGGCGGGCTGGGCATCGGGCTTCTCGAAGCGCACCAGCTCGGCCGGCGCCCAGGCCGGCGTGGCGAGCACGTGAAGCGAAACGTAGCGAGCGGCCCTGTCCAGCGTACCCTCCACGGCCTGCACGGAGGCCTCCAGCACCGGGACGCCGCCGCGGCTGCCGAGTTGCAACGTGAGCTGCACCGGCTGCGCGGCAAGCGGATCGAAGTACCGGTACTTCACGTTCAGCATGTTGTCCGTGCGCTGGACTTCGGGTTTTGCCACCAGCATTTCCAGCACCTGCAGCGGGTCGCGACGCTGCTGCGCCTGGAACAACACGATGCGTCCGCCGCGCAGGTACACGCCGTCCGGGCCGTTCAGAGAGATGTCGCCGCGATCGTCGATCTGCCAGTTCATGCCCCCGCCGGCTCCGATGCTCTGGGGTGCGAACCAGTTTTCCGCGGCGGCTTCGGCGCTGACCGTCACCTCGTCGAACGCTACGCTGCCCTGGGCGCCGCACATGCCCAGCGCCACGGCAAACAGCTTGGCGCCGGCCGGTGCGGAAGCGCTGCCCGCAAGCTCGACCCACTCCGGCATGCGCGTGCGCGCGGTCAGCGGCGTGACCAGCATCGGCGCGGAGTCCCGTTTGCTGGCGTACCAGAACACCGAGACCAGCGCCGAGCCGAAGCGCTCGGCGGATGCTTCGCCGTTCAAGGCGAACACGCTGACCTTCACGCCGCCCGCGGGCGCCTCCATGCGCTCGCTGACCACGAAGCTTGCTTCGTTGGCGGGGCCGAAGCGTGAAATCTGCATGGCATAGCGTCCGCCCCTGGCGCCTTCTACCAGGTTGAAGCTGTCCGTGCCGCTTACCACGTAGTTCCAGCCCGTGGCGTAGCCCCCTTCGTCCACGTCGTCGAAGCTGGGATTGGTCGCAAGCAGGCCGCCATCCCGCGAGGGCGGGTAGCCTCCTTCGCCGCCTCCGCCCGCCGTGCCGTCGTCCTTCAGCATGGTCCAGGCCGAGAACAGGATCGCGCCGGCTACGGCCACCACCACGATGATCTCGACCACCGCGAAGACACCGCCGCCGCCGGACTTGAACTTGATCTCCTGGCTGAGCGCAGCCTTGTCGTCATCTTCATTCAGCGCCGCCTGCTCGGCGGGCGTAGCCATGATGGTGGCGGGCTGGTCCGGCTCATCAAGGTCGGCGCTTTCGCCCGCCTGCCCGGGCGGTTTGAGCCGCGCCTGTATGTCGGCTGCCGCGATGGCCGGCGCCGTACGGCCGCTGCTTACATCGTCACGACCCTGCAGCTGGAACTTGAACAGCTGCTGGCCCAGCAGCACCTTCATGCCGGGCTTCAGCACCACCGGGCCGGTAATTTTTTCGCCGTTGACGACGACGCCGTTGGTGCTGCCCAGATCCTCGAGCACGTAGTCCATGCCGTCGCGCCGTATGTGGGCGTGATGGCCCGATGCCTTGCCGTCGTTTTCAAGGCAGAGCTGGGTGTCGTGCTTGCGCCCGATCACGAACGGGTCCACGGTGATCGGGTGGATCTTGTCCAGCAGGGTACCCTTCACCAGCACCAGTGCCGCAGGCGCGACAACGGTGCGTGTGCTGTCAGACTTCTCGGCGGTCGGGACGGCCAGGCTTTCGTCGCTGAAGTCGGGTGGAGCTGACTTGGTGGAATGCACGCCGGCCATGACCGTCTTGCCGCCGGGGCCGCCGACTTCCTCGAACACCATGTCGCAGGTGCCGATGGTGACGACATCGCCCGGCTTGACCAGGGCCTCGCGCACGCGCCTACCATTGAGGAAGGTGCCGTTCTGGCTTTCGAGGTCAACGACGGACCAGCCGTCGTCACGGGGCTCAAAGCGGCAGTGGGCGCGGGAAAGCCGGTTGTCCTGCACCACCACATTGGCGTGGTTGGCGGAACGCCCGACCGTGACGGCTTCAGCCAGGTCAACCGGCGGGTGCTCGTTCTTTTTGAAGACAATTCGGGGCATAGCGCAGGTCGGACTGCGTCAAGGTCAATACTGCCGGGGGCGTTTTGGCGCAAGTCTACGGGTAATTCCGGTTTGTGACAAGGATGGCGCACCCCTGCCGTTTACCGCACCCGCGCAACAAACGGCCATCTAACCCGATCCGCAAAAGGAGGTTGCGCGGAAACCCCCGTTCGAACTCACGGTGAACTAGAATAGGAACGAGGCCCGTGGTGATGTACTGCTGCAAGCGATGCGCGAGCAAGGAAGGCTTCGGCTTTCTGCCCACTTTCAGTTGCGGCATGTTGCTGGTGGTGCACGGTGGCATCGCTTCGGCCGCGGCCTCTTTCCTGAGCATTCTGCTCGTGCGCTCGCAGGACAGCGCATGGTGGTGGGCGGCCTGGCCGTTGTTCTTCGTGGTGGGATTCCTGCTGTCCGTTTGTCTGTTCGAGTTGATCGAGTTCCTGTTGATCCATCTGTTCAAGTGCCCCAGTTGCGGAGCCCGGCGCTGGTCGTGGGGTTTCACCGAGGGCTTCGGACTGTAAGGCGTGTCGGGCGGCCCCGAGTGTCTGGAAAACCTGCCAGGACACAAACGGCAGCAGCATGAGCCGCAAAAGCGCGAAAGCGCAAAACCTGTCGTTTGGCGGTTCTGCGTTTTCGCGGCTGGCAGTTGCGGTACCACGAACTCAGGCTAACGCTACTCGTACCTGCCGTCCTGACGCAGGGGCCGCCCATTGAATGGTCTGCGCAAAATCAGCCCTGCATGTCGCGCTCTTCGCGGATGGCTTCCAGCTCGGCGATGGCCTCGGGGGCGATCGAGTTCGCCCGGATTCACCAGCTCAGGTACCACTACCTGCGGGGCCCTTGACCTCGAACCGCAAAGTCAGGCGCGTCACTGCTGGCGGTCGGTCGCATCGCGAAGAAGTTCGAGTTCCGCGATGGCTTCAAAGTCCTTGGGTCTGCCTGCGGTCCTCTTCAAGTGAATCAATGTATCAAGATCCACGAAGCGGCATGACGCGCCGTGAACTGCTTGAAGCGTAGAGTGGGGCAGCAGGGCGTCGTAGTCTCCGCCGCCTGCGATGTCGCCGATCAGAACGAGTAGCCCAAAGTCCGTGCAGAGTGTGAAGTTCAACCCGGCCTTTAGAGTCTGAACATCGAAGTTGAAGGGCAGGCCTGGCGGAGCGCCACGGAGGGACGGGTGGAGCGGCCCCAGGGCGGCAACCAGCCGGGCGAGGTTCTGTGGTGTACGCCGATAGACAACGTCCAAGTCGAAGGTGGCGCGGGGCGAGCCATGCGCTGCGGCGGCAACACCGCCAACAACGATGAACTCGATACCGGACTCCGCCAAGACGGACAGAACTCTCCGAAAGTCAGTCATACTTTGGCGCTCTTGGCTGCTCGAACGCTGGAGCGGAGTTCTTCGGCAAGTTCGATAAAACTGGCAAGGCGGTCCAGTCGCTGTTCGACCGTGAGCTTCAGGCCCTCGAGCAGCAGTCCCAAGTCAACGTCCTTCTTGTAGACGTCGATGATGTCGTCGATCGAGGAGCGCTCGCGTGTCCTCTGCGGGGCCATGGGCCTACCCTCCGGCTACATGCTACCAGCCGCCCTGAACCGCGTCACTTGCGGGATTGGCCGGGCCGCCCCGGAAATGTCGCACCCACTTGTATGCTTTTTCGCGTGGCTCAATGGCGGGCCGAAACCAACGAGGTGCAAGATGGGAAGAAAGTCGAGAAACAAACGCATGCGCAGGCTGCTGCGGCCGGCCGCGAACCCCGGCCGGCGCGCGGAGCCGCGGGTCTCCACGGCGCGGGCCAAGGTGAAGCGGCTGCTGGAGGCCATGGTGGACGCGGCCACGGAAGACCTGGCCAGCGGGGCCGAGAAGCCGCGCGTCAGCTACGGCCAGGCCCTGCGCGCCGGCGAGCTGCTGGTGCGCTACGAAGCCGAGGAAGCGGCCGAGCAGGAAGAGCCGGCGGAGGTTGAAGCGCAGGATGAAGCCACGGAAGTTGAAGCGCCGGATGAATGGCCGGAAGCGGAACACGCCGCGCCGGCCGGCGCAGAAAGCGAGGCGGCGCCCAGCGCCCGCACCGGGTAAAGCGCCTGGCTCATTGACAAATGAACCAGGGCCGGCTTGGCCGACCCTGGGGTGAGTTGATCGAATCCGCCTTCGCCAAGGCTTCGGCGGATGATGCGCTTCGCGCATCACATCTGGCCGATCATGGCGTCGCCGAACTCGGCCGTGCCGAGCTTGGTTGCGCCGGGGATCTGGCGCTCGAAGTCGTAGGTCACGGTCTTGGCGCGGATGGCGCCCTGCAGGCCCTTGTAGACCAGGTCGCGGGCTTCGGTCCAGCCCATCCACTCGAACATCATCGCGCCGGACAGCACCACTGCGCCCGGGTTGATCACGTTCTTGTCGGCGTACTTGGGCGCCGTGCCGTGGGTGGCCTCGAAGATCGCGGCGCTGTCGCCGATGTTCGCGCCCGGCGCGATGCCCAGGCCGCCAACCTGCGCCGCCGCGGCGTCGCTCAGGTAGTCGCCGTTCAGGTTCATGGTCACCAGCATGCGGTACTCGGCCGGGCGCAGCAGGATCTGCTGGAAGGCGCTGTCCGCGATGCGGTCTTTGACCAGGATCTTGCCGGCCGGCATCTTGCCGTCGTGCTTGGACCACAGCTCGTCCTCGGTGACGACCTGGTCGCGGAACTCGGTGGTCGCGAGTTCGTAGCACCAGTCACGGAAGGCGCCTTCCGTGTACTTCATGATGTTGCCCTTGTGGATGATCGCCACGTCGGGGATGTTGTGCTTGATGGCGTAACGCATGGCGCGCCGCATGTGGCGCTGGCTCTTGAACTTGGTAACGGGCTTGATGCCGATGCCCGCGCCCTCCGGCAGCTTCTTGTTCTTGGTGGAGGGATCGCCCGTCAGCACGGCGTTCAGGGCCTCGATCACCTTCTTGGCTTCCGGGGTGTCGGCTTTCCACTCGATGCCGGAGTACACGTCCTCGGTGTTCTCGCGGAAGATGATGATGTTGACGTCCTTGGGGTCCTTCATGGGGCTCGGCACGCCCTCGAAGTAGCGCACCGGGCGCTGGCACGAGTACAGGTCAAGCAACTGGCGCAGCGCCACGTTCAGGCTGCGGATGCCGCCGCCGACCGGGGTGGTCAGCGGGCCCTTGATCGCGACGCCGAAGTACTTGATGGCCTCAAGCGTGTCGTCGGGCAGCCAGGTGCTGTACTTTTCGTTGGCCTTTTCGCCGGCGTAGACTTCGAACCAGTGCACCTTGCGCTTGCCGCCGTAGGCCTTCTGGATCGCCGCGTCGAACACGCGCACGGAGGCCTTCCAGATGTCGCGGCCGGTGCCGTCGCCCTCGATGTAGGGAATGACGGGGTTGTCGGGAACGATGGGTTCGCCGTCTTTGAAGGTAATGCGCTGGCCTTCGGCAGGCGCCTTGAGGTCCTTGAACTTCGGTGCGTCGGTCATTGCGTGCCCTCGCGAGTCGAAAATTGCGGACCGGCATGTTAGAGGCGCAGTGAAAGGAATCAACGAGCGGTTTGCAGCGGATTCAAACGCGGACTGGTGTCACATCAGGCAGCAGGCGTCAGGCGACAGGAGGCAGTCAACGCCAAGGTGACAGGGAACGCCACGGCCTTTGCGTTGCTTGACAATCGGTCGGCCAAACCGCGCGCAACAAGAACCAAGCCGTGGCGCGTCTTGGCGTCCTGGCGTTGTTTCCCCATTCATCTTCGCGAGTGGCGGGCAGACCACGACCGACACCTCGCGCCTTAGCGCCCCCGCGTGATCTCCTGTTGTTTGCTTTTCGTGGATTCGACGACAGGGACAGTCCCCTGCGGGGACAGTCCCTTCACCCAGTGGCGCGGACACTCTTGTCCGCGCTTTCAAAATACTACTGCTTAGGCCACGCGGAGGCGCAAAGGCGCGAAGAAATGTTTTGTAGCTAGCGAGATTCGCGCCAACTCGGTCCGGCAAGCAACGCCAGGCCGCCAGGGAACGCCACGATACTCGCGTTGATTGAACGTCCATCGGCCAATCCGCGTGCAACAAGAACCAGGCCGTGGCGCAGCTTGGCGTCCTGGCGTTGTTTCCCCGCAACCTGATCACAGACCGCGTTCAGTGCCCGCTGGACTCTTCGCGCCCCCGCGCCTCCGCGTGGCCATCTGTTGTTTGCTTTTCGTGGATTCGACGACAGGGACAGTCCCCTGCGGGGACAGTCCCTTCACCCGGTGGGGCGGCACGTATCCGCTACTCGAAGCGCAGGGCTTCCACCGGGTCTAACCCGGCGGCGTGTCTGGCGGGCCAGACTCCGAACATCACCCCGGTGAAAAAGCTTACTGCCAGCGCCAGCACCACCGCGTAGGCAGGCAGCACGAAATCCACCTGTGCCCAGCCTGCCAGCAGCACGCCGCCCACGATGCCCGCCGCGCCGCCCGCCACACCGCCGATCATCGACACCACCACGGCCTCGATCAGAAACTGCAGCAGCACGTCGCGCCGCCTGGCGCCCACCGCCATGCGCACGCCGATCTCGCGGGTGCGCTCGCGCACGCTGACCAGCATGATGTTCATGATCCCGATCCCGCCCACCAGCAGCGAAACCGCCGCCACGGCCGCGAGAAAGGCGGTGAAGGTGGTGGTCACCTCGCTGACGGCCTCCAGCATCTCCTTGGTGGACATCACGTTGAAGTCCGACTCGCTGCCCGGCAGCAGCCTGTGGCGTTGGCGCAGGATGCGCTCGATGTCGGCCTGAACGGGCTCGACCCAGTCGTCGCCCGCGACCTCCACCGTGATGCCGCTCAGGTAATCCTGCCCGAACACCGTGGCCTGGTGCGTGCTGATCGGGATGAAGGTCTGGTCGTCCGGGCTCACGAACGAGCTGCCCACGGCCGCCAGCACGCCGATCACCTCAAAGCCCAGGCCCTTCAGCTGGATGCGCTTGCCCACCGGGTCCAGGTTGCCGAACAGCTCAAGCGCGACCTCTGAGCCCAGCACAGCCACGCGCCGGCGGCCGTCGATGTGCCCGGCGCTGAGGGCTTGGCCGCGCTGCAGCTCGAGGTTGTTGATCGCGAAATACTCCGGCGTGGTGCCGATCACCGTGGTGTTGCGGTTGGCGGCCAGGTACTTGGCTTGCGCGCCACCCGTGGCCATGGGCGCCACGCGCACCACGCCGCTGATCACCCGCAGCGCCTCGGCGTCGGCGTTCTCGAGCGTCTGCACCGCGCCGCTGCGCACGGGGCCCTGGCGGCGCTGCCCCGGCCGTATGCTGAGGTTATTCGCGCCCATTGAGGAGATGCGGCCCTCGATGCTTTCGCGCGCCCCTTCGCCCAGGCTCAGCATCGTCACCACGGCCGCCACGCCGATCACGATGCCGAGCATGGTCAGAGCCGTGCGCAGCTTGTTCGAAAGCAGCGCGCGCAGTGCGGCCGCCAGTGTCTGCCACAGCGACATCAGGCGCCCTCCCCGGCCGTGACGCCGTCCAGCACCTCGGCGGGCGGGCCGTCGGCCTCGATGATGCCGTCGCGCATGCGGATGGCGCGGGCCATGCGGCGCGCGATGCCCATGTCGTGGGTGACCACGATCAGCGTCGAGCCCGCGGCGTTCAGTTGCAGCAGCAGGTCCAGGGTCTCGGCGCCGGTGCGGGTATCGAGCTGGCCCGTGGGCTCGTCGGCCAGGATGATGGCCGGGTCGTTCACGATCGCGCGCGCGATCGCCACCCGCTGCTTCTGGCCGCCCGACAGCTCGCCGGGTTTGTGGCGCGCGCGGTCGCTGAGGCCCACGCGCTCCAGCGCGGCCGCGGCTCTCACGGACGGCGACCTGTCGCCCGCGTACAGCAGGGGCAGCTCCACGTTTTCCAGGGCGCTCTGGCGCGCCAGCAGGTTGAAGGTCTGGAACACGAAGCCGACCTTCTGGTTGCGCACGCGCGCGAGGTCGTCGTCATCGAGGCCGGAGACGTCGCTTCCGTCGAGCTTGTAGACGCCGCGCGTGGGGCGGTCCAGGCAGCCGACCAGGTGCAGCAGGGTGGACTTGCCGCAGCCCGAGGGGCCGACCACGGCGACCGATTCCCCGTGGCGGATCGTCAGGTCGATGCCCGCCACGGCCCGCACGGCGATTTCCGGGCGGTCTTCGTGGTAGATCTTCTCGATGCGCTCGAGCTCGATGACCGGGGCGTTCATCAGCGCCTCCCGAACATGCCCGGCCCCGCCGTGAGGTTCGAGTTGCTGGTGCCTACCCGCAGTTGCTGGCCTTCCTCGACGCCCTCGGTCACCACGTAGCGCGTGCCGTCCGTGGCGCCCAGCTTCACGTCGCGGCGTTCGCCCTCGGCCGTCAGCACGTAGTACTGCTCGCCCTCGCTGTAGATGGCCGACACCGGCACCAGCAGCACGCCGGCGTGACGGCCGGTAATGACCTCGAGGTCGGCGTTCATGCCGGGGCGCAGCAGGTGGAAGTCCTGGTCGGTGACGCGCACGTCCAGATCGAACGTAACGATGTTGCTGGTCTCGACGCCGAGCGGCGACAGGGTGTCCACGACGCCGCTGAACACGCGGCGCGGCCAGGCGTCCACGCGGATCTGCACCTGCTGGCCTTCGTCCACGCGGCCGACGTCGGCTTCGTCCAACGCGCCGACCACGGTGAGGGCCGACAGGTCGCCCAAGGTCAGCAGCGCCGTGCCGCCGCCGATGTTGGAGATGCCCGACGCGATGATGGTGCCCTTCTCGACGTCGATCTTGAGCACCGTGGCGGCGATCGGCGCGACAATGGTGGTCTCGGACAGCCGCAGGTTGGCCTGGTCCAGGTTCAGCTGGGCGCTGCGCAGCTCGGCCTCGCTGCTGAGCACGTCGCTTTGCAGCGACTTCACGTTGCCCTCGGCGATTTCCCAGTTGCTGCGGGCCACGCGCAGCTCTTCTTTGCTGATGACGTCGCTTGCGTCCTTCACGCGCGCGTCGTACTTGGCCTTGGCCTCGGCGGCTTGCAGCTGCGCGATGCCCAGCGCGGCCTGCGCGCGGCTGAGCCGCGCCTGCGCCGATTGCAGGGCGGCATCGGCCTGTGAGACGGCGCGGGTTTCATCGGCCGGGTCCAGCTTCACCAGCAGGTCGCCGGCCTTGACCAGGTCGCCGACCTTAACGGCGATTTCGATGACTTCGCCCGAGGCGCGGGATTTCACCTCGACCTGCGCGTTGGCCTCAACCTTGCCGGAAAGCGAAGCGGCCTCCACCAGTTCGCCGCGCTTGACGGTAACCAGCTTCGGCGGCGCAGGCGGCTCCGCAAACGGGTTGAACCACACCAGCACCACCACGGCCGCCACAGCGACCGCACCCGCCACCGACCAGACAATTGTCTTACGAAGCTTCATCGCCGCCCCATGGGACCATACCCACCGTTACAACGGGGAAGGCCGGATGAAGCATCCAACCAACCCGCAGAGCGAAGGCCTGCGGAATGTGTGGCAATCCATCGGCCGAACCGCTCTGGCGTCTGACTCCGTTCCCTTGGCGCCAGCCGCGTTCCATGCACGCGAGACGCTTAGCGCCCTCGCGCCTCCGCGTGGCAAACGCCTTTCTTGCCGGCTTTGTATCCATGCTGTTTGTGCGCATCGCGGGCGACGCGAGCGTCGCCCCTACGCCTTGCGCAGTTCAGCCGCCAGGCGGGCGGAGTTTATGGCTACGCTTAAATCGCTGAACACCATGGCCAGCGCGGCGTAGCTGGGGGGCAGGAAGATGCCCGCCCACAACATGGCGCCGGCCGCCAGCGGGATCCCCACCGCGTTGTAGCACAGGCTCAGGAACAGGTTCTGGCGGATCGCTCGCAGCGAGCGCCGGCCGAAGTCGATCGCGCGCGGCAGGTCGCTCAGCCGGCCGGTCATCAGCACCATGTCGCCGGTTTCCTTGGCGACGTCGCTGCCGCCGCCGATCGCCACGCCGATGTCCGCGCGGGCGAGCGCGGGCGCGTCGTTGATGCCGTCGCCCACCATGGCCGTGACGCCCTTTTCTCGCAAATTGTCAATCAGCTGCAGCTTGCCCTCGGGCGTGACGCCCGCGTGTACTTCGTCGATGCCCAATGCACCCGCCACGCGTTGCGCGGCCGCGGCATGGTCGCCGGTGATCAGCACGGTGCGGGCGCCCTGGCTGCGCAGTTGCTCGATCACCTGGCGGGCTTCGTCGCGCAGGGAATCCGCGAAACCGAAGGCCGCCAGCACTTTGCCGTCCGCGGCCAGCAGGCTGACGCTGTCACCGCGCTCGCGCAGGGCTTGGGCTCGGGCCTGCAGGCCGTCGGTGAGCGGCACGCCCTCGCGCTCGAGCAAGGCCGGTGTGCCGAAGATGTAGGAGCACCCGTCGGCCTCCGCGACCAGGCCCATGCCGGCGAGCTCGCGCGATTTTGGATTTTGGATTTTTGATTTTGAATTGTCCTTGGTCGCCAGCCACTCGGCGGCGGCCTTGGTGAAGGGGTGCTGCGAGGCCTGGGTCACCAGGGCCAGGGCTTGCAGCACGGCGGGCTCGTCCACGTCGTCGGCGTACTCGACGGCCTGCACGCCCGGCTTGCCCAGTGTGAGTGTGCCGGTCTTGTCGAAGGCGAAGATCTGCGCCCGCGAGATGCGCTCCAGCGCCGCGCCGTTTTTCACCAGTATGCCGCGCTTGAGGGCCGCGCCGCTGCCGATCATCACTGCGGCCGGCACGGCGATGCCCAGCGCGCAGGGGCATGCGATCACCAGCACGGCGATCGCGTGCGTCACAGCGCGCGCGGGACCGGCGCCGGCGACCAGCCAGGCCAGGGCGGTGACTAGCGCGATGCCCACCACGATCGGCACGAACCAGTTACTGACCCGGTCGGCGAAACGCTGGATCGGTGCCTTGGTGCGCTGGGCTTCCTCGACCAGCTTGACGATGTTCGCCAGCACCGTGTCGCGCCCCACGGCCGTGGCCTTGATCTCGAGCGTCCCGTTGGTGGCGATGGTGCCGGTGCGCACGGCGTCGCCCACGCGGCGCGCCACGGGCACGGGCTCGCCGGTCAGCATGGCTTCATCCACGTCGCTTTCGCCGGCGACGATCTCGCCGTCCACGGGGATGCGCCCGCCGGCGTTCACCACGCAGATTTCGCCGGCCTTCACACTTGACGCGTCAACTTCAATGAGTTGCCCGACAGGATTGTCGGGCCCACTCCTTCTTACCCGCGCCTTGTCAGGCGCCAGTTGCAGCAGGCTGCGCAACGCGCCCAGGGCGTTGCCGCGGGCGCGCGCCTCGACGTATTTGCCCAGCCGCAGGAACACCACCAAAAGAGTAGCGGCCTCGAAGTAGACGTCCTTGGTCAGGCCCGGCGGCAGCGGCCAGTTGAACAGCACCACGCCCGCGCCGAACACCAGGCCGCTGGCCATGCCGATGCTGACCAGCACGTCCATGCCCAGGTTGCGGTTGCGGATGCCCGCCACGGCGCCCTTGTAGAAGTCAAAACCGACCGTGGCCTGGATCGCCACCGCCAGCGCCAGCGCCGCGTAGTCCCAGCCCGCGCCGTGCAGGTGCACGAAGTGCGGCAGCATCACCGGGATCACCAGCGCAACGCCAAGCAGCAGCAGCCACAGGTTGCGGCGTTGTTCGCGTTTTGCCACCTCGGCCGGGTCACGCGTCTTGGCTTCTTCCTCTTTAACCAGCGTGTAGCCGCCCTTGCGCACCGCGGGCTCGAGCACCTCGTAACCCGGCTTGCGGCCGGTGAAACAAACGGTCACACTGCCGGAGGCGAAGTCGGCCTCGGCCGTGGTGATGCCCTGCACGCCTTTCAGCGATTTCTCGACCGAGCGCGCGCAGTGGGCGCAGGTCATGCCGTCCACCTTGAGGTTGAGTGTGCCGCTGGCCATGGATCAGCTCTGCACCATTTCGTATCCGGCCTCGCGGATGGCGTCAGCCAAAGCCTGCACCGGCGGCTCGCCCGCGCACTCGATTCGCAGTTGTTCGCCGGCCAGGTCCACCTTCGCGCTGCTGACGCCTTTCACGCCCAAGGCGGCGTTCTCGACGCGCCTGGCGCAGTGACCGCAGCTCATGCCTCTGACTTTGAAGCTCTGTGTTTCGGTTGCCATGGGTTCCTCTTCCGTGTCTACCGGCTTCTGCCGCGCGCTTGCGCTTGCGGCTCTTGTTCCTGCCGCCTGCCGCCTGCCGCCTCACACCCACATAACACCTCCGTAGTTAACTCCGGATTCCAGCAAAATCGCCCGCCCAACCGCGCGCGTTCTTCCGTATAAGCACAGGCCGGCCTGTCTGATAAACTGCCGGCTGAATGCATGGAGTTGTGATGACATACACCCGGATTCTCGCACTGCTGGCTTGCGCCCTGCTTGCCGCCGCGTGCTCACGCACTGAGCAGCCGGCAACCACGCCCCAGCCCGCCGCCGACCGCGTTGACCTTGACCAGTTCGTGGTCCAGAACGACAGCGGCGGCGACGCCGCCGCCGCCAAGAAAGCCACACGCGAAAGCCTGCTCAAGGAACTCGAGGCCGCGCTGGCGCAACTCGAGAAAGCTGCCACCCTGCACGACGCGTTCCGCGTTGCCGAGGCGATCGAAGACCTGGGCACCGAGATCGCGCCCGAGCTGCAGGCGCGCGTGAAGACCATGCCCGAGCTGCCCCGCATCGCGGGCTGGCGCGCGGTCTGGACCCTGGGCTCGATCAACAACAACGGCTGGGACGTCGGCGTTGACGGCCTGCTCGCGATCGTGACCGGCGAAGGCAGCGTCGAAAACCGCGTGGCCGCCGCCGAGGTGCTGGGCGCCGTGGCCAGCACCCGCCACGAAGAGAAGCTGCGCAAGGCGCTCAACGAACAGGTGTTCACGCCGGAGGTGAAGGTGCAACTGGCGGTCGCCCTGTGGCGCAGCTCCAAGGACACCGCGGCCACCAAGACCCTGCGCGAGATGCTGGCCAGCGACAACGACAGCTTCCGCATCCAGGCCGCGCTGGCGCTGGGCGAAATCAACCAGCTGACCGCCGACGCCAAGCCGATCCTCGAGATGATCGCGTCCGAGCCCACCCTGCGCGGGCGCACCGCCCAGCGCGCCCTTGACTACGAGCGCGCCATCAAGCGCTTCGAGGCCGCCATCGAGAACAAGCTGCCCGGCCAGGAGAAGGTCGAGAAGATCGACACCAGGCTGCTCGACAGCGTCGAGAAGATGATCAAAGAGCGCTACATCTACCCGGACGCCATCAGCGGCCGCAAACTGCTGTACGCCGCGGCCAGCGGCATGCTGGAGGGGCTTGACCCGTACACCTGCCTGCTCGAGGACAGCCAGTTGCGCGACGCCGGCGAGATCCGCCGCTTCGCCGTGCCGACGCTCGGCATCATGCTGGGCAGCGCGCGCATGGAGCCGAACCGACAGGTGCGCCTCACCCGCGTGCTCAGCGTGCGGCCGGGCGGCCCCGCGGCCCAGGCCGGCATCCGCCCCGGCGACCGCATCTATCGCGTGCTGCGCGGCGTTACCGAAGAGCAGATCCACCAGTTGCGCATCGACAGCAGCGGCCTGCCCGACGAGGCCAAGCCCTTCCAGACCCAGCCTCTGGATGAGGCGATTACCCAGTTTCATGGCGCGCTGGGCACCATGGTGGGGCTCAACATCATGCGCGACGGCTGGCTGCTCTCGCGCTGGGTACACGTCACCCACACCGAGCCCGAAGGCGACGCGGTCGCCCACGAAGCGCTGCCCGGCGGGCTTGGCATGATCCACGTGGCGGAGCTGACGGCCGCGTCGCCCCCGCGCGTGAAGGAAGCACTGGCGGCGCTGAAGGAAGGCGGTGCCAAGGCCGTGATCCTGGATCTGCGCAACTGCGCGGGCGGCAGCGTGGAGGCCGCCACGCAGGTCGCCGGCCTGTTCCTGCCCAAGGGCACGCTGGTTACCTTCAGCAGCGGCCGCAGCGAAGAGCTGGCGCCTACCGCCAAGTACGTCACCAGCAACGAGGCGCCCGAAACCGAGTTGCCGCTGGTAGTGCTGATCAACGGGGGCACGGCCGACGCAGGCGAAATCCTGGCCGGCGCGCTGCACCAGCACAAGCGCGCGCGGACCGCGGGCGCCCGCAGCTTCGGTCGCGCGATCGTTCAGGAACTGATCCCGCTGCGCGCATCGGAGCTTGAAGAAGACGGCAAGCAGGCGGCCCTGCTGCTGACCGTGGCGCGCTACCGTGGGCCGGTCAGCGAGCTGCCCTACTACGACCGAGGGGTCGAGGTGGACGTTGAGTTGACCCCGCGCCTGTTCGAGAGCTGGATCTACGACGCATTTGAAGAGTTGGGTGAAAAGAGCGTGCTTGGCACCTACCTGACCAAGCTGATGGCCGAGACTGACAAGGATGTGCTGAAACAGCTCGCGCGCGGCGACGGCCACAAGACCGAGGGTTACACCGGCTTCGACGAGATGTACGCCGAGGCCGCTGACACAAAGCTGAGCCGCGAGGACGTGCGCTTCCTGCTGCGCGCCGAGCTGCGCCGCAGGCTTCTGGCGGGCGGGGTCGAGATCCAGCAGGTGGACCTGCAGGAAGACACGGTGTTCGTCGGCGCGGTGAAGGAAGCCGCCAAGGCCGCGGGCATCGACCTGTCGGAGATTCCCGAGTACCGCATGATCAGCAAGTGATGCGGATTCAGAATGCAGGATTCAGGATTCAGGATTCAGCCCTCGGTGCCGGGGGTTGTTTCTTTTGCCGCATGCTGAACCCGGTATCCGCGAGCAGCCAGCCGATCAGCGCACACAGGCCGAAGCCGAAGGCGTTCAACGTGCCGTGCCACACGATCATCTGCGGCACAGTCTGCGTCGGGTAGCCGCGCCAGACGCCCCAGGCGAAGATGATCGCCAGCGTCATCGCCGTGCCCAGCGACAGGTCCGCCGCCACCAGCAGCACCCGCGACGCAAGCGGCAGGCCCGAGCCCGGCCGCAGCGCGTGGTAGAGCTGCATCCAGCCCAGCACGATCACGCAGCCGGCATAGAAGAAAGCGCAGCAGGCCTCGAACCAGGTGGGCGCGCCCAGGTGCGAGGCCGTGATGCCCGACGCCACCAGCAGGTTGCCCAGCGAGACCGCGATCGTGACCGCGGCAGGGACTGTCCCCGAGGCCCGCCCGCCGAAGCCTTGGCGAAGGTGGGTTGGGGACTGTCCCTGTTTTCGACCAGCGCCGAACCACGCCACCACGCGCCATGCCACCACCTGCAGAACCAGCCCGGCATACAGCTGGTGCACGCCCGCCAGCAGCACGATCACCTCGGGGAAGCCGAAGGCCTGCCAGCCCATGGCGCTTGCCCCCGTCCACGCGCCGCTGACCGCGAACAGCACCAGCCCCCAGTCGGCCAATGCACCCGCGCGGCGCAGGCCCAGCGCGACCAGCCGCCAGGCGCCGGCCGCGCCGCACAGGCCTGTCAGCGCCAGCCACGGCAGAGCGAGCCAGATGCCGCCAAGCTCGGCGCTGAAGGCGACCATCAGCAGAAGCGCGGCGGGAAGCTGCGCCCTGGCGGCCAGGTTCAGCAGCGTGTCGGTAGGCGGGTGTCTGTCTTGACCAGTCAAGATCAAGCCGAGCGCCAGCGGCACGTGAGCCAGCGCCCCCAGCCACAACAGGCCCAGCGCCCAGCCGGGCTGAAGCGCCAGATAGGCGGGCAGCCAGATGCCGAGCCCCGTCACGGCGCGCAGCCACGCGCGCCCGCGGATCAGCGATGCCGGAGCCGGCACTCGTGCGGGGGTAAGTGTTATGGACGGCTCCGACATCACTCAATACCTGTACACAAACATCACCAGCACATCCCAGCCCAGGTGCGCCACGAAACTCGCCCAGAACGAGCGCGTCCGGTACGCGATAAACCCCCAGGCCGAGCCGAACACCACGGCCGCAACCAGCAGCAACGGCGGCCCCCAAGGCAGGTGCACCAGCGCGAAAGCCAGCCCGCCGAGCGGCACGCCGGCGAGTTTCCACCTGTCCGTGAACGACAGCGTGACCGCCAGGCGCCACACGATTTCTTCGCCGAGGATGATCCACATCAGCAGCGGCCACACCCACAGTGCGGGCGCCGTGTCAAGCAGGCCGTAACTGCCGGCCACCTGCTCTGCCATGCCGGGCCAGACCCGCGCCAGCAGCAGCGAACCCAGCCAACCGGCGCCGTATAGTAAAAGTGCGCACAGCAGCCCCAGGCCGATCCAGCGCGCGGAGGGCTTGAAGATCGAGCGCCACTCCAGCTTCACGCCCAGCAGCGCCACCGGCACCGCCACCATGTAGAACGCCGCCATGCGCTGCCAGACGTTGCCCATGGCCTCGGTCAAGGCCCACATCAACCCCAGACCCCCCAAAGTCAGGCCCAGCGCGACAGGAAGGTTGCGGGTGTCGGCGGCCATCACGCCACCCCCAGTGCGGGCATCACCACGCCGCGCAGGAACCAGGGATGGAACAGCAGCGGCAGCGGCGCGATCACCCACAACGCCGCCCAGGCGCGGGCGAAAGTGGCACGGGCGCCCTCGCCCGTGGCAGTTGCACGGGAGGTCCAGGCAGCCTCAGCCAGCATCGCCGCGCCGTTGACTGCAAAATACAGAGTCGGCAGGCCGTAGCCCGCGTTGACCGGCAGGCTGATGGCAGCCTCGTGCAGCAGGCCGCTGAACAGGAACACCGCCAGCACGCCCGCGCGCCGGCCCCAGCCCCGGGTGGCGCGCTGCACGCTCTCCTGGCACATCTCGGTGTAGGCCAGGTTCCAGCGCCGCGTCCAGAAGTCGGCCAGGCTGCGCGAGGCGAACGGGTTGCGGAACAGCGGGCCGACCTGGAACCCCGCCAGCCGCCAGCCCGCCACCACCAGCGTGAACAGGCCGTAGTGCAGCACCAGGCTGCAACCAATCAGCGCAGGCGCCACGAAGGCCCACAAGTTGCCGGTTTGCGCCCACGCCCAGCGCGCCAGCAGGATACAGCCGGCGCCCGCGGCGATGCTCAGCATTCCGAGTGCGATGTGAGCTCCCAGGCCCGCGGGCCGCGCCCCCGGCGCTCGAGCCATCACCTGCGGCCGCATGCCCGGCCACAGCAGCAGCCAGGCCAGCAGGCGCCGCAAAGGCGGCAGGCGCTTGCCCGCCAGCCGCTGCTCCACCAGCACCACAGCCTTCATCCAGACGAACAACACGCCGATCAGCACCAGCATGCGCGTGACCGCGCCCGCCTGCAGCAGCCAATGCACGGCCGCCACCAGCGGTGGGCCGGCGCCCCACGCTGCGAGCCTGATCGGCAGTACCCCGGCGCGGTGCTTCAGGCTGGCCCTGCGGGTGCTCATGCCGCCTCCAGCAGGTTGTAGACGGTCGCCCAGCCGAACGCGGCCGAAAAGTACAGGAACAGGGCGAGGAAGCCCCACTCGGCGACCTTGTATTTCAAGCCCTTGGGCGCGTCGGAGGCGTCGAAGTAAACCAGCTGCAGCACGAACCGCCCGGCCCAGTAGACGAAGATGAAACCGCTGACGATCGCGGCCAGGGGCGTGCGGTCCAGCAGCAGGCCGGGCGCTGCCACGGCCAGCAGGCCCATCAGCACGTTGATGACGAGGATGTAGGCGGCCTGGGTGGTGAAGATCTGGCGCGTGAGGGGGCGCAGCCTGGCCAGTTCGTTCCTCCAGCCCAGCGCCTTGGGTGCCTGTGTGCTGGCAGCGGCCAGGGCGAACAGGCCGAGACCCGCCGCGCGGAGGACCCACTCAAGCGTTTCCATGGCGGCTCCTTGGTGTGGGGGCTTCCATGTTCTGCATGCCTGCACCCAACAACGTGCCGGCGAAAGTCCCGAGCACGCACATCGGCACACAGACAACGAGCAAGCCCCAGCCGTAGCACGGGATCAGCAGCAGCAGAAACCACCACAATTGCCCGCGCAGCACTTCTTCCAGCGCTTGCCCCACACGGAACACGGTGCCGGAGACTGCGATACAGGTTGCCGCCAGGCTGGTGAAGAAGCCGATGACGAGAGGCGTAAGGAACCACCAAACCGTTGCGCAGTTCGAACCGCAGCTGGCGTACAGGATGCCAAGGCCAACGACCAGCTGAACAACGGGCAGCAAGGTCGCCGCGACCAGCAGCCTGCCATGCTCCGCCCGCTCGCCGCGCCGGTCCCAGTCGAAAGGGTCACCCGGCAGATGCTGGAACTTCAGTGGCACGGCACGCCATTCGCCGCTGTCTTCGGGCAGGCGTGTGTCTTGGCGGCTGCGGCGTGTATCCCTGAAGACGCCGCCCTTGATGATGGTGCTGTAGACCGTCATGGCGCACCCGTCTTTCAGTTCGATATCGTCAGAGATAACTGACGATAGCGGTCAAATAAAAAACTCAGCCCCGTTCCTTGGGGAACAGCTTGGCTGCCGTGCGGAACACCTTGGCCATGCGGCCGTGGCCGATGGCCAGGAACACGTCAATCAAATCCACGAACTCGTGGGCGAAGTCGGCGAACTTCTCGATCTTGTCGTGGGCTTCCTCGAGGCGCTTGCGCTCGGGCCCCTTGGCGCCCTTGCCGGCCCCCTCGGCGAAGCCGGCGGCCTCGTGCAGGCGCTCCATGACCGGCACCACCTCGCGGCGGCGGCGCTCGCGGATGGTGGTGTGGAACCAGGTCCAGGGGTCCTGCTCGGCCTCGAAGAAGGTTTTGCGGTCGCCGGGGCGGGTGACGCGGCGCACCACGCCCCAGGCCATCAGGTCGCGGATGCTGGTGCTTGCGTTGCCGTGGCTGATCTGCAGGCGCTCGGCGATGCTGTCGATGTCGAGGGGCTCATGGGTGAGGTAGAGCAGGGCGTGCACGCGGCCGACGGACTTGTTGACGCCCCATAGCTGGCTGATTTCGGACCAGACCTCGATGAAGCGGTCTTGCACCTCGCGCAGGGTGTCCCGGTTGTCGGCGGCCTCGTTCATCGCAGCACCATCTGAACCGTCAGTCTAAACTGACAATACCGCATGGAGTGGTCCCGGGCAAGTCGAATTCATGGAACCGCAAAGCGCCGCGAAGGACCGCGAAGAAAGGCGTGCACTGGTTGCGCGGAGGGTGCACTGACTTCTATAGGCCACGAAAGCACGAAAACACTAAAGGTACTGCCACTAAAAGACTCAGCTTGATTTCGTGCGTAGTCCTTTCGTGTTTTTGTGTTTTTGTGGCCCGACAGCAGTTCCCGTCCGGACGGTACCTGCTGAATGAAGCGGCTCTGAATTCTTCGCGGTCCTTGGCGGTGCTTAGCGGTTCAGGCTGTCGTGCCTGTCCGCGCGCTTCAGCCAGCGCCGGATGTGGCCCGGCGCGGCCGCGAGCTTCGCGTCATCCACGGCCGGCAGGGGCGCGCTGGACTTGGTGCACCAGTACAGGACCGGGCCGGGAAGGGGGTCAGACCCCGTTTTCTGCGAAAATGGGGCCAGACCCCGCATCTCCAGCAGCGCCGCGCCCGACTTCGCCGCGTAGGTGGTGTCCAGGGGCGGCGCCATCAGCTCTGCGAAGTGCTTCGCGGCCGCGAGCCCGCCTTGCGTGATGCGCGCGTAACCCCAGCCGAAGTGGCGGGTGTTCAGCACCAGCAGCTTGGGATCCACCTTCACTGTGGGCCCGCCCAGTTGCGCCAAGTAGCACGCCGTGGCCCGCGCCAGCCGCAGCACCTGAAAGCGCGCGGTCACCGGCCAGGGCGTCACGCGCACGGCATGCACCCGCGGCAGCTCGCCGGGCCATAAACCAAGCTGCCGCGCGAGCGGCAGGCCCACCAGCAGGCCGGCCGTGGTGCAGGTGCTGCCGATCGCGAGCACGATGTGGCGCGGCGCGGGCATGGCGCCGGTGGCCACCTGCTCGGCCAGTTCCAGTGCCGCGCCCACGTGGCCCAAGGCGCCCAGTGGCACGGCGCCGCCGGGCGGCACCAGGTAGATCTCGCGCGAGCGTTTCAGCTTCAGCCAGTGCCAGGGAAACGTCAACAGGCTGCGCAGGGCGACGACTTCGTCGCACTCGCCCAGGCTGACGCGCAGGTTTTCCGCGGCCGTGGGCGTGGCGCGCTGGGGAAACAGCACGGCGCCGGGCTGCAGGCCGACGCGCCCGGCGTGCAGGATGCAGGCTACGGCCTGGTTGCTGCCGTAGGCGCCCAGCGTCCAGACGCGCTTGAAGCCGCGTGCAATCGCGTCAGCGAACAGGGTTTCCAGGGTGCGGATCTTGTTGCCGCCGTAGAGCGGCGAGGAGAGGTCCTCGCGCTTGAGCCAAACGTCGCCCAGGGCCGGCAGGTGCTCAACGGGCGTGGGATATTCGCCGAGATGAACGTGGGGCACGTCCAGGTTCGGCAAGTGGCGTTTGAGCACGAAGTCGGGCACGGGAGTACTGAGTACAGGGTGGGACGTACAGAGTACAGGGCCAGCGTGGCATGGGTGTCCCCACCCATGGAAACGCGCGCCTGTGGCGCGCGTTCTATCACGGATGAGGACATCCGTGCCACTAGATGCGGCCGATCAGCCAGACGAGTGTGAAGCACAGGGACGGCACGGACAGGTAGCTGGCTATCGCCCTGGGCGTCATGAAGCCGCGCATGCACCAGGCGCGGGTGGGCACGCGGCGGGCCATGCCCATTTTGGCCGGCGCGCGGGACAGCACGGGCTCGAACCACGGGCGGCGGGGGCCTTCCAGCACGAGCTCCGGGGCGGGCTCGAACGGGTCAACGGCCGGCGCTACGGGCCCGCCCTCGGCACGGGTCACGATGCGGCTGACCTGGTAGCCGTTGAAGGTCTCCAGCTCGGAAGAATCCGCAGGCAGGTCATAGAACACGTAGGGCATGTGAACCTCCGCCTGGATTCTCCCACATGGACGGCCGTTAGCCAAATTTTATCCACAGGCCGAACTGTGTTCAGCAACGGCTGGTCATTGGTTATCATGCGGCAGCATCGACGGATGAAAACGGGGTCCGCATGTCCGCAGAACTGACGCTTCTGTTCCTGGAGAAGCGCGTTGAGGCCGCGAGGCTTTGCGCGTCCATCACCGAGCCATTCGCCACGGGCTCCGAGCCGGCCGACGCCGACAGCCTCGCCGCCGACCTGATGCAGGTCGCCAGCGAGCTCGCGGGCGCGCTGGCAGACCTCAAGAAACTGGACGGCGGCCTGGAGAAAGACCGCACACTCGAGGCCGGCGACATCCGCCACGTGCGCGGGCGCATCGGCACGGCCGTCGGCGAGATCGCCCGCGCGGCCCAGGACTTCGCGGCGCAGGTGCGCTTCTTCGAGGCCATGAACCCCAACGACGCCGCCAAGACCAAGCCCGCGCTGGACAAGTTCGACGAGGTGGAAAAAGCCACCCGCGACTTCACCATCCCCGAAGGCCCCGAAGAGGGCGCCGAGCTCGCGCCCGCCGACGACACCGGCCTCGCGCCCGAACACGACGACGTGGACCCGATGTTGATGTGAGCAGGAGCCCCGGCGGAAACGCCGGGGACGCCCGCCGAATCTGGCGGGCGAAGCGCAATTGTTCGCTTCGCGAACTCCCCGGCCTCCCGGCCGGGGCTCTATTTTTTTTCCGACACCTATCCACAGTGCTGCCCTGCGCGGTTGAGCGTGTATCGTTCCGCCATGCAAAAGTACTTCTCGCGCGCGAACATCTACCTGGTCGGCAAGCAGGTCATGCCTGAGGCCGAGGTGCAGCGCTTCCTGGAAAACGAAGCCGACACCTGGCTGACGGACACCGATAACGCCGCCCAGCGCATCCCCGAGCTGGCCGGGCGCATCTGCTACATGAGCTTCGGCGACAAGCAGGGCCGCAAGGACAACGCCAGCTACCTGGGGCACATCATGCAGGTGGGCCACGGCAGCGTGCTTGAACACGCGGTGTTCAGCCTGCTGCTGACGGGCGTGAGCCGCAGCCTGACCCACGAGCTGGTGCGCCACCGCGCGGGCTTTGCCTACAGCCAGCTCAGCCAGCGCTACGTGGATGAAACCGAGGCGCAGTTCGTGATTCCGCCCGCCGTGCAGGGCGACGCCGAGCTGGAGAAGCTGCTGAAGGACCACTGCGACGCAACGCTGAAGGTCTACGCGGAGCTGACCGAGAAACTCGCCGAGAAGTACGCCACGCCCGAGGGCCTGGTGGATTTCGCTTTGCGGGAAGAACAGCTCACCGAGGGTGAAAACGGAAAGTTCACCTTCGGTGAGGCTGTTGAAGGCCACGACAAGCTCAGCATCGACGACTGGCGCGAGCTGGTGGGCAAGAACGAGGGCGTGGCCAAATACTTCAAGAAGAAGACCATCCGCGGCCGTCGCAAGTCGGCCCGTGAGGCCGCGCGCTCGGTGCTGCCGAACGCGACGGAGACGAAGATTTTCGTGACGGGCAACGCGCGCTCGTGGCGGCACTTCATCGAGCTGCGGGGCGACATCCACGCCGAGGCCGAGATCCGGGCCCTGGCCTGTGATGTCGCGCGGCTGCTGAAGAAGGAAGCGCCCAACCTGTTCGGTGACTACGAGATCGTCAAGCTGCCCGACGGCAGCGAACGCACCCGCACCACCCACCGCAAAGTATGAGTGGACGCGAAGAAACCGAAGGCCGCCATCGGCGGCCTTTGTGATTGGCAACTGCGAAAAGCTGTTAACCACGAAGGGCCACGAAGATCCACGAAGTGGTCAAAGCTGGTTGGCAGTCCTTCGTGGCCCTTGGTGGTCCTTCGTGGTTTCAGCAGTTGCAGTTGTCAGGACTTACAGGAATCAACAGGACGCGGGTTCAGGTTGAGCGCTCCACGGGTGTTCGCTTCCACTCAATTCCCGTCCATCAGCCACTACTCTTCGAGCGGGAAGGGCAGGCTAACTCGCGCGCCGGTAGCGCCCACATAGTCAATGCAGCCCTGGTTATTGTGCGTATCCCGCCAGATGCGTTCGATCTTGAAGTGCGTGTTCTTGAAGAGCTGCTCTTCGAGTTGCCGCAGCCCGGCTTCGTATTCATCGAGTCGGCCTTCCTCCAGTAGCTTGAGCAGTCGCCGGCATTCCTGCCAGACTTCGCTGTCCGGGGCTAAAGACTCTCGGAGTTGGTTGATGTAGTCCCCGCGCTCGGCATCTGTGACGTCGATGTTCTGCACGTACAGCGGATCAAACTCCTGTTCCGTCCAATCCATCCCGTCCTGACCGGGATCGGTGGGTTCGGGCATGGGCAGGTCGTTGATCGGCGCCCGTCTGCTCAGGGTTCTCGCGATGACGACCGGCGGCGCGGGCCGCCTGTCGGCCAGGGCGCTGATGGCCGCAATGATCCCCGCGGACGTAACCGCCGCGAAGAACAGGATCAGCCCGTGCTTCTCCCATCGCGCCATGCTCGCCTCAATCGAGGGCGTCGTGCCAGCCCGTGGTGGTGTACTCCTGGCCGTCCGCGGTGCGGTAGGTGACGCTGGTGGCCGTCACGGCCGTGACCGTCAGCCCGCCTCCCCCGCGCGCCAGCACCTCGTTGTAGCCCTTCAGCGCCGCGCGATAGCCTTCGGTGTCGCCGCCCGCGAGGCAGCGGCGCGCTTCGGCGATGTAGTCGATCTGGGCTGGGTCCGGCTTCTCCGGCTGCGGCTGAGGGAGCAGCGGCGCAGGTTGTTTCGGGGCTGGTTCCGGCGCCGGTTCGGTTGCAGGCGCCGCGTCAGTCGCAGGCGCCGGTTGCCGGGCGGCTTCGGGGGCCGCCGGTTGCGGCGGCACGGGCTCGTCCCCGCCGCAGGCGGACACAGCCAGCACGCACGCCAGCAACATCACAAGGCTGATCAATCTCATGGCCATAGACTAGCACGGCGCCCTCATGAGAAGCAACGTTTTCCGCGAAGTTGCGAACGAGCACACGCGTTCAACAGGATCGCCGCATGCTCAACGCGTTCCTGGCTCCTTCGGTGCTTCGCT
The DNA here is from genome assembly GCA_020638635.1 of Planctomycetota bacterium. GTDB lineage: Bacteria > Planctomycetota > UBA8742 > UBA2392 > UBA2392 > JACKID01. The sequence continues at coordinate 24,859 of JACKIE010000010.1, forward strand.
TCCAGCGCACAAAACCCGGACGGATTGTCCGGGCCCTGCATGCTGCCGGCTTCGCTCTACGCGGCGCTCATTTCTCCCAGCAGCTTGGCCAGCTTCAAGCGCTGCTTCAGGCCGATGTCCTTGCTGTTCATGGCGCGGCGCAGGGCGCCCGCCCCGGCGGTGCCGGCGGCCTTCAGCTTGCCTTCCGCGTCGGCGTCGCCCTCGGCGGCCTTGCGCACCAGGTCTTCCATCTCGGCTTGACGTGTCAAGTCGATGTTGTTGACCAGCACGTAGCCCACGCGTTTCACTTCGCTGCCCATGCCGGCGGGCAGGGTCAGCTTCAGCTCCATCAGCTCATCCAGCGCCTTCTGGGTGCGGCGCCACGACATGCTGCCGACTTTCGCCATGTCCGCCTGCCAGCAGCGTTCGAACACTTTGGCCTGGGCCTCGGTCAAGCCCGCGCGCCGGCATTCTTCGGTCAGGCTGCCCGCGGGCAGAAAGCTGTCGGCGCGCACCATGGCGTCGCCCTTCAGCACCACCTCGCCGGGCTGGTCGCCACTGGCGGCCGGCACTCTGGCGACGTGGCAGGTGTAGATCTCGGCGCCGACGGCCACGTTCACGCGCAGATCAAGCAGCTCGTGGGCGGTGTGGTTGTGGACCACCGGGTGGCCCTCGGCGTTGATGAAGATGTCGGCGTCGGGCAGTCCGTTGCGCGCGCCCTCGTAAAACAAGAAACGCTCGTGCTCGCCGTTCACGACGATGCTGCCGGTGCTGCCTTCGCGGCTGTAGCCGGCCCAGTGGCCGGCGTCCACGGCGTGCAACTCGGGCGGCGCGAACTTATCGCGCGGCAGGTCGTCGGCATAGAACTGGATGTTGTCCCACTGGGCCGTGGCGGCGCCGGTGCGGCGGTTGGGCTTGGGGTACATCCAGGTCAGCTTGCCGCTGGTGAAGCGCACATCGAGGTCGAACACCACGTCGCGGTCGCAGGCGAAGTACAGAACCGGCTTGCGGATCTTGACCGGCGGGCGCGGGGGCTTGGGCTCGGGTGCCGGGACCGGCGCCGGCTGCTCCGCGGGCTCTGCCTCGAGGGGCACTTCGCTTGCGTCGTAGTAGAACGCGGGCACATCGTCCGGGCCTTCGTCGCTGCCGTCCCAGTTCATGGTGGCCACGCCCCACTCGTAGACCTTCAGGGCGGGCAGGCTGGGCTGGTCGCGTTTGGCCTCGTCGGATTTCTCGGTAGCTTCTCGGCGCGCGGGGCTCTTGCGCTCGCTGGGGTCTTCGTTGACTTCATCCTGGGCCTGCACGGCGAACTGGGCGGCCACGCCCAGCAGCAGGATGGCGGCAAGCGGGAACAGGCGTCGAATTCGCATCGTCTCCTCCGGTTGGGGTGCGTTTAGGACGCGCCGGGGCCCGCCCCGGTTCCGCCTTTTCCAAAACAAAACCGGGCGCGTAAACGCGCCCGGTTGCGTGGGTTACGCCTACTCGTCGTCGCCGGGCAGGTAGATACCGCCGCCGCTGCTGCTGCCGCCCTCGGCATCCGGCTCGAGGCTGATCACGCCGAAGTCGTAGCGCTGGCCCTCGGTGAAGGTCGCCCGAACAGTCTGCTTCTTGTAACCCCAGACCTGGAACTCCACCTCGTAGCTGCCGGCCGGCGGGTCGTTCTGCTCGAACAGGCCGTCTTTGCCGATCGGCCCGTTCATGTGCTTGGCGACCTTGCCCCCCTCGCCGATGATCTTGACCGAGGCCCAGCCCTGCACCGGGGTGCCCTCGGTGCTGGTGAACTTCACGGCCATGCTGGCGGTAATGGCGACCTGGAAGTCGGCCGGCGCGCGGGCGCTTTCGCCCGACTTCACGTCGATCTCGGTCGGGCCGCTGACCTGGCGATAGCCCGCGCCCTTGAGCCGGAACTTGTAGCGCCCCTCGGCCACGCCCTCGATGCGGAACTCGCCGGTGGCGTCCGTGGTGCCGTTGTACTTGCCGCCGCCGCCGCCAAAGTCGATCTCGACGCCGTCGCCGAAGTAGTTGCCGCCGCCCGCCGTGTTCAGGCTGACCTTTACGCCCGCCACGCCCACGCCGCTGCCGTCCACCACACGGCCGGTGACGGAGCCCGCGCCGCGCAGGGTGAGCTTGATGTTTTCCTTGTTGTCGCCGTTCTTGAGGGTGAAGGTTTCCTTCTTGCTTTCGGCGTAGCCGTCGGCGGCGGCGGTCAGGCTGACCTGCAGGCTGGCTTTCTCGGAAATCTGGCGGTTGATGGTGGCGGTGAAGAAGCCGCCGCCGTCGGTGGTGGCGATGACGGCGCCGCTGTCGCCGTCGCTGTTTGACATCACAAAGGCGACGCGCCGGCCGCCGCCGTCGGAAGAGTAATTCTCGCTGTAGTTGGCGTGCAGGGAGGCGCCCGCCACGGGCACGCCCGCGCCGTCAACCACCTGCCCGGAGATCGTGGCGGAAAAGTCCACCTTGGGGCCGTTGAAGATGTTTTCGAAGTCCTCAACATCCTCGGGCTTGAGTTCCTTGATCTTGTCCTTCAGGTCCTTGATCTGGTCCTCGAGTTCCTTGGGCGTGGCGGGCTTGGGCTGCGAGGGCTCCGACTTCTGCTCGACCTCGACCTTGGGTGTGTACTTCGCTGGTGTTTCGCCGGCTTCGGCCGCGGGTATTGGGGCCGCTTCGCCGGCCGGCTTGGCGTTCAGGTCGGAGGGCTGGCCGGTCTCAGGCGCCGTTTTTGCCGGGGCATCGAGCGGCTTGACCTCGGGGGCGGGTATTTCATCCAGTCCGGTGTCGGCGATCGGTACGGGGCGCGAGGTGGGCGTATCGCCCTGGTCCTTGGCCACGTAGTAACCGGCGCCGAAAGAAACGCCGCAGGCGATCAACAGGGCTAACAGGCCCGCAAGCAGGGTTGAACCTTTCATCGAATTCTCCGGGTAACGCACCGCACAGGGTACGGATGAATGCAAGGCCGCGTTACGGGGCATTCCGGATTTTACTGACAACTTCAAAAACAGGTTAACCGCGAAGGGCCGCGAAGGACCACGAAGGAAGGCATTACCGGCCGTTGTTCGTGGCCCTTGGTGGTTCACCGCTGTTGCTTTTCATCAGAAGCGTGTTTCGACTTTCTGGGTTGAATGCAGAAATCAGTAGATACTGGATCGATGGGGAGGGCTGCCCGAGGGATTGCCTGGCTGCTGATTGCGTCGGGAAGCAGAGCGACCCTCCCGCCCAATCCAAAATCCAAAATCCATCACACCCAGCCAACCACCAGGTTGGTGACGTACAGCGCATAGGCGCCGAGCAGCAACGCGCCTTCCGGGCGGCCGATGCGCCGGCCCTGCCAGGCCATGGCCGTGACGCCGCCGCTGAAGGCCAGCATCACGATCATGTCCAGCTTCATCACGCGGGCGTCGATGGCCAGGGGCGCGACCATCGAGACCAGCCCCAGCACCACGCAGATGTTGAACATGTTGCTGCCCACCACGTTGCCCAGGCTGATGGCGCTTTCGCCGCGGATGATCGCCACGATGCTGGTCGCCAGTTCGGGCAGGCTGGTACCCACGGCCAGCACGGTCAGGCCGATCACCAGCTCCGGCACGCCCAGCATCTGCGCGGCCTCAACGGCGCCGTCCACGAACAGTTTGCCGCCAAGCACCAGGGCGCCCAGCCCCAGCACGGTAAGGCCTGCCAGCGCGCCGCGCAGGTGCTTGGCGGCGGCGTCGCCCTCTTCGTCGCCACCCTTGGCGCCGCGGAACATCAGGAACAGGATGAACGCCATGGCGGCCAGCAGGATGGCGGCCTTCCAGCGCTCGATCACGAAGCCCGCGCCGTCACCTACCGCCACGGGGCCGCCGATGAACGGCAGCACCGCAATCAGCAGCGTCACGAACAGCATGGCGGGCAGGTCGCGCCGGAACACCTCCGGGTCCACGTTGATCGGGCGAATCAGCGAGGCAACGCCCAGCACCAGGCCGATGTTGGCGATGTTGCTGCCGATCACGTTGCCCACGGAAAGATCGGCCGAGCCCTGCAGAGCGCCGGCCATGCTGACCGTCAGCTCGGGCGCGCTGGTACCGAAGGCGACCAGGGTCAGGCCGATGATCAGTGGCTTGATGCCGAATGACAGCGCGAGGCGCGAGCTGCCGGAAACCAGCCAGTTCGCGCCGAAGTGCAGGCCCAGGGCGCCGAAGACCAACTGCAGGATGATGATCGCGATGTCCACGGCTGGTCAGATTCCGATATCGCATGGGCGGGGTTTGCCCCGGCCTCGCGGCGGGTGACCCCAGGGTCGCCCTTACTTGATGAACCCCAGTTCAAAGCGCACCTGCCCCTGGCTGACCTTCATGTGGTAAAGCCGCGTCTGCTCGGCGTTGCCGGCCAGGTCCGGACGTAGCATGGCCAGCAGCCTGGCGAAATCCAGCGTTACCAGCGCGTCCTTGTGGCGCAGGGCGTCCAGGCTGACCGGCCCGCCCTTCAGCAGCTTGCCGACCAGGCCGACCAGCAGCTCGGCGAAGGTGCTGGAGAAGGTCAGCGGCTTCTCGACCCGGAACAGCACGGAGCCCGACTTGCCGGCCTCGCTGTGGGTGACCTCGCGGACGCCGAACTCGATGCGCGAGTCCACGGGCGGGCGCGGCGGCCAAGCCTTGCCTTTTACCTTGACGCGGGCGGAGAACAGGGCGGCGTCTTCGTACAGCTGCAGCCTGACCTCGGTGATCTCGGCCTCCTGCTGCTCGCGCGCGCCGGATTCGACGGTGGCGGCGATCATGTCTTCGCTGAGTTCAAAGGTAAGCACCGGCCGCCCGGTGGCGCCGCGCTTGTAAAGCTCGTCCACCATGCGCCCGAAGGCCACCCGCGCGCGCTCAATGTTCGGATCGCTCATGGCGCGCAAGGCTAGTTCCCGGCGGGTTGGCCACAAGCCATTTCGGCTTGTGCTGGCAAAGGCGGGCGCAGGTAGCAATAATGAGCCGGTCCCCTCTCCCACCCCGGGAGCGCCGCATGCTTCGCCTCTGCTTGATCCTGTTTGCTTTCACCCTGAGCAGTTGTCTGTTCGCGAGCGCCAACCCGACGCTGGCGCGCCTTAAGGCAATGCCGCTGGACACACGCTCGATCGAGGGCCAGGATTTCACGGACTCTGAGCTGGAGGTGCTTCCCCGCTTCGAAAAGCTGGAGTCGCTTACTTGCTGGGACTGGCAGATCAGCGCCAAGGGCTGGGCGGCGCTGGCAAACTTGCCGAATCTGAAAACGCTGGAGCTTCAGCATGGCGCCGCTGTCGGCGTCGAGAACTTCGATAAGCTCGGCAGACTGAGCGGCCTTGAGGTGCTGAGGCTGGCCGGTTGGGAGATGGCGGACGACGAATCACTGAAAGAGCTGTCGAAGCTCACCGGCCTGCGCGAGTTGGTCATCAGGTCGTTCCAAGGTAGCGGAGCAGGGTTGAAACTCCTGGCGGCGCTGCCTCGGCTGCAGAGCATCACTTTCATCAGCGCCCACGAGTTGCAGGATGAGCACGTGGCGCAGCTGGTTTCATTTCCGGCGCTGACCCGGGTCGCGCTGGTCGAGTGCTGCGACCTCACGAACGCGACGCTGGAGCACCTGGCGAAGATGCCGAAGCTCGAAGAGCTGAGCCTCGACGCCTGGGACGACGTCCCCAGTTGTTTCACCTGCGTGAACTGGAACAACTGGACGACCGACGGGCTGAAGCATCTCAAGAAACTGGAGCGTCTTCGCCTGCTGGTACTGCGCGGCTCGCCGGAACTGGATGACGAAACCTGCACCTTGCTGGCAGAGTTCAAGAACCTCGAACACCTCGATATCGGCTACTGCATGACGATGACGGACGAGGGCATTCGGCACCTCGCCTTGCTGCCGAAGCTGCGCGTCCTGCATGCCTACTGCCTGAACGGTGAAACCATCTATGCACGCGGCTTCGATGCATTTGGCAACGATTCGCCGCTCGAAGAGTTGTACTTCACGCACGACGTGGAAATCGACAGCGCCGCAATGGCCGCAATCTGCGGCCTGCCCAGGCTGCGCGTGTTGGACATGAGCTACTGCTGCGGCGTCGAGATGGATGCGCTCGTGCATCTCGCCACATGCACGCAGTTGCAGGAATTCCGAATGTACTACGACTACGTTACGCCTGAGGTGCTGCGGGCGCTGTGCAAAGTGCAAAGCCTGCAGGTGCTGGAAATCGGAGCCGACAAACTGGATGACGACGCGATCAGCGCTCTCGCGTCGCTGAAGCATCTGCGCGTGCTGCGCCTCTTTGATGCGGAACAGCTAACTGACACGACGTTTCAGACATTGGGCAGACTCACCTCGCTCACCGAACTGGAGGTTGACGAAAGTAAAGTAACTGCCAAGGGTGTGCGGCATCTGGCAGCACTGAAACTGACGAGCCTGAAGCTGAACTACTCTGGGTTCACTCCAGAGGCCGTACGGGAGTTAGCCGCCATCGAGACGCTGGAATCTCTTGCGTTCACACCGGAAGGCCTCGACGAATCGGCTGTGCGGGCGCTGGCAACCCTTCCAAAGCTGCAGGAGTTATCCATTGGGGTGGACGAGCAGGAAGTATCCGCCCTGGCCGCATTAACCGGCTCGCCGAGGCTGGAGCACGTTTACATCGGCATGACGACCAAGGCTGCGTGCGCAAAGCTGCAAGAGCTCGAGCCCCGCCTGCCGCTGGTCAGCCTGGAATTCTATCCCGGCGCTGACTGATCCTTGGCCTCTCGCGGTGGCCGGACCGCAACCTACACTCCGGCCCATGGATGATGCGGGGGCTGAGTCTCGGGTTGCTGCTTCGTCGTACCGGCGGCGCAACCTGTTCCTGCTGTGGATGGCGCAGTTTGTTTCCGGCACCGGTGACTCGGTGTTCTCTACCTGCATCGGCTTCCTGGTCATCTACCTGCTCGGGCGCGACGCCGGCTTTGAAGTCGGCCTTACGCGCATGATGGACGCGTTGCCGTTCCTGATCTTCGGCGCCTACGCGGGCGTACTGGTCGATCGTTTCTCGCGCCGCGGCATCATGCTGATATCCGACGCCGCCCGCGCTCTGATCGTCGGCCTGATCCCCGTACTCTACTTCGCCGGCCTGCTGCAGTGGTGGATGTTGCCGGCCGTGGCTTTCGGCAGCTACCTGTTCGCCACGGTGTTCAACCCGGCGCGCGACGCGCTGATCCCCGACCTGGCCGAGGGCGCGCAGTTGCTGCGCGTGAACAGCATCTTCCAGACCAGCCAGCAGCTGGCGGTGGTGCTGGGCGCCGGGCTGGTGGGCCTGCTGCTGTGGCCGGAACTGTACGGCGCCGAGAAGCCGGGCCCCACCGGTATCGCCTGGCTGCTCGCGGCCGATGCGGCCAGTTTCGCTTTCAGTTTCGTGTGCGTGCTGCTGATCAGGACCTCGAAAGGGGTCAGGCACAATTCCGTGCCGGAATTGAGCCAGACCCCTCGCCCCAGCAGCTTCCATGAACTGCGCGAAAGCCTGGCCACGGCCTGGAAAGATTCGCGCCTGCGGGCGCTGCTGTTTCTCACGGCCGTGGACAATTTCTTCATCATGGGCCCGGCGATTGTCGGCGCGATGTTCCTGATCAAAGGCTACCTGGGCCTGGAAACCTGGGCCTACGGCGTGTTCGAAGCCGCCCTGGCGGCAGGCTGGTTCGTGGGGACGGTGCTGATCGCGCGTTTCGGCTCGCGCATCAAGACCGGCAAGCTGGTGATCATCGGCATGTTCATGGACGGCATCACCTATGTACCGTTTCTGTTCCTGCAGACCTTCCCGCAGTTCCTGGTGGCGATCTTCGTGCACGGCCTCACCATCCCGCTGATCACCGTCGGGCGCACCACGCTGATCCAGCGCCATTACCCGCGCGAAAGGCTGGGGCGCGTGTTCGCGCTGGTGACCATCACGGTGCAGGGTTTCACGGCCTTGAGCGCGCTGGCCACCGGTGCGGCGCTGGGGTGGATCGGCCCACGCGAACTGTTTTTTACAGGCGGCGCGTGCGGGGCCGTGTGCGGGGTCGTGGGGCTCACGTTCGCCAGGTTACGGACCACCGACTGACGCGCCCGAGGTCGGGGCTTCCGCGCACGTCCGGCACGATTGCGCCTCCCGGCTTTGGTTGGACATCACACTCGATTCCATTTGTGACCGAACTACACTGGCCTTATGCAGCAGACTTCGGCCACTGACCTGCAGACCATACGCGCGGCCCTTGAGGCCAACTCGCGCCTTACCTCGCTTTCCGGCGCGGCGCTGATCGCTTCCGGCGTGCTGGCCTTCCTGGCCGCCGGCTTCACCGCGCAGGCCGGCGCGGCCGAGCCTCTGGCGCGCCTGACGCTCTCCACCACGCTGCTGCACAAGCTGGTGATCCTGTGGGGCTCCACGCTGCTGCTGTCGGTCACGCTCAACCTGCTGGGCATGATGTACCGCGCCCGCAAAGACGGCCAGCCGCTGGCCGCGCGCCTTGGCCGCCGCGTGCTGTTCGCCATGCTGCCCGCCCTGGCCGTGGGCGGCGCGTTGACTGCCGGGCTGACGCTGCAGGGGCACCTGGACATCATTTTCGGCGTCTGGATGCTGTGCTACGGCGCGGCGCTGATCGCCGCCAGCGCGCACTCGCTGACCAGCGTGCGCATGCTGGGCATCTTCACGCTGCTGGGCGGCGTGCTGGGCGTGATCCCCGGCCTGAACCTGGATTTCGTGATGTACACCAGCACCTTTGGCGCGGGGCATTTCCTTCTGGGGGTCTGGGTAGGAGTCCGCTATGGCTGGTAAGACAAGCGCCAACCCGATCCACGCCGCGCTGGAGCTCGACCCCATCATCCATGAGCGCGTGCGCCTGGCCATCCTGTCCGCGCTCGGCACTCAGGGGCGCCTGAGCTTCAACGAGCTCAAGGCCCTGACCGAGGCCACCGACGGCAACCTAAGCACCCACAGCCAGAAACTCGAGCAGGCCGGCTACGTGCGCACCTCCAAGGGCATGTTCGGCCGTCGCACCCAGACCAGCTACGAAATCACGCCCGCCGGGCGCCAGGCCCTGATGAACTACCTGGACGCGCTGGACCGCCTGATGGGAGAGGTAAGAGGGAAGTAGAGGAAGTACAGAGTACAGAGTACAGAGTACCGACTACAATTGCGTTAGGAGCGGATCTGTACCCAGTACGCTGTACTCTGCACTTCAGAGCACTCAACAAGGGAGATCACGATGGCAGCCGCGGAATACCTCGTAGTGGAACGCATCGTCAACGCCCACGAGCGCCACGAGACCGACAAGAACAACCCCGGCTTCTGCGGCGTGGACAGCGAGTCCATGATGCTGCGCAACTACGCCCAGCAGGGCTACCGGCTGGTCAGCGTGATCACCGAGCCGGTCTCACAGGACGACTCGCGCCGCGTGTTCTACCTGACCCGCGAAGCGTAGGACGGATGTGAGCGCGACGCGTAAGCTAGCGGCCGTTGCAGGCCGTGGACGCTAGCTTACGCGTCGCGCTCAATCGGGGCTCCCATGCGCGTCATCTGTGCGCCCGACAAGTTCAAGCAGTGCTGCACCGCCGCCGAGGCCGCGGAGGCGCTGGCCCTTGGCGTGCTGGACGCCGCGCCCCAGGCCGAGGTGCTGCGCCTGCCCGTCGCCGACGGCGGCGAAGGCACGCTTGATGTGCTGCGCGAAGCCTTTCCGCAACGTCGCAACGCCCGCGTGCAGGACCCCCTCGGCCGCGTCGTGGACGCCGAGTTCGCGCTCAGCACCGACGGCAAGCGTGCGCTGGTGGAATCCGCCCAGGCCTGCGGCCTGTGGCGACTGGATGAACCTGAGCGCAACCCGGCCGTCACCCACACCTTCGGCGTCGGCCAGCTGATCAAGGCCGCGCTCGATGCCGGCGCGAGCGAGCTGCTCATCGGCCTGGGCGGCAGCGCCACCAGCGATGGCGGCGCGGGCATGGCGCAGGCATTGGGCGCGAGGTTTCTCGATCAAGGCGGCGCCGAGATCACGCCCACCGGCGACAACCTGCTGAAGATCCGCAGCTGCGACCTCTCCGGGCTGGACCCGCGCCTCAAACAGGTGAAGACCGCGGCCCTGTGCGACGTGATGGCACCCATGCTCGGCCCCCATGGCGCAAGCCGCAGCTACGTGGTGCAGAAGGGCGGCACCACACGCACGATGCACAAGCTGGAGGAGGGCCTCGCCATGCTGTCGATGGCCACCGCGAACGCGGGCTTGCGCGGCAACGGCCTCGAGCCAGGCAGCGGCGCGGCCGGCGGCCTGGGCTACGGCGTGTATTCGCTGCTGGGCGGCGACCTGCTGCCCGGCGCGGACAACGTGCTGGAGTTGCTCGGCTTCCGCAAACTGCTGCAGGGCGCTGCGCTGGTGTTGACCGGCGAGGGCAGCTACGACGCGCAGACCGCCCACGGCAAGCTGATCGCTTCACTGGCCGAGGACTGCAAGGGCCAGAGCGTGCCGCTGGTAGTGCTGGCCGGCCAGATCGCCGGCGAGGTGAACATCGAGGGCGTCACGGCCGCGTTCGGCATCAGCCCCTACGGCGCGCGCCGCCAGGACAGCCTGAACGAGGGCAAGGCCAACCTGCGCAAACACGCTGCCTACGTGACGCGCCTGCTGCTTGCCCGCGCGGGCGCATGATTCCACGATAGGCGCATGCACGGACTGGTGGTGGGTGCGATCCTGGGTGTGGCCGCGATAGCCTTCATCGGCGCGTACCGCAGCATCAACAACTGGAAGACCAGCAGCCGACGCCCGCCGGCCTGGGCGCTCGCGATCCAGGTAGGGCTGCAGGTGGCGCTCGGCATCACCGCGGCGGTGTTCGCGATCTATATGATGCTGTTCGGCGAGTAGGAAGTTCGGGCGGCATCCGCCTTCGCTGAAGCTACGGCGGACAGGGGCGGCAGGCGGCAGATGCGACCAACAGCAAATTACCAATTACCAATGTTCAATTACCAATGCCCTGTCCAAGCGGCGCCAATTGGTAATTGGTTATTGGTAATTTGCTGTTCGTCATCACAGGCCACTTCATTCCCGACCTTGGCCTCCGGTATTCGCTCTTGGCGTTCCGGCCGGCTTCGCTAAGTTGGAAGCTGTGGTTTGAACCGGGGTTTAAACAGCCATGAGCGACATCGAACGCGAAGTGATGGAGCAGGACGTGCTGCTCGTCGGCGCCGGGCCCGCCAACCTGGCCTGCGCCATCAAACTCAAGCAGCTGATCAACAAGCACAACGAGAGCGCATCCACGCCGCTCAGCGCCGAGATCAGCCTGATCGAGAAAGCACCTGAGATCGGCCACCACCAGCTTTCCGGCGCGGTGATGGATCCCAAGGGCATCTCTGAGCTCTTCCCCGACTGGCAGTCGCAGGGCTTCCCCGTTGAGTCCGAGGTCATCAACGACGCGATGATCGAGCTCAAGAAAAACGGCAAGCGCAGCGGGCCCAAGTTCGTGCCGCCCGTGATGCGCAACCACGGCAAGTTCATCGTCAGCCTCAACAAGGTGGTGAAGTGGATGGCCGCCAAGGCGGAGGAGCTGGGCGTCAACGTGTTCCCCGGCTTCCCCGGCGCGGAGATGCTCTATGACGGCAAACGCGTGAAGGGCGTGCGCGCGCGCGACATGGGCGTGGACAAGTGGGGTGATCCGAAGGACGGCGAGTTCATGCCCGGCGGCGACCTGGTCGCCAAGGTCACCGTGCTGGGCGAGGGCACCCGCGGCTCACTGGCCAAGCACCTGATCCCCAAACTGAAACTCGATGAAAAGCGCAACCACCAGATGTACCAGATCGGCGTGAAAGAGGTCTGGAAGCTGGGAGAGAAGGGCAAGCAGGTCATCAAGAAGGGCGACGTCTACCACACCATGAACTACCCGCTGCCCAACGGCGTGTTCGGCGGCGGCTGGATCTACGGCATGGACAACGACATGGTCAGCATCGGCCTTGTCGTGGGTCTCGACTACAAGGACCCCACCCTCGACCCGCACAAGCTGTTCCAGACCTGGAAGACCCACGCCTTCCTGCAGTCGGTTCTGGCCGACGGCGAAATCCTTCACTACGGCGCCAAGACCATCCCTGACGGCGGCTACTGGGCCATGCCGAAACTCAGCGCTGACGGCGTGCTGCTGGTCGGCGACACCGCCGGCTTCCTGAACAGCATGCGGCTTAAGGGCATTCACCTGGCCATGAAGTCAGGCATGCTCGCGGCCGAGACCATCTTCGAGTGCCTGAAGGACAACGACTTCAGCGCCGAGCGCCTGCACAAGTACCAGAACGCCTTCGAGACCAGCTGGGCCAAGGCCGAGTTGTGGTCCGTGCGCAACTTCCGCCAGGGCTTCCAGCTGAGCGAAATCTTCGGCATGGCCAACACGGCCGCGGGCCTTGCCACCGGCGGGCGCGGCTTCTTCGGCCGCCTGCGCAGCGAGCCGGACCACGAGCTCGGGCGCGTGGCCGTGCCCGGCACCACGCCCGCGCAGGACCCGGCCCAGTACGACGACAAGCTGACCTTCGACAAGCTGAAGGACGTGTACTACTCGGGCAGCACCCACGAGGAAAACCAGCCCTGCCACCTGCAGGTGACGCAGCCCGATGTGTGCGTCACAAAGTGCACGGCCGAGTACGGCAACCCCTGCCAGCACTTCTGCCCGGCCAAGGTCTACGAAATGGTGCCGCGCGACGAGGGCAAGGGCATGAGCCCGCAGTTGAACCGGGAGGGCGAAGGCCGCGCGAACCTGCAGGGCCTGGTGCTGAAGATCAACGCAAGCAACTGCGTGCACTGCAAGACTTGCGACATCAAGGACCCCTACCAGGTCATCAACTGGGTAGTACCAGAAGGCGGCGGCGGCCCGATTTACACAGAGATGTAGCCGTGGCACATGCGGAGTGGCACTGCGCGTGCCACTGCCCGCATCACCTACTTCTTCCCCATGGTGGGCGGGAAGATTTCGTCGATCTTCTTGCTTACCTCTGGCGTGATCTGCACCTTCAGCGCATCGAGATTGTGCTTCAGTTGCTCGAGCTTGGTCGCGCCGGTGATCACGCTGCTTACGCCCTTCTGGGCGAGGCACCAGGCGATCGCCAGCTGCGCGCGCGTTACGCCCATTTCATCCGCCAGCGTCTTAAACTTCTTCACGCGCTGCTTGTTGTCTTCGGTCAGGTACGAGTTGCGCAGGTTTTCGCTGCGCCACAGGCGCGCGCCCTCGGGCAGGCCGTCGTCGTACTTGCCGCTCAGCAGACCGCTGGCCAGCGGGCTCCAGGTCACCACGCCCATGCCCAACTCTTCCGTCGTCGGCTGCACCTCCGTGTGATAGCGGTGGCGCGCGACCAGGCTCAGCTGCGGCTGCTCCACGCGCGGCGGGTAGGCGTACCATTCCTTGGCGGCCGTGGCTGCGGCGTGGATCTGCTCCGCGCTGTGCTCGCTGGTGCCCCAGTACAGCACTTTGCCTTGGCGGATCAGGTCGCTCATGGCGCAGGCGGTTTCCTCGGCCGGCGTGTTGGGGTCCGGCCGGTGGCAGAAGTAGATGTCCACGTAATCGGTGCCGATGCGCTTGAGCGATTTCTCGATGCTCTCGAAGATGTGCTTGCGCGAGAGGCCGGTGTCGTTGACGTCCTCGGACATGGGCCAGAAGCACTTGGTGCTGATCACCAGCTCGTGGCGCGGCAACTCTTTGAACACGCGGCCCATGGCCTTCTCGGCCTCGCCCTTTTCGTAGATGTCGCTGATGTCGAAGAAGTTCACGCCGGCCGAGTAGGCGTGTTTGATGATGCTCTCGACGGTGTCTTCGTCTTTGACGCTGGCGCCGTAGGTGGTCCAGCCGCCCAGGCTGAGCGCCGAAAGGCGCAGGCCCGACTTGCCCATGTAGCGGTACTGCATGTCAGCGTTGAACATGGTTGCTTCCCGTTTGCGGTCAGATTAGGGCCCGTAACACCTGGCGCAAAGCATCTGTTCTGAATCAACTGGATTGACTTGCGAGGGGCATGACGCGAAGACCGCGAAGGTACGCGAAGGAATGCGCCCGCAGTTCTTCGCACATCTTCGCGACCTTCGCGTCAATGCAGTTCAAACCATCTGCAGCGCCTGGCGAACTAGCTCTTCGGTGCTGGCGTTGGCGCCCAGTTTCTCGGCGGCTTTGGTTACGGCCGCTTCGCTTTTGTTCTGGGGGTAGCCGAGCGCCAGCAGCGCGAGGATGGCGTCGTTCTGGAGCGCGGGCGTCCCGCCCGCTGCAGTGCGGACGGGACGTCCGCGCTCCATCTTGGCAAAATCATCGCGCAGCTCGGTGACCATGCGCTCGGCGGTCTTGGGGCCTATGCCCTTAAACCGTTTCAGGCCGGCCACGTCGGCGGCGGCCACCAGGCTTATGATCTGGTCCGGGTCCGCGGCGCACATCACGGTAATCGCCGTCGCCGGGCCGATGCCCTTGACGGTGATCAGGGCGCGGAACAGGTCGCGCTCGCGGTCGGTCAGGAAGCCGAACAGGCGCTCTTCGCCCTGCTCGGCGTTGATGGTGTGATGCAACAGCAGCAGCGCTTCGCCGCCCTTCAGCTTGCCGCTGGTCGAGAGCGGCACCGCAATGCGATAGCCCACGCCGCCGGCCTCAAGCACCACAGTGCCGGGCAGCATCGAGTGAATCTTGCCTCGGATGAACTCGTACATAGGTAAGCAGGGATTAGGTTGTAGGTGTTAGGTTGTAGAAAAGGCCGCAAGCTACAACTTACAACCTACTCCCTACAACCTAATCCCTGCCCCCTGAAACCTGAAACCTGTAGTATCTTGCCCCCATGAGCAAGCCGAAGCCTGTACTACTCGTGATCATGGACGGCTGGGGCGTCGCCCCGCCCGGGCCCGCAAACGCCGTCACGGCCGCCAACCCGGAGACCTTCAACCGGCTCTGGAGCAGCGAGCCCCACACCGTGATCGAGGCCAGCGGCGAAGACGTCGGCCTGCCGCCCGACCAGTTCGGCAACTCGGAAGTCGGCCACCTCAACCTCGGCGCCGGCCGCATCGTCTGGCAGGAAATCACCCGCATCAACAAGGACATCCGCGAAGGGCGCTTCGCCAAAAACCCCGCGCTGGCCAAAGCGCTTGAGGCCGCGCGCCCCCACAGTGAAGAAGGCGGCTGCATCCACCTGATGGGCCTGGTCAGTGACGGCGGCGTGCACTCCAGCGACGTGCAGTACTTCGCGCTGCTGGACTGGCTGAAAACCGCCGGCTTCCCCGGTGAGCGCGTGTTCTTCCACGTCATCACCGACGGACGCGACACCAACCCCCACGGCGGCATCGAATACGTGGACAAGCTGCAGGAAAAAATGGCGCAGACCGGCATCGGCCGCGTCGCCAGCCTCAGCGGCCGTTACTACGCCATGGACCGCGACAAGCGTTGGGAGCGCACACAGAAAGCCTGGGACGTGTACACCCTGGGCGAGGGCGAGATCGTGCCCGACGTGCTGGAGGCGATCCGCGACAGTTATGCCAAGGGCGTCAGCGACGAGTTCATCACACCCAAGCTGATCACCGAGCACGACCGGCCCCTGGGGCTGATCCGCGACAACGACGTGGTGATCTGGTTCAACTTCAGGGCCGACCGCGCGCGGCAGTTCTGCTGGGCGCTGACGAAAGACAAGTTCGACGGCTTCACGCGCCGCAAACAGCCGCGCGCCACGCTGGTGACCATGACGCCCTATGCGGCGGACATCCCGGCGGAGGTGCTGTACGAGCCGCAGTCACTCAAGAACACCCTGGGCGAATACCTGGCGGGGCTGGGCCTGCACCAGTTCAGGTGCGCCGAGACCGAGAAGTACGCGCACGTTACCTACTTCTTTAATGGGGGCATCGAGCAGCCCAACCCGGGTGAAGAGCGCGCGCTGGTGCCGTCACCCAAGGTCGCGACCTACGACCTGCAGCCGGAGATGAGCGCCGGAGCGGTCACCGATAACGTGGAAGCGGCGATCCGCTCCGGCCGTTTCGACTTCGTGCTGGTGAACTACGCGAACCCGGACATGACCGGCCACACCGGCGTGTTCGAGGCGGCAGTGAAGGGCGTGCAGGCCGTGGACGCGGGCTTGAAGCGGATCGTTGCGGCGGCCCAGGAAAAGGGTTTCGCGGTGCTGGTGACGGCCGACCACGGCAACGTCGAGGAAATGCAGATCGAGGGGCGCACCAGCACGCAGCACAGCCACAACAAGGTGCCGCTGATATTGACAGGTCAACACCCCGCGCGGAAGCTGAAGGAAGGCGGCAAGCTGGCGGACGTGGCGCCCACGGTGCTGGAGCTGATGGGGCTGAAGCAGCCGGCCGAGATGACCGGCGAGTCGCTGCTGGAGTAGAGTGCGCAATGCCCGAGTTCATCACCGCCAGCAGGGCAACCCATAGCCCGGTCAATCTTTGGCAGGTGGGCACGACTCACGGGCGCAGGTTCATCGCGTACCTGGAATTGGACGACCACGACGCGCCTGAAGGCGGCGAAGTCTCGCTGGATGCCGAGGCTATCGGCGGCCCCGACGACGGCTGGCTGCAGGAGGTCATGCAACATGCCCGCGTTCCATCCAGAAGAGAGCGCGGCTCGGGTCGGTTTGTGGTATTATGGAGCTTGCGATTGGCCCCCGGCGAGCGCTGGAACCTCACGCTGAGGCTCAACGGGCAGGCAATCGCAACCCGGACCATACGCATCACCGAGGCAAAGCAATGAGCAAGGCCAGGAAAAAAGCAGCACCCGCCGAGGTGAGGTCGGACACCTGCCTTGTCATCTACACCGACAAAGACGGCCGGGAAGTCGTCAAGGAACAAACCGCAGAATGGCGCACCGTGCGCCCGCCGAAGCGAGACCGCAAGCGCAAGGCAAGCTAACCGCGGGATGGCCATCAAACTCGACATCAGCAACCTGCTTGAGCCGGCCGTGGGCGAACACGGCCTGGGCGAAGACGCCGTCGCGGCGCTGGATTCGCACGTCCTGGAGTATCGCCAGACTCTGGCCGCCGAGCGCGCCTACGGCCTGCACGCGCACATGGGCCTGGCCCACGACGCCGAGATGCTCGAAAACATCCTGCGCGCCACCCAGCCGCTGCTGGGCAGGCACAGGCACATCGTGTTGCTGGGCATCGGTGGCAGCTCGCTGGGTCTGCAGATGCTGGTGCACGCGCTGCAGCCGCGCGGGCCCGCACTGCACGTGGTGGATAACACCGACCCGACGCTCTTTGCCGAGATACGCGAGGCGATCGAGCTTGAGCACACGCTGTTCATCCCGGTCAGCAAGTCCGGCGGCACGATCGAGACCGTGGCCGCGCTCGGCTACTTCGCCGGCGAGCTGGCCAAGGCGGGCCTGAAACTCGCTGACCACATGCTGGCTATCACCGACCCCGCAAAGGGCCACCTGCGCGAATTCGCGGAGCGGCACGCCATTCCGACCGCGGAGATCCCACCCGCCGTGGGCGGCCGTTTCAGCGTGCTGACCGCGGCCGGGCTGGCGCCCGCGGCGCTGATGAACATCGACATTGCGGCGCTGCTGCAGGGCGCAGCTCGCACGGCCGAGCTGTGCACCAGCGGAGTGACAGCCGACGACTGGCCCGCCACACTGGGCCTGCTGGCGCCGGAGCTGTGCCTGAAGCGCGGCAAGCACAGCCTGGTGGTGATGCCCTACAGCTCAAGGCTCGCGTACCTGTCGAGCTGGTTCGTACAGCTGTGGGACGAGTCCCTGGGCAAGGACGGCAAGGGCCAGGCGGCGATCCCGGCAGTGGGCGCGACGGACCAGCACTCGCAGCTGCAGCTTTTCCTGGAGGGCCCGAACGACAAGGCGCTGCTGTTCATGCGGGTGGAGAAGCATCGGCCGGACATCCGGCTGGGCGAGTTCGAGTGGGAGCATTTCGGCGCGGGTTACGTGCGGGGCAAGACGCTGGGCGAGGTGATCAACTCGCAGCAATCGGGCACGGCGCAGGCCTGCACCGAGCGCAAGCGCCCCAACGCGACGCTGACCCTGCCACATCTTGACGCGTCAACACTGGGCGAGCTGGTGATGGGGCTGGAGATCGCGACGACGTATGCCGGCTGGGCATTTGGCGTGAACCCCTACGACCAGCCGGCGGTCGAACTCGGCAAGCGCATCAGCCGCCGCATGCTTGGCGCGTAATCACTTCTCAACTGCCGTTGACCACGAAGGACACGAAGGACCACCAAGGCTTCGGCGCGGTTGTTCGCTTTGACGCCTGACGGTTGGGGAGAAGAAAACACCGAGATACTGCACACACAAAGGAAATGGTGGCCGGGATTCCCACCCAGACTTCGTTCCTCGTAGAGAAGGAGTTGCAATCTTCCATCGTGGCTCTGAACCCGATCGGCGGAACAGCGCACAAGCACCAACGGGCCTTCGTGGTCCTTCGTGTACTTCGTGGTGAAAAGCAGTTCCCGGCGGTTGCTATTGACTCGTCAACTTTGGCGGGATAGCCTTTTTTCATCGCCGAGTCGCGCCAGGCAAAGGCGCGAGCGGGGGACCCAGGTTTCTGGGGCTAATCGCGCCAGCGTAGGGCTACTCTTCGGCCCGAGCCCGTCAGCTAACCCCGCAGGCGTTGGAGAGGAGCCGCCCGGCGCGAATCGAGACGCGCCTCCAACGGCATCCTCATTTGCGTGCACCGGCAGGATTACTAGCCTGCCGGGCGGTTGGCGCATGGCGCGCCGGGGGTGACGTGACAGACACCAAGCTGATCACCCGCATCTTCACGGACGAACGCGTCGAAAAATGGCGCGAGCGCTACTTCTGGGTCAACACCATCACAGCCGTCGTCGCGCTCGCCAGCTTTCTGCTCTACCACGGCAAGGCGTTCCCCGATTCCTGGACGCCCTGGATCACCGTGTTGCAGGCGCTCTGCCTGATCCTGTTGATCGGGGAAACGCTGGGCGTCTACATCGCCAGCCGCACGCTGGCGGAAGGCTGGCGCCAGGCCCCCACCGACACCCTTGGGCTGCTGGTCGGCCTTCTGATGGGCCTCGGCCTGTTCCTCGCTTCTCACTGGGCCAGCGGCGTTCTGACCGAAGCGGACACGTTCAACGCGTTCGCGCTGTTGACGCAAGCCGGGCTGGGCGCGTTCGTGACGATCCGGCTGCTGCGCTTCTTCAGCATACTGACCCGCCTGATCCAGAGCCCGCTGCTGGTGTTTACCGGCAGCTTCGGCGGCCTGATCCTGCTGGGCACCGGCTTGCTGCTGCTGCCGGGCGCGCACACACCCGGGCACGAAATCGGCTTCCTGGACGCGTTCTTCACCGCCACCTCCGCCACCTGCGTGACCGGCCTGGTGGTGGTGGACACCGGCGCGGCCTGGACGCGCTTCGGCCAGCTGGTGATCCTCGCGCTCATCCAGTGCGGCGGCCTGGGTATCATGACCTTCGCCGCCTTCTTCGGGCTCGCGTTCGGGCGCGGCATGGGCGTGCGCGGCGCGGCGGCCGTGGGAGAGATGCTGAACCTGGATTTCGTCGGGCGCGTGGGACGGCTGGCGGCGTGGATCGTGGGCATCACCTTCAGCTTCGAGCTGCTGGGCGGGCTGGCGCTGTACGGGCACTGGGTGGACGCCGCCGGCGCGCCGCTGCCGACGGGCGAGCAGATTTATTACTCGGCGTTCCACAGCATCAGCGCGTTCTGCAACGCGGGCTTCGCGCTGTACGGCGACAGCATGGTGCGCTACGCGGGCGACTGGCCGGTGGTGCTGAGCATCTCGGGCCTGGTGATCGCGGGCGGCGTCGGCTTCACGGTGATCGTGGACCTTGCGACCTATCGCTTCTGGGCCAATCCGTACTTCCGCCGCATCCCGATCATCCGGCGCAAGGTGCGGCACCAGCAGCTGCCGCGGCTTTCGACCCAGACGCGCATCGTACTGATCGTGACGCTGGCGCTGCTGCTGGTCGGCACCTTCGGCTTCTGGGCGCTGGAGGCCGGCAACACCCTGAAGGACCGCGGCTTCTCCGAGCAGCTGGCGGCCTCGTTCTTCCAGGGCATGACGCCGCGGACCGCCGGCTTCAACAGCGTGGATTACGGGCAGTTGCTTCCGGTAACCCAGTTCTTCACCATGTTGCTCATGCTGATCGGCGCCAGCCCAGGCAGCACAGGCGGCGGCCTCAAGACCACCACCTTCGTGGTCATGCTGCTTGCCGTGGTCGCCACCCTGCGCGGCCGCCCGACGGAGGCATTCAAGCGGCGCATCCCGGAAGCTCTGATCCGCAAGAGCCTGGTGATGCTGTTCCTGGTGCTGACGTTCACCAACACGGCGCTGCTGTTGCTGATGCTGACGGAAGCCGACGGCATCGGCTCGGTCGAGCAGGGCTTCGAGAAGCTGGCCTTCGAAGTTGTCAGCGCGTTCTGCACGGTGGGCCTGAGCACCGGCATCACCACGGAATTGACCGGGCTCGGCAAGCTGATCATCATCGCCTGCATGTACGTGGGGCGAGTCGGGCCGTTGACACTGGTACTCGCAATCGGCAGCAAGCAGCCGCGCAAATTCGAGTACCCGGAAGAACAGGTCATGATTGGCTAGAGCCCCGGCGGAAGCGCCGGGGACCGGCGCGCAGTTGCGCCGGAACGGGAATGGGAAGACGGGACGAACATGCAGAAGGTTGCTGTCATCGGATTGGGTCGCTTCGGTATGGCGCTGGCGGAGACGCTGGCCAAGGACGGCCTTGAGGTCATCGCCATCGACACCAACCCCGACGTCGTGGACGCGATCAAGGACAGGGTCGCGCTGGCCGTTACCGCCAACGCGACGGAGCTGGAAACCCAGCGCTCGCTGGGCCTGGGCAAGGTGGACACCGTGGTGGTGGCGATCGGCGAGAACTTCGAGGCCTGCCAGCTCGCGATGCTGGCGGCGCGCGACCTGAGTTACCCGCGCGTGATCGCGCGCGCCAACGACCGCGTGAAGGAAACCATCCTGCGCCGGCTCGGCGCCGACGAAGTGATCATGCCCGAGGAACAGGCGGCGCTGAAGCTGGCCCAGAAGCTGGCCAAGCCCAGCCTGCTGGAGGCCGTGGACATCGGCAGCGAGCACAGCTTCGTGCAGGTGAAGGCGCCGCGCGAGATTCTGGGCAAGACGCTGCTGGAGCTGCAGCTGCGCAAGAACTTCGGCGTAAACCTGGTGGCGATCCGCAAGCCCGCCAAGGAGGGCGGCGCGGAGTCGATCAGCATCCCCGGCCCCGACACCAAGCCCGAAGCCGATGACGTGCTGATGCTGGTAGGCAAGAACAAAGACATCGACCGCTTCATCCGCGAGACGGAGTAGCGCCGGCGTTTGGCGACTGCCCGTCCATGGGGTATTAATAAGGAATGAACCGGACGGCCGAAATCCCCTACCACTACGGCGACCTGTGCGCGCATCTGGCGCGACCCGCAGGCAGAACAAAACCCAAGACCACGGGCATGATCCTGGTGCCGGCCCTGGCCGCGCTGTTCGGGCTGCTCGTCGTGTTTCCGGCGTTGGCGGTTTCGGTCGCGGCTTTCATTGAGCGCGATATTTGCACCGGCCTGGTTTCGTTCGCCTACGCGCTTCTGTACACCCCGTTCGCGGCGCTGCCCCTGATCAGCATCCGGAACTTCATCAAGCAGCAGCGCCTGAACTGCCGATAGGCCACCTTGGCGCCGGTGCGCCGGGAGGCCCCATGGGCGGCGGTTCCTGTGAACTTCGGCTTCTGCTGGAAGCCTACCTTGACTACCTGCGCCTGGAGTGCGGCCTGGCCGAGAACTCGCTGGTCGCGTACCGCCGCGACCTCGAGTTGCTGCTCGAGTTCCTGTTCCGGCGCGACATCTTCGAGGCCTTCGCCGTGCGCCCCGACGACCTGGTCGAGTTCCTGGCCGAGCAGCGTCACGCCGGCATCTCCGCCCGCAGCGTGGCGCGGCGGGTTTCCGCCCTGCGCATGTTCTTCCGCTTCTGCGGCGTCGAGAAACGCAGCGAGCACGACCCCGCCCAGCACCTGCAGCCCCCCAAGCTGGCCCAGCCCCTGCCCGACTACCTCACCGAGGAACACGTCGAGGCGCTGCTGAACGCCCCGGTCGGCACGCGCCCGCTGCTGCTGCGCGACCGCGCCATCCTGCATACCCTGTACGCCACCGGCGCCCGCGTCAGCGAGGTCTGCGGCCTCACCCTGAACCGCCTGCACCTCGAGGCTGGCTACCTGTCCGTGCGCGGCAAGGGCAACAAGGAGCGCGTCGTGCCGATCGGCGCCCGCGCCATCGAGCACGTGCGCGGCTGGCTCGAGCGCGGACGTCCCGCCCTGCTGAAGCGGCCGGGCGATTTCGTCTACGTCAGCAAGTCCGGGCGCCGGCTGTCGCGCACGCGGGTGTGGGACCTGGTGAAGCTGTACGCGCGCATGGCCGGCCTGCGCAGCGACGACATCCACCCGCACACCCTGCGCCACTGCTTTGCCACCCATATGCTCGAGAACGGGGCCGACATCCGCAGCGTGCAGGAAATGCTGGGCCACGTCAGCATCAGCACCACGCAGATCTACACGCACGTTGACCAGAAGCGGCTGCGCAGCGTGATGCAGCGCTTTCACCCGCGTGCGGGGTAGGGCAACCCTTGGGGGGCACGTGCCCGCGGGCGAAGCAAGCATCGCCCCTACGCCCGCACGATCTCGACCACGCAGGCGTTGTTCTGATCCGGCTGGGCCGCGGGCTGCTTCATGTTCACACGGAACTGCAACCGGCCGTGGAAGCGCTCGACCAGCGAGGCGATGATGCCGATGTCGAACTGGTTGGGGTAAGGGTTGTTGCAGCGGATTTCGTAATGGTCGAGCCCCACCTCGACGTATTTGTACTCGCCGATCTCTCCTCCTCGGTGGGCGTGGTGGTAGGCCACGTCGATCGACTGCAACGCTGAGGGCACGTCGAACATCTGCTCGTCGGGAAACTGGGCCGAGTAAGGGATGCGCCGCCCGATCGAGTACAGAGTGTCCGGCCCAAGGTAGTCGTGGATCTTGCGGTAGACGTCCAGCCAGGCCTGCTGCGAGTACCACTCAGCGGGCTGGATCGAGGATAGCCCGCAGCTTTCCAGCAGCTCGCGCGCGACGGCGCCGACCAGCATGCCCGACGACACCGCCAGAACGGTGCGCCCGTCCACCTCGACCTCGGGTGAGCTTGCCTGGAAAACCCTGAACACCCAACCCCCTACATCAACGCGCCAAGCCCACGCATGGCGTTGCTAACGGCATCGCGGACGCCGAGCCCGCCCTCGCCAACCAGGTCCGGCATGGCCAGCTTCTGGTGGACGGTTCCCATCATCGTCGCCAGCAGGATCGCTGCCCCACGTCCGCAATCATCGCAGCCGGGCACCTGGCCCTTATCCATGGCCCTGCGCAACAACACCTGGATGGCGAATCGACTCTCCGCCATCAGTTGCCGCACCCCGCGCCCGAGCTGGTCGTCGGCCTTCTTGCCCACATGACCGAACATGTGCAGCACCACCGGGGCGTCGTCGCCGAGGCTCAAGATGCGTTTCTCATGGGACTCGCAGAAGGCCAGGATGCGCGCCAAGGGCTCCAGCTCGTCGGAAAGGCGGGCGCCGTCATCTTCGAAGGTAAAGAGGTGGCGAACCAGATCGCCCGCCAAGGCCTCCTTACTGTCGAAGTAAAGGTAGACGCTGCCCTTGGCAACACCGGCGGCTTCGGCAATGTCGGCTACGGAGGCGCCATCGATGCCATCGCGCCCGAATATCTTGAGGGCGGCCTGCAACAGCTGGCGGTATCTGGCCTCGCGCTTGGGGGAAGTTAGGCGCATCTGACCAACCGGTCAATAGAGACAGTATGTGCAATTACACAAAAGGCTACCGCCTCAGCAGCAGCTTTTCCAATCAGAACGTAAGAAATAATCCACAACTACAATCATCAGACACGGAACGACCCGCGGACGGGCCGCGGGTCGTTTCTACATTGTGATCATTCACACGCGAGTGATAAATCCCCACTTGTCCTCGCCGCGCCCCTGCACCAGGTCCAGGTACGCTTTCTGGATCTTCTCCGTGATCGGACCGCGGCTGCCGCTGCCGATGCTGATCTTGTCCAGGCTGCGGATCGGCGTCACCTCGGCGGCCGTGCCTACCGCGAATACTTCGTCGGCCATGTACAGTTGCTCGCGGGTCAAGTTGGTCTCGACCACCTCGATGCCCATTTCGCGCGCCAGGCGCATCACGGTGTCGCGGGTGATGCCCTTGAGAATCGAGTGCCCGCCGCTGGGCGTGGTGATGATGCCGTCGCGCACCACGAAAATGTTCTCGCCGCTGCCCTCGCTCAGCAGCCCGTTGTTGTCCAGCGCGATGCCCTCGCTGTAGCCGTTCAGGATCGCTTCCATTTTAATCAGCGCGCCGCTGGCGTAGTTCGCGCCCGCCTTGGCCATGGCCGGCGTGGTGTTCGGCCGGTTGCGCGTCCAGGTGCTGATCTGCATATCCACGCCCTTTTCGAGCGCTTCAGCGCCGAGATACGCACCCCAGTGCCAGGTGATGATGTCGAGGGTGACCGGGTTCTTGAGCGGGTTCACGCCCATGGGCCCCAGGTCGCGGTAGGCGATCGGCCGCAGGTAACAGGCCTTGAAGTTGTTGACCTTCACGGCCTGCACGCAGGCCTGCTCTACCTGCTCGGGCGTGAACTTCAGCTCCATGCGGTAGATCTTGGCGCTGTCGAACAGGCGGCGGATGTGGTCTTTCAGGCGGAAGATGCCGGCCTGCCCGCCCACGTCATAGGCCCTGATGCCCTCGAACACCGAACTGCCGTAATGCAGCACATGCGCGCAGACGTGCACGGTGGCGTCTTCCCAGGCGATGAATTCGCCGTTGCGCCAGATCTTTTCGCAGAGTTTTTGAGTCATGGGTGTCTCCTGGATCAGGCGGCAGGCTGCAGGCGGGAGGCGGCAGTTAACCGCTCAATACCCTGGGTCTACCGGTTGTTCTTGTTTGCGCCCTTGTCAACACTGTCAATCAGGCCGTTCAGCATTCGCCCGAGTTCGTCGTACACGTCCAACAGTCTCTCGCAGTCCGCCTCGGTGATGTACTCAAGCATGTATGCTATCTCAATCGCTGTTTCTACTTCACCCTGCGAGCCGTGCGCCGTTACCAGCAGGCGCACGTAGTCCTTGGGGTAGCGCCTGCGCTTGTACCCTTCGGCTATGTTCATCGGCACCGAAGCGGCCGCGCGGCGAGTCTGGCTGGTCAGGGCGTACAACTCGTCTTTTGGAAACCTGCGGGTCAGCTGGTAGATCTCTTTTACGGCGACCATCGCCTTCTGCCATACGTTGAGGTTCCGAAAACCGCTTCGTTCCCGCCGCGCCATTGAGAACTCCCGCAGTCGCCGTTAACTGCCGCCTGCCGCCTCCCGCCTGCCGCCTACTTCCCCAGCAGCTTCTCAAGCTCCAGCCTGAACTTCCCCAGCGCTTTTGCCCGGTGACTGATCTTGTTCTTTTCTTCCGCCGGAAGCTCGCCGAAGGTCTTGTTCAGCGGCGGGTACAGGAACAGCGGATCGTAACCGAAGCCGCCCTTGCCGCGCGGCTCGTCAATGATAGTGCCTTCCGCCGTTCCGCGCACTGTAAACAGTATGCCTTGCGGGCTGGCCAGCGCGATCTCGCAGACGAAGCGCGCCTTGCGCTTTTCCGCCGGCACCCCCTTCAGGTTCTTCAGCAGCAGCGCGTTGTTGGCCGCGTCGTCGCCCTGTTTGCCCGCGTAGCGCGCGCTGATCACTCCCGGCGCGCCGCCCAGGGCGTCCACCTCAAGCCCGCTGTCGTCAGCCATCACCAGCAGCTCCAGGTTGGTGGGCTTGACCACCTTGGGCATGCGCTCAGGCGTCAGGCTGACCTTGCGCTGGCGGCCGCTGGTGCTGCGGTGGCGCTTGGCCGACAGCTGCTCGAAGTCGGTCTCGTCGTCGTCGTCGATCGACGTGGACTGGCTGGCGAAGCCGACCCGCCCCACCAGCGCGATGAAGCGCGCGATCTCGAACGCCTTCTTCTGCGCGTTGCCGGCGAAGGTGTCCGCGTCTTCGCGGATCTCCGGCACGCCCGTGAAGGCACTCAGCGCCTGCAACTCAACGCCCGGCAGCCCGTGCAGGATCTGGTTGATCTCACGGAACTTGTGCCGGTTGTTGGTGGCTACGACGATGTTCACTGGGCTGGAGCTCATCTCGGCTTTCTCGGGTGCGCGGAGAATTTAGGGTCACCGCCCGCCCTTGAAAAGCCTTTATCGCCCTTATGCCGCAGCCGTGACGGCCGGGTTGGCCTGCCCCCCTTCCTGCCCCGCCGGGCTCGGCTGCGTGGGTTCGGTCGAGGTGACCTGCGGCACGTCCGGCGCGGGCGCACCCTGGGACGCGAGCTGGAACACCTGCTCGATCAGCTCCGCGCGCAGTGCATGGTAGCGTTCCAGCTCGCGCTGCAGGCGCAGTACCATGGTGGGCGAAACCAGCCAGCGCTTCTTGTTCGCCAGTTCATCAGCCTCCAGCTGCGCCATTTCGCGGTCGTGGAGGGCCAGCAGCTTCTCGAGGCGCTGGATGGAAGCCTCGATGAAGTCGCCGCCCTTAAGCCTGTACAGCTTGCGCGCGTCCTGGTTCAGCGCTTCGTCGGCCGTCTTCGTGGGCTGCGGCCTGGAAGGCCTGGGTTTGACACGAGGGTAACGGGACATGGGGAACTCCTGTTCTGATCACGCCCCAAGTATCCAGACCGGTGCGACAAAATTTGGGGGTGCGGCACGTTTTTCCAGCACAGGAATTCACCACCCGCCCGAGAAGCCCGGATTGAAGGGCTTCATGGGCAACAACTTTTTTTTTATGCGACTGTCCCCGCCCTGAGTTCAACGAAGGGTCCCTGTCTTCGGCCCCACAAAAAGCAAACGGCAGAAGGCCACGCGGGGGAGCGAAGGGCTGGTCGGTGGTCGGCGATCATTCGGCCAGTCCAGCGGGTAACAACGCCAAGCCGCCAGGGTGCGCCACGGCAATACCGCTCTGGCACACTGATTGGCCAAAGGGATGGCAAGCAGCTTCTGAGCTCTGCATTCATCCTTTAAGTCGAAACACGCTTCTGATGAAAAGCAACTGCGGTGAACCACGAAGGGCCACTAAGGGCCACGAAGAAAGGCGTGTCATGCTTTGCTTCGTGGTCCTTAGTGGCCCTTAGTGGTTCACTTGTTGTTGCAGTTGTCAGTAGAAGGCCGTGGCGTTCCTGGCGGCTTGGCGTTGGCTCGTGCTCCCTGACCGCGAGTAGCGTTCGAGTGCCGCGAGACTCCTGGCGCCTTCGCGCCCCCGCGTGGCATTAGCTGTTGAAGTGCTTCGTGAACTTCGTGGGCAAACGCTTTTGCAGTTCGCTCTTCTTTTGGACAACAACTGCGTTTGCCCACTAAGGGCACGAAGGATCACGAAGAAAAGCATTAGCCACGCGGAGGCGCGGGGACGCGAAGGGGTGATTGGCGTTCGACGGCCACGTGTGGGTCTGAGCGGCAATCAACGCCGTGGCGCCAGGTTGCGCCACGGCTCCAACGTTGCTGCAAGCCGATTGGCCAAAGGACGCGCAAGCCACGAAAAGGCCGCGGCGTTCCTGGCGGCTTGGCGTTGGCTCGTGCTCCCTGACCGCGAGTAGCGTTCGAGTGCCGCGAGACTCTTCGCTTCTTCGCTACTTCGTGTTCCAATCAAAGCGCGGACAGGAATGTCCGCGCCACTGGGCACACCAGCCAACTGGTAATTGAAAACTGGTTATTGGTAACTCGCTGTTCAACCCGGTGCGGAACGCCGCAGCCGGCTCGATGAAGCAGGCAGGCCCCTACCCCACCACTGAGCAGGTTCCACCGCCGGCGGCGCATGAGCCTCCGGTGGCGAACTTGCTGGTGATGACGTCAGGCGCCTTGCCGCTGTCGCTGACCATCGGCTGGCCGGCTTTCTGCCAGGCCTGCATGCCGCCTTCCAGCAGCAGCCAGTCTTCGTCGCTGGCGTGGCGCGCGGTCATCATCGCCATGGTGGCGCGCACGCCGCTGCGGCAGACACTCACTACGGGGTGCGGCAGCTTCTCGACCTCGGCCCAGCGGTCCCGCAACTCCGGCAGCGGGACCAGCACCGCGCCCTCGATGCGCCCGGCCTCGAACTCGTCCACGAAGCGCGAATCCAGCAGGGTGAAGTCCTTGCCCGGCGTGCCCAGCTTTGCAACGTCGGCGGGCCGGATGATCCTGTCTTCGGGCAGGCCGGCCTCGCTGTTGAAGCTCAGGATCTCGGCCATGTTGGCCGGCAACTCGCCCTTGGTGCGGTGCATGGCCTTCAGCCCATCCTTGTCGGCCTTGAAGTGCGGGTTGGTCTGCAGCTCGGCCGCCACCGTGCTGCTGTGCTTGCCGTTGTAGTCGTGGCCGGGCCAGACCTCGACGTCTTTGCCCAGCGCTTCCAGCTTGCGGAAGCTGTCGTACAGCTTGCCGGGGTCGCCACCCATGAAGTCGGTGCGCGCGGCGCCGCCGATGAACAGGGTGTCGCCGGTGTAAACGCGCGCGCCGTCGAAGATGCTCATGCTGTCCGGGGTGTGGCCCGGGGTCAGCACGAAGGTCAGCTCCTGATCGCCGAGTTTGAGTTTTTCGCCGTCGCTTACCTTGTAGTCGGCGACCTTGGACTTGGTGTGCTCGCTCATCACGATCGCGCAACCGGTCAGGTTGCGCAGGCGGTCGGCGCCGGAGAGGTGGTCGGCGTGGGTGTGGGTGTCGATCGCGTACTTCAGCTTCAGGCCCGCTTTCTCCAGCTCGGCCGCGTAGGCCGGCACGTGGTCGAAGCGCGGGTCGATCAGCGCGGCCTCTTTACTGGCGGCGTCCCACAGCAGGTAAGTCTTGCAGTCACGGCCGAAGTCAACGACCTTCATCTCTAAGGTAGCGACGGACATTTGCTTCTCCTTCTTGCCCCACGATAGCCTTCGCGGCCCATAGTGGAAACGTTGTGCCTGTGGTTTCGCATCCCGCCGGGAAAATGAAGGGGTGGCTTTCGCCACCCCTTCGGGCCGCGCGCGGCGGGCAAGCGGTGCGCGGCCTGTCATGAAGCCGCGTTTCCGCGGCTCCCCACGATTTAGCCGCCAACGCCGCAGCCGCCGGAGGCCACTCCGCCGCCGACTCCGCAACCGCCGGAGGCCGTGCCTCCCACGCTGCAGCCGCCGGTGGTGCCGCCGCCCGGTGTGGGCGCGACCTTGTTCCAGGGCAGCTGCATCAGCACCAGGGCCATGCCGCAGAAGCCGGTGGTACCGGCCACGGTCAGGCCCAGGCCCACGAAAGCGCTGATGCCGTAGAACCAGGGGTTCACGAAGGTGCCGAGCACCATGCCGAGCAGCACCAGCAGGCCCGCGCCGATCTGCACCTGGCGCATCAGGCTGAGCACGCGGCGGCCCTTGTTGTAGGGCAGCTTCTTCTTGATCCAGCCGTTCATGCCGCTGTCCATGATCTTGAAGTTCGTGAACTTGCGGCGCTGCAGGATCTGGCTGGCCATCAGCGCGCGGTTGCCGGTGGCGCAGGTCAGTACCACGGTGCCCTTGGCTGTGTTCAGCTCGGTGACGCGTTTCTCCAGCTCTTCGAGCGGGATGTTCCAGGCGCCTTCGATGTGGTCGCCGCTGAACTCAAGGGCGCTGCGCACGTCCACAATCTGCAGGGCGTGCGGGTCGTCCTTCAGCATCTCGTGCACGGTCTTGCACTCGATGTGCGAGGCGCTGTCGGTGCCCTTGCGGTTGAAGGTCAGGATTTCGGCCATGCCCTGCGGCAGCGGGCCGCGCACGGAAAGCTTCTCGATCACCGCCTCGCGGGTGCCGAGCGTGAAGATCAGGTTGTGCTCGCGCTCTTTGCCGAGCGTGCTGTGTGTGCGGCCCTGGTAGTCGTGGCCCGGCCACACCGTCACGTCGTCGCCGAACTCACTGAACTTCTGGAAGCTGTCGTACAGCTCACCGGCGTCGCCGCCCATGAAGTCGGTACGGCCGGAGCCGCCGATCAGCATGGTGTCGCCGGTGAACAGGTTGCCGTCCACGTAGACGGTGAGCGAATCCGGGGTGTGTCCCGGGCTGGCGATCACGCGCAGCTCGGTTTCGCCGAGGTTGTAGACCTCGCCGTCGGCGAAGGCCTTGTCGGCGGGCTCAACCAGGGTGCCCTGGATCATGCCGTACTTCGCGCCGGTGCGCTTTTTCAGGTCCGCGGCGCCGGACAGGTGGTCGGCGTGGGTGTGGGTGTCGATCACCAGGTCGAGCTTGAGGCCTTCCTTCTTCAGTATGGCCAGGAACTCATCCACCAGGTCGTGGCGGGGGTCGATGATGGCGGCCTTGCCGCTGGCGCGGTCGCCGATGATGTAGCCCAGGCAGCCTTCCCCCTCGATGGTGACCTGCTTGATGAACGGCTTGGTCGCGATTGCAGTCATGTCTTTCTCCTTTTGTTACCGTGTTCCGGTGTTGCTATAGGAACATCTATGGAATTGACTATATTCCCTGATGGTTATATAGTCAATAGGCAGAAGCACGAAATTTCAAGGAGCGCCCCATGGCACGTAAAAAGGAATTCAAACCGCTGGGAGCCGCCGCGCTGGGACTGGTGGCCGCCCGCTTCAAGCTGCTCGGAGAGCCCGCCCGGCTGGCCCTGCTGAACTCGCTGATGAGCCGCGAGCAGAACGTCAACGAGCTGGTGGACAGCACCGGCCTCAGCCAGGCCAACGTCAGCAAGCACCTTTCGCAGCTCGCCGACGCGGGCTACGTCAACCGCCGCAAGGACGGCCTGTTCACGGTCTACAGCATCAGTGACGACAGCGTCTTCCAGCTCTGCGACCTGATGTGCAGCAGCATCGCCAAGAAGCTGGGCCAGGACCTGCAGGCCATCGCGTAGCGTTGTGATGCGGGCGCCTCGTCGCGTGACATGTTAAGGAAGGAAAAGCCATGAAACTCCAGAACCTCCTGCCCTTCACCAACTGGCTGTTCCGCTACGAACGCAAGAACCTCGGCGGCGACATCACCGCCGGACTGATCGTCACCGTCATGCTCATCCCCCAGAGCCTGGCCTACGCCATGCTTGCCGGCCTGCCCCCCGAATACGGCCTTTACGCCAGCATCGTGCCGCTGTTCGTGTACGGCCTGCTGGGCAGCAGCCGCGTGCTGAGCGTCGGCCCGGTCGCGGTGATCAGCCTGATGACCGCCACGGCGCTGGCCCCCTTCGCCGAGCCCTTCTCCGAGCAATACATCAAGCTGGCGCTGCTGCTGGCGATCATGACCGGCGTGATCCAGCTTGTGCTGGGCGCGTTCCGCGCGGGCTTTGTCGCGAACCTGCTTTCGCACCCCGTGGTGGCGGGTTTCATCACCGGCTCCAGCATCCTGATCGTGATCAGCCAGCTCAAGCACATCTTCGGCGTGCAGGCCGCGGCCGGTCACCTTCCTTATGAAGCGGTGATTTCGCTGGCGCAGGCTTTGCCCGGCACCAACTGGGTGACGCTGGCCATGGGTGCCTCGGCGATCGCGCTGCTGGTGCTGATGCGCAGCCCGCTGCGCAAGCTGCTGAAGCGCGTGGGCCTGTCCGAGGGCGCCGCGCAACTGGTGTCGCGCATCGGCCCCGCGCTGCTGGTGCTGGCGGGCATGGGCGCGATTTTCTTCTTCGGCCTGGATGCGCGCTTCGGCGTGAAGGTGGTCGGCGAGTTCCCCACCGGCCTGCCGGGCCTGACGCTGCCGTCGCTCGACCTGCCGGTGATCGGCGCGCTGGTGCCGGCCGCGCTGGCGATCGTGCTGGCGGGTTATGTAGAGAGTGTTTCGGTCGGGCGCTCGCTCGGCGCCAAGCGCAGGCAGACCATTGAGCCGAACCAGGAGCTGCTGGCGCTGGGCGCGGCCAACGTGGCGAGCGGCTTCACGGGCGGCTTTCCCGTCACCGGCGGCTTCAGCCGCTCGGTGGTGAACTACGACGCCGGCGCCAACACCGGCCTGGCCAGCCTGATCACCGCGGCGTTGATCGCCGCCATCGCGCTGTTTTTAGCGCCCATGTTCGCCAGCCTGCCGCAGGTGGTGCTGGCGGCCACGGTGATCGTGGCGGTTGCCGGCCTGGTCAACTTCAAAGAGCTGCTGCGCCTGTGGCGCTACAGCAAGGCCGACGGCGCGCTGATGGGCGTGACGATCCTGGCCGTGCTGGGCCTGGGCGTGGAGATCGGCATCGGCGTGGGCGTGGGCGCCTCGCTGCTGGCCTATATCGCGCGCAGCAGCCGGCCGCACATCGCGGTGGTGGGCCGCCTGGCGGGCAGCGAGCACTTCCGCAACGTGAAGCGCCACGCGGTGGAGACTTTCCCCGGCCTGCTGCTGGTGCGCATCGACGAAAGCCTGTTCTTCGCGAACACCCGCAACATCGTGGACCGCTTGACCAGGCAGGTCGCCGAGCAGCCGGAGCTGCGGCACATCGTGCTGATCTTCAGCGCGGTCAACAGCGTGGACGCCAGCGCGCTGGAGGCTCTGGAAAGCCTGGCCCACACCCTGCGCGGCCTGGGCATCACCCTGCACCTGGCCGAGGTAAAGGGCCCGGTGATGGACCGCTTCGACAAGGTCGGATTCACACAGCACCTCGCCCCCGGCCGCGTGTTCCTCAGCACGCAGCGCGCGGTGCAGGCGTTGCGCGGATCGCCGCCGATCAGCACGCGCGCCGCCTGAAAACAGATGTTGTGATTTCGGTAGCAGCATCGTTCGGTCCGGCCTAGCATCGCCTTCTCACTCAAATGGGGGCGAAGATGAGCATCATCCGATGTCTGCTGCCGGTTTTTCTCTGTGCGCTCACGGCGCCGCTTTCCGCGCAGCATCTGCTGAAGGACCTGTCGCCCGGCTCAGATCCCGGCGCCGGATGCAATCCGTCTGAGATGGCTGTCATCGGCGACACCCTGGTTTTTACCGCCTTCCGGGGAAAGTACGAACTCTGGGCTTCGCCCGTCGCCAAATCGGAACCCCGCATGCTCGCCAACTGGCCGCGGCCGGAGTGGAAGAAGGACGAGTACGGAGACACGTTGACAGGCCAGCCCGCATGGTACCCCAGCCAGTTCACGGTGATGGGCGGGAAGCTCTACTTCGTGGCGGCCAGCGGCGGCTCCGGGCAGGAACTCTGGGTCACCGACGGCACGCAGACGGGCACTCGCTGCGTGGTCGCCTACAACGAGACCGGTTACGGCGGCGTGGTCACCATGCTCCATCCGTGCGGCGACCGGCTGTTCTTCGTGTCCCAGAGCGACAATTTCCCCGGCGCTGCACTGTTCTACACGGACGGAACCAAGGAAGGCACCCACGTCGCCAGCCAACTCGACTTCGCGGAACTGGACCGGATCCAGGGTCGCGTGGCCGTTGACGGCAGGCGCGTCTGGTACGCGGCCATGAACATGGAGTTCCGGACGGAGGTTCGCTACTTCGACCCGGAAACGGAGAAGGAGGTGGCCGTCGCCAACCTCGATATCACCGACGTGCTGGGCTTCTGGGTGGTGGAAGGGCGCGTGTTCTACACCAGCGGCAGCGATCCCAAGAAAGCCCAGTGCTGGACTTTCACGGAGAAGGATCCGGCGCCCGTGCTGCTTGCGGAAAGCAGCCGGGAGTTCTCGATGATCACCGCACCCGCATATCACAACGGAGCGTGGTGGCTGGTCTGGTTCAAAGACTCCAGCTGGTCGCTGGTTTCAAGCGACGGCACCAAGGAAGGCACCAAGGCCCGAGCGGAACTCAGCTTCGGCTTCGCGGATCTGTGGGGCAGCCAGAAGCCGGGCTTCGTGCGGCTGGCCGGCGAGACCGTGCTGGCGTGCCCCTCCATGGGCGGCAAGTCCGGGCTCTGGAGCCTGGGCGGCGACGAGCCCAAGCTGCTGTGGGCCTCGCCCGACCGCGAATTCGTGTACCTGCACGACGAAGACAGGCTGTATGCCTTCGGTCGCGAACCGAAGGCGGGCGCGTCGCACTCGGGCTGGGCCGTGACGGCAAAGGACGGCAAACTCGCGTTCACGGAGAACTTCGAGAAGCTGGATTACGACAGGTACAGGCCTTTCCACGGCTGCAACGGCAGGCAGGTGTTCTTCCGGGCCGACCGAGACGGTTCCGGCCCGGAAGTTTTCCGCGTCTCCGGCGACAAGTTCGAGTTGTTCATCGACCTGGTCCGCAAGCCGCAGTCCAGCACCCTGAGCCCGATGGTTCAGGCCGCGGGCGGCACCTGGTTCTGCGCATCGGCCGGCAAGGGGCGGTGCGACCTGTTCCTCACGGACGGCACGCCCGACGGCACCCAGCAAGTGATCGAACACTTCGCCGACTACCTGGCGACGCCCCGGCTGTTCCGCTTCGAAGCCGACGGCCCCTGGTACTTTTTCGGTCCCGGGCAGGACGAGAAGCTGGCAGCCCTGCAGCTCTGGACCACGGACGGCACGGCCAAGGGCACACGCCGGGTATCGGCCTTTCCGACAAACGCCGCGCCCACGGGGCTGGTGTGGAAGCTCGGAGACCGCTACGTATGGACCGTTGTGACGGCGCGTGACAACTGGGGCTATGCCCTGGTCTCGCTCGCGTCGGCCGGCCTGGATGGCGCAAACGTACAGGTCCTCAACGGCGACATCGGCGAAGACGGATACAGCCCCGGTGGCTGGGCTTCCACCTTCCCCATCGGCAACCGCATACTCTGGCGTCACAAGTCGGCCCTGTGGGCCAGCGACGGCACGCGGGAGGGTACCGGCAGCCTGAAGGAAGTATGGAAGGGCAGCATCTACGACCGGCAGATAATGTACAGCGAAGTTGCCGAAGCGGCCGTCTTCATCACGGCGGTGGACGGGAAATGGAGCATCTGGCGCACCGACGGCACCGCGGAGGGCACGCTCGAGCTGTTGAACACCGGGATCGAGTACAAGCACTCTGACCGCCCGATGATCCTTGGCGACGAACACCAGGTCTTCATTCGCATGCTGAAGTACGCGTCCAACTCCGCTGCAACCTCGTGGCTGTGGCGCACGGACGGCACGGCCGAGGGGACCCGCGAGCTGCGCAAGATTGAGCTGACGAAGAAACGCGACTACGACCCGATCGACGGCATCCAGCCGATCGCGATGATCAACGGCAAGCTGGCGATGGCCTGCATTTCCGCCGAACACGGCGCGGAGCCCTGGCTGTCGGACGGAACGGTCGAAGGCACCCGTCTCTGGAAGGACGTGAACAAGGGGAACGCCGACTGGTACGGCAGGCAGCAGACTGTGGTCGGCGACCGGCTGTTCGCCATCTGCTCGATGTGGGACACCAAGCAGGAGGGCTTGGTGGCTTTCGATACCGACAGCGGAGACGCAACCACCCTCATCTCATGCGCCAGGAATACCGGTACTGCCTTTTCCAGCGAGGGCAGGTTGATGGCGTGGCAGGAGAGGCTGGTGGTCGCCGGCCCGTCGTCAGCGGGCCTCTGGATCACGGACGGAACCGGAGAAGGCACCGTGCAGCTGCTGAAACCGGAATCCTTCAAAGGCGGCAGCGTCGTGCTGGCCGCGGCCAAGGGTGGCTTCTTCGCGCTGGTCCGCGACGCCGAGCAGCTCAACATCTGGTTCAGCGACGGCACGCCGGAAGGCACCCGCTGCGTGGCGGAGCGCGTGCGTGTGCGCAACTACACGTCTCCGGTGCCTGTTCGGATTGACGATCGTCTGCTCATCCCGGTCTCGCAACCCGGCAAAGACCGGACGGACGACTGGTGGTGGTCCGACGGCACGGTGGCGGGAACCGTCCTGGCACGCGCCGGCGTGCCGTCCGAAACGCGTGTGCTCGGCACCGCCGGCGGGGTGGCGCTGCTCGCCTGGGCCTTCGAAGGAATAGGCACGGAACTGGCACGCTTCGGCAGCAACGACCCCGGCCTGCAGCTCACGGCCGCCGGTACGCTGACCACCGGCGAGGCTTCCGCCGCATTGGCCGACGCGGTGCTGGAACTGGATGACGCCGGGCTGATCGGCGGCGGGCAGGTGGTGCTCAGCCTCTCGGGCGCAGGCGCCAGCTGGAGCTGCGCCGACGGAAACACCGGCAAGGGCCTAGAGATGCGGAAGGAGGACTGGCGGACCACCAGCTTCTACGTGGACGGCCGCCTGGTCGCCACCGCCGCCGGCAACGAACTGTCCGGGGATACCCTCAGGCTGGCGATCCAGGACGGCACCACGCCCGATGACATGAAACAGCTGCTGCTGGGCCTGCGCGTGAAGGCGAAGAACAGCGGCAGCTTCGAGCTGCAGGTGGGCATCGGTGACGGCCACGGCGGCTGCACCAAAGCGCAGGTCAGCCTTGAAGTGAAGTAGCCGGGCACTTGTGACGACGCAAGGCCGATGCACCTATTGCGCTTTCGCAAAGGATGCGTGATTTCTGGTTTGGCGCTCTATCGCTGTTTCGCATAAGCTTGCGACAGACGAAACGAGGCCGCCATGAAACCCCTTGCCCTTGCCCTCCTGCTGTGCGTGCTCTGCGCGCCGCTCTTCGCCCAGGACTTCAGCCCCATCGGCAACACCAACGTCGCCGGCAACGCCGCCTGGATCGCCCACTACACCGTGGACCACGGCGCCTCGCCGCAGGCCGTCACCATCGACGTCTCCGTCACCACCGCCTCGAATTCCGGCCTGCGCGTGCGCATCCTGGACACCGACGACAAGTCCGTGGCCGGCAGCAACGACGAGGCTTCAGGCCTGCAGCTTGGGCCCGGCACCGCCGACGCCCAGCTGGTCACGGCCGCGCGCAGCGGCGTGCACGACCTGCTGGTGATCGTGCAGCCGGCGCAGCCGGGCGGCAGCCTGTTCAACGGCTCGGTGCAGACCAGCGCGGGCGGGCTCACGCTGGTGACCAACAACCAGACCTTTGCCGCCAGCAGCGGGCTGTTCATCCCGTTCGGCCTGTATGCGGCCTTCAATGGCGAGCTGAGCACAACCGCGAGCTTCACTACCAACGTGGTGGTGGACTTCGGCGCTGCTCCCCAGGCCATGACCTTCGTGTTCGAGGGCATCGGCACAGGCATGAACGAGCTGCGCATCTACGACGTCAGCGGCGGCAACGTGCTGCTGAAGACGCTGAGCGCCACCGTCAATGGCAACCTGGCCAGCGCCGATTTCGTCACCACGCCGGTTTACGCCGGGCAGGTCGAGTTCCGCGTCGAGGTCGAGGGCGACGGCAGCGCCGGTGATATCTTCTGGGCCATGTGGACGCCCAACACCGTCAGCGTGGTGGGCGGCAGCGGCGACGGTGTCAGCGCGCCCAGCTCAGGCGGCGGCGGCGGCGGAGGGGGCGGATGCGCGGCCGAGCACGGCCGCAGCTTCGCCGCCTTCGCGTTGCCGCTGCTGGCTATACTGTTCCTGCGTCGTGGGACTCGGCGGCCTTGTGGATGCCGCGCCACAGCTGGTCGGGGTTGAGTCCCCTGGCCGCGATCACCAGGTCGGCCAGTTCGCGCACGGCGCCGCGCCCGCCCGGCTTATGGGTCACGTGGCGCGCGCGTTCAATCGCGAAACTCGAGGCGTCGCCCGGCGCGCAGGGAATGCCCGCGACCTCGAAGGCTTCGGCGTCGTTGACGTCGTCGCCGACGTAGACGGTTTGCGCAGCCTCGGCCTCGAACTGATTCATCAATGCCTTCAGCGCTTCACCCTTGCGCTTCATGCCCGGCCGATAAGCGCTCAGCATCAGGCGCTTGACGCGGCCGGCGACCACGGGGCTGTCCTCGCTGGTGATGATGCAGACGCGCACGCCCGCGGCCTCAAGCAGGCGCAGGCCCATGCCGTCGCGGATGTAGAAGGGTTTGGCCAGCTCGCCGTCGGGGCCGTAGATCACGGTGCCGTCGGTCAGCACGCCGTCCACGTCGCAGACGAACAGTTTGACGTTGCGCCATTCATCGTTCGAAACCGTCATGTTGGACAGAGTACGAAGAAGAGGAGGAGGGTTATAGGGCTTGGGGCTTGGGGCGGAATCGGGATCCCTAAGCCCCAGGCCCGAAGCCCTAACCCCCGCCATTCTTGCCGTTGCGGTCCTGCAGCTCGTGTTCGATGCGGTCCATCCAGGGGCGCAGCTCGCGCTCGAAGAACTGCTCCATGCGCTGGCTGATGCGGTCCTCGATGTAGCGGGCGAGGTTTTCGTCCACGTTTTCGTCCCAGGGGCGGTCGGGGTATTCCTGTTCCGTGTCGGGTGCCGCTTGTCCAGCGTCCCGTGTCCCGGGTCCTGTGTCTTGCGGTTCGGATGGCTGCGCCGCAGTCGCCGTTGACACGGGACTTGGGACGGCGGACTCCTGACCGGCCGTGTTCGACACGGGACTCGGGACGCGGGACTCGGCACTCGCCGTTGCCGTCGCCGTTTCCTGCTCGAACTTCGGCTTGCGCGGCTTGAGCTTCACCTCGACCGGCGGCTTGTCCGTGTCCTTGTAGTCGTCGTCGAAAATGGTCTCGATGTCCTGGCCGCTCTCCCGAAAGCCGGCAACCAGCTCACGCGCAAACTTGCGTGCACCGCCCCGGCTGAACTCCTGCAGCTTTTTTTCCAGGTCGATCGCCAGTCCGCCGGCCAGCGCTTCCGGGTCCACTTTCTCGCCGCGCTCGGCGGCCGCCAGCGCCTCTTTTTCTGCACGTTTCAGTACCTGCCGCTTCCACAGACGGCCGATCCACACCCCGCCTTCCACCAGGAAAAACACCGGCATTCCGGCCAGGAACATGTCAATCGGACTGCCGGTCGGCGACACGATGGCGCCGATGATCACGGCAATCAGGATGGTGTAGCGCCGCTTGCTCTTGAAGAATTCGGGCGACAGCAGGCCGAAGCGGATCAACGGGGCGACGACCAGAGGAATCTGGAAGATGAACCCCAGGCCGAAGGTCATGGCGAAGATCAGCCCCAGGTACTGGCCCAGTGTGTAGCTTTCCTGCACGCCGAATTCGTTGACGTTGAAGCTCAGCAGGAAGGGGATGCTGATCGGCAGCAGCACGTAACGCCCGAAGGCCGCACCGCCCATGAACAGCACGAAAATCGAGGGAATGGCGAAGCGGAAGAAGCCGCGCTCGTGGCGGTAAAGCCCGGGCGCGATGAACAGGTAGGCCTGCAGCATCACCCACGGGTAGGCGAACACCACGGCCGCGTACAGGCTGACGCGCATGGTGGTGCTGAAGGTTTCCATGGGATTGATGACGACGAACTGGATGCGGTGTCCGTCGCGGGTGTC
The DNA here is from genome assembly GCA_020638635.1 of Planctomycetota bacterium. Taxonomy (GTDB): domain Bacteria; phylum Planctomycetota; class UBA8742; order UBA2392; family UBA2392; genus JACKID01. The sequence continues at coordinate 63,896 of JACKIE010000010.1, forward strand.
CACGGCGATGTCGAGGATGTAGCGGACGATGTCGTCGGCGAAGGTGGCGAAGACCACGGAGAAGACAACGAACACGCCGAGCAGCGACCAGATCAGCCGCTTGCGCAGCTCATCGAGGTGGCTGGAGAAGGACACGGGCTCGGCGGTGTCGTCCGGCATCACGGGAAGCGTAACCCCGCGCGGGCATAAAGGAAACGCCGGGATTGGGGGCTTTTAGGTCTCGATTCGGCCGAGCATGCAGCGGGGCGGGAAAACATAACCTGTCCTGAGCAGAAGCGGCGTCGAAACTTGCCGGGCCCTTCGTTTCTTCGTTCCTTCGCGTTGCTAGTGCCGTTGTAGTGCTTCGCGACCTTCGTGTGTCTTCGTGGAGAACCGCCTTTTGCAGTTAGCTTTTCTTGAAAAGCAGCTGCGGTTGTCCACGAAGGGCACGAATGAGCACGAAGTAAAGCATCAGGCCACGCGGGGGCGCGGAGGCGCCAAGGGATGTTCGGCGCTCGGCAGTCACTTGTGGGGCTGAGCGGCGTGCAACGTCAGGGCGCCAGGTTGCGCCACGGCTCCAGCGTTGTGGAGCGCCCCTTGGCCGATGATCGGGCAAGCAACGCAAAGGCCGTGGCGTTCTTTGCGCCCTGGCGTTGGATGACGGTCCCTGAACTTGAACTACGTTCGGGCTGAGAAAAGCCCTTGGCGCCTTTGCGCCTCCGCGTGGCTAATACAGTTGCGCTTTCAGCGCGCGGACAGGAGTGTCCGCGCCAGTGTACGCAGGGCAGATCTGCTGCACCTGCCCATTGGTGATTGAAAACTGGTTATTGGTAATTCGCTGTTCAACGCCCGGCGGTACGCCAAGCCAGGCTCGAAGACGGGCACCATTCGATGAACTCAGGACAGACAGTCCCCGGCGCTACTCGTCTTCGGGAGCGTCGTGGGCCGCGGCGTCGCCGGGCAGGCCCTGGGGTTTGTTGATCTTCGTGGATTCTTCGGGCGCCTGGTCGGTGTCGTCCAGGTCGTCTTCGTCTTCGTCGTCGGCCAGCTCTTCGGCCTGGCTTTCCTCGAGGCGCGCGGTGTCCTTGCGGTGCTGGTACTCGCGCTCCAGGATCACGCGGGCGGTGTCTTTGCCGTCCTCGGTGAGGCTGACGTTGTAGATCTGGTTGGGGCTGGTGCGCCCGGCCATGATAGCGCCCGAGCCGTACTTCACGCTGACGAGCCCCAGCTCTTCCAGCGTGTGGATCTCCTGGGTGAAGACGGCCTCGAAGCCCCAGTTGAAGCGCTTGCGGGGCCGGTTTTCCTCGAGGTGCTTCAGCAGCTCCATGCGCGCCTGGCGGTAGCTGGCCTGGTTGGTGCCCAGCTCTTCCATGCGGCGGTGCAGATACTTCAGCAGTTCGCGCCCGACCTCGGTGATCGTGCGCTCTTCGTCGTCCGGTTTTTCGTTCTCAGGTGCCAATGCAGCTGTCCAGGAATGCCTTTGCCCGTCTGGCCGTTTCCACCGCGTTGCGGCTGGCCTCGCTCAACTCCACGCAGGCCGGGCCCTCATAGCCGATTTCCCGCAGCGCCTGAAAGGTGCGCGCGAAATCGACGCTGCCTTCGCCGAAGTACAGGTGGCGATGACGCCCCGGAAGCATGTCATCGAGTTGAACATTATAGAGCACGTCCTGATAAATCGACAGATACTCCCACTCCGGCTTCTCTTCCACACACTCAAGGTGACCAATGTCCAGCGTCAGCCCCGGCCGACTTCCAACTAACCCCGCCAGCCGTTCGTAGTCGCCCATCTTCTCGACCAGCATGCCGGGCTCAGGCTCAAGGGCCGCGCGCGTGCCGTGCAGGCTGCAGACTTCTTCGATCTTGCCCACGTGATAGGCGAGGCGCTTGAACAGCTCGTCATCACCGCTGCTCCAGCCTTCCGGCCGGGCACCCGACCAGTACGAGAGCGCGGAGGCGCCCAGGTCGCCGGCGATCTCGGCCGCGCGGTACAGGAAGTGCACGCGCGAGTCGCAGTCGTCGTCCAACAGGGTGGGACGGTGCTTGCGCCGTGCATCCAGCAGGTAGCGCGAGCCGGTCTCGATCACGCAGGAGAGATTCAGCCGGTTGAGCTGCTTGGCCACCTCGTTGACCTCAAGGGCCGAGGCGGCGAAAGGGTTGAGGTGGTGGACATCCAGCGTCAAAGCAACGTACGAGTAGCCCAGCTCGGCAATGATCTCGATGGCGTCTTCCAGCCGGTGGAACGCGAAGCCGTTGGTGTTGTAGCCGAGTTGGAGCATGGCTCAATTCAAAATGAAAAATGCAAAATTCAAAGTGGGCTGCTGATGGTGGTGGCCTGAACGGTGAACTTTGAATTTTTCACTCTGAATTGGCTACCGCTCCCACGGCGCCAGTTTCAGCGGTTCGCCGGCCTGCATCCTCTGCAGATCCTGCTGCGCTTCCTTCAGGAACGGCAGCCCCTGCGGCACCGTCTGCAGGAAGCGGGCTGCCTCTTCCGCGGCCGCGGGCTCGTTGGGCTTGCCGGCCACGCGGTACGCCGTGAGGTGGAACATCCAGTCGATGGCCGGGTCGTCACTCTCGTTCGCCAGCCTGCGCATGGCGGCGATGTCGTTCACCCACACCAGCAGTAGCGCCCTGTTGCGCCGTGTGTCCAGCGCCGCCTGGGTCTGGCCGTGCGCGGCCTGCAACTCGTCCACGCGCCGCAGGGAGTCGGCCGCCTCGCGCGTCAGCTGCTTGGCCTGCTCGACGCCCATGCCCCGGTCGGCGACCACCTGGCCCTTGTTCACGGCCGCCAGCAGCTTGAGCGCCATCAGGAAATCGGGTTCGGTTTTCAGCAGCTCGCGCAGCTTGGCGGCGCAGGCGGCGAAGCGCTCCGAATCATACTCCAGCTCCGCGGACTGATAGGCCAACAGGGTCTTTGCCTTCGTGTGCGGCGACGGGCGCTCACGCGTGTCGCTCAGGGACTCCGGCTCGAAATCCTGGGCCACGGCGGACTCACCGGGGTAGGGCGTGCCGGCCGTGGATTCGCGCACGGCCCCCTTGCCCTTGCGAGGCGGCACCCAGGCGTTCATCAGGCGATTGATCTCGTTGCGCGCCTCGGCCAGTGCGGTCGAGTTGCCCTCGGCCGTGTCTTTCTCCTGCCCGGCGTCGGCCAGGTACTTCACCTCGTCGCCGGCGAACAGGGCCAGCGCCTTGGGCGTGCGCAGGGCGCGGATCTTGGCCCAGTCGGCGTTCAGCCAGGCGTAGTGGCTCTCGATGTAAATGCCCGCGCGGCCGGGGTCGATGCCGGCGCGCATGGCGGGTGCCAGGCTGATGCCGTGCATCTGCTTGCGGAACTCGGGGGCTTCCACGCCCATCAGCTCCAGCAGCGTGGGCGCCAGGTCATAGTTCGCGGCCAAGTGCGGCACGCGCGTGCCGGCCTTCATGCCCGGCGCGCCCTTGATGATCAGCGGCACGCGGGTGGTGGTGTCGTAGCAGTAGTAGCCGTGGGTCAGCTCGTCGTGCTGGCCCAGGCCCTCGCCGTGGTCGGCGGTGATCACCACCAGGGTGTCCTTGAGCAGCCCGAGCTCGGTCAGGCGCAGCAGGAAACGGCCGATCTCGCGGTCGGTGTAGGCGATCTCGCCGTCGTAGCGGGCGGTGTTGTCGCCCTGGAACTGGTCGCCCACGTCTGCGTGGGGCAGGTAGGGCGCGTGCGGATCGAACAGGTGGACGAAGCAGAAGAAGCGGTCGCTGCCCAGGGTGGAGATCCAGTCGCCGGCCAGCTTCAGGGTTTCGGGTGCGCTGCGCTCGCGCACGGTGAGGCGGCCGGGCTCGAGGGTGCGGACGTCCTTGTCGTCGTAGACCTCGAAGCCGCGCTCGATGCCGCTGCCGCCCTTCATGGTGTGGGCGCTGACGAAGGCGCCGGTGCGGAAGCCTTGGGTCTTCATGGTTTCGGGCAGGGTGGCGATTTCGGTGGGCAGCTGGTGGTACAGGTTGTCGCGCACGCGGTGGCCGAGCGTGCTGACGCCCGTGAGCTGCGTGAGGTGCGCGGGCAGGGTCAGCGGGTAGCAGGTGTGGTGGTTCTCGAACAGCACGCCCTCTTTGGCGAGTGCGTCGATGCTGGGCGAAGTGGGTTTGCCGTAGCCGTAGCAGCCCAGGTGGTCGGCGCGCAGGGTGTCGATGCTGATCAAGAGCAGATGGCGCGGCGGAGTGACTTGCTCCGGCGGCGGGTTTTCGCCGCCCTGCTGGTCGAGGTACTTCCAGACGCTGACGGCCACGATACCGGCGATCAGCAGGAAGCCGATCACGCCCCAAATGCCGCCGCGGCGCTTCAGCACGGGGGGTTGGTCTTCCATCAGATCTGCCATTTACGAATGAAGACCGTCCACAGGTCGTTGCCCAGCACGAACAACATCAGGCCCACGACAAAGATGAAGCTGGCCAGTTGCACCCAGCTCATGGCTTTTTCGGGAAGCGGTTTACCGCGGATGGCCTCGATGGTCACTACCAGCCACTGGCCGCCGTCCAGCACCGGCAGGGGCAGCATGTTGACAATCGCCAGGTTGATGCTGATGAAAGCCAGGAAGAACAGCAGCGTGCCGACGCCCCACTGGGCCAGGCTGTAGCTGCGCTTGGCGATCACCACCGGCCCGCCCAGGTGCCACACCTTCACGCGACCCGTGAACAGAGCCGCCAGGGTCATGATGATTTTGTAGCCCACCTTCTTGCTGTGGTAGAAGCCCTGCACCACGCTTTCGCCCAGGCCGTAGGTGACCGGCGCGCTGCGCTGTTCAGCCGCGGCGATGGACATCACGGCGCCGGAGTCCGGCCCTTCGTCGTCGGTCTTGAAACTGATCGCCTGGACGCCGTCCGCGCGCTCCACCTCATAGGTGAACTCGGCGGGGCCATCGGCCTGCGCGGCCTTCTGCAACGCCAGCGCGTAGGCCAGGCGGTCAAACTCGCCGGTTTTCTCATTCACTACGCTGTCGCCGTTGACCTTCACGCCGACGATCTTGTCGCCGGGCTGCAGACCCGCCTTCTCGGCCTCGCTGCCCGGGCGCACACCGTAGGCGACCACGGTGCGGTTCAACTCGGCAGCCTGTTCTTCTTCCGACTTGTCGTTGTCCGGCGGGAAGGGCGAAACCGTCACGCCCAGCTGGTACCTGCCGGGGCGGCTCTCGCGCGGCTCCGGCGTGATGGTCACAGTTTTACGCTTGCCTTCGCGCTCCACCACCAGGGCCATGGGCGAACCGCCGGCGGCGTCCACCAGCCGTGTCAGGTCGCCGAAGCCGTTCACCTTGATCTCGCCGCCGTTGGCGCCCAGCACCGCCGCGAAACGGTCACCGGCCTGCAATCCGGCCTTGGCTGCCGGGCCGTCCTTGCGCACCCGGTCAACCCAGGGCGCGGGCAGCACGGTTGCGCCGGCCGTGTAGGCTGAGCCCTCGGCGTAGAACTTGCGACGGGGCGTGTAACTGACCTCCCACCGGCGGGCGTCTGAATCGAAACCGCGCTGCATGTCCAGCTTGATGACGCCCCGGCTGGCCTCGATAAAGCCCTGGGCGTCCTGCGCGTTGCGCACGACGCGCCCGTTGACCTTCAGGATCTCGTCGCCTTCCCGGGGGCGGTCTTCGCCCAGGTCTTCGGGGAAGCGCTCTGCCTCTTCCTCGGTGAGGATCACGCGGTGCTTGGCCTTGATGGCCGGCAGCTTGATGCCGAAGGTGGGATCTTCGTCCAGCTTGACCGTGACGTTCTTCTGGATCGTCTTGCCGTCTTCCTCGCGCTCGACCACCAAGTCGATGCTGTCGCCGCCGTCAAAGATGCCTGCGTAGACCACGTCTTCGAAGTCCACCACGTCTCGACCGTTGACCTTCAGGATGCGGTCGCCCACCTGGATTTCGTTGTCCACCCAGGCCTGGCTGCTCTGGTCAACCATGCCCACCGTGGGCTCGATGAACGTGACGCCCACCTGGAAGGCAATGATAAAGAAGATCACGGCCGTGATGGCGTTCATGGTGACGCCGCCCAGCAGCACCTGAGTCTTCTGCCAGTAGCTTTTATTGCGGTAGTCGCCCTTGTCGTCTTCTTTGGCCTTCTCAAGCTGGCCGGGCGAGTCGCTCTGGCCCTGCATGGTGACGTAGCCGCCGAAGGGGATCCAGCCCAGGCGGTACTCCGTGCCGCGCCACTTGTAGCGGAAGATGTTGTATGCCTTCCAGCCGCCCTTGCCCGGCACCGGGAAGGGGAATCCGATGCTGAAGGCGGGGCAGGTGATGCCCACGCGCTTGGCGGCGAAGAAGTGGCCGGCCTCGTGGATTGCGATCACGAAGCCGAAACCGATCAGAACCTGCAGAACGTAGAGTATGTTCATAACCGTTTCATCGTACCGGCCATCCCGGGGCTGTGAAGTAGCGCGCCGCACAAAACCTGCCGCTGAATTCGAGCGCTGCGCCGGGTCAGTCACCCGCGCTGTGGGCGATGAATCACGCCCCTGACCAGAAGCCGCACCCGGCTGGCAAAGTAACTGCGGTTGCCCACGAAGGGCACGAAGAGTCACGAAGAAAAGCATCAGGCCACGCGGGGGCGCAAAGGGCTGATTGGCGCTCTGCGGTCACTTGTGGGCCCGAGCGGCAAACAACGCCAGGACGCAAGGGTGCGCCACGGCTCCAGCGTAGTTGAGCGCCCCTTGGCCGATGATCGGGCAAGCAACGCAAAGGCCGTGGCGTTCCTGGCGTCCTGGCGTTGAATCACCTTCCCTGAACAGAAACCGCGTTCGAACCAGGCAGGACTCTTCGCTTCTTAGTTCCTTCGCGTTGCCAATGCCTTTGCAGTGCGCCTTTCGTTTGGCGAGCCCGGTTTGAAAGGCAACTGCGGTTGCCCACGAATGGCACGAAGAGTCACGAAGAAAAGCATCAGGCCACGCGGGGGCGCGGGGGCGCGAAGGGCTGACTGGCGCTCGGCCAGCACTTGTGGGGATGAACCGGATCAACGCAAGAGCGCCAGGGAGCGCCACGGCCCGGGCGTTGTGGCACGCCGGCTGGCCGATGGACGGGCAAACAACGTAAAGTCCGTGGCGCTCTGTGTGTCTTGGTGCTGAATCACGATCCCTGAGCACAAGCAGCATTCGAGCTGGATCTAAGCCCTTAGCGCCTCCGCGCCTCCGCGTGGCCCAAGCCGTTGCAGTTCTTGGTGAACTTCGTGCCCTTGGTGGATAACCGCTTTTTGCAGTTGCGAGGACGGGGACAGTCCCCTGCGCCTTCAGACGCTGCGAGACTCGACTGGAAGCGGCAAAGGGGTTTGCCTATCGCACCGGCCAAGCAATAATCGGCCCGTTCAAGGGGACAACCATGCAGAACTTCGTACCTGCGTTCATCGACGAGCAGCGCAAGGCCGGCGAAAAGCACGGCAAGCTCAAAGCCACCGTGCTGTTCGTGGACGTCAGCGGTTTCACTTCCCTGACCGAAGTGGCCTTCAAGCTCGGCGACGCCGGCGCGGAGCTCATGAGCCGCGAGCTGACCCGCATTTTCGACCCCATGGTAAACGCTGTCCACGAACGCGGGGGCTTCATCGCCAACTTCATGGGCGACGCCTTCACGGCCGTGTTCCCCGACGAGCCTGGCTCAGTGCACCGGGCCATCGACGCGGCCAACGAGATCGTGGAGTGGTTCAAGCAGCACGGCGTCAGCAAAACCCGCCACGGCGAGCTGGCCTTCGGCGTGAAGATCGGCGCCGAGCACGGCAACATCGAGTGGGGCATCCCCCACGACCCGGAAAACAATGCCCGCAACTGGTACTTCCGCGGCCCGGCCGTGGAGGGCGCCGCCGACGCCGAGCACGGGGCGGAGCGCGGCACCGTCAAGCTGGGCAAGAAACTGGCCAAGCAACCGGAGCGCGAAAAGAAGGCCGGCAAGGGCAAGAAGACCAAGGCCGTGCACACCCGCGGCGCGCTCAGCGAGTTCTTCAGCGACCAGGTGATCGACGCCGGCGAGCGCGCCGAGCTGCGCCACGTGGTCAGCCTGTTCCTGCGCTTCGACGGCGTGAAGACCCACGCCGCCATCGAGAAGGTGTTCCGCGCCATGCTGGACGCGGCCAAGCGCCACGGCGGCACCATCAACAAGATCGACTTCGGCGACAAGGGCTTCACCTCGCTGGTGTTCTTCGGCGCGCCCGTGGCCTCCGAAAACGCCGAGGCGCAGGCCGTGGCGTTTGCCCAGACCCTGCAGTCCGGCGGCCTCGAGAAGGTCAAGGGCGCCACGGTTTCCGCGGGCATCGACGCCGGCCTGGTGTACTCCGGCCTGCTGGGCGGCGAGCGCCGCAACGAGTGGACCTGCATTGGCGACGCCGTCAACACCAGCGCGCGCTTGATGACCTCGGCCGAGGCGGGCCAGGTGCTGGCCAGCTCGCGCGTGTCGAAAGCTGCCGAGAAGCGCTGGGAGTTCCAGGACAAGGGCACCCGCATCCTGAAGGGCAAGGCCAAGGAAGAGCAGGTGTTCCAGCCCACCGGCATGCGCGGGCGCGTACGCGGCTTCGTGTACCGCAACCCGATGCTGGGGCGTGACAAGGAACTGGCCGCGCTGCTGGATTTCATCGCGCCGATCCAGGCCGATGAGCCAAAGTTCGCGGGCGTGATGCGTCTGCTGGGCGAGCCGGGCCTGGGCAAGACCCGCCTGGTGGCGGCCCTGCGCGCGAAGCTGGAGGAAATCGGGCAGCCCTTCCACTGGATCACCATGCCCTGCGACGGCGTGCACCGCAGCGGCTGGAACGCCGTCAGCACCTGGCTGCGCAGCTGGTTCGGCATCGCTGAAAGCGCCGGCCAGGAGGACAAGCGCAAGGCCATCGAGGCCCACTACGCCCAGTTCGAGGGCAACGACAAGATCCCCGAGGGCACGCGCTCCGAGCTCAAGCGCACGCTCAGCTTCGCGGCCGACCTGGTGGACTGCCACTGGGACGACTCGCCGTTCTCCAAGCTGGACGACCCCAAGCTGCGCCACGAAAACCGCATCATCGCGGTCAAGGAACTGTTGCGAGCGCTGGCCCACACCGCGCCCACGGTGCTGGAAGTAGAGGACACTCACTGGATTGACGCGTCAACAGCCGCGTGGCTGACGGCCATGACGCGCAACATCGCGAGCCTGCCGCTGGCGATCCTGGCGACCTCGCGCTTCACGGACGACGGCAGCAAGCCCGAGCTGCAGATCGCCCAGGACACCGAGTTGAAAGACTTCGAGCTGCAGCCCATCACCGGCGACGAGTTCACACAGGCCATGGCCAAGGCCCTGCTGGGCGGCGACAAGGAGCTCGAGACCGAGGCGTGCCGCCTGATCAGCGGCAAGGCCAAGGGCAACCCCTTCTTCACGGAGCAGCTGATCCTGCACCTGCACGAAACCGGCGAGCTCGAGAACGTGAAGGCGCCCGAAAGCGCCGACGAAGCCACCAAGCGCCGCAGCAAGCTGCGCATGAAGAGCAGCGACACCGCGCGCCTGCCGGGCAGCCTGAGCTCGCTGGTCACGGCGCGCATCGACCGCCTGAGCCCGGAAGTGCGCGAGACGGTGAAACACGCCAGCATCCTGGGTGTGCGCTTCCTTTCGCGCGTGCTGGGTGAACTGCTCAAGCGCAGCGGCAAGGTCAGCCGCAGCCTCGAGGAACTGCTGATCGAGAGCGAGAAGGAAGGCGTGCTGATCCCGGCCGAACGCGCCGAAGGCGGAGAAGGCGATGCGGCGTCGTAATTACGACGCGCTTCGGCCAAGGGCAGCCGTGCCAATTTTCCGAAACAGCAAATGAACAATGACCAATGACCCAGTTACCAATTGAGCAGCGAACCGGAGCTGCATTGGTAACTGGTCACTGGTTATTGGTAATTTGCTGTTTGCTTTGCTGTTTGCTCTGCTGTTCGCTCCGCACTTGAGGTTCACCTTGTCGCAGTCATCCGCGTTCGAGCAGGTCCGCAGTGCGCCGATCATGGGCGTGGGTCTCGGCATCGACATCTTCGACAGCCAGCCGGATTTCCGAAAGCTGATCAAGCACCACCGCAGCGGCTTCGATTTCCTTGAGGTCTATTCGCGCGGCGACTGGGAGCATACGGCCGCGCCCTTCGCCGACATCCCCGACGACGTGCCGCGCACCTACCACCACGAGGGCCTCGACCCGGTCGGCCCGGCGCTCTGCCCGGACGGCCCCATCGAGGGCTGCGCTAAGAACCAGGCGCTGCTCAACCCGCCCTGGACCGTGGAAGAACTGGCCGTGCGCCACATCGACGGCCGCTACACCGACTTCTTCTTCCCCGCGATCCTGAACGCCCAGTGCGTGAAGGCGACGGTGGCGAACCTGAAGGTGCTTGCAAAACGCATCCCCGGGCCGCTGCTGCCGGAGAACGCGCCCTACGAGCTCGTGGTCGGCAACATGCACCTGTTCGATTTCCTGAACGAAGTCGTGCACGGCGCTGACTGCGGCATGGTGCTGGACCTGGGCCACGTGTGGTCCTACCAGCTCTGCGTCGGCAAGGGCGACCAGCCGGATCACGCGCTGGACAGGCTTGACCTGTCAAGGATCATCGAGGTGCACCTGGCCGGCGCGCGCGTCGAGGAGTACCAAGGCGGTCGCATCTACCGCGACCTGCACGGCGCGGGGCCGATCCCCGAGGAAAGCCTGTTCCTGCTGCGTGAGCTTTTGCCCAAGCTGCCCAACCTGAAGGCCGTCACCATCGAGGTGGAAGACGCCACCGAGCAAGGCGCCGTGAAGCAGGCCCAGCAGGTACGCAAAGTAGTGAATGAGCTTCGGCCTGAATGGCTGTCGAATGCGAAAGGCAGTGAACCACGAAGGGCCGCCAAGGGCCGCTAAGGTCCTTTTCGTGGCGGATTGCCGAATGAGAAGGCGAATGCACAGCTCAGGAAACGATTACCAACCAGCCGCTTCGTGGTCCTTCGTGGCCCTTCGTGGTTAAAAGGCAACCATGTCACTCGAAGCACAGTACCGCGCCGTTTACCAGCTGCTCTACAAGCGCTGGATTCGTGACGCCTGGGGACAGGCCAAGTTCGAGCGTTTCGACGGCCTGGACGACGCCGAGAATGCCCAGCTGAAGCAGGTTGACCTGCTGCGCCTGGACAACGTGGTACGACTGCACGCCAACGACATCGGCAATAACTGGTACGCGCCGCGCTTTCCCGCCAGCTGGACCGCCCTGCAGGTCGCGCTGGGCTGCAACCAGGCCGAGCTCACGCAGCGCCTGACCAACAGCGAAGAATTCGAATTGCGCGAGAACGACGACGCCGACGGCCGCGCGCTGGCGGCATTCGTGCGGAAGCTGGCCGATGAAAAGCCCAGGTCGCAGCCGGTGCTGCACCGTGCGCCCTGGCTGCCGGAGCTGCTGCGCTACGAGCGGCTGATCCGCGGCCACTGGCCAGATGCGACAAACCCGCGCCTGGAGACATTCGAGTTTGACGTAGGTGGGTTGATTGACGCACTGCTGGAGAAGCAGCTGTTCCCCGTGGACGAAAAACCCGCGCCGCTGCACCTGCTGCTGCACCGCGACAAGGCGGGCGTCACGGAAATCGCGCTCAACCCCGACCAGGCCCGCGTGATGGCCAAACTGCTGGCGCGCAAACCCACCGGCGATGAGCCGCCCAAGCTGGTTGCCAAGTGCCGGCGTGTGTTGAACCGGTTGAAAGCGTAGGGGCGGGTCCGTGTGCCCGCCCGGGCCGCCACATGGGGCGGCCCCTACAAACTAGGCTTCTCCACCTGCCACAGGCTGTCCGTGAACCAGCCGTTGTTGTCGTAGTACTGCTCGATGATTTTGAAGCCGGTCTTGCCCGCCAGGTCGTCGATGTCGCGCTGCAGGTACTTGTAGCTGTACTCCGTGTGGAGCGGCTCCCACTCCTCGAACTCGAAGGTGCTCTGCAGGTCGCGGATCGTCACGGTCTGGCGCTTCAGGCTGACGATGTAGCTTTCCATCGCGCCGCTGAACACGTCGTAGGTGGCGAAGTGCCGGTACGCGCCGAGGTCGAAGTCGCCACCCAGCTCGCGGTTCACACGCTTCAGCAGGTTCTTGTTGAACGCAGCCGTGACGCCCTGCCTGTCGTTGTAGGCGGCCAGCAGCAGCTCGATGTCTTTCTTCAGGTCGAAGCCGATCAGCACCTGGTCGCCGTCGTTGAGCGCCTCCCACAACTGGCGCAGGAACACCCGCGCCTGCACCTTGTTGAAGTTGCCGATGTTGCTGCCCAGAAACAGCACCAGGTTGCGGCGCCCGTCGCCGTGGCTCAACCAGTGCAGGCCGTCGAAGTATTCGCCCACGATGCCGCCCAGCTTCAGGCGCGGGAACTTCGCGCTGGTGCGCTTCACCAGCCCCTGCATGCTGGCCTCGCTGATGTCGATCGGCACGTAGCGCACGTCTTTCACCTGCCCCAGCGCGGCCTCGAGCACGATGTCGGTCTTGCGGCCGTCGCCGGCACCCAGGTCCACGATGTCCAGCGCGTCCACGCCGGCGCGGTTCAGAATGTCTTCCGTGTGGTTGCGCAGGATTTCGGCCTCGCTGCGCGTGGGGTAGTACTCGTCCAGCTCGCAGATGCGTGAAAACAGGCGGCTGCCGTCTTCATCATAGATCCAGCGCGAAGACAGGCGCTTGGGCGTTTCGCTGAGGCCGTTCAGAACGTCCAGCGCGAAGGCCCGCAGGCCGTGGGCGGCCTCCAGGTCGGCCGGTTTCAGCACGCGATAGCCGGTCGGCGATTTTGGATTGTCAGTCACCGCAAATCCTCCATCGTGCCCGTGATCTCCGTGTCTCGACCCAATCCAAAATCCAGAATCCAAAATCCAAAATCACCTAAGCGTCCTCCGCGAGGCGGATGCCCGTGAACTGCCAGCGCTTGTCCGGGTGCCAGAAGTTGCGGTAGGTCGGCCGCAGGTGCCCGGCCGGCGTGGCGACACTGCCGCCGCGCAGCACCATCTGGTTGACCATGAACTTGCCGTTGTACTCGCCGATGGCGCCCTCGGGCGCGCGGTAGCCGGGGTACGGCAGGTAGGCGCTGCCCGTCCACTCCCAGACCTGGCCGCTGCCTTTGAGCCTTTCGGCCGCCTGCTCCCACTCGAACTCGGTCGGCAGGCGCTTGCCGGCCCAGCGCGCGTAGGCGTCGGCCTCGTAGTAGCTGACATGGGTGACGGGCTCGTCGGGTTGCAGATCGCGCAGGCCGTGCAGTGTGAAGCCCACGCGCCGGCCTTCGCGCTCCAGCCAGTACAGCGGCGCCTGCCAGCCTTCGCGCTGCGCAACGTCCCAGCCGTCGCTGAACCACAACTCCGGCCGCGAGTAGCCGCCGTCCGCTATAAAACGCAGGTAATCAGCGTTGCTCACCAGGCCGTTGGCCAACCGATACGGCCGCAGGAACTGTTTGTGTCGCGGCCCCTCGTTGTCGAAGGCGAAGCCATCGCCCGCGTGGCCGATCTGCACCAGGCCGCCCTCGAACCCGCTCCAGCCTTGGGCCGCGGGCTGGGCAACGGCGGGCTCGCCCTCACGATAGGCCGGATACAGCGGCGCCTGGAACAGAATGAACTTGATGTCGGTCAGCAGCAGCTCCTGGTGCTGCTGCTCGTGGTTCAGGCCGATCTCCAGCACCGGCAGCAACTGCGCCAGGGTGGCGTCGTCGCAGCTTTCGATCAGCCGCCCCATGCGCGCGTCGATTTCTGCGCGGTAGGCCCACAGCTCGTCCACCGTGGGGCGCGTCAGCAGGCCGCGCTTGGGGCGCTCCGTGCGCTCGCCGACCAGGTTGTAGTAGCTGTTAAAAAGGAAGGCGTAGTCAGGGTGATACGGTTTGTAGTCCGGCGCGTACTTCCCCAGCACAAACTGCTCAAAGAACCAGGTCACATGGGCGATGTGCCAGCGCGGCGGGCTGACGTCCGTCATCGGCTGTACCACGTAATCTTCGGTGCGCAGGGGCGCGCAAAGCTCGCCCGTGTGGGCGCGCACGGCCCGGTAGCGCGCAAGGATGTCCGCCCTGCTCATGCGGTCCTCTCGTTGGCTCTACATCGGACCCTACGGATCATGCCCGCGCGGTCAAAGAAAAGCTCAATTTCTTGCACCTCAAAACAGCAGCGCTTAGGGTACGCATTCCCTTAACGTCATTCGCGGAGAAGCCATGACCGACGACCCGGCCAAGCTGCGCCGCCGCGCCAACGCGCTGGTGATCTTCACGGCCTCGGCCGTCGCGCTGGGCGGGCTGCTGGGCTGGATGCTACCCGGCTGGCTGCCCGACGACGCGTCTGCGCGGAACACCGCGCTGATGGTGATCGGCTTCCCCGGCGACCTGCTGATGCAGATGCTGAAGATGATGGTGGTGCCGCTCGTGGTGGCCACCATGGTGGTCGGCGTCGCGTCGCTGGGCGATATCCGCAAGGCCGGCAAGATCGGCTACCGCACCGTGGGCTACTACGCGCTCACCACCGGCATGTCGGTGCTGCTGGGCATCATCCTGGTCAACCTGATCCAGCCCGGCGCCGGGGCCGAGAACCTGAAGGCCGCGGGCGAGCTGCCGCAATCCCTGCGCGAGCCCAAGGGCGCGCTGGAAAGCCTGCTGCAGGTGGTAAAGGGCATGTTCCCACCCAACCTGATCCAGGCCGGCGCCGAGATGAACGTGCTGGGCCTGATCGTCTTCAGCGTGGTGCTGGGCGCCGTGCTGTCCACCATGGGCGAGCGCGGCCGGCCCGTGACGCGCTTCTTCGAGAGCTTCAACGAAGCGATCATGAAGATCGTGCACCTCGTTGTATGGTTCGCGCCGATCGGCATTGCCAGCCTGCTGATGGCGCGCATGGGCAAGGCGGGCGACGCGTTCTTTGAACAGGACATCCCGCGTCTGGCCAAGTACATGCTGACGGTGATCCTCGGCCTCGGCGTTCACGTACTGGTGGTGCTGCCCGGCATCTACTGGCTGGTGAAGAAGCAGAACCCCTTCAAGTACATGCTGGGCATGGCGCAGGCGCTGCTGACCGCCTTCAGCACCGCCAGCAGCTCCGCCACCCTGCCCATCACCATGGAGTGCGCCAAGACCAACAACAAGGTCGGCGACCGCGCCGCGGGCTTCGTGCTGCCTCTCGGCGCCACCATCAACATGGACGGCACCGCGCTGTACGAGGCCGTGGCCGTCATCTTCATCGCCCAGAGCCTGGGCATGGACCTGAGCGCCGGGCAGATGGTGGTGGTGTTCTTCACCGCAACCCTGGCCGCGATCGGCGCCGCGGGCATACCCGAGGCCGGCCTGGTGATGATGGCGATTGTGCTGACGGCCGTGGGCATCGACCCCGCCAACGCCGGGCTGATCCTCGCTGTGGACTGGTTCCTGGACCGTTTCCGCACGGCCGTGAACGTGGCGGGCGACGCCATCGGCGCGGGCGTGATAGACCACCTCGAAACGCGCGACGCGGGCCCCGTGCCGGCCGTCGCGGGCTGACGCTGCGCCGCTTTCCGGTTGCTGCTATGCTGCGGGCGTGAAGAGGGAGCCTGTGATGCTGAGGCGACTGTGGTTCGGCGCGGCGCTGTGCGCCTTCGCCCTGGTGTGCGTGCCGGCCGGCGGCTGTACGGCCGCGCAGCAGAAGCCGGATCCGGGGCCGCTGCCGGCCATCGAGCTGGAGAACGCGTTTCCCAAGCTCTCGTTCGCGCTGCCGCTGTACCTGTGCGCGGACGGCACCGACGACGAGCTGGTATACGTGGTCGAGCAGGACGGCAAGATCTGGCGCTTCAAGAACGACGCCGCCACGGACAAGAAGGACCTGTTCCTGGACATCAGCGAGCGCATCCCGCGCCGCCGCCACAACGAAGAGGGTTTGCTGGCGCTCGCCTTCCACCCGAAGTTCAAAGAGAACGGCTGGTTCTTCGTGAACTACTCGCAGCACGAGGGCGGCGGCAAGAAGCGCCGCGGCGTGACCTCGCGCTTCACCTGGGACCGCAAGAAAGACAGCGTGGACCCGGCCTCAGAGAAAATCATCCTTGAGGTCGAGCAGCCCTACGGCAATCACAACGGTTGCAGCCTGCTGTTCGGCACAGACGGCTTCCTGTACGCCAGCTTCGGCGACGGCGGCGCAGCCAACGACCCCCACGGCCACGGCCAGAACCTCGGTACACTGCTGGCCACGGTGCTGCGCATCGACATTGATAAGGAAGAAAAGGGCAGGCCCTATGCCATCCCCAAGGACAACCCGTTCGTGGACAAGGCCGGCGCCGCGCCGGAGATCTGGGCCTACGGCCTGCGCAACGTGTGGCGCATGAGCTTCGACAGGCAGACCGGAGCCATGTGGGGCGGCGACGTGGGCCAGAACGCCTACGAGGAAATCGATATCATCGTGAGGGGCGGCAACTACGGCTGGAACGAGCGCGAAGGCTTGCACGCCTTCAAAGGCGGCGAGAAGGCCGACGACATGATCGACCCCGTGATCGATTACGGCCGTGACATGGGCCTGTCCGTGACCGGCGGCTACGTCTACCGCGGTGCCATGCAGGCGGGCCTGAAGGGACTGTACGTGTACGCCGACTACGGCAGCGGCCGCGTGTGGGGCCTCGAGTACGACCACGAAAACAAGAAGACCAAGGCGCACGAGCTGCTGGGCCACTTCCCGTGCGCCACCATCAGCAGCTTCGGTGAAGACGCCAAAGGCGAGCTGTTCGCCTGCGGCCACCGCAACGGCACGATCTACCGGGTAGTCGCCCTCAAACCAGCCCCGGACAAAGAAGAAGAGGAAGAGTTCTAGTTTTCGGAGCTGGCTTCAGGCAACGGTTTGGAACCACGAAGTGCCACTAAGGGCCACGAAGAAAGGCGGGAGTGGCTCATGACGCCACAAATCAGGAATGAGGCAACACAGTGTTTCGCTACCAACACGCGACCGGCAAGAAGGCTGGTCTGCTGATCAACTTCAACTCAAATGGCAAGCTGGAGTGGATCAGGCGTGCAGTGTGGAGAAGCTCTTCGTGGCCCTTGGTGGCCTTTCGTGGTTGCACTGGCAGTCCGACAACCCTGGAGCAGCGAAAACCTGGACCCGCATCTGAGCGAACTAACCGTCTGCATCACTGGTGCATCAAGCGTGCTTTGGCTCGCGCCTTTGCCGAAACAATCTGCAACTCCGGGCTTCGGAGCTGAAATGTTAACTCGGATTGGAACCACGAAGGGCCACTAAGGGCCACGCAGAAAGGCGGGATAGCGACATGGCGGAGCTGATCATGAAAGATGAAGTGTTCGCAATCATCGGTGCGGCGATTGAGGTGCACCGCGAACTGGGACACGGTTTTCTTGAGGGCGTGTACCACGAGGCTTTCGGCTATGAGATGTTCGACCGCGATGTGCCGTTCACCGATCAGCCCGAGCTGCATGTGAAGTACAAGAAGCGCAAGCTGAAGAAGAAGTACATCCCGGACTTCCTTTGCTTTGGCGAGATCGTGGTGGAAATCAAGGCGATCAAGAAGCTCGGGCTCGACGAAGAAGCACAGTTGTTCAACTATCTGCGCGCGACCGGCAAGAAGGTGGGGCTGCTGATCAACTTCAACTCTAAAGGCAAGCTGGAGTGGATCAGGCGCGTGCTGTAGAGAAGCTCTTCGTGGCCCTTAGTGGCCCTTCGTGGTTGCATTGGCAGTTCAACAACCCTGGAGCAGCGAAATCGTGGATCTGCAATTGAACGGGAAAACCGTATTCATTACCGGCGCTTCGGGCGGTATTGGGCGTGCTTTGGCGCGCGCGTTCGCTGAAGAAGGCTGCAACCTGGCACTGCATGCCAACAGCAACCTGGCGTGGCTGGAAGATTTCATTGCCAAGCAGACCTGGAAGGACCGCGCCATTGCTGTGCAGGCCGACGTCAGCGATGCCGCATCCATGCAGCGCGCCATGGACGCCGCTGTTACGCGTTTCGGCCGTGTGGACGTGTGCGTGGCCAACGCCGGCCGCTGGCCCAAACCCGACGAATTGCTGAGCGAGCTGCCCGTCGAGCGCTTCCAGCAGACCATTGCCGTCAACCTGCTCGGCGCCGCGTGGACGGCCAAGGCCTTCATGCGCCAGCTCAAGCCCCGCGACGACGGCCACGGCGCCAGCCTGGTTTTCATCGGCAGCACCGCCGGCCGCCACGGCGAAGCCATGCACTGCGACTACAGCGCCAGCAAGGCCGGGCTTTATGGTCTCGTACGCTCCCTGAAGAACGAAGTCGTAAGGCTGGACCCCTTCGCCCGCGTGAACATGGTTGAGCCCGGCTGGACCGTCACCGAGATGGCCCGAGAGGCGCTGGATATGCCCGGCAAGATCACCCACATCGTGAAGACCGCGGCGCTGCGCCAGCTCGCGCGCGCGGCCGACATCGCCCGCACGGTGGTGATGCTCAGCGCGCCGGGCGTCTCGCGCCACATCACCGGCGAGGTGCTGACCGTCGCGGGCGGCATGGAAGGCCGCACGCTCTGGAGGGAACAGGAGATCGACGAGGACTCGATCCGCAAACGCGCGAGGGAAAGTTAGCGGCAGCACGAGCGCCCATGACTGAGACACGGAACGAAGACGTGTACGTACTCGCGGATGACAGCCGCGAAGCGGTGTTCATCGCCGAGGGAATCACCAAGGTCTACCACATGGGCGAGGTGGACGTGCACGCCCTGCGCGGCGTGGACCTGACACTGTACAAGGGCGAATTCGTGGTGCTGCTGGGGCCTTCCGGCAGCGGCAAGTCCACGCTGCTGAACATCCTGGGCGGTCTTGACGTGCCAACAGCGGGTTCCGTGCGCTACCGGGATCACGACCTGACTGAGGCAACGGAATCGGAGCTGACCGAGTACCGCCGCCACCACGTGGGCTTCATCTTTCAGTTCTACAACCTGATCCCCAGCCTCACTGCCCGTGAAAATGTCGCGCTGGTCACGGAGATCGCCCTCGATCCCATGGCCCCCGAGGACGCCCTGAAACTGGTGGACCTCGGCGACCGCATGGACCACTTCCCCAGCCAGCTTTCCGGCGGCCAGCAGCAGCGCGTGGCCGTGGCGCGCGCCGTCGCCAAACGCCCCGAGGTGCTGCTGTGCGACGAGCCCACGGGCGCGCTCGACATCACCACCGGCGTCAAGGTGCTCGAAGCCATCGAGCGCGTGAACCGTGAGCTCGGCACCACCACGGCCGTGATCACACACAATGCCGCAATCGCTGCCATGGCCGATCGCGTGATCCACATCGCCGACGGCCGCATCGCGCGCATCGACCACAACACGCAGAAGAAGAAGCCCACTGAGCTGGAGTGGTGATGCGGGCGATCAACCGGAAACTGCTGCGCGACCTGTGGCACATGAAGGGCCAGGCACTGGCGATCGTGATGATCATTGCCAGCGGCGTGGCCCTGTTCGTGACCCAGCTCGCCACGCTGGATTCGCTCACGTTCACGCGCGACAGCTACTACGCCGAGAAACGCTTCGCCGACGTGTTCGCCAACTGCAAGCGCGCGCCCGCGCCCGCCCTGCAGCGCATCCGTGAGCTGCCGGGCGTCGATGTCGTGCAGTCGCGCGTGATCGTCGAAGTCATGCTGGACGTTCCCGGCCTTCAGGAGCCCGCCAAGGGCCGCCTGCTGAGCGTGCCCGACGGCCGCCGCCCGGCGCTCAACGACCTGTTCCTTCGCGACGGCCGCATGCCCGATCCGCAGGCCCAGGGCGAGGTGGTGGTGATCGAGATGTTCGCCAAGGCCAACAACTACCACCTGAACGACACCATCACGGCCGTCATCAACGGCCGTCACCAGCGCCTGACCATCGTGGGCATCGGGCTGTCGCCCGAGTACGTCTACTCAATCGCACCCGGCGAGATGATCCCCGACGACCGCCGCTACGCGGTGCTGTGGATGAACGAGCGCGAACTGGCAGCCGCCTACAACATGGAAGGCGCCTTCAACGATGTCGCGCTGACCCTGGCGCCGCACGCCAGCGAGGGCGAGGTGATCGCGCGGGTAGATGACGTGCTGCGCCCCTACGGCGGCCTGGGCGCCTACGCGCGCAAAGAGCAGGTCTCGCACTGGTTTTTGCAGAACGAGCTGACGCAGCTTGAGACCTTCGGCGTGTTCATCCCGCTGATTTTCATCGGCGTGGCGGCCTTCCTGTTGAACGTGGTGCTGAACCGCGTGATCGCCACCCAGCGCGACCAGATCGCCGCGCTGAAAGCTTTCGGCTACTCCAACCTGCAGGTCGCCCTGCACTTCAGCCAGATGGTGGCGGGCATCGTGCTGGTCGGCGCGCTGGTCGGCACGGCCGTGGGCTACTGGCTGGGCGTGATGATGATCGACCTGTACACCGCCTACTACCACTTCCCGGTGCTGACCTTCCGCTTGGCGGGCTGGGTGCCGGTGGCCGGGCTGCTGATCACAGCGGCAGCGTCTTTCGGCGGTACGCTGAACGCCGTGCGCCGTGCGGCCGCGTTGCCGCCGGCCGAGGCGATGCGCCCGGAGGCACCCCCCACCTTTCGCGCTACAACCATCGAGCGCCTGGGCTTGCAGCGCCTGCTGGCGCAGCCTTCGCGCATGATTCTGCGCAACCTGGAGCGTCGGCCAATGAAGGCCGGCCTGAGCGTGCTGGGCATGAGCATGGCGGTGGCGATGCTGGTGATGGGCACCGCGTTCATGGACATCATCTATTACGTGATCGACATGCAGTCGAACGTGATCCACCGCGAGCACGTGCAGGTCAGCTTTCACGAGCCGCGCAGCATGCGCAGCCTGCACGAGCTGGAACGCCTGCCCGGCGTAACCTACGCCGAGCCATTCCGCAGCGTGCCCGCGCGCGTGCGTTTCGGCCATCGCTCAAGGCGCATCGGCATCAACGGGGTGCCGGCCGACACGCGCCTTGACCGCGTGTTGAACATGGAGCTGGAGCCCTTCGAGCTGCCCAAGGACGGCATCCTGCTCTCGCGCGTGCTGGGCGAGAAGCTGGGCATCAGCGCCGGCGACCAGCTCACGGTCGAGGTGCTGGAAGGCTCGCGCCCGGTGCGGCAGGTGAAGGTGGCGGCGCTGATCGACGACTTCATGGGCATCGCCGCCTACATGGAGATCCGGGCGCTCAACCGCCTGATGCGCGAGGGCGACGTGATCAGCGGCGCCAACCTGCTGACCGACGGGCGCCACGACCGCGAGCTCTACGACGCCCTGCGTGAGCGCCCGCTGGTGGCGGGCGTAGTTTCAAAAGACGCGATCATCGGCAACCTGAAGCGCATGATCGAGGAGAACCTGGCCATCACCATCGGCATCAACGTGCTGTTCGCGGCGATCATCGCATTCGGCGTAATCTACAACAGCGCGCGCGTGAGCCTCAGTGAGCGCGCCCGCGAGCTGGCCAGCCTGCGGGTACTCGGCCTCACGCGCGGCGAAATCAGCTACATATTGCTGGGCGAGCTGGCGATCCTGACGCTGGTGTCGCTGCCGATCGGCTTCCTGCTCGGCAACTGGCTGATCGACGCGGTGATGCTGACCCTCAACAGCGAGGTGATGCGCTTCCCCCGCGTGGTCAGCGGCACGACCTATGCATTGGCGGCCGCCTCCGTTATCGTCGCCGCCACGGTTTCCGGTCTGATCGTGCGCGAGCGCCTGGACCGGCTGGACCTGGTGGAAGTCCTGAAATCACGGGAATAGGCGCCCATGAAGTGGGTGAAGCGCGCAGCCATGATCGTGTTTCTGCTGGCCGTGGCCGGCGCGATCGCCTATGGCTTCATGCCCAAGCCCGTGCCCTCGGAGTTCGCGCGCGCGTCGCGCGGCGACCTGCGCGTCACCATCGATGAAGAAGCCCGCACCCGCGTGAAAGACCGCTTCACGGTATCATCGCCGCTGAGCGGCGTGCTCTCGCGCATCACGCTCAAGGTCGGCGACAAGCTTGAGGTCGGCAGCCTGATCGCCACTTTGCGCCCCAGCCGCCCGCTGCTGCTGGACGCGCGCAGCAAGGCCCAGGCCGAGGCCAACATCAAGGCGGCCGAAGCCACCCTCAAGCAGGCCCAGGCCAACCTGGACGCCGCCAAGGCCGAGCTGGAGTTGGCCACCAAGGAGCACAACCGCGCCAAGACCCTGTTTGCGGGCAAGCACGTCTCTCAGGAGCAGGTGGATGCGGCCGCCACCCGCGAAATTGCCGCCAAGGCCGCGCAGGACTCGGCCGAATTCGGGCGCCAGGCCGCGGAGTTCCAGTTGCAGATGGCGCGCGCGGCGCTGATCGAGGAAGACGGCGAGCTGCAGACGCTGGAGATCCGCTCGCCGGTCGCGGGCGCCGTGCTGCGCGTCTACCGCGAAAGCGAGGGGCCCGTGATGCCCGCCGAAATGCTGATCGAGATCGGCGACCCGGCCTCGCTCGAGGTGGTGGTGGACCTGCTCAGCAGCGACGCCGTGCGGGTCAAGCCGGGCATGCCCGTCAGCATCGAGCGCTGGGGCGGCGACCAGCCCCTGCAGGGCAGCGTTCGGCGCGTGGAGCCGGCGGGGTTCACCAAGATCAGCTCGCTGGGCGTGGAAGAGCAGCGCGTCAACGTGATCATCGACTTCGTCGGCAAGCCCGAGCAGTGGACCCGCCTGGGCGACGCCTTCCGCGTTGAGGCCCGCGTCATCACCTCCGAGCGCAAGGGCGTGATCAAGGTGCCCACCGGTGCCATCTTCAACACGCCGGAGGGCCCGGCCGTGTTCGTGGTCGCGAACGAAGAAGCCCGCCTGACCCGCGTGGACCTGGGAGATCGCAACGGCCTCGAGGCCGAGGTGCTGAGCGCGATCAACGAGGGCGACGTGGTGATCGTGCACCCCAGTGACGAAATCTCCGACGGCACAGGTGTGATCGAACGCTGATGCGCCCCGCGTTCCGCCGCCAACTGCTGCAATGGTACGCCCGCCACGCCCGCGAGCTGCCCTGGCGTTCACGCCCCACGCCGTACCGCGTGTGGGTCAGCGAAGTCATGCTGCAGCAGACCCGCGTCGAGGCCGTGCGCGGCCACTTCGCCCGCTTCATAAAGCGTTTCCCCAGCCTGCGCGCCCTGGCCGCTGCGGAGCTTGAGGCCGTGCTGCAGGCCTGGTCCGGCCTCGGCTATTACCGGCGCGCGCGCATGCTGCATGCGGCAGCGCGGCAGATCGTGCAGCGGCACAACGGCCGCTTCCCGCGCGAACGCCATGCCCTGCTGGAGCTGCCGGGCATCGGCCCCTACAGCGCGGGGGCGATCCTGAGCATCGCCTTTGACCAGCCGGAGCCGATCGTGGACGGCAACGTGGAGCGCGTGTTCAGCCGCCTGGCGGCGATTGCGCACGACGTGAAGTCCAGCGCCGGGCGCGAGGCGATCTGGCAACTGGCCCGCGAGCACGTGGAAAAGGGCCACGCCGAGGGCCACCGCCCCAGCGCCCTGAACCAGGCGTTGATGGAACTGGGGGCCATGGTCTGCCTGCCCGCCGCGCCGGATTGCGCCGCCTGCCCCGTGCGCGACCACTGCGCCGCACGCAAGGCGGGCCGCGAGCGCGAGTTCCCCGTGCTGCCCGCCCGCGCGAGTACGAAAACAAGGCGTTACCGCTTCATCGCGGCGCGCGACGAAGCCGGCCGCGTGCTGCTGGTGCGGCGGCAGGAGGGCGACAGTTCCAGCCTGCTGCCGGCCGGGTTGTGGGAGCTGCCGCAACAGGAAGCGGCCGAAGCGCTGGGCGCAGTCAGCCGGGGCAGGCTGGTCACGCGCACTCACAGCATCATGAACTACCGCCTGCAACTGAGCGCCCGCAACGCCACGCCGCAGGGAAACATAGAGGAAACAACCAGCCGCAAGTGGCACACGGCACAGCAGGCGAAGCAGGCAGCCATGTCGTCCGCCACACGCAAACTGCTGCAAGCCCTGGGCGTGCTGTAGTCCTTTGTGGCAGTACCTTTGGTGTTTTCGTGCTTTCGTGGCTGATTCCGCGGTTTGCCTCATACTGAAGGGCTATTGGGCCACAAAAACACGAAAACACGAAAGGCAAGGCCACGAAAAGCTCAAACTAGCGGGTCGCGGCAAGACTAAAATCACCCATGTTTTCCGGAACCTGGCTGGGGCCTTGGGCGTCCTATCCGCGCATATCCTTTGGACCATATTTGGGGGAGTCATGATTTCTTTCCGCAATCTGCTGGTGGCCGGTTCGCTGGTTGGCGCGTTCGCCTTCGGTGCGGCCCTGTTCATTGAGACCCGCGACGCCCAGGCCTGCCTGCACCCGGAACGCGAGTTCAAGTTCCCGATCAAGGCCGGCGCCCAGAAGGGCCTGATCTTCTTCGCCGACGGCCGCGAAGAGCTGGTGATCCGCCCCAGCTACAAGGTCGAGGGCGAAGGCCTGAAGGTGAAGAACGACGCCGTGGAAGGTTTCACCACCCTGGCCTGGCTGGTGCCCGTGCCGAACCTGCCGGACACGTACAAGGAAGCCGACGCCAAGCTGTTCAATGAGCTTGAAGACTTCACCAGCCCCCAGGAACGCATCGGACGCGACGGCCGCAACAGCCTGAAAGGCGAATGGGGTCCCGGGGAAGACGAGCAGGACGGCGTCGAGTTCCTCGAGGAAGTGAAGGTCGGCGACTACACCATCCAGCCGGTGAAGGCCAAGGGCGAGATCGGCGCGCTGGAGCTCAACAACTGGCTCAACACCAACGGCTTCGGCAAGGTCGAAGACGCCGTGATGAAGTACTACATCGACACCAACCACTACTGGCTCGCGATCAAGCTCAAGAACGACAAGGGCCTGCCCGCCAACGGCGAGGTCAAGCCCCTGCGCATCGGCTTCGACACCGACAAGCCGGTCTACCCCATCAAGATCAACCAGGGCCGCGGCAGCTTTGACCTGGAACTGTGGGTGATCACCGCCCAGGAGATCGACACCGATAAAACCAAGGCGCTCGGCCTCAAGACCGTCGAACAGCAGGACGACCTGATGATCCAGGCCAACCGCAAGACCCGCTTCAGCGCCCTGCCCCAGGTGGTCAAAGAGGTGGCCGCCGATGACGAAGGGCTGAAGAAACTCAAGGCCGGCGAACTATACTGCTACCGCTTCTTCGGCGTCGGCGTGGACAAGGACATCGACCTGTCCAAGCTGGAGGCTGACCTGAGCTTCAGCTTCAAGGAACAGCCGCAGGAAGCAAAGAAGGAAAAGCAGGACTAAGCCCGGCGTGCCACGGACAAAAGGGGCGCGCCGCGCCCCTTTTCTTTTGGAGGCGACATGAAGAACACCGTACTGCTGCTGGCCGCCCTCACGCTGCTCGCGCTTGCACCGGGCAACAGCGAAGCCTGCATCCACCCGCCCAAGGGCTTCAAGGGCATGGTCGATGCCGCCGCACAGCGCGGCCTGGTCTTCTTCGACAACGGCCGCGAAGAGCTGGTGCTGCAGCCGGGCTTCAGCGTCAACACCAGCGAGCTGGAGGCCGAGGAGTACACCGACGACGGG
Source organism: Planctomycetota bacterium (assembly GCA_020638635.1). GTDB lineage: Bacteria > Planctomycetota > UBA8742 > UBA2392 > UBA2392 > JACKID01. Next base: position 89,213 of record JACKIE010000010.1, read on the forward strand.
CTGCTCAAGAACTTCAAATCGTTCGCCTGGATCGTGCCGCTGCCCGCGCTGCCGGACAGCTACGCGGAGGTCGAGCCCGAGCTGTTCACGGACCTCGACAAGTTCACCAGCATCGGCCCGCGCATCCCCAAGCCGGAACGCGGCGAAGACGACGGCCCGGCTATCGTCTACGAGGATGGCGACGAGGGCGTGGAGTTCTTCGAGGCGCTGGAGGTCGGCAGTTACAGCATCCAGCCTATCAAGGCCACGGGCGAGGCCGGCGGCAAGGAGCTGGCGTCCTGGCTGAAAAGCAACGGCTTCGGCGAGCTCGACGAGCGCGTGCTGCGCTTTTACCTCCAGGGCGGTTACTACTGGCTGGCCGTGAAACTCAGCGCCGACACGGGCCTGCCAGCCGACGGCAGCGTGAAGCCCCTGCAGATCAGCTTCAAGACGCCGCGCCCGGTGTACCCCCTCAAGATCCACGACAAGCGCGGCGAGTTCGACCTGGAACTGTGGCTGGTCACGCGCGAGGCCGTGGACCTGACCAAGAGCCGCCAGTTCGGGATCGAGACGGCCGAGCAAATCAGCGACCGCGACCAGCAGCAGAACCGGGAGACCAGCTACGTGAAGCTGCCGGAAAGCGCCCGCGCGATCGCCGACGGCTCGGCTGAGCTGAAGGCCCTGCGCACGGGCAAGGTGTTCGTCTACCGTTTCTTCGGCCGCGACATAGACGCGGACGAAGGCCTCGATCTCGCGCTGCTGCAGGATGAGCTGCACTGGGAATTCGAAAAGGACGTGGCGCCGAAGCCCAAGGAAGAAGTGAAGCCCACCCCGCCCGATGAAGAAAAGAAGGAAGGCGAGAAGAAAGACGACGAGCAGAAGTAGCCGTGGGGCAGACATCCTGTCTGCCTGATTGGGGACTGTCCCGGAACGGGACTGTCCCCGTTCTCGAAGCTCGCAACAAAGGGGACAGGCACCACAGGTGCCTGTCCCCGGCCGTTCCCATGCAACCCCAACCCGTTAGCGGTAAGGCCGCACCGGGGGTGGAAGCAAGCGCCACGGGAACTACACTCACGCCCGCTGGATCGGTAGCTCAATGGTAGAGTAGCGGCCTTTTAAGCCGTGGGTTCTGGGTTCGAGTCCCAGCCGATCCACCAGCTCTTTTCGGCCCCAGAAGCGGATTCTGGGGCCGATTTTCTTTTTCCAGAAGTCTGCCGAGGTTGCCCGTACACGAAATGGTACACGAAACAGCGACACCTTTCGTCTTCCCCGAGCATCCCGCTCCAGCACTGGGATCAATCGGGTGGTCGAGGGTTCGAGACCCTTCGCCCGTTCCAGTTCAATCAGCCCGAAGAGCCATTCTCAGGGCTGGTCTGGTTTTGGATTCCCAGCCAAAGATCCAATCATTTCACCCTATGTTTCACGAAGTGGTTTGCACTGCCTGAGTTGTCCGGTGCGTTCCGCGCGAGCGGTGATTCAAGGCAAGTCGCCGGGCAGTACCGCTGGCGGCCGAACCGCACCTAGGACACCGAATCCGACGTCCCCGAGAACACCATACCCCCGTACCACAGCAACTGCATGCTGGTGAAGTGTTCGTCGAACAGCGCCGGGTTGGGAGTGACGCGGGCTGGCTCGGCCATGCCTGGCAGGCGTAGTGACCACGAACCTTCGTCCAACGGCTTCACCTCGGTACCGGCCGGCAGCAGCGCGGGCTGGAGCAGCGGCTCCGCCATCTTCTTCCACCCGAACGGTGCGGGCGGCATCGCCGGTGGCTTGAGTTCCGGATCCACGACAGCGTCGATGTCAAACCCGCGCTCTTTCGCCTCATCGACCCGCTGCTCGACGCTGCGCACAAATTCGGCACGCTGCGTCTCGTCGTCGCGGGCCTTGCCCAGGGCGGCGCGCTCAAATTCCTTCGGCAATTGCGACAGAATCGGCTGCAGCTTGCCCACCACACCCCTGAACAGGTCAATGCGCTTGCTCAGCGCGAAGTAGATGTCAGCCTCAATGGTGTCGGCGTACGCAAGGTTGAAAATCCTGATCTTGGGGTGCTTCTGCCCGATGCGGTCGATGCGGCCGATGCGCTGCTCCACCTTCATCGGGTTCCACGGTAAGTCATAGTTCATCAACACGCCGCAGCTCTGCAGGTTCAAGCCTTCGCCCGCGGCGTCAGTGCACACCAGCAGCTTGATTTGGCCCTCGCGGAAGCGCCGCTTGATCTCGTCGCGCCCCAGGGCGCGCCATTCGCCGCCGGCCGTCCGCCATTCCCCGCCGCGGCCGCTGAAGGTGCCGATTGGGACGCCCTCAAATCTGTCGGCGAGCCTCTGCTTCAGGTAGTCCATCGTGTCGGTGTACTGCGTGAACACGATCGCGGAATCGAAGCCGGTCTCAAACACGCTCTGCAGCAGCTCTACGGCGCGCTTGAACTTGCTGTCGACGCCAAGCAGCGCGATCTGCTTCAGCAGCTCCTTGATGCGGTCTTTCTCCTCAACCAGGGCTGTCTCGTCCAGCAGTTCTGCCGCCTCTTGCGCATCGGCCACGTCATCGTCCGCCTCGTCCTGGGAGAGGTCTTCGTCGTTCAGAGCGACAGCCTTCTCGCCAAGCTCAAGCTGAGTCAGGCGTGCGGTCAGTGTCTTCTTCAGCGCGTCGAAGCAACTGGCCAATCGGCGTCGGTAGATCGTCATGACGAAGCCGATGGCGTTGCGCTGCTTACCGGTCTTGGCTTTGTCGTAGGTATCTCGGATGTATGCCTCAACGTCGTCGTACACCTTGCGCTCTACCGGGCTCAGTGCCACCGGCACGTCCATCGGGTCGCGTTCGGCAATCGGCGAGGTCAACAGCCCTAGCTTGAAGTAACGGCGCAGCAACGGGCGCGTGTGGCGAGACATCAAGTAGCGTACCGGGCTGCCTTCGCGCAGTATCGCGATTGCCGCTCGCCGCTGCTCGGCACTGAGGCCCTTCAGCGCCAGCTTTGACTTTGGCTCGCGCAGTGCTTTCGCCACTTGCTTGGCCTTGAGTGCCGACACGTCATGCGTGGCAGCAATCCGCTGAATCACTTCGTCGGTCAGGGGCGCGAAGTGCTCTTCCGCGGCCTGGAACAGTTTGGCCAGCTCATGCAGCTTGTCGTGGTTCGGGTTGGCCTCCAGTGCTTCGAAGTAATCTACAAACTGGGTATCGCCCCAGGCCGCCGGCAAACCTAACAGCTTCAGCAGGTCGAACACCTCAACAGGATGCACCTGCATCGGCGTCGCGGTCATCATCAGCAGCGCCTGGGTCTTGTCCTTGAGGCCTTCCATCAGAGCGAGCAGGCGGTTCGAGCCCTTGTTCTTGCCCGTGGACGCGCCCTTTCGCCGGGCGTGGTGCGCCTCGTCCAGCACGACCAGGTCCCACTCTTTGGCCTGCAGCAGCGTGTCGGCACGATCACGCCGGCGCATCAGGTGGCTGGAAGCAATCACCAGCGGCTCTTCGGTCCATTCAGCCTTGCCGACCTTGCGCGACAGCTGACCCTGTCGGCAGTGATGCTCCGGCAGCGTCAGCTTGTCGTCGTCGTAGATGGGCACCAGCAGGTTGAACTTTTCGTACAGCTCGTTCTGCCACTGCTTCATTACGCCGGCCGGCGTCAGGATCAGGATCCGCTTCGCCTTGCCGCTGATCCAGGCGTAACGCAGCAGCATGCCGGCCTCGATCGTCTTGCCCAGACCGACCTCGTCCGCGATCAGCAACCGAAAAGGCCAGCCATCCAGCATTCGCTTGTATGCATGCAGCTGGTGAGGCCACGGCTCCACCGGGCAGGTCTCGACTGCCAGCATCGGTCCGCCCGGACCCTTGGGTGCGTCGGCGATCTCCTGCCAAAACCGGCGCCGGTCTTCATCCGTGACCGCCTGTTTCGGGGGCTCGCTCGCAGAATCTAGTTGTGCGACAGGTGCCGGTGTCTCGGTTTCCGGCGCTGGTTCTGCCTTCTTGGGCGGTGGCAGCAGGAATGAGTCGTTCTTCGGCAGGAACTGCAGCAGCCTCTCGCGCAGCGCCTGCGGGAAGTCGACCACCCGCGACCGCTTGCCTTTACCCTCCCACAGCGTCTGGAAGTCCTGCTCCGCCTTCTTCACGCGTTCGGCATCGCGCCCGCCGTCCCAGCCGCAGCTGACCGCGAACTCTTCGGTGTTGCTCATCCAGCCGGCTTCGGTCTCGTTGATCGAGCCCGTGAACAACAGCTGGTTGCCGGCCTTGTCAGTGATGATCCCCTTCTTGCTGTGGTAGATGCTGGTGCCGGCCTCGGGCTCTCCCGCTTCATCGAGTGGAATTGCCAGCCGGATCTCGAGCTTGTCCTTGGCGATCAGCCATGCCAGCCAGCCCAGGCGTTCCCGCAGGTACGGGTCAGCGGGGTCGACCTCTAGCCGCTTTTTCCACTCGGTTTCGGCAAGCTCTTTGAGCGCGTAGCCGACCTTGATGCGGTCGACTTCCTTCTGCTCCAGTGTGCAGCCGACCAGGAGCTGCATCTTGCCGCCGTTGCGAATCAGGAAATCCAGGCCCAGGGCAGCCTTGGCCAGCGCCCCTTGCGAGAAGTAGCCGGTGGCACGCTCGTAGCGCACGGCGCACATGAGCGCCGGCACGTAGAACTTGTTGAGCAAGTTGCCGTCTTCCGGGCTGTAGCTCGTCAGCCAGGGGCGGTCGGTAAAAAGGGGTGCGCCGTCCTGCATGGTTTGCCCGCCGATTCTGGTCGCCGATCTTTCGCCTCATCCGGCTCTTGGTGGCTAGGAGAGCATCGACTCACCCACCTGCCAAGTCAGTACAGCTTTGTCCTTTGGATCGGAAGACCGGGGCAAGACCGCAGAGCTTATGGTTTCGCTAACAGCTTCGAACCCCTTCAACACCTCAATCCCCAACCGTGCATCAGTCGCCCCAGCATCACTGCCAACTGATACGTCCAATTGAGTCATGCTTACAGGATCGGCCTTTTGGGCTCCCTTTAGCGACACACGCTGCGGCGGTAGTGTGATGCAGTAGGACGAGAAGGGCGGCAACACCAGTTTGTCCAAGGCAAACCAGGTTTGCGCCCCGGCAAACGTCTCTCGAACATACAAACCCTGGACGTTCACCTTCTTGCTCATGGACTGCAGTAGAATTCGATACCGCATTCGCCAGTCGTGAACTCTTCCGCGCAGCCGGGAATCGCGCAACTGCTTGCTCAACACGTGCAATCTTTCTCGCAGACTCTCCCGCGCATGTAGGGCGTTCGCGACGAACCCCAAGAGATAGCCGAACGGGTCGGTATCGATGTCTTTTTTTGGAAGCAAGGACAGAACGTTGTGGCCGCTTTGCTTTGCTTCTCGACAAGTCTTGACGAATGCAGCACAAGTGCCGCCCTGGTCCCAAAAACTGGCGTCCTTTGCGTTCGTATCGATGCCGCCAAGCAACGCTACGATCTGCTTCTCTTGACGGTAGTTCACCAAGTCGAGTCGAGCCGTGGTGACAATCTGGAGCTCAGGCTTCACGAACTGGACGAAGTCTGCTGTCGAACCCGCCTCAACATCTAATGAGAACACCTCCTCATCCACAAACTTGCCGTGCCGAACGATTCTGATGGTGACCAGGTCCAGCGCATTCCAGACACCGTCTTGTCCGTCGAGCTTTTTAACGCTGATGGTTACATCGTTCAGCAATTCAGGAACTAGATCAATCTGGCACGTTTCGGTAACGGTCAACGAGCCTTTTGCAAGATTATCAGTTAGCCGAGACGATCCATCCGCCTTGAGCGGCGCCCTATATTGCGAAGCCTCAATCGCCCGCGTGAAGTCCGACTTTCGGAGGGTGATCGGGAATTCAGCAACCAGCTTCTTATCGGCTAGCTGCGCGGTAACCAAGAAAGAGGAGAACTCGTCGGGAAGGCTCAGCGGCACCTTTGGGGTTATTTGCACGCTGAGGCTGTACGTATCCTTGTCGGCCTCCGTCAAGCCGCCATACGTGAGGAAGTCTTCCAGATACTCTACCCGGTCGATGACGTCTTGAATTGCGCGAGTATTGCTCGCTAGCATTGACAGCAGGCCACCCGTCACGTCAGTTCCTGGCTGACCGGAAGCCAACCCGTCGGCTGGAAAGCGTGGACCGCCGAACAGCACTTGGATCCTTGGCGGTATGATCGGCTGCGGGATCTGAAGTTCGAGTGGCTTCTCCTGCAGGTTTCCCCTGAGTCGAAACGGCGTTACTCGCTCCAGGGTCTCGTCGACGTAGGCTATCAGTGGATCCGTAAGGTTCTGCATTCCCTTTGCGATGGGAGTCAGAACCTCCTTCCCCACAATGCCGGTAACTGCCTCGAACTTGCGCGTAGCCTGGTGAATTTGTTTCCGACCAAACCGAACGATGTCGCCGACAAGACCCATAGGATGGCTCCAGTTGTTGCCAGTTCAGATTTGAGATGAGCGTAGCGAGGTTGTACTTCTCGGTCAACTTGACTCTACCCCTCGTCCTCGTCGTTCTGTTCTTCGTCGTCGGCATCGTCATCGCCGCCTTCGGTGGCTGACTCGAACATCAGCACCTGGTCGCCGGCGTAACCTTCCACTTGTGGCACTTCGTTCTGCCACAACAGTGCACGCAGCTTTTCCAGTGCCACGGCGTCGCGGCCGGCGCCCATCAGTGGCTTGGGCACCTTGCGGCCTAACTTTCCCGGCGCGGGCAGCACGGTGAGCATGGCCTGCAGTGCTTTCTTCAGCTCGTCGCTTTGCAGCAGGCCGGCCTGGCGCAGAGCTTCGCGCGCGACGTTCAGGTTCTGTTCGCGCACCAGGCGCGCGCACATGTGCAGCGTGTCCAGGGCCGGGTCCACGCCCATGCTGCCGAGCCATCCCTTCTGGCCGCGGGTAACGCTGTCCAGCAGCGTCACGCTGTCGCCCTTGAGTGTCAGGATCTTGTCCTTGAGCTGTTGCTCAAAATTCACGCCCACCACGCGCGACAACTTCAGCGCCTCGTCCGACGGGAACGTCGGCGCTGAAAACGCGTCCCAGGCCAGCACGAAGAACTCCGTCACCGGGTCAAGCTGCGTCTGGCGCTTGATCGTCGTCAGCTGGTCCAGCCGCCAGGCCTTCACGGCTGCGCGCGCTTCCATCAGCGCGTCTTCGGGCGTCACCGCGTATGGGTCCCAGTCCTCGTCCTCGATCAGCTTGATTTGCCGTACCTTCTCGGGCTTCTGGTTCGCGCGGCCGCGCTTCATTGGCCAATGCTCGCTGAACACCTGCAGTGCCGGGCCGAAACTTGACAGGTAAAGGTCCACGCCGCCGATTCCGGCCTTCTGGAAGTCCTGCATCTTCGCCTGCACTTTGGCCTTCACCTGCGGCTGCACGTCTTCCCAGTAGGTGACCTCGTCGCTGGCAGTGGCCGGCCTGGGCCGGCAGACCAAGAATATCGTGCTCTTGGCGGCGTTCTTCTCCTTGATGTGAAGGCTGCCCTCGGCCTCGGTATTTACAGGCCAGCTTGCTGTAATGATGAAGCCCGCGTCTACCAGCCCCTTCGCCAGAGCGTCCCAAGCGCCCGTGGCCTTGTGCGTGAACATCAACACCATGATGCCGTCAGGTTTGAGCACACGGCGCACCTCTGTGAAGATCTTCTGCATGCGCTCGCGGTAGTCGCGGTGCGCGCGCGCTCGCGCCCCGCCGGTGCCTTTGACCGCCGCTTCGTCGCGAAACTTCGCCACGTTGGCAACGGCTTCGCGGTCTTTGTCGGTAAGATGCTGTGTGAATAGCTCGGGGTAGAGCAGGCCGGCCGTACGCTTGAGCCAGACGTAAAAGAAGTCTGACAGCTCGGCGTACATGACATTGTCGTAGTACGGCGGGTCCATCACCACCGCCTCTACACTGGCGTCCGTAATGTGTTCAAGATTCTCGCCGGAGTCGCAAGTAACTGCGACCCCAGACTTCGCCGAGTCAGCCTCAGAGAAGACTCCCTGACTGACATTCGAATCAGTAGCTAGTTCCACCAATTCCTTGAGTGCCTTGCCGGTAACGTTCACAACCCAATCTGCGCCAAATCCAGCTCCAACGTAGGCAAGCTCAGCAAACGACGTCCGAAACGGAAAGGCATGCATCGCAAATGTATGGCTTAGCCGCTGCTTGGAGACGTCCCACACTGCGCTGCGCGAGCTCCAGTCAATGATCTTGTCCAGTGCCAATGAGAGGTACACCAGTGCCGCTCGGTCAAGATCCTTTAGCTTCTTGGAGCCTCCAAGTTCATCCACTAGCTCCTGGATCAGCTCAACTCCAGTGCAGTGAGCTAGCAGCTGGCGCGGCGAAAACATGTCTCGCCAAAGTGGCATTCCGTACTGAATCGGTCTGCTGTCGTTGCTGGTCTGAGGGTATTCCTCAATCGGCACTACGCCCCGGGCCTCCCATTCTGGGAGTTTAGATTGTAGGGCGCGTAACACAGCTTCCTGATCTTCGTCTTGCGGTCGTGGGGCACGGAAGCCTCGATTCTTCTTGGTCTTTGGCTTCCCTTGCTGTGTGTAGCCTGTGACGACTTCTTCCTTGCAAACAACGGCGTAAAGTTGATCCCCCATCTCCTTCGCATGGGCTTGTTTCTTGATTTCGCTGCCGTCAATAACGCGCCCACAGTCGCGGAATGGGCACGTGGCGTCGCCGCCTTTGACCGTGCCCAGCGACTGTTGCTGAGACTTCCTCACGATTTCAAACTTCATGCGCCGGCTGTCTCCTTCAACTACCGGCACCAGTCGTACTCCCGTGCCCTTACCATCCAGACGCCAGCTCGGTGACAGCGGCACAATCCCACCACAATAGGGACACTTGATCGTGCGCGTCCAAAGGTAGCCATCTACTGAAGTACCTGCCGACTCTGGAGGATAGAATCGCGACAAGCGGTCCTCTGCCATCGCCATGAAGCGCTTCGCGAGTTGCTCGTACCGTTTGAAAAGCTGCCGACCGTACTGCGCGGGAAACTCCACCGTCGCCTTGAGAATCAGCGCCGCAACAGGGTTGAGGTCGTTAGCAATTGAGAGAAAGCCAAGGCGCAGCGACTCAAACGGAATACTCCCTCCGCCGGCAGTTGGGTCCAGCACGGATGGAGCGTTGCCATTTCGCCGGGTCAGTGGCTCATACCACTCGCGGTCCTTCTTGTTGGGCAAGTAGGTGAACGCGCGTTTGTAACCGTACGGATTGGGGCCGAGGTCAATGCGCTTGCCGGTGACGGGGTCAGCACCGGCCTTGGCCTGGTCCATGCGCAGCTTGGCGGCCACCGGGTCGCCATGGATGCCCAACACGTGCATGAACTTGTCGTGGTCAGCGCCGGCCGGCAGCAGCGCTCCCAACACAGCAGCCCGGCTGGCCACCAAGGGCCGCCGCGCCCACCACACGTGCAGGTAGTAAGTCGGCGGCAAGGCCGTCATCGATCGCCGCTCACGC
>JACKIE010000011.1 GCA_020638635.1 Planctomycetota bacterium
TGTCTTCTTCTTCACCCACGGCGACGGCGACTGTCTTCAGCCCAACCGCGCCGCCGTGGTCGGCTATGCAGCGCAGGATTCTGCGGTCCATCTCGGACAGGCCCTGCGCGTCGATGCCCAGCATCTGCATGCCCTGCTCTGCCACTGCGCTGTCAACACGGCCGCTGCCCTTCACCTGCGCCACGTCGCGAAGGCGGCGCAGAATCCGGTTCGCGATGCGCGGCGTGCCGCGTGAACGGCCGGCAACCAGGTTGCAGGCCGCGGCGTCAATCGCGACGCCGAGCTTCAGCGCCGAGCGCCGCACGATCTCGGCCAGCTCGTTTTCGGGGTAGGGGTCCAGCCGCTCCAGCACGCCGAAGCGCGCGCGGAAGGGCGCGGTCAGCAGCCCCTCGCGGGTGGTGGCGCCCACCAGCGTAAAGCGCTGCAGGGTCAGGCGCACACTGCGCGACTGCACGCCGGGCTCGAGCACGACGTCCAGGTAAAAATCCTCCATCGCGCTGTACAGGAACTCCTCTGCGGCGCGGGGCATGCGGTGGATCTCATCGATAAACAGCACCGCCCCGGCCTCAAGCCGGGTCAGGATGCCGACCAGGTCGCCGGGCTTTTCCAGTGTCGGCCCGCTGGCTGCGTGCATGGGCACGCCCAGTTCGTCGGCGATCAGGTGCGCCAGCGTGGTCTTGCCCAGGCCCGGCATGCCGGAGAACAGTACGTGGTCCATGGTTTCGCCGCGTGAGCGCGCGGCCTGGATGAACAGTTCCAGGTTGTCCACCACCTTGCGCTGGCCCACGAACTCGGCCAGGCGCTGGGGGCGCAGGGCGTTTTCGCTGCCCGCGTCGGCGGGCAACTGCTCGCGCTCAAGCACTTCGTCAGTGACAGCAAGATCGCCCATGGCCGGCCTTTCGGAATGTGGTGCATCCGAAGATCGGCAGGCTACGCCCCGGCACTTGAGGAAAATTATCCGGACGTAGGCGCGGAGCGCCGGGGATTGGAGTTAGGGATTTGGGCTTGGGGCACATCGCTGCAAATCCAAACCTGCCCGAGCCCCAAGCCCGAAGCCCTAAGCCCCGACGATGACGTTATCGATCAACCGCGTGCCGCCTACCCAGGCGGCTACGGCCACCAGGGTGGGGCCGGTGACTTCCGTTACCGGTTGCAGGCTGTCGGCATCCACCAGCTCGGCGTAGTCCAGCTTGTCCACGTACTCATCCAGTGTGGTGATCAACTGGCCGCGCAGCACGGCCGCCGACGTTGTGCCGGCCTCGAACAGGCGCTGCGCCTCGGTCAGGGCCTTGCTCAGGCCCACGGCGCGGCGGCGCTCGTCCTCGCTCAGGTAGCGGTTGCGGCTGGACATCGCCAGGCCGTCCGGCTCGCGCACGATGGGGCACACGATCAGCTCAAGCGGCATGTCCAGGTCGCGCACCATGCGGCGCAGGATCAGGGCCTGCTGGGCGTCCTTCTGGCCGAAGTAGGCGCGCGTAGGCCCCACTATATGGAAGAGCTTGGCCACCACCGTGGTGACGCCTTTAAAATGCCCCGGTCGTGACGCGCCGCACAGGCGGTCGCCCAGGCCTTCGACGGTCACCCAGCTGCAGAAGCCGGGCGGGTACATCATCTCTTTCGTGGGCGTGAACACCGCGTCGGCGCCGGCCTGCGCGCACAGCTTCAGGTCGGCCTCCAGCGTGCGCGGGTATCTTGCGAGGTCTTCGTTGGGCCCGAACTGGGTGGGGTTCACGAAGATGCTGACCAGCGTGCGGGCATTCTCGGCCGCGCTGCGCCGCACCAGCGACGCGTGCCCTTCGTGCAGGGCGCCCATGGTGGGCACGAAGCCGAGTTCGCCGCTGCCGCGCCACGCGCGCACGGCCTCGATGGTGGGAAGCGTTTCCATGGGGGCAAGTTAGTAAGTTCCGCACGGAGGCACAAAGGCCTGCGACCAGCCGTGCTGTTTCTGCCGCCTGCCGGCTATGAGCCCTTCAACCTGGCGTAGGCATCCGCGAAGGGCTCGCCTGTGCGGGGGTCGCGCAGCTTGCTGGCGATCTGCAGCAGGGGCCACAGCACGAACTCGCGCTCGTGCATGCGCGGGTGGGGCACCTGCAGTTCGGGCCGGTCGATCAGCTGCTCGCCGTACAGCAGCAGGTCCAGGTCGATGGTACGCGGGGCGTTGCGGGGCTGGCCCTTGCGGTCGCGGCCCAGGTCGCGCTCGATGGCCAACAGGGACTCAAGCAGCTCAAGGGGCGCCAGGCTGGTCTCAATCCAGGCCACCCCGTTCAGGAACAGGCCGGCGCCGGGGGGCGAATCCACGGGCTCGGTTTCCATCAGGCTGGATTCGCGCACCAGCCGCGTACCCGGCAGCGCGCCCAGCCGGTCCAGCGCCTCGCGCAGGTTGGCTTCCCGGTTGCCCAGGTTGGAGCCCAGGCCAATGAATGCGTTCACGTTATCGGTCACAGCATCGCGCCATTATTCCTTCGCATCCTGAGCGTGGATGACGTTTAATGGAAGGGCCGTGGCAGCAGATGCGTTGTGGCGGAACGCATCAGCAAAGAAAATCAGGATTTACATTATGCGAGGACCGGCGCCTTCGGTGGTGCTAGTGATCCTTGGCCTATGCGTCGCGTGCGGCCTGTGCTGCGCCCAGGAAGCAAAGGAACAGCCGACTCCGACCGGCACCGATTTGCAGACGGAGTCCGTGTTCGCCGAGGAGATCAAGCAGCTGGAAACCGCGGCCAATAAGGCCGCGCGTGTTGCTGTGTTTGAAGCGGTGCTGAAGAAGGCCGGCGATCTGAAGCGCACGCCTGAACCGCTTGTTTCGATCCTCCAGAACAAGAAGCCCGAAGCCACGTTCAACGACCTGCTCGAGTACCTGCGGGACACGCCGTCTGCGCGGCACGAGTCGCTGATCGGTATGCTGGTGCTCGCCGCCAACGATGCCGGCGACTCAGCCAAGGTCGCGATCGCTGCCGTGCGGGGTTACGGCAAGGCCGCTGTGCCCCGGATCTGTGAAATGCTGGCGGGTGACCTTGCCGCCGAGCGCCTGGCAGCTGCCTCAATCTGCGGCGAACGCGTCGGCGGCGCGGCGGGTGTCGTGCAAGTGATCCCGAAACTCGTGGCGTCATTCGAGCGCGCTGAGCCTGACCTGACCGGTGTCGCGATCCGCAGCCTCAAGCGCATCGCGTTGCTGGAGTTTGAAACCGCGGACCAATGGAAGGACTGGCTGGGCAAGAAGAGCGCGGCGGAAATGCTGGCCGAGATCGCGGACCGCGAAAACGAAGCGCGCCGCAGGGCCGAGGAAGCCCGCAAGCGCGCGGAGTCCGAATTGCTGTCCGTGTTGCTGGATCGCATGCGCCAGAACGAACGCGACGACGCCAACGCGCTGATCATCCGGCTGCAGAATTCGGAATACCTTCCCGTGCGTCTCGAGGCGATCAAGCTGCTGCGCGAGTTGCTGCCCCAGAAGAAGGACGACGCCGCCAAGCCGATCATTGACGCGCTGGGCGGCACGCTCACTAACCGTGACGAAACCGAGGAGGTGCGAAAGCTGTGCGCCGTGGCCCTGGCCGAGTGCCGCAAGCCGGCGCTGGCATTCCCCTACATCGACTCCGCGCTGGCCGCCAACGGGATCAGCGCCGACCTGAAGCTCGAGCTGGTAAAGGGCCTCAACGACCCCATGGCCGCCGCGCGCTTGGCAGAGCTGCTGCGGGCCGAGGTTGACGTCGTGGAGGCGCGCAGCGGCGCAGTGCTGGATACTCTGATCTCACAGGTTCGCAGCGTGGTGGCCCGCAAAGACGAGTCGGAGCAGAAAACGCTGGTGCTTGCCGAGCTCAGTCGCTTGCTCGAGTTGATCACGGGCAAGCTCGGCAGCGAACTCGAAGCGCCGGCGCGCAAGCGATACGTGGACCTGGCGGTCAAGACCTGCGACACCCTGGTGTTCATCGCGCGCGTTTCGCTGGTTGACATCTCCGCTTGCGCGGACGCGCTGCTGAACCTCTCGCTGACCGACAACGGAGCTGCTTCCGCGGCCCTGACCGCCCTGCGCCAGGCACTGGACGTCGAGTCGTCCCGCGCACCCGTGCTGCAGAAACTGACCGGCGAGCAAGCTGCCGGCCGTCTCAGCGCGCGCTACACAAGGCTGATATCGGCCGGCGACGAGGCCATGCTGATCAAGCTGATCGGATTGTACGAGGCAATGGGCCAGGCCCCGGAGCCCGTGGATGAGCTGCGCAAGCGCCTGCTGGACCGCGCCCGCAGCACCGAGGCCGTGCAGCCCACCAACCCCGACTCGCGCAAGACCATGCGAGAAGCACTGCGCGCGCTGCTGGCGGTGCTGCTGCAAAGCCGCGAAGATCACATCGCGCTGGTCAAGGAGTTGCTTGCCGCCGACTACGGCGGAAACGACGCACTCGGATACCTGATGGTGCTGCGATCAGACCGCGTGGCGATACTGACCTCATCGATGGAGCCGCTGATCGAGAGCAAGCCGCTGAAGCTGGCATTGCTCGTGGTGCGACTCGAACAGAGCCTCACGCAGGCGGAGCGCGACACCGCGGAGTACGTACGCTTCCGCGCCAGCCTGGACGCGGCCGTGCGCGCCGCAGTCGCCGACCGGATCGCCAAGGCGCTCAACGCGGCCATCGACGACGAGGTCAAGAAAGAACTCACCGGACTGGCCGGCGGGCCTTTGCGCGACCACTTTGTGCTGGCGGCCGTCGAGCAGTTGCGCAAGAAGCCCGAAGCCGGCGAGTCGCGCGAGACGGTCTCGGAGGTGCTGCTCTCCAGCCTGCGCCAGGTACACCCCAACAAGTACGAAGACGTCGTCCTGAAGGGTCTTGAGAAAGACGCCTTCGTGAAGGCGCTGGATGACCTGAACACCCGCCTGCGCAATGACGGCTACCAAGTGCCCTGAGCGCCCCGCCCAAATCATTCGCTCCGTATCTGGCGTATCGGCCGGGCGTTGGTATCTATCGATCAACGTTTGATACTGGACAGCCGTGCACGACTTCCCGCTCAGCCAAATCCGCAACTTCTGCATCATCGCGCACATCGACCACGGCAAGTCAACCCTGGCCGACCGGTTGCTTTCCATGTCGCATGCGGTGGACAAGCGCAAGCTGGTCGAGCAGACCATGGACAGCATGGACCTCGAGCGCGAGCGCGGCATTACCATCAAGGCCAAGGCCATCGCGCTGCCCATGACGCTGGATGGGCAGGACTACCTGTTCAACCTGATCGACACTCCGGGCCACGTGGACTTCGGCTACGAGGTCAGCCGCGCCATGAACGCCTGCGAGGGCGCCCTGCTGCTGGTGGACTCGACCCAGGGCATCCAGGCCCAGACGGTCGCCAACATGTACCTGGCGCTGGGCGCCGACCTGGAGGTTATCCCGGTCGCCAACAAGGTGGACATGGTGGCCGCCGACTTCGACCGTACCTGCAATGAACTCGAGGCCGCCTTCGGTACGGAAACAGCCAGCATCGTGAAGGTCAGCGGCAAGACCGGCCTGGGCGTGGACGTGCTGGTGGATGAAATCGTGAAGCGCGTACCGCCGCCCGTGGGCGACGTGAACGCACCCCTGACCGCGCTGATCTTCGACGCGGTCTACGACGACTACCGCGGCGTGGTGGTGTACGTGCGCGTGCGCGACGGCGTGCTGAAGGCCGGCGATCGCATCTTCATGATGGGCACGCGCAGCGAGTTCGAGGTGCTTGAGGTCGGCGTGGTGCGCATGGGCCTGCAGAAGCAAGCCGCGCTCAAGGCCGGCGAGGTCGGCTACGTCATCTGCGGCATCAAGACCGTGCAGGACGTGGGCGTGGGCGACACGCTGACGCTCAGCAAACACAAGGACGAAGTGCAGCCCCTGCCCGGATACAAGCGCCCGCAGCCCATGGTGTATGCGGGCGTGTACCCGACCAATGCAGCGGAGTTCGACGCGCTGCGCAAGGGCCTGCAGAAGATCACGCTGTCGGACAGCAGCATCACCTACGTGCCGGAACAGAGCGACGCGCTCGGCAGCGGATTCCGCTGCGGCTTTTTAGGCCTGCTGCACATGGAGATCTTCCAGGAACGCGTCGAGCGCGAGCTCGGCCTCGACCTGGTGCAGAGCGCGCCTAACGTGACCTACGAGATCCAGCTGGCGGACAACAGTATCCAGCGCATCTCCAAGGCCGGCGACCTGCCTGACCCAACCCAGTACAAGGAAATCTTCGAACCCATCGTGAAACTCAGCGTGATCACGCCGACCGAGTACATCGGCAACGTGATGTCGCTGTCGCTGGAGCGCCGCGGCCTGTTCCTGAACCAGGAGCACCTGGGCAAGGACCGCGTGCTGCTCAGCTTCAAGATGCCGCTGGCTGAGGTGATCTTCGACTACTTCGACAAGCTGAAGTCCGGCACGCGCGGCTACGCGACCATGGACTACGAGCAGATCGGCTTCGAGCCCGCGGACCTGGTCAAGGTGCGCATCCTGATCGCGGGCGAAGAGGTGGACGCGCTGGCCATGATCGTGCACCGCCAGTTCGCCGAGCAGCGCGGCCGCAACCTGCTGAAGAAGCTGAAGGAAGAGATTCCGAAGCACCTGTTTGTCGTGAACCTGCAGGCGGCGATCGGCGGCAAGATCATCGCGAGCGAGAAGATCGGCGCGATGGGCAAGAACGTGCTGGCCAAGTGCTACGGCGGCGACATCTCGCGCAAGAAGAAGCTGCTGGAGAAGCAGAAGAAGGGCAAGAAGCGCATGAAGATGATCGGCGGCGTCGAGGTGCCGCAGGGCGCATTCCTGTCCGTGCTGAAGGTGGACAACTCCTGACGTTTGATTCCAGACCGAAACAGTCCGTGAAAAGCAACCGGTTGCGCCGAGTGTCACAGCCCGCGAGCCCCTGAAACTAGGGGGTTTCAGTCAATCAGACCTTCGCGTCGAATTTCCGCCACAAGTTAAATCTAGGGGGTTTATTCGCGATTTCCCCCTGTGTATACAGCAGCGACCGCGAGAGAAATCTGCACGCGAAGCTTCCGACAGAAACGCGTTCAGATCAGGCGGTGATTGAAACCGGAACGAGGCGGCAGTAATGAATGCGAGGCGCGGTTCAGCCTCGCGGCGGCCTGTTCCACGCGCCCCATGGCGTGAGGAGAGCAAGGTGCGAGTGCGCTCGCTTCGTTGGCTAACCGTCCTGGCATGCGCCGCGATTGCGTTCGGCGCGCTCGGCTACTCCGTGGCACAAGCCCAGGCGGTCGAGAAGATTCCCGACGCCGAATTGCCCGCGGGCGTCAAGGACGCCGGCGACTTCGCGGCGAAATGGGACGGCAGCGGCGATCACCCCGGCAAGAAGCTGTTTGACGGCGCCTGCGCCTCCTGCCACTCGCTGGGCAGCGACGCAAAGGTCGGCCCGGGGCTGGCCGGTTTGTATGACCGCGTCAGTAAAGGCCCTGCCCACGAGGGTAAGCCCGTGCAGCAGCGGCTGCTCGAGTTCGTCAAGACAACTGAGCCTGGCGGGCCGGACAAGTACTCGGCTGACCCCTATTTCAAGTCCGTGCAGGAATCAGTGGCCGGCCCCGGCGTGCAGATGAGCGCGCGCGGCGCCCTGGCAGCCACGGTGACCGACCGTGAAATCCTGGACGTGATCGACTACATCCTGCGCTTCCGCGGTGTGGATTTCGTGGAAGCGGATTACCTGAAGCAGGTGGCGCTGGGACGCGAGCTGGTCAGCGGCGCAAAGGGCTTTGAGTACGGCGGTCCATCCTGCACCGGCTGCCACACTGCGGGTGCTGACCACAGCCTGCGCGGCGCCAACCTGGCCGGCAATATCGCCGACACCTACGTGCTGGCGCGCCGCCGCGGCAAAGATGAAAAGCGCAACTTTGCCGACGGCCTGCAGGACATCTTGTCCGGGCCCAACGCACCAGCCGCTCACCACTACTACAAAGATGAGGTGGGCAGCGGCCCGTTGACCGAGGCAGAACTGCTGGCAGTGACGACGTTCTTCGAGCAGCAGGCGCGCGAAGTAGGCACCGAGCGTGACTCGAACTACCTGCCGATTTTTGCGTTGCTGGCCGCGGCACTGCTGATCCTGTTGCTTGAGCCCTCGGTGTTGAACGTGCTTTTCGTGAAGGAAGACCACGAGTTCATCGACGGACCCTACGCCGAGGAAGAGCACCACGACGGACACGAAAGCCACGAGCATGTGGCGGAACAGCCCGCCGAGGCCTCGGCCAAGGCGGAGGAAAAACCGGCCGAAGCGTCAACGCCGGTCCAGTCCGCCGAAGCTTCACCAGAGACCGAAGACAAGACGGAAGGCAAGAAGGAAGACTAGAAGCCGATGGCAGGCGAGTTTCGATACATCCCGCAGGACACCCTGAACGACATCGCCAACCTGGTGAACCCGGTGCTGGACGTGATCGTCCCGTTCGTCCCGTACATTGCCGTGATGGCGTTCATCCCGGGCCTGCTGCGCGCGGTGCTGCAGTACAAGATCGAGGCTTCGAAAGGCAGCTTCATCGACGCGGAAACGGACCGCAAGCTGCGCAGCGTGCCCTTCGCGTTCGGATTCTGGGGCCTGCTGACCATGCACCTGGTGCTGGTCGGCCTGCCCGGCATGGCCCAGTCGTTCGCCGCCAGCGAAGGCGCCCGCGCCACGCTGGAAGTGACCACCATGGCATTCGCATTCTTCGTGCTGTTCGGCCTGCTGAACGTACTGCTGCGTTTCGTCCTTGACTCCGACGTGCGCAGGAAACTCGGCAAGCTTGGCTATCTCGACATGCTGATTATCGCCACGGTGCTGCTGCCGGCGCTGGGCGTAGGCCTGTACGCGTGGTCCACGGTGCGCTGGGCCAGCGTGTGGACCGGCACCGTGCTGTGGCAGAGCTGGATCGACGCCTTCACCTTCAATTTCAACAACACAGCAGCCCTGAAGGAAATGCCGGTGTTCGTGAAACTGCACATGCTGGTGGCGCCTCTGGCCGCGGCGCATGTGCTGTACAGCCGGTTGCTGGCGCACCTGATCCTGCCGCGCTTCAGCCTGTGGCGCATGGATGCCGTGCGCGACCAGCACGGCAGCGTGGGTGCGGTTGAAGCGGCGGCGTTGATGTACGGCATCTCGGCTGAAAAGAAGGAAGCGAAGCACTAGGAGTCGCAGGAAACGCGATGAACGCGAAGCTGGCAGTGTTGTTCTTCTTCCTTACCGTCGGATTCTCGATGCCGATCCTGCTCGGCATTCGGGAAGTCGCGGACGTTCAGCTGCCGAACCTGCACACCGGCTACCAGCCCGAGCAGCCGATTCCCTACAGCCACCGCCTGCACGCGGGCGTGCTGAACATCGATTGCCAGTACTGCCACACCGGCGCCGACGAAGGCCGCCACGCCACGGTGCCGACCGTGGACACGTGCTGGAACTGCCACAAGACGGTTAAGGGACGTACGGCGACGGCGCAGGCGTCGATCGCCAAGCTGGCCGAGGCATACAACAGCGGCGAAGGTGTCGCATGGAAGCGTGTGCACAACAACGCCGACTTCGTGTATTTCAGCCACCAGACGCACGTCCGCATCGCGAAGTACATCGACGCGGACGGCAACGTCACCGATGGTATTGACTGCGCCTACTGCCACGGCGACATGGCCAAGGAAGGCGTGGCCAGGCAGAAGGAGCAGCTGACCATGGGCTTCTGCATCAACTGCCACCGAGACCAGAACGCGCGCCATGAGACGGCCAAATTGCCGGCCCGGGCGCCCGTCAACGCCTGCGACGCGTGCCACAGGTAAAGAGAGCCGATGGAAATCCGCACGAGTGACAACGACCTGAACGACATGCCGCCCGAGTTGCGACGCGAGGTCGAGATTGCCAGCAAGAGTCGCCGTGACTTCATGAAGGTCACCGGCATGGCAGCCATGGGCGCCGTGATCGCCGGCTGCACCGCCAACACCCGCGAAGTCAAGCCGCTGGTGAACAGAACAGAGGGCGTCACCCCGGGCGTCGCATACTACTACGCCTCCACCTGCCAGGGTTGCAGCGCCAACTGCGGCACTCTGATGAAAGTGCGCGACGGCCGTCCCATCAAGCTGGAAGGCAACGAAAGCCCGCTCAACGGCGGCGGCCTGTGCGGCGTGGGACAGGCCCAGCTCTGGACCCTGTACAACCCGGACCGCCTGCACCACCCCACCAACAAGGGCGAAAAGGCCGAGTGGTCAGCGCTTGACGCCGCGGCCAAGTCCGCCATCGCCGGCGGATCGGCCGTGCTGCTGACCGGCACCATCAGCGGTCACTGCGCCAATGAAGTGATCGGCAAGTTCAAGGCCAAAGGCGGCCGTCACGTGGCCTACGACGCGGTCTCGTGCTACGCGATCGCCAAGGCCCACGGCGAAACCCACGGCACGGCCGTGATCCCGCGTTATCGTTTCGGCGAGGCGACGGTGGTGGTCAGCCTCGATGCCGACTTCCTGGGCACCTGGCTCAGCCCCGTTGAGCACGCGCGCGACTGGGCCACCCAGCGCGACCTGAAGTTCGGGCGCAAGACCATGAGCCGCCTGTTGGCTTTCGAGGCGCGCATGTCGCTGACCGGCGCCAACGCCGACGAGCGCTTCCGCATCAAGGACAGCGAACGCGGTGCCGTGCTGGTCGAGCTGGCGAACCGCGTGGGCGGCAGCTTCGGCGCGCCCGGCAAGCACAGTGTCGAGGCAGCCGCGCTGGACAGGATCGCCACCGAGCTGAAGGCCGCCGGCCGTCGCGGCCTGGTGGTGAGCGGCAGCCGCGACGTGCGCGAGCAGAAGCTGGTCAACTTCATCAACCACAAGCTGGGCGCCTACGGCACCACGCTGGACGCCACCACGCCCTCGCAGCAGAAGCTCGGCAACGACGACGAGCTGGCAAAATTGCTGAAGGACATGGAAGCGGGCACGGTCAAGACGCTGATCGTGTGGGGCGTCAATCCGGTCTACGACCTGCCCGACGGCGCGAAGTTCAAGGAGCTGCTGGGCAAGGTGGCCAACACCATCGCGATCGGCCCCCGCGCCGACGAAACCGCCTCCGAGTGCGCCTGGATCGCCGCCGAGGACGATCCGCTGGAAAGCTGGCGCGACTTCGAGCCGGTGAAGGGCTTCCACAGCCTGGCCCAGCCCGGCGTGCGCCGCCTGTGGGATACCCGCAACGGCTTCAGCTGCCTGCTCAAGTGGATCGGCGACCCGGACGGCAACAAGGAATACCGCGACGTGCTGAAGGCAAGCTGGGAAGCCGGCGTGCTGCGCGGCCAGGCCTGGGGCGCCGCCGTCGAGAGCGGCTACGTCAACCGCATCGCGAGCACTGCCCAGCCCGCCTTCCTCGACGCCGCCATGTCCGACGTGAAGGAAGCGGGCAACGTGGCCGATACCGGCGCCCTCGAGGTGGTGGTGTACGAGTCCTACAACCTGCGCGACGGGCGCCACGCCGTGAACGGCTGGCTGCACGAGATGGCCGACCCCATGTCGCGCATCACCTGGACCAACATGGCCTTCATGTCGCCCACCACCATGGAGCAGCAGGGCGTCGAGGAAGGTGACGTGGTCGAGGTCAGCGCCGACATCGACGGGCGCAAGGCAAGCTGCAAGGTCCCGGTCATGCGCCAGCCCGGCCAGGCCGAGGGCACGGTCGCGATCAGCCTGGGCTACGGCCGCACCAAGGCCGGCCCGATCGTCCACGGTCGCGGCAAGGAAGAAGACGCCGTTGACCCGGAGCTTCTGGATGAGGGCGTGTACGCGATCGGCGGCAACGCCTTCCCGCTGCTTGGCGGCAAGCCGGTGGCCGGTAGCCTCAGCAAGAGCGGGCGCAGCATCAGGCTGGCCAAGATCAGCGAGCACGACAGTCAGGAAGGCCGCCCGATCCTGAAGCAGACCAGCCTGGAACAGTGGCTGAAGAATCCGGCCTCGGGCAACCAGGACGAGATTCCGCCCGTGGACGTCACCCTGTGGCCGCGCTGGGAGTACAAGGGCCACAAGTGGGGCATGTCGATCGACCTGAACGCCTGCATCGGCTGCAACGCCTGCCAGGTGGCGTGCAGCATCGAGAACAACGTACCGGTGGTGGGCAAGGAAGAGGTGTGGCGCCGGCGTGAGATGCACTGGATCCGCATCGACGCCTACTATGAGGACGACCATCCGAAGGATGGCACTCTGACCACGCACCCCAACCCGGAAGTGGGCTTCCAGCCCATGATGTGCCAGCACTGCGAGAACGCGCCCTGCGAAACGGTGTGCCCGGTGATCGCCACCAGCCACAGCGACGAGGGCCTGAACGTGCAGGCGTACAACCGCTGTATCGGCACGCGTTACTGCGCGAACAACTGCCCTTACAAGGTGCGCCGCTTCAACTGGTTCCGCTATGAACACCACAACCTGACCATGAACCTGGTGCTGAACCCGGACATCGTGGTGCGCAGCCGCGGCGTGATGGAAAAGTGCAGCATGTGCGCCCAGCGCATTTACGACGGCAAGCGTGCAGCAGCGCTGGCGGACACGAATGTGAAGGACGGCAGCATCCAGCCGGCCTGCGCCCAGACCTGCCCGACGGACGCCATCATCTTCGGCGACCGCAACGACAAGGACAGCAAAGTCGCGCGCCTTGAGCAGGACAAGCGTCACTACGCGGTGCTGGCGGAAATCAACACGCGCCCCACGGTCACCTACCTGACCAAAGTACGCAACCGGCCGGCCAAGGAGTCAGAACTGGCGCTGGAAGGCGGCCACGGGCACGAAGAGGGCGCACACTAGAGGAATGTAGGCAAGGACCATGGGACACGTTTACTCAGCATTGCGTAGGCCGCTCGTGCACGGTGACAAGACCATGCACGACGTCACGCATGACGTGTGCACGTCCATCGAGGGCAAGCCCTCACAGTTGTGGTGGCTGGGCTTCATCGGCACCGGGCTTGTCACCCTGATGTTCGTGGCGCTGGTCGGCTACGAATTGTACGAAGGCATCGGCGTCTGGGGCCTCAACAAGACCGTCGGCTGGGGCTTCGACATCACGAACTTCGTGTTCTGGGTCGGTATCGGTCACGCCGGTACGCTGATCTCGGCCGTGCTGTTCCTGTTCCGCCAGAAGTGGCGCACCAGCATCAACCGCTCCGCGGAAGCCATGACCCTGTTCGCGGTGGTGTGCGCGGGCCTGTTCCCGTTGATCCACATGGGCCGTCTGTGGATCGGCTTCCTGTGGGTGGCGCCTTACCCCAACCTGCGCGGTCCCCTGTGGGTGAACTTCCGCAGCCCGCTGCTGTGGGACGTATTCGCGATCAGCACCTACCTGACGATCTCGGCCGTGTTCTGGTACATCGGCCTGATCCCTGACCTGGCAACTGTGCGCGACCGCGCGAAACACTGGGGCCGCCGCCTGTTCTATGGCGTGCTGAGCCAGGGCTGGAACGGCAGCGTGCGCAACTGGAACCACTACGAGACGGCGTACACGATTTTCGCCGGGCTTGCTACGCCGCTGGTGTTCAGCGTGCACACCATCGTGTCCTTCGACTTCGCCACCTCGGTGATCCCGGGCTGGCACACCACGATTTTCCCGCCGTACTTCGTGGCGGGCGCGATCTTCTCGGGATTCGGCATGGTGCTGACGCTGCTGCTGATCGCGCGCAAGTCCATGCGCCTGGAGAACTACATCACGCTCGACCACCTCGAGAACATGGGCAAGGTGATCATCCTTACCGGCTCGCTGGTGGGCCTGGCCTACGGCACCGAGTTCTTCATCGCCTGGTACAGCGGCAGCATGTACGAAAGTTTCGCGTTCATCAACCGCGCCACGGGCCCGTTTGCCTGGTCGTACTGGATCATGATCAGTTGCAACGTGATCAGCCCGCAGGTGCTGTGGTTCAAGAAGCTGCGCCGCAGCCCGATGTTCCTGTTCATCATGTCGATCTTCGTAAACATCGGCATGTGGTTCGAACGCTTCGTGATCATCGTGACCAGCCTGCACCGCGACTATCTGCCCAGCAGCTGGTCGTACTACTACCCGACCTGGATCGAGATCGCGACGTTGGTCGGCAGCTTCGGCCTGTTCTTCTGGTTGTTCTTCATCTTTGTGCGCCTGATGCCCGCCATTGCGTTCGGCGAGGTGAAGGGCGTGATGGGCATGGGTAAGAAGCACGGGCACGAAGCCGCGCCCGCCGCTGCACCGGAGGTGAGCCATGGCTGATGAGAGGCCGAACCTCTTCCTCGGTGTGTTCGACGACGAAGACCACACACTGGACGCCACCAAGGCCTGCCGCGACGCGGGCTTCACGTTCCATGACGTGTTCGCGCCCTACGCCGTGCACGGGCTGGACCGAGCCATGGGCCTGCCCTTCAGCAAGATCACCTGGGTGACCTTCCTGTGCGGCGCCATGGGCTGCATCATTGGCATCTCGGGCATGACCTATGTGACCACCTGGGACTGGCCCCTGAACATCGGCGGCAAATCGCCCTTCCCGTTCCCTGCATTCGTGCCGGTGATGTTCGAGCTGACGGTGTTGATCGGCGGCCTGTGCACCATGCTGGGCCTGTTTGCCATGTGCCGCATCTTCCCGGGCAAGAAGCCCCGCCTGTTCCACCCGCGCGTGACGGACGACCGCTTCGTGATCGCCATCGAGATGGACGAAGACTTTGACGAGGCGAGGTGCCGCGAGGTATTCGCGAAGCACCACGCCGAGGAGGTCAAACAGGTCAACCCCGACTATGACGCCCTGGCGGCGGAAGGGGGTGTGGCGTGATTGACAAGGTGCTCAACAAAGCCATCGACATCCAGGCCGCGCAGTTGGACAAGGCCAAGGACGTCGTCTTGCGCGCGCACGAGACTTACAGCCCGCGCGCGTGGATCGGCTTGGGCGTGCTGCTGGGCGCGATCGCCGCGGCGCTTGCGGCGGGCTTCCTGCAGCGCGACTTCAGCAAGCGCAACATCGAGTACTTCCCGGACATGGGCTACAGCGAAGCCTGGGAAAGCCAGCTCACCAACGACTACAGCAAGAAGTACGCGGACTCCACGCCCGAACTGCCGCCCGCCATCGAGAAGTGGGGCACGGCCGAGATGGCGCCGCCTGTGGGGACCGTCTACCGAGGCCAGCAGCGGCTGGAAGTCCCGGCTGAGGTCCCGACCGGCGACAACGAGCGCCTGGCCTGGGCGCGCGCGAACCTGAGCAACCCGTACGCCAACACCGGCGGGGAAGATCAAGCCAGAGTACTGCAGCGCGGCAAGAACCTGTTCCGCATGAACTGCCAGGGCTGCCACGGCGTGGACGGCGTGGGCATGGCGCCGGTCACAAAGTACGGAATCGGCGCGCCGACGCTGGCCAACGCCACCGTGCGCGACAAGTACAAGGACGGCGAGATCTTCTACATCATCACGTTCGGGATCCGCACCATGCCGGCGCACAAGAACCACGTCAAATACGACGATCGCTGGAAGCTGATCCGCTACCTGCGCGAGTTGCAGAAGGGCAAGTAGGCCATGAGCGAAGTGCACATCGACGAGCCCGAGAAGTTCAGCTTCCCAGCCCTGGTGAAGATCGCCTGTCTGGCGGCCACCGGCGTGGGGCTTGCAACCTTCGGCCTCTCGTTCATCGGCGGCGCCGACCTCGCGTTCGGCGGCTGGGCCATCGCGGCCTGGTACGTGCTCGGCTTCCCGCTGTTCGGCATGTTCTTCCTGGTGATCAACAACCTCAGCAGCGCCGGCTGGCACGTCACCATGAAGCGCGTGCCCGAGGCCATGCTGCAGTATTTCCCGGTCGGCCTGCTCACCATCGGCGTACTGGCGCTCTCGTTCCTGTTCAGTGAACACCAGTTGTACGAGTGGGCCCACCCCGTGGACCACGGTGACCTGCACAGCACGCTGATCGCCGGCAAACAACCGTGGTTGAACGTTCCGTTCTTCCTGGGGCGCACGCTGCTGTACTTCGTGCTGTGGGTGGCGTTTGCCTTCATCATGACCCGCGCCTCGCGCAAGCAGGACGTGGACGGCGAAGTAAAGCACACCTTCACCCAGAAGAACCTGTCGGCGCCGTTCGCCATCGTGTTCGGCCTGTCGGTCACCTTCGCCGGCATGGACTACATCAAGTCCGTCGAGCCCACCTGGTTCAGCACCATGTTCGGCGTGTACCAGTTCGCCGGCATCGTCGAGAGCGGCTTTGCCATGCTGATCCTGCTGCTGCTGCTGCTGCGCCGCCTGGGCTACCTGCGCACAGCCGTGAACGAAAACCACTTCCACAACCTGGGAATCTGGCTGCTCGCGGCCGGCACCTTCTGGGCGTACATCTGGTTCTGCCAGTTCATGCTGATCTGGTACTCGAACATCCCCGAGGAAACGGCGCACTTCATCGCGCGCTGGAACGGCCCCTGGTTCTGGGTGACGTTCGTGCTGAACCCGCTTTTGAACTGGGCGCTGGTGTTCTTCATCCTGCTGCCGCGACCCAATAAGCGGAACACGAAGATGCTGGCGATCGCCGCGGTGATCGCCCTTGTGGGCCGCTTCGTGGACCTGTGGCAGTACGTGACGCCCAGGCCCCACGCCAACGCGGAAGGCATGCCGACGCCGCACTGGATGCCCTACACGACTTTCTGGCAGATCGGCATCGTGTTGGGCCTGATCGGGCTGTTCACTTTCGTAGCTCTGAAGGCCCTCGAGAAAGCGCCCTTGCTGGCGAAGAAGGACCCGTACTTCGAAGAGTCGGTCCATCACCACCTGTAACGCAGGGCAACCGCAAATTACCAATAACCAGTTACCAATGACCAATGGGGTTTCCCCGGCATTGGTAATTGGTTATTGGTAATTGTTCATTCGCTGTTCGAACCAAAGGGGCGTGCCATGCTGCGAGCTTTCCTCGCCTTGCTGCTGATTTGCGGCGGGCTTTCCGCACAGGACAACCATTACTGGACCCACCAATTCGGCACGCGCTCAAGCCTGATGGGCGGAGCCGTGGTCGGCGGCGTCGAGGACACCAGCGCGTGTTACTACAATCCCGGGCGCTTGGGCTGGATTACCAACGACTCGCTGAAGGTCAGCGCCGACGGCTATCAGCTCAGCACCCTGACCATCAAAGACGGCGCAGGCAAAGGCCAGAACCTGACCAGCACGGAGGGCGACATCATCCCGCTGGCAGGCTCGGGAGTGTTCCTGTTTGCACAACCCCGCATCGCGTTGGGTTTCCAGATCATGGCCCGCCAGTTCTTCAACGCCAACGTCAGCACGCGCGTGGAGGCTATCCGCAACGCGATTGACGACGCGCGCTCCCCGGGCGACGAGCAGTTCATCGGCAGCTTCCAATTCCGCACCAGCACGGAAGAGTACTGGGCCGGGCTCAGCTTCGGCTGGGCGATCACGGACTGGCTCGGCGTCGGAGTCACCCACTTCGGCTGCCTGCGCTTTGAAGAACAGAACCTGGACGTCACCACCCGCGCCGTCGGCGGCTCGGGACAGACCTTCGGCGCGGACAACATCGCCGGCTTCGATTTCTGGAACGTGCGCACGCTCTGGAAGCTCGGCGTCTCGGCCCAGTTCGGCGGCCTGAAGATGGGCCTGACCTGCACCACCCAGAGCGTCAACTTGTTCGGCGGGGCCACCGTGCGCCGTCAGATCAGCGTGGATGACCTCGACATCGACGGCAACGGCACCAGCGACCAGCTCGAGGCCAACGACCGCCGCGACGGCGTAGCCACCCAGTACCGCTCGCCATGGTCGTTTGCCACCGGCGTCGATTACGACTTCGGGCCCGTGGTGCTGGCTGTGGCGGCAGAGTGGTTCTTGCCCGTTGGGCGCTACTCGCCCGCTGCGCCGGCCGGCGACAAAGCGTTCTTCTTGGGCCTGCCCTCCAGCGAAAGCAGCCGCGAGCTGCTGACCCTGTACGACGCCAAGCGCGGCGCTTTCAACGTGGCGATCGGCCTGGAGACCGAGTTCAGCCAGGACTGGTCCGGCTTCTGGAGCATGCGCCGCGACGCCGCGGCGGATTATCTCGACCATCACGGCCTGCACTTTGGCGTCAGCACCTGGGACCTGTTCCACTTCGACACGGGCATCGCCTTCACCACACGCCAGGACAACGGCGCCGCCAAGCATGAGCTGATGATCGGTCTGCAGTTCGTGCTGGGCGCCGGGCGCACCGAGCAGCCGATCAGCTTCGACAACGTATCCGAGTCGCGCCTCTTGACCGGCAGTACCAAGCGCACGGACATCAGCTACTTCGCAATCAGCCTGCTGGTGGGATACACGTATTACTTCTAGCGGCAGGTTGCAGGTTGCAGGGAAAGGCGGCGACGGAGACCCCTACAACCTACAACCTAATCCCTATAACCTGCGCCTATGCTGATCGCCTCCTGGAACGTGAACTCGGTGCGCGCCCGCCGGCAGCACCTGCTGGACTGGCTGCAGCAGGCCCAGCCCGACGTGGTCTGCCTGCAGGAACTCAAGCTCGAAACCGACAAGTTCCCCTTCGATGAAGTCGGCAACGCCGGCTACGAGGCCGCGGTCTACGGCCAGCCCACCTACAACGGGGTGGCGATCCTGTCGCGCCTTCCCATTGAGGAAGTGATCGAGGGCTTCCCCGGCGAAGAAGGCCAGGCGCGGCTGATCGAGGCCGTGATCGAGGGCGTGCACGTGTTCAGCGTATACGCGCCCAACGGCCAGGCCGTGGACAGCGACAAGTTCCAGTACAAGCAGCGCTTCTACAAGGCGCTGCGCGAGCACCTGGACGGCATCGGCAAACCCACTGAGCCCGTGGCCCTGTGCGGCGACTTCAACATCGCGCCCGCCGACCGTGACGTGTGGGACCCCAAGAAGCTTAAGGGCGAAATCGGCTTTCACCCTGATGAGCACAAGTGGCTGAAGCTCTTCGCCGACTGGGGCCTGCACGACAGCCTGCGCCTGGTGGACGACAAGCCCGGCCTGTACTCGTGGTGGGACTACCGAGGCGGCGGCTTCGCCAAGGATCACGGCATGCGCATTGACCAGATCTGGGTCAGCCATGCGCTCAAGGACAGCGTGAAGAAAGCCTGGATCGACCTGGAGCCCAGAACCTGGGAGCAGCCCAGCGACCATACCCCCGTGCTGTGCGAGCTGGAATTCTAGATATGAACGACACCAGCAGCCCCATACTGACCACCGCCGCCGCGCAGATGCACGAAGCCATCCGCCGCATGGATGCCCTCACGACGGGCCTGAGCGATGCGCAGGCCAACTTCCGCCCGGCGCCCAAGAAGTGGTCGATCAACGAGTGCCTCGAGCACATCAACCTGACCAACCGCCTCTATGTAGAAAAGCTCGAGCCCGCGCTGGCCAAGGCTCGCGCCAGGGGCCTCACGGGTGGCGAGCCCTACGGCAACGGCACCTGGATCGGCCGTTACATCCTGAACAACCTGCGCCAGGGCCCGCAAGCGCCCAAGGTGCCTGCGCCGGGCGCGTTCAAGCCAAAGCGCAGCAACCTGAAGCTGGCCGAGCAGGTTGAGCAGTTCCGCGCCTACGCAAGCAAGCTGGCGGAGCTGGCCGGGCAGGCGGAAGGGCTGGCTCTGGGCAAGGTGCGCTTCGGCTCGCCGGTGCTGGCGCTGTTCCGTATGACGGCCGCGCAGATCTTCGAGATCACGCACCTGCACACCCACCGCCACCTCGGCCAGGCCGAGCGCGTAAAGCAGGCGGAAGGCTACCCGGCGGGCTGAAGGGGGTGTGACCGATTGCCCACGCTGCGCCTGCGCAATTGCCCTTGCCTTCGCGTCCTTCCCCTCTAACATCCGGCGACGCAGGGGTGACAGGCGTATCCCCTCCAACGGTGACAGCATGGACTTCCTGGCAGCGGCTTTCGATCCGCAGAACCTGAAGCATCACCTCAGCGTGATCACCTTCCTGCCGTTGGTGGGCGCCCTGTTCGTCACGTTCATCAACGGCAAGCGTGCCCGCGAAATCAAGGCCACCGCCATCTTCTTCAGCCTGATCACCTTCGTGGCCAGCCTGCCCATCCTGTTCGAGTTCAAGCAGGGCGCCAACTTCCAGATGGTGGAAAGCGTCGCCTGGATTCCGGCCTTCAACATCCGCTACGCCATGGGCGTGGACGGCATCAGCCTGTTCCTGGTGCTGCTCACCACGCTGCTGGGCCCGATCGTGATGCTGAGCTGCAGCACCAACATCCACAAGCGCGTGAAGGAATTCTTCATCGCCATGCTGGTGCTGGAAACCGGCGTGATCGGCAGCTTCTGCGCGCTCGACCTGTTCCTGTTCTATGTCTTCTTCGAGCTGATGCTGATCCCCATGTACCTGCTGATCGGCGTCTGGGGCAGTGATCCCGAGGGGCGCAGGGCCGCGGCGATCAAGTTCTTCGTCTACACCCTGGTCGGCTCATTGCTGATGTTCCTGGCCGTGCTGTACATCGCCAACCTGGCCGGCACCTTCGACATCCGCGAGCTTACGGCCATCCTGCCGGCCAAGGCCGCCAGCGGTGAGTTCAGCAAGGCCGCGCAGTACGTGTGCTTCCTGGCCTTCATGCTCAGCTTCGCGGTGAAGACGCCGCTGTTCCCGTTCCATACCTGGCTGCCCGACGCGCACACGGAAGCGCCCACCGGCGGCTCCGTGGTGCTGGCGGGCGTGCTGCTGAAGCTGGGCACCTACGGCATGCTGCGCTTTGCGATCCCGCTGTTTCCTGAGCCCGCGTTTGCGCTGGGCCCCGCGATCTGCGTGCTGGCGGTGATCGGCGTGATCTACGGCTCGATGATGGCCATCGCCCAGCTGATCTCGAACGGCGACTGGAAGCGCATGGTGGCCTACAGCTCGGTCGGCCACATGGGGTTCATCGTGCTGGGCATCTTCAGCTTCAATCTGATCGCCACCCAGGGCGCCCTGATCCAGAGCATCAACCACGGCCTTTCCACCGGCCTGCTGTTCCTGCTGATCGGCATCGTGTACGAGCGCCGCCACACCCGGCTGTTCGATGAGTACGGCGGCATCGCCAAGGTGATGCCCAAGTTCGCCATCCTGTTCATGATAGCGACGCTGGCCAGCGTGGGCCTGCCGGGCACCAACGGCTTCGTGGGCGAGTTCCTGATCCTGATCGGCACCTTTGGCGGAGACCTCAACGGCCTGAACGACGGCTGGAGCTGGAACTTCCACTCCACCATGGCCGTGCTGGCGGCCACGGGCGTAGTGCTGGGTGCGGTGTACATGCTCTGGAGCTACCAGCGCGTGTTCTTCGGCAAGATCACCAAGGCCGAGAACATGAGCCTGAAGGACGTCACCACCACCGAGCTGACCTTTGCGGCGCCGATCATCGCGCTGATCTTCCTGCTGGGCGTGGCGCCGGGCTGGTTCCTGAGCCGCACCGAAGACGCCGTGCGCAACAACCTGGAGCAGTCGGTGAAGGCCGCCGAGAACATCCAGGCCCAGAACGCCAAACGCGCCGAAGCCAGCCAGGCCGGCAAGTAGGGCGCAAGCTCCACGGCACGGCTACACGAACCACCAGAACAGCGCGCCGCCGATGCTCATGGCCAGGCAGGCCAGGCCTACCACGCTGAATTCCAGGCAACCCTTCAGCTTGTCACCTTGTTCCCGCGCGTCACCCACTGAATAGCCCCTCCAGGATCAGCAAGAACACCAAACCAACCCCCTCGTTCACGGCCGCATCTCCTGCGGCACTGGCGAGTTCCGACACAACATCTTTGCTACCAGGCACTTGCGTATTTTCGTCGTCCATTGTCGCCCCGATTCCTTTCACTCCCCCAGCATCCCTTGCCGCAGGCATCCTGGCGATTACAACCGGGGCGGCCGATTCGAACGGCCGGGGCTGGAATCGCCCGCCGATCCGGGCATCATCGGCCCCATGAAGGGCTCCCGCCTGATCCATGCCTTCACCGACCTGTGCCTTGGCGTGCTGGTGGGCACGGCCGTGGGCACCAGCGTGGCCGCCAGCGTGATTTTCGGCGTCTCGCGCGAGCAAGGCTTCCCCAAGCACATCGCCAACACCCTGGCCGGCACCATCTTCGACCGGCTGGGCTGGCCGATGCTGGTGACGGCCCTGGTGGCGACCGTGGGCTGCCTGTACGCGGCCCGGGCGGGGCGGGCCTTCAAGATCATGGCTGCGGCTTCGCTGCTGATGCTGGCCTGCGCCGGCCTGACCCAGTTCTGGTTCGCGCCCCGCATGGCCGAATTGCGCGAAAACAGCACCTGGGTGAACGGCGAGCTGGCCGACGAGGCCGAGCGCGCCGAGTTCCGGCGCAGCCACGGCTACAGCATGGCGGTAAGCGGTTTGGCGACCCTGATCGCGGCCGGGTTGATTGTGGGCCGTCGGTTGGCGGGTGACGGTGACGCAAGGAAGACGAAATCGGGCTTGAAATAGGTTTTGGGCAGGTTATCGTCAATTGTCCCCCGCCAGACATTACCCCTAGCAGATTGACCCCTGGGTCAGACCCTTGGATTGATGGGGAGTATCATGCGTAAGTCTGTTGCAGTGCTGCTGCTGGTGTTTGTGGGCTCGATGCTGAGCGGCTGCTTCTCGTTCGTGGACTGGACCCACAACCTGAATCACCTTCGTGCGTGGAATGAAGACCTGGACAACATGCACCGCACGATGGACCGGTTCTTCTTCAACTACGACTACGATGACCCCAGCCGGGACATCGAGTACGAAGGCCCGAACACCTAGGCAGGTGATCGCCACCATTCCCGCGCAGCGCCCCCCACGGGCGCTGCGCGTTTCTTTTTCCGCACAGACGCGGCCGGTTGCGCGGGACGCCCTGCAAGCGTCCCGCTATCATCCCGGCCCATGACGCAGCTCAAGCGCACGGTGGGTGTGGGTGGCGCAGTGCTGCTGGGCCTGGGCTCCATCGTCGGCACCGGCATCTTTGTCAGCCTGCCGATCGCCTACTCGACGGCGGGCGCTTTCGCCCTGCCGGCCGTGTTGGTCGCTGCCGGAGTCGCGATGTGCAACGGGCTCAGCTCTGCGCAGCTGGCGGCGGCGCACCCGGTCAGCGGCGGCACCTACGAATACGCCTATCGGCTGATGTCCGGGCGCGCGGGCTTTACCGCCGGCTGGATGTTCCTGGTCGCGAAATCCGCCAGCGCCGCCACGGCGGCGCTCGGCTTTTCCACCTATCTGCTTCAGCCGTTTCACGAGGCCGACAACCGCTGGGCGGTGACGGGGCTTTCCCTGGGCGTGGTGGCGGCGCTAACGCTGCTGGTGTTGTCGGGTCTGCGCCGCAGCAACTGGCTGAACGCGCTGCTGGTGTGCGTCACGGTCGGCTCGCTGCTGTTGTTCGTGGGCGCCGGCCTGCCCCGGACTCTCAGCGCTCCGGGCGAGCCCTTCTTCAACGGCGGCGTCCCCGCCTTGCTGGAGTCCTGCGCCCTGCTGTTCGTCGCGTTTACGGGCTACGGGCGCATCGCCACCATGGGCGAAGAGATCACGAATCCTGGGCGCAACATACCTCGTGCCGTGATCGTCACGCTGGCGGTATCAGCCCTGTTGTACCTGTCGGTGGCCTTCGTGCTGGTTGCCTACCCGACGAAACCGTCGCAGGCCATTGAATGGTTGACGCTACAGCAGCAGGCCGAGGCGTTTGGTGTGGGCTGGATTCCGCGTGCAATCGGTGTCGGCGCCATGGTGGCCATGCTGGGCGTGCTGCTGAACCTGGTGCTGGGGCTGAGCCGCGTGTGGCTGGCCATGGGGCGGCGCGGCGACATGCCGCGCGTGCTGGCGCGCGTGAACGCCAGCGGCACCACGCCGGTGCCGGCCGTGATCCTGACCGGCCTGGTGATCGCCGGGCTGGTGCTGATCGGCGACGTGAAAAAGACCTGGAGCTTCAGCGCGTTCACGGTGCTGGTGTACTACGCCTTCACCAACGCCAGCGCGCTGCTGCTGCCGCGCGAGCAGCGCCGCTACCCGGCCTGGATCGGCGTGGCGGGCCTGGCAAGCTGCCTGTTCCTGGCCTTCTGGGTCGAGTGGCAGGTCTGGGCCATCGGCCTCGGGCTGATTGCGTTTGGACTGGTCTGGCACGCCGCTGCAGGATCACTCTTTCGTCGTGTGTCCGGAGAACAGCGAATTACCAATAACCAGTTACCAATTTCCAATGAGGCTGCTGACTCGCAACACAAGGGTTAGCTGACAGCAAAGACAAGCTCACGCGAAGGCGCCAAGGCGCGGAGAACTGCCTGCCCGCGTTTCGCCCTCCTTTGCGCCTTCGCGCCCCCGCGTGGCCAACCGCCTTTGCCTCTTTTGGCAAGCCGCCGCACAGGACAGACTTCGCGGTCCTTTGCGGTTCTTCGCGGTTTCATCCGGGAATTCGCTGCTTCCTTCCCCACTGCAACTCTCGTGCGTCATCCCTAGACTGGAGGCTGCATGATCGAGCTGCCCAACATCCCGGCCGTGGCCTTGGCGAAACGCGTGGTGCGCACCCTGCGCGCCGCCGGCCATGAGGCTTTGCTGGCGGGCGGCTGCGTGCGCGACCTGGCGCTCAAGCGCGAGCCCAAGGACTACGACGTCGCCACCAGCGCCACGCCCGACCAGGTCGAGGCCCTGTTCCCGCGCACCGTCGCGGTCGGCAAGGCCTTCGGCGTGATCAAGGTGCTGGACGAAACCATCGAGGGCCTCGACGTCGAGGTCGCCACCTTCCGCTTTGACGGTCCCTACCTCGACGGCCGTCACCCCAGCTCCGTGCGCTTCACCGGCGCGGCCGAAGACGCCGCGCGCCGCGACTTCACCATCAACGCGCTGTTTCTCGACCCGGAGAGCGGCGAGGTGCACGATTACGTCGGCGGTCTCAAGGATCTCGACGCCCGCGTGATCCGCGCCGTGGGCGACCCGCGCGTGCGCTTCAAAGAAGACAAGCTGCGCCTGCTGCGCGCGGTGCGCTTTGCCGCCGGCCTGAACTTCGACATTGACGACGCAACGTTGCAGGCCGTGGGCGACATGAGCGCCGAGATCAAGGTAGTCAGCGCCGAGCGCATCCAGGCCGAGTTGAGCCGCCTGCTGACCACGCGCGGCCAGAGCCGCGGCTTCAAGCTGATGCTCGAAACCGGGCTGCTGGACGCGATTTTGCCCGAGATCAGCGCCATGGTGGGCGTGCAACAGCCGCCGGAGTTCCACCCCGAGGGCGACGTGTGGGTGCACACCATGCTGGCGCTGGACTTGATGCCGCACCCGGTCAGCCTCACGCTGGCGCTGGGCGTGCTGCTGCATGACGTGGGCAAGCCGCCGACCTTCGACGACTCGACGGACCGCATCCGCTTCAACGGCCACGACAAGCTGGGCGCGGAGATGGCGGGCGAGATTTTACGTCGCCTGAAATTCCCGACCGAGGTGATCACCCGCGTGCAGTCGCTGGTGGAGGATCACCTGCGCTTCATCAACGTGCCGAAGATGAAGACCGCCACGCTCAAGCGTTTTGTGCGCAAGCTGCATTTTGACGAAGACCTTGAGCTGCACCGCATCGACTGCCTGGCCGGCCCCGGCACGCTGGAGACTTACACGTACGTGCTGGCCAAGCTGCACGAGTTCGAGCGCGAGCCCGAGAAGCTGAAGCCGAAGCTGCCCATCGACGGCAACGACCTGAAAGCGCTGGGGCTGCCGCCCGGCCCGCGTTACAAAGAGCTGCTCACGGCCGTGGAGGACGAAATCCTCGAAGGCCGCCTCGAAACGCGGGAGCAGGCGCTGGAGTTCGTAAAGCAGCAAGCCGGTTTGTCTTGAGCGGACGAAGCAGAGTCTTGTGTACGGCTGTCTGACGACGTGTCGGTGGAGTCGAGAACGCCGGGCGGGCAGGCATGACTTGCCAATCCTCGCTTGCATGACTGTGTAACTCGGCGTATTGCAATGAAATGCCCTTGAGAGAAATAAATAGCATAAATCTTGACTGCGTATTGTGAACCAAAGAAGCTTTCAGGCTGTGCAGGTTGTCCCCTTCCCCGAGGAGAACCGAAATGGCCCGTTCACCACTCAGCGTTGTACTTGCGCTGATCCCTCCGGCCGCCGTGTTGTGCCTGCCTTTGGCGCTGTTGACGGTCCACGCCGATGACCCGCCGGGGCCCGGCCCGGTTGATCAACCTGCTCGACCGCGGAACTCCGCGGACGACAAGGCCGCAAGAAAGGCGCGCGGCCGCCCCGAACGACAAGCGCTGGCGACCGTTGCCGTGAAACTGTCGGATGGCGTTGATGCCACCGCCGTTGCGCGGCGACACGGCGCGACGGTTGATTTTCAACTTGCGTCCCTGCCCGGCTGGTACCAGCTCCGATTTGCTGACGCTCCAGCCGCTGAAAGTGCTCTGCCGGCGCTGGTTGCCGACGCGGACGTCATCCAGGCGCGGCAGCAGTACCAGAGCCGCGCCGCGCGCAAGACCAACGACACCTACTACAGCCAGCAATGGCACCTGGAGAATACCGGCCAGTCGGGCGGCACGGCGGGCAAGGACGTCAAACCCGCCGGAGCCTGGGCTGCAAACTACACCGGCAGCGGCGTGATGGTTTCCATCGTGGATGACGGTGTGGAAACCGCGCACCCGGACCTCGCCGCCGGTTACAACCCAGCCTATGCCTACGACTACGTGGACAACGACGCCAACCCGAATCCCGTGCTTGCCAACGACACGCACGGGACGGCCGTTGGCGGCCTGGCAATCGCGCGCGGGGAAAACAGCCTGGGCGTGGCGGGAGTGGCATACAACGCGAACTGGACCGCCGTCCGGCTGCTGGGAACCGGAATTTCGGACTCGACCGAAGCGTCGGCGCTCGGCCATGCCCTGGCCAACGTGGACGTCTACAATAACAGCTGGGGCGCGCCGGACACCGGAGACTACGAGGAAATCGGCCCCCTCGCCAAGGCCGCCATTGAGAACGGAGTAGCAACGGGGCGCGGCGGAAAAGGCGCGATTTACGTCTGGGCGGGCGGCAACGGCGACGCGTGGGGCGATGATTCGAACCTCGACGGCTACGCCGCAATGCCCGAAACCATCGCGACGGCCGCCATCAACGACAACTTCAACGGCAGCTCTTACTCGGAGGCCGGCGCGAACATATTGGTGACGGCGCCGGGCGGCGAGTCCGACATGTTTACCTCCGACATCACCGGCGCCGGCGGCTACAACGACGGCACGGTGTTTGCCGACTCGAACTACACCAACGACTTCGACGGCACTTCGGCGGCTACCCCGGTGGTTACGGGCGTGGTGGCGCTGATGCTGCAGGCCAACCCGAACCTCACATGGCGCGACGTGCAGCACATCCTGGTGAACACGTCCGACCACTCCACCATCTCCGGCACCAGCTCGACCAACGCAGCCGGTTTCCAGGTGTCCGACCGCTGGGGCTTCGGCGTGGTCCGCGCTGACCGCGCGGCATCTCTTGCGTCAGCGTGGTCGAACGTGCCCGCGCGCCAGACACTGAACTCGCCCGTGGACAGCCCCAACACGCCGATCCCCGACGCCAGCGCGCTCGGGGTCATCCGCAGCATTTCGGTGCCCAGCAACCTGTACATCGAGCACGTGGTGGTGGAATTCACCACCAATCACACCTACTGGGGCGATCTGCGCATCACGCTGACCGCGCCCAGCTCGACTGTCAGCAGGCTGGCCGTGGCTTCCGGCGGCTGGGGGCCTGCAAGTTCAAGCACGTGGCGATTCCTCAGCACACGCCACTGGGGCGAACAGGCCCAGGGCAACTGGACGCTGCGCGTCGTGGACGAGGTTGCCGTGGACATCGGCGATCTCCAGTCCTGGCGCATCTACTTCTACGGCACCGCAACGCCGCCGAATCAGCCGGCCAGCATCGCAAACACCAGCCTCAGCGACGGCACCACCGGCCTGGGATACAACCACGCGTTCCAATACAACAGCACATCAACCCAGGTGGTCTGGAGCCTCTCCGGCTCCGTCCCCCCGGGGCTCTCCATCAACACCGCCAACGGTGTATTGAGCGGGACTCCCTCCCTGGCGGGAACTTTCAACTTCACCGTGACCGGCACCGGATCCGTGCCGCCATCCACCGCAAGCGCTAACGTCACCCTCAACGTCATCCAGGGCACTGCCCCTCCACCCGGCGGCGGATTGAACGGTGGCGGCGGAGGAGGCGGCGGAGGGTGCAGCGCGGGCAACCCAGGCTTACCCACGGGTGCGGCACTCGCCTTGTTCGGCGCCGTGGCATGGCTGCGGCGCCGGCGCCGGCGGCCGGAAGGAAATTCAGCCTGAGGTCAGATGTCCACCGCAAGCCGGCGGGGTTGCAGTTTTTCTTCGTGGTCCTTGGTGGTCCTTCGTGGTTAAAACCATTAGCAGGAGGCCGCACATGGACCGTGAACGGTTGATCAACACCATCAAGCTGACCAAGCTGTTTTTCGACAAGTCCACCAGCAAGCTGGAAGAGGCCGACAGCGGCTTCGCGCCCAAGCCCGGCATGTACACGGTTGCGCACCAGGTGGCCCACGTGGCCCAGACCATCGACTGGTTCCTGCAGGGCGCCTTCAGCGCATCCGGCATGGACATGGACTTCGCCAAACACCACCAGCACATCACGGCCTGCAACAGCCTGACCCAGGCGCGCGCCTGGCACGAGAAGGCAAGCAACGAGCTGCTGCAGAAGCTGGCCGAGCTGCCGGAAGAGGAATGGAGCAAGCCGATCGCCGGCCCCATCATGGGCGGCTTCCCGCGCACCAGCATCGTCGGCGGCATCGAGGAACACACCAGCCACCACCGCGGCGCGCTCGCCGTTTACCAGCGCCTGCTCGACAAAGTGCCCGAGATGCCCTACGCGTAGGGGGCGCTTGCCGGTTGTGGTTTGCGGGTTGAACAGCAAATTACCAATAACCAATTTTCAATTACCAATGGCCGCTCTCTGCGGACCCCGCTGAATTGGTCATTGGTAGTTGGTTATTGGTAGTTCGCTGTTCCGAACCACCCGGCACACCGCCACCATCGAAAAACCGCTCCCTCCTTGTCACAACCCGCCCGCCCTGTTCGTCCTCTCTTTGAAGGAGACGACTATGGCTCGCATCGAAGGTTCCAACCCGCGTGGTGTTTACCAGCGCGCCGTGTTCTGGTTCATGAAGCGTGTGCTCGGGCGCGTGCCTGAGCCCGTCAAAATCCTGGCGTTCAGCCCGACCGTGTTCAAAGGCCGCACCGGCATGGAGCGCGCCCTGATGACGCTGTCCGTGCCGCCCGGCCTGGTCACGCTGGCGCAGATCCGCGTGGCCCAGCGCATCGGCTGCCCCTTCTGAGTGGACATCAACTCTGCCGTGGGCAGCAAGTCGGGTCTCACACACGCGCGCATCGCGGCCCTGGCCGACTGGCGCAACAGCGACGTCTTCAACAGCATCGAGCGCGACGTGCTCGCCCTGGCCGACGCCATCACCGACACCCCCGCCAACGTGGACGAGGGCCTGTTCGGCCGCCTGCTGATCGCGCTGGGGCCGCGGCAGCTGGTCGAGCTGACCAACGCCATCGGCTGGGAAAACCTGCGCGCCCGCACCAACCGCGTGTTTGACGCGCAATCGGAAAGCTACTACGACGGCGCCCTGTGTATGCTGCCGGCCAGAAAGGTCGCGTGATGCAGGAAGAAAGCTTCTTCGACCAGCAGCGTTCGTACCTGTTCGCGATCGCTTACCGCATGCTGGGCAGCGCCGCCGACGCCGACGACATGGTGCAGGAGGCCTGGCTGCGCTGGCAGCGCGACGACCGCAGCGGCGTCGCCAACCCGCGCGGCTACCTGGCCGGCGTGGTCACGCGCCTGTGCCTCGACCGCCTGCGCGAGCTGAAGCGCCGGCGCGAAGAGTACGTGGGCCCCTGGTTGCCTGAGCCGCTGCTGACCCAGGCCCCGGCCGACGGCGGCGAGCTGGCGGAAAGCCTGTCACTGGCGTTCCTCACCATGCTGGAGCGCCTGACGCCCGTGGAGCGCGCGGTGTTCCTGCTGCGCCAGGTGTTCGGCTACGAGTACGCCGAGATCGCGGCCATCGTCGGTAAAACCGAGGCCAACTGCCGCCAGCAGTTCAGCCGCGCGCAGAAAGCCATCGCCGAGGCGCGCCCGCGTTTCGAGACTTCGCGCGAGGCCCAGCAGCGCATGCTGCAGGGCTTCCTGGAGGCAGTGGGCAGCGGCGACCTTTCGCGCATCGAGAGCATCCTGCGTGAGGACGTCGAGTTCATCTCCGATGGCGGCGGCAAGGTGATCGCCGCGCGCCGCGTGCTCCACGGCCGCAGCGAGGTTGCCAAGTTCCTGCACAGCCTGGCGCAGCGCAGCCCGGAGGGGGTCAGCTTCGAGTTCGCGCCGGTGAACGGGCAGCTTGGCCTGCTGCTGAAGCTGCAGGGCAAGCTGGAGACGGTGTTCGTGATCGAGTCGGTGGGCGGGACCGCGCAGACCATCCGCGCCATCCGCAACCCGGACAAGCTTGCAAGGCTGGCCTGACGCGGTGTCGAACAGCAAGTTACCAATAACCAATTTTCAGTTACCAATGGCTCTTCACTGCGGACTCCGCTGAATTGAACATTGGTAACTGGTTATTAGTAATTCGCTGTTCCGTAGCACCGCACAGGCTGGAAGACTCACGACAAGTCCCGCAACCGCAAGCTATCATCCTTCCATGCGACTGACTTTGCTTGCCTGCCTGGCATTCGCCGCGCTGCTCGCGGCTTGTGCTTCCGAGCGCTTGCCCGCGCCGCGCGCCGCGCAGCATGAGCCCGCGCCTGAGCCGGTGAACGAACTGGCCCAGCGCGCCTACGACGTGCTGCGCGATGATTGCTGGGGCTGCCACGGCCAGCCGGGCCGCAAAGCCTACGGCGAGACCACGCCGCTGGACTGGATCCTCGACTACGACAAGCTGATCGAAACCAAGACCGTCATCCCCGGCCACCCGGGCAAGTCGCGGCTGATCTACATCACGGCCGTGCTGGGCAAGATGCCGCGCGCCTTCGACGAGCAGGGCGCGCCCAGCATCGAGGTCGAGCTCAGTGAAGCGGACCAGCAGACGCTGATCGACTGGATCAAGGAAGGCGCCCCGCGCTGGAAGTAAAACCGGCCCCGGCCGATGCCACCAAGGAGCAACTCATGCGAATTTTCATCTCCGCTGACATGGAAGGCGTCACCGGCGTCGTCCACCGCGACCAGCTGGTTCCCGAGGGCAAGACCTACGAGCGCGCCCGCAAGCTGATGACCGCCGACGTCAACGCCGCCATCACCGGCGCGCTGCGCGAGGCCCCCGGCGCCGAGTTCGTGGTCTGCGACGGCCACGGCGTGATGCGCAATCTCATCCTCGAAGAGCTGCACGAGGCCGCGCAACTGGTGGTCGGCCCCGCGCACCCGGCCAACAAGCCCCTGTGCCAGAGCCAGGGCTGCGACGAGACCTTCGACCTCGCGTTCTTCACCGGCTACCACTCGCGCGCCGGCACGCCCGGCGGCCTGCTGTCGCACACCTGGGTGGGCGCCGCGGTTACCAACATCCGCATCAACGGAGAGATCGTCGGCGAGACGGCGCTGAACGCCGCGGTGGTGGGCCATTGGGACATCCCGGTCGGCCTGGTCTCCGGCGCTCATGAGCTTGAGGCCGAGGCGCGCGACACCATCCCCGACGGCTTCGTGTGGGTCGGTACGAAGACCACTTACGGCCCCACGGCCGCCCTGTGCCTGCCACCCGCTCGCACCCACAAGCTGCTGAACGAGGGCGCCGCCGAGGCCGTGCGCCGCTTCAAGGAAGGCAAGCTGAAGCCGCACAAGCCCAAGTGCCCAGTCAGCATCAGCGTCGAGTTTCATCGCCGCGAGATGGCCGCCAAGGCTGCCGAGGTGCAGGGCATCGAGCGCGTGGACGAGCGCACGATTGAAGCCAAAGCAGACACCACCATCGCGGCCGCGGAACGCGCCTGGAAAGCGGTCTGCCGCGCCCAGGAGGAAGAGCCCGGCTGGTTGAAGTAGGGCTCAGGAGGCAGGAGGCAGGAGGCAGGACGCAGGAACAAGAGCCGCAAGCGCAAGCGCGCGGCTGCCATGCCAACCATGAAGTAGATTCGCGCCGGCAGGCGTTACAACAGGGCGGCACAACAGGAGAAAGCCATGAGCGATTTCATCCGTGTTGAATCCGGCCTGTCAGTGGAGCAGGCCGTCGAAAAGGTGCAGGAAGCCAGCAAGGCCAACGGTTTCGGCGTGCTGAACACCCTGAACCTGCAGCAGATCATGGCCGGCAAGGGCGTGAACTACGCTGAGGCCGCCACGGTGGTGGAAATCTGCCGCCCAGGCGACGCCAAGACGTTTCTCGAGGCCGACCAGCGCGTGGCCCCATGCCTGCCCTGTCGCATCGCGGTGACCACACAGGGCGGCAAGACCATCGTGCACACGGTGCGCCCGAGCGCCATGATGCGCATGTTCCAGAACACCAAGCTGGACGCCCCCGCCAAGGCCGTGGACGACGCGGTAGAGAAGATCATCAACGCGGCAAAGTAGTCGCAACAGCCGGTTAAGCGCCCGGTGACACGGAAGGCTTGGTCTGTAGCGCAGGCGCCCCGCCTGCACCGGCCGGGGGCGCCTCGCCCACGGCACCCGATTTCGCCGCACGGGACGCGCGGCGGACGCATCGACGGGACGTCGATGCCACGGCGCTAAGAATCTTCGAAAAAACTTTTTGCCGCCCGCCAGGCCCTGAAACTGGGCCTTGGCGGGCGGTTCGCGTCTCCGGCGGCGGCCTGAAAACGGCGTTTTGTGTCGCACTGCTCTGGATACTTGGGGCGGACACTTTCACGGAGACTTGCCATGTTTGATGCATCGAAATTGCCGGCCGCCGAGCAGGAGGCCATCCGCCAGGAGATCAAGGCGCTCTACCTGGAATGGGGCGGCGAAGACATTGACCGCGCCATTGCCCGCGACCGCAAGGTGGTGGTCGAGCACGAACGCGAGCTGGACCACGTCGCGACGCTGCCCTTTGACAAGCCCTATCGCTGGCGCATCGCGCCCAGCGTCGGCCTGCGCGCGCAGAAAGACCTGGAGCGCCAGCAGAAGCGCCGCGCCGAGCTGTTGGCCGAGTGCATCCAGCAGGTGCTGCAGGATCGCGGCCACGAGGCAGAGACAAGGCCGACCGAGACAGCCGTCGCCTCGGCACGGCCGGGCGCGATCGCTGCCGAAGTGCAGCAACTGGGCGCCCACATTGTGGAGGCGATCGGCGCGCTGAAGGAGTGGAAGTCGGAGAGGGCGGAGGCCTCTCCGGAGCTGGAATCGGCCGCGGCGTAGGTTCTTGTGGTCCGTGGTCGGTGGTCAGTGCTCGGTGTTCGAGTTGGGTGGCGCTACGTAGTGACGCCTGGATTATGGCCCGCGGCAAAGCCGCGGGATCTGTGCGCAGTCTGACTTCTGCGCCCCGGCGGGGGCGTTGGGGTCAGCGCACGCGCCTGCCTGTCCGACGCAGCCATGGCGAAGTCGGGAAGCGCGTGGCACTACTCACGCGCAGGCCTGCCCGACGTAGCCTTGGCGAAGTCGGGATGCGCGTGCCACTTTGCGCGTGCCACTTTGCGCGTGCCACTTTGCGCGTGCCAGGTTGCGCGTGCCACGCTTCGCGCGGCAGTTGGCGGGCCGGGCACCCGCGGTCCGTTGTGGCCGAATGTCACCGCCGCTTAACCAGCAGGGGCCTGCGCCTTGTACCCGAGCATGCCACGCCCTAACATTCTGCCATGCCGCGCCGGCTACGCGGCATCCCCACACGGACTGACGGACGTTCCGCACAGCCGCCAAGGTTTGGACTCACCGCAGTATGTCACCCGAGAAAGAACGCGCCTCGCGCAGGCTCTCTGCGTCCGTTGGCCCATCCCGCCCGATCCCGGTTGCCGTCGGACTTCGCTCGGCCCTGCGCGACGGCTACAACCTCAAGCAGCTTCGCGCGGACATCCTCGCCGGCCTGGTGGTCGGCGTGGTCGCTTTGCCGCTCTCCATGGCGCTGGCGATCGCGTCCGGCGTGCCGCCCCAGCACGGGCTGTACACCGCAATCATCGCCGGCGGACTGATCGCCGTCACCGGCGGCTCGCGCCTGAACGTCTCGGGCCCCACGGCCGCGTTCGTGGTGCTGCTGGCGCCGATCTCGGCCAAGTACGGAGTGGGCGGCCTGGCCGTGGCCTCGCTGATGGCCGGCATGGTGCTGGTGCTGCTGGGCTTCGCACGCATGGGGCGGTTGATCCAGTTCGTGCCGCACCCGGTGACGACGGGCTTCACGGCCGGCATCGCGGTGGTGATCGCGACGCTGCAGGTGAAAGACTTTCTCGGCCTGAGCGTGACCGGCAGCGGCGAGCACTACTGGAACCGCATCGCGGACCTGTGGGCCGCCATGCCCAGCCTGCAGTGGGCCGACGCCACCGTGGGGGCGCTGACGCTGCTGGTGCTGATCCTGTGGCCGAAGATCACCAAGAAAATCCCGGGTCCGCTGGTGGCGATCCTGCTGGGCACCTTGGCCGCGCTGGCGCTGACTTCATTCCTGGGCGCCGAGGTCGCCACCATCGGCAGCCGCTTCAGCTACGTGCTGGGGGGCGAGACGCGGCCTGGTATTCCGCAGCTGCCGCCGATTCCCATGCTGCCCTGGAACCTGCCGGGCCCGGACGGGCAGCCCCTGGGCCTGAGCTGGGGATTGATCACCGACCTGGGCAGCGGCGCGCTGGCGATCGCGGCCCTGGGCGCGATCGAGTCGCTGCTCTCGGCCGTGGTGGCCGACGGCATGGTGGGCACGCGCCACGACCCGGATGCCGAGCTGGTGGGCCAAGGGTTGGGCAACCTGGTGGCGCCGTTCTTCGGCGGCTTTGCGGCCACGGGCGCCATCGCGCGCACGGCGACCAGCATCCGCAGCGGCGGGCGCTCGCCGATCGCGCCGGTGGTGCACGCGCTGTTCGTGCTGGCGGCGGTGCTGGTACTGGCGCCGCTGCTGGCGTACCTGCCGATGGCAAGCATGGCGGCGCTGCTGCTGATCGTGGCCTGGAACATGAGCGACATCAAACACTTCCTGCACACGCTGCGGGTGGCGCCGCGCAGCGACGTGGCCGTGCTGCTGGCCTGCTTCGGCCTGACGGTGGCGTTCGACATGGTGATCGCCGTTGGCGTGGGTATCGTGATGGCGGCGCTGCTGTTCATGCGGCGCATGGCGGAGATTTCGGGCTCGAGGCTGGTGGGCAACGGCGAAAGCGCCTCGCGCGCGGACCTGCCGGCCGGCGTGGTGATCTACGAGATCGCGGGGCCGCTGTTCTTTGGCGCCGCGCAGAAAGCCATCGAAGGCATCGCAACGGTGGGCAGCACGCGGGCGCTGATCCTGGACATGCACGCGGTACCGGCCATGGATGCTACGGGGCTGGTCGCGCTGCAGAGCCTGCTGGACAAACTC
Source organism: Planctomycetota bacterium (assembly GCA_020638635.1). Taxonomy (GTDB): domain Bacteria; phylum Planctomycetota; class UBA8742; order UBA2392; family UBA2392; genus JACKID01. Next base: position 35,244 of record JACKIE010000011.1, read on the forward strand.
AAGCACGCGGGCACGCAGGTGCACATCGCCGGCCTGCAGGCCCAGCCGCGCGGCGTGCTGCAGAAGGCACACATGGACGAAGGCGCCAACCTGCGCTTCCACACCAGCGTGGACGCGGCCTTAGGCGCGCTGAAGGCGTAGCGGCGCTGAGCCACCGGAGCCACGAAGAAGGGACAGGCACCAAAGGTGCCTGTCCCTGGTCGTCAGACGGGCTTGAACACCAGCAGGCGTTCGCCCTCGGGCTGCGCCTGGTGCTTTGCGGGGGCGGCGGGGTCCGTGCAGGCGGTCAGCTCGAAGCCTGGCACGTCTCGAAGGGCGTCCAGGTGCTCGCGCTTCCACACCCGCAGGTCGTAGCTTTCCACGATGCGCCTGGGCCAGTCGCCGCCGCGGGTTTCGACGGTGCGGCGGATTTGCTGGCTGTGGTTCTCGGGCTCGTCGCGCAGCAGCTCGTAGTGGATGCGGGCCTCGCCCCCGGGGACCTCGCGCCAGGGCGTGCGCCAAAGTGTGGCCGGCAGCCTGTCGGGTACGGGCGCATCGAAGTTGAGCATCAGGATCACCGCCCCGCGCCCGCTGAGGTGGCGGCGGAAGCTGCCGATCCAGCGCGCGAGGGTGTCGATGTCCGGCAGCAGCGAGGTCACGCCGCTGGCCTCGAGGATGACGTCGAAGGGATCCTCGAACGCCAGCTCGAACATGTCACCCAGTACGGTATGGGCGCCGGTGGTTTGCCTGGTGTACTCGACCATCTCCGGGCAGTTGTCGTTGCCGGCCAGCCTCGATGCCTCCTGTGCAAAGGGCCTCAGCCAGTTGCCGGGCCCGCAGGCCGGGTCGAGGATCGACCAGGGCCCGTTGCCGACGAAGCGGCGCATCAGGGCGCGGACGGCCGTGATGTCCTCGTCGTCGGGGGTCTTGAGAGTGTCGTAGAGAGCGGGGAAGCGGTAGAGGTTTAAGGGTTCCTCTTCGGGTGCTTCCGTGGGTCCCGAAGAGGTGTCGGCTGCCATGGGCAGTCCGACATCCCGGTGCGCAGACACGCTGTGTCTCCGAACGAACAACTGCCGGCCCCTGCACGCGCAGAACGCCGACAGCCGAATCAACGCGGCCAATTAACACAATGGCAACGAGCAAACGCCAAGAGAAATTCCGGAATCCGGGGGGACAGCGGAGGCCAGAGGCGGTCATGGCACAACTTGTCGCTCCGAAACGCGGCGGGTTCAGCTGGAGTTACCTGCAGGATTTCACTATCCTGAAAACAGATGTGATATTGAAACCCGGAGGAAGCCATGCTGAAGGCGATAGCGGCACTGAGTCTGATGTTACTCATGGCGGCTTGCGGCACTGGAACGGCGCAGGCTCCGGTACCGAACAGCGATTCCAAGGCTCTGATGACAGAGGCGGTTTCGTTGCGAGATCGACTGGCACGGGCCGACGCTGCGTTGCTTCCCTCGACCAGTGGCGACACGGTATCCGGCGATGGGCTTGTGGTTCGTGCCGGCCTGGATCTGTTGGGTCTGGTCGAGGTGATCAGGCAGAACTATCTCAACGGTCTGAACGAGTCGAACCTGATCGGCTACTTGAACCAGGCCGGGGGTGACAAGCGCTTCGATGAATACTGGAAGCTCGTGTCAGACCAATGGTTCCACGAGCGGATTCCGGCTTGCCGCGCCTTCGCCAATTGGGAGCAGTTCAAGGAAGACCGTTTGTGGGTGCAGTGTGCGGCGGAGTACCTGGCTGATCCCGAATCGTACAGCGACCTGAAAGACGACGGGTGGAAGTTGTTCGGGGAGTCCTGGTTCGAGCTTCAGGAACTGAAACCCGGCGCAGTTCTGCAGGAAGCGAAATCACCACGGCGGGTCAACGTGGCAATGATGGAGCGGTATCGCCACAGGTTCCCAAAGCTGTTCCAGAAGTACCGACTTAGCCCCGATACAGAGACCTTTTCAAAGCTGCGTTCAAATTCGTTTGAAGAAACGGATTCGAGCCTGATCAACCACCCGACAGGCCTGCGCAAGAAGTTATTCCGCGCGTATCACGCGGACGTTGTGGCGCAGCTCGACAAAGCGATAGCCGGCAATGAGTCATTAGTCAGCTTCATTATCGTGCGGGTGCCATCGAATACCCTACCGGGCTTTGACGCGGCCGACCTGAACCTGATCAGCCCTACGCCGACGGGTGCCAAACTTGAGGTCACAAGCTCCATCCGCAGCACCAGGTCTGGAGAAGTGACGCTGGATCGTGGCGCAACCGTGCACGGCAAACGGGCCTATGGATTCACGAAAGAGCTGGACAGCCAGTCTGACGTAAGGCTGTTTCTGGATTATTCGAAAGTGGTGAAGTTGTTGCTTCCGGCTTTTGGAGTGGAGGATCCTGCCACGGAAGTAAAGGCGCTGAACGACAAGATCAGCGCCTTGGACGCGGAAGCACGCGAGGAGTTCGGCCCGATCCTGGCCGAAATCGATCAGCTCGTTTCAAGATTGTTGGAGTAGCGGAGGTTGTACCCGGGGTGAAACGAACGCGCGCCGGTTGCCCGGCGCGCTTGGTGGTTGGTTCAGGCCTAGAACGGCGGTTCCATGCTCTCGTTCTTGTTTTCGATGTCGTGCTGCAGCAGGGCGCGTTGCAGGGCGGCGTCGAGGTGGCGGTCCAGCTCGCCGCGTTCGTTGGCGGCCAGCAGGGCGCTCGCGTGCTGGGTGTCCACGTAGTCGCGGGCGTAATCAAGGAAGCTGGCGATGCGCTGCGGGTTCCAGTACTTGTCGCGGCCGTGGCTGATCACCTTGGCGTCGAAGCGGTCAAACACCTTGCGCATGGTGGTGTCGGGCGCCGCGGGGCGCGGGGCCTGCACGACCTGCTGCGCGTGCATATCCTGCATGCGTGCGACTTCGCGCTTCCAGGCCAGGCGCCTGGCTTCGCGCCGGTGGCTGACCAGGAACATCACCATGAAGAAGAAGCTGATGCCGATCGGGACGAACACCACGTGATTGGCGCCGTGCTTGGCCATCAGGGCAAGGCCGACCACCGCGATGATGATCGCGACCAGCCACAGCAGGCCGGCGCCGCCGGAAGGCGGTGTGCTCGCGCCCTTTTCGTTCCAGGTGCGCTCTTGATCCCACGGGTTCATCATGGTGCAACCCCTTTCAGCAGTCCGCCCGGACGAAATTATAACACGCCGATGCGGCCGATGCGTCCCTATTTTTGTGGGCTGGCGGGCGGGTGGATTTCGCGCCAGGCTTGACGCGCAAGCAGGTAATCGCCAAGGCGCTGTGTGCCGACCCACTGACACACCAGGGCGACAAACAACGGCGCCGCGAAAGGTAACCATGATCGGACGTCCGAATTCGCCCTCTCCGCCAAGACTGTCGCCGCCATCAATAAAGGCGCAGAGAAGATGAACAGGACAGCCGCCGAGACAACCGCGGCCGGGCAGGGCTTGCTCATGGTGCGGCAGGCTGCGGGCGAGGCCAGGTTGGCCCGCAGCTCACGGCGCTGGAGGACGTGGTGTGTGACGGCCAGCACCGTACCCGCCAGGATCGCCAGCGGCATGAAGGCGAGCACCGTCAGCAGCACCCCCGCCAAGGCGCCTTCAGGGCCGCCGATGACGCCGCCAATGGTGCCGGCGATCACCAAGCCCACCACGGCCAGCAGCGCCAGGCTTTTGAAGATGCGTGATTCGAGGCTGCGCATGGGGGAGATTCTACCACGCGGCGCGACCGGGGGAGAAAAATCAGCCCACCAGCTGGCCCGCGCGGCGCACCGCATTCTGGAACAGCTCGAAGCCGTCACCCTTCTCGCGGCGCGGCAGGCGGGTCCACTCCGGGTGATGGAAAGGCCGCACGTTGCGCTCCGGGTGCGGCATCAGCCCGAGCACCTGGCCGCTTTTACTGCAAATGCCCGCGATTGCGCGCGACGCCCCGTTGGGGTTGGCCGGGTAGTCCTGGGTGGGTCGGCCGCTCGCATCGACGTACTGGAAGACGATCTGCTGGTCCTGCTCCAGTTCATCCAGCACGTCGTCGGGCGCCACAAAACGCCCCTCGGCGTGGGCCACCGGGTAGCTCACCACCTTGCGCCCCGACACGAACGGGGTTTTCTCGCTCACGATGCGCAGGTCCACCCAGCGGTCTTCGTAACGGCCGCTGAGGTTCCAGGCCAGGGTGGCGCGGGGCGGGTCATCGAACACGTCGCGGCCGGTAAGCAGGCCCGCGCGCAGCAGCACCTGGAAGCCGTTGCAGATGCCGAGCATCAGCTTGCCGGACTCGATGAACTTCTCGATCTGCGACTTGAGCCGGGTGCGCAGCTGGTTGGCGAACACCACTCCGGAGCCCAGGTCGTCGCCGTAGCTGAAGCCGCCCGGGATGGCCAGCAGGTGGAAGAGCAGCAGGCGGTCGGGATCGGCCAGCAGCTCGTTGATGTGCAGGATCTCGGTCTCGGCGCCGGCCTGGCGCAGGGTCCAGGCGGTTTCCCGCTCACAGTTGGTGCCGGCTGCACGAAGGATCAACGCCCGCGGCTGGTTCATATGGGCCTCCACCGCGATTCAATCCTGCCCGCGCGCCCGCCGCAAGACTTGGAAAAGCGCGTTGCCCACGAAGGACGCCAGGAAATGCAACTTCTGTGCTCACGCGGAGGCGCCAAGGCGCAAAGAACTGCAAAACGCCAGGACGCCAGGGTGCGCCACGGCCTTTATCTTGGGCGGCTGCCTTTCGTTTCGACGAGTCGGAAGACACGCCCACAACAATAGAGCCGTGGCGTTCTTTGCGCCTTGGCGTTGGACAACCGTCCGTGTTCACGAGCAGCGTTCGGATTACGCCAGGTGCTTTGCGCCTTAGCGCCCCCGCGTGGCCCATGCAGTGGTAGTTGCCTTTCGGCAGCAGCGGCATGCAACCGCGAAGTACCGCCCAGGACCGCGAAGAACGGCATAAGCCACGCGGGGGCGCGAGGGCGCGAAGGTCATTCCGACGTTGCAGACTGTCCGGCCAAACAACGGCGATGGGCCACAAGAACACGAAAACACGAAAGGCACCGCCACAAAACACTTCGACTTTCGTGGCAGTTCTTTTGTGCTTTCGTGTTTTCCTGGCCCCGATCCCATCGGCCGCAGCGGGCCCAACCACGCCGGGCTCCTGACACGAATGCTTGTAACCCGCAGGTCAGACCGTGCTGGGCAGGGGCAGGATGCTTTCCAGCGGCAGCACGGCGCGCGCGAACGCCGGCCACTCAAAGCCGAAAGTGCCCCACTTCTCGCTGCGCGGGCGTGCGATGCGCTGGGCGGCCGCGATCGGCAGCAGGCAGAAACGATACACCCCGGCGGGCGTCTCGTGCGGTGTGCAGTCCAGCAGGGCCGCGCGGCCGGGCGCGGCATGCGGCGGCTGGAAGAAGGCGAACAGGAAGGCGGGCTCGGCCGCGTCCCCCAGCAGGCTCTTCCAGCCCATCATCGAGAACAGGTCCGTGCGCGTGATCCAGGGCCGGTCGCGGCGGCCCTTTAGGTCGAGTGCCCAGACTGTTTCGAGGCCGTTGACCAGGAAGTCGAAGTTCTTCAGCTGGATGCCGTTCAGCACCGGGCGGCGCGCTTCATTCACGGCCAGGGCGCGCCCGCCGGCCTCGACCAGCAGGCCGCTGAAGGCCATCTCGTAATGGTTCTTGTCCCCGGCCATGGCCGTAGTGTAGTCGATTGCTGGGCGGTATGAAATCGCGAAGCGGAGAAGACGTCTTCAATGCGGCCGGCCCCCAGACACCGCGAAAGGCGTTCAACCACGAAGGGCCACCAAGGGCCACGAAGTGACTCACTCAGGCCGGGCAGTTCTTGGTGGCCCTTAGTGGCTCCCGCCGTTGCCATTAAAGAGCGCGACGGCTTCGGTTTCATAATCCGCAGCGGGGGGCATGCGGGAGCCGAGCCGCTCGCATGGAACGTTACAGCGAGAGACCCTTCATGCTGCGCAGGGGCGGCAGGGCGTTCAGTGCTGTGATCAGCTCAGGTGCGCTCTGGAAGCGCAGATCCTTGTCGCGTTCCACCAGCTTGTCGATTACGGCGCACAGGTCAGGGCTGACGTCGGGCGCCAGGTCGGAAAGTCGCGGGCGCGACTTGGTCAGGTGAGCCAGTACAACCTGCTGCAGGTTGTCGCCCGGGAACAGCGGAACGCCGCTGAGCAGGTGGAAGAACGTCGCGCCCAGGGAGTACAGGTCGCTGCGGCTGTCGATCTGTTTGTCGCCGTTTGCCTGTTCGGGGCTGATATAATGAGGCGTGCCGAGCAGGTAGCCCTCGGCTGTCTGGCCCAGGTCGTCGCGCAGGCGTGACAGCCCGAAGTCGCCCAGCTTGGCCACGTCATCCTGGCTGACGTATATGTTCCCCGGCTTGATGTCGCGGTGAATCAGGCGCTTTTCCTCGAGGAACTGGATGGCCTCCGCCATGTGCAGCATGTAGCGGCGCGCTTTGGCCTCGGGCAGTTTGCCTCCCTCTTCGTGGAGACAGTTGTCGAGGGCCTGCCCCTCGACCAGCTCCTGCACCATGAAGTGCACGTCCTGGTACTCGCCCATGGTGTAGGTGCGCACGATGTGCGGGTGGATCAGCCGCACGGCGATCTCATTGCTGCGCGCCAGGCGCTTGATGAAGCCATCTTTCACGGCGGCGAAAGGACTGATGATCTTGAGCGCCACTGGCTTCAGGTTCACCGGCTCCATGGCGCGATACACGGTGGCAGTGCCGCCCTGGCCAAGCTTGTCGATGATCGTGAAACCGGCAAAGTCCTTGCTGACGATCTGCCCGGTCTCCTTGAAGCGCCGGACAGCGTCGTCCTCCTCCGCGGATTCCAACCCCTGGGCGGTGGTCTCGTCCAGGTTCTTCTTTACGCCCGAAGCCTTGCGCAGCAGGATGCGCACGCGCGCCGCCAGTTCGGCCTGGCGGAAGGGCTTTACCAGGTACTCGTCGGCGCCGGCCTCGATGCCCTCCACTACGTCCTGCTCTTCGCCCAGCTGTGACATCAGGATGATCGGCACCGTGGCCAGGTCCGGGTCGTCGCGCATTTTCTTGGTGGCCTTCAGGCCGCTCAGCTTGGGCATCATGATGTCCATGATGATCAGCGTGGGCTTGAAAGCGCGGGACTTGTCCAGCGCGTCCTGGCCGTCTACCGCAACCTGCACCTCGAATCCCAGCTTGCGCAACTGCGCGGACAGCACCGTGCGCAGTTCGCGGGAGTCATCGGCGATCAGGATGCGTTCGGACATCGGGTTTCCGGGCCTGGCGGACAGAACCCATTATTCCGGCACGGAGCGCGACGTCAACGGACCCGCAACCGCCGCGCGTTATGGGTTGCCGGCGTGCGTAAAGCCTGACCGGTAGTTGACAAGCGCCCCAAACAGCGGTAATCGTTGCCCCCCGCGGCCGCAATGCCGCCAACGCACCCGTAGCTCAATGGATAGAGCATCTGACTACGGATCAGAAGGTTGAAGGTTCGACTCCTTCCGGGTGTACCAGTCATCAACGAGCGGTCGTGTCACCAGGGCGGTGGCGCGACCGCTTCGCTTACGGCCGACCTCGTCCGCCTTTTGGCTGGTTTTGGCCGTCCTGCTTTTCGCCCGCAACGGCTGTCGCAGGGCCCGACTCACTTGGGTGTACCGGCCCGCCGTTGCCACGCAATCCGGGCATGGGCTAGAACCTGATCACGCTGACGGTCTGGATGTCGTCGAACGGAAGGCTGGCGGTACGGTTGGCGGTACGCACAGCCTCGGCGTCCGGGGCCTCGTACAGGCAGATCATGCGTTTGCGGTCCTTGGCGAAGTAGCTGCGCAGGAACTTCACGCGGTGCTGCTGCAGGCACCAGGCGAAGGCGTCTTCCTGGGCCTGCACGTCGTCGAACGCAACCGGCTGCTCCCAGCTGCGGGTCACAAGCACCAGCTCACCGGCTTCAGGCTGAACCAGGTCGGGCTCCGGTCCGTGAATCGTGGCGCTGTACACATGGCTGAAGGGCGCGTCGCTGTTTCGGTTGGCGGTGCGCACGGACTCCGCATCAGGTGCGCGGAACAGGCAATCCAGCCCGCGCCCGTCGCGAGACAAATAGGCACGCACGTGTTCGACACGATGAATGTCTGAGCATCCCCGCAATCGCGCACGCAGAGCCTGGATGTCGTCAAAGTTGGCGGCCTGTGGCAGTTCGCGCTCGACGATTACCCACTCCATCAGCGACTCCTCCCCGCTCCGGCCACGGCTTCAACCTTTTCTCTGACCTTGCGCGCCAGTCGCTCGGCCGGGAGCTTTCCTAGTGCGGCAACCTGCTGCTTTGCCGCCCGGGTATCGCCGTTTGCCTCCGCGGCCTGCAGCAGCAGCAGCCTGGCGGCGGCGGCATCTGTGAGGCGCTGCAACAGCTCGGCCAGCTGCAATGCTTCCGTGGCGCGCGCCGCCGCCTGGCCGGTGCGGGCCTGCCGCACGTCCAGCGCGGCCATTTGAATAAGCGCGTGCAGCAGGTGCTGCTTGGCGTCTACCTCGCGCAGCTGCGCGACGTCGCGCTCGAACTCGGATTGCGCGTCCTGCCCCGCAGCCTGGCGCGCGACATCCAGCATCACCGCGGCGCAAGGCGCTTCGCTGCCGCCGCGCAGCTTCTGGCCGATCTCAAGCAACTCCTTGGCCAGCGGCAGCGCGGCGTCGGTATTGCCGCGTTCGAGCTCAAGCAACAGCCGGTGATCCAGCACCTGGAATTCGGAGACGCGGTCGCCGCGCGCACGTGCCAGCGACTGCGCGCGCTCGAACAGCCCGGCGGCTTCTTCCACTTTCCCCTCGTGCAGTCGCAGCATGCCGGCCGCGTGCAGCATGCCCGCGGATTCCACGCCGCTGCGGCGCGCCATGGCGTTGGCTTCGAGCAGCAGGGCCTCGGCCTGACCGAGGTCGCGCTCGAGCATGGCGAGACAGCGGGCGGCCTCGGCCATGGCGAGCGCGCGCTGCTCGGGGCCGGCGTCGCGGCTGGCGACCTCGGCACGCATCATCTGGCGCTGGGCGTCGCCCCATTCGCCCCCCTCCCAGCGCAGCCAGGCCGCCATGTGGAAGCCGAGCCGCGCGTGCTCAAGGCAGCCGAGGTCCAGCGCGTGCTCGGCCAGTTGCTGCAGCTCGTCGGCGGTTCGGCCCAGCTTCTCGGGCTTGCGGGCGCCCAGCTGTACCTCGTGCAGTTCCAGCATCAGGCGTGTGCGCTGCGGGTCATCGAGCTTTGCGGCGAAAGCCATGCCGCGGCGCGCGAAGCCGTCGGCCTCGCTGCCCGCGTACAGGCGCAGGCAACGGCGACCGGCAGTCACGCAGCTTTCGGCGGCCAGCTTGAACTCGCCGGCCTGCGAGGCGTGGTGGGCGACGTCGGCGGCGATGCGGCCGTCCGGGTCTTCGCGCGCCGCCAGCAGTTGCGCGACTTTCAGGTGCATCAGGCGTCTACGCGGGCCGGACAACTCGTCGTAGATGGCGCGGCGTGTGATCTCGTGAGGGAATGAGAACGCGCCCAGCGGCGTGCGCGCGTCGGGTGCGCTCTGCATCAGGGCGTAGCGCTCGAGGATCTCCAGCGCTTCCACCAGTTGCTCCGGGGATTGGTTCGCCAGCTCCGCCAGCAGATCTACGGGCGCGAAACACCCCACCACGGCTCCCCAGCGCAGTATCTCGAGCGCGCCGTCCGGCAGGGTTTCGGTGCGTTCGCGGATCGCGCCCGTGATTGACGCCGGCAGCGAATCGCGCCCTTGTGCGCCACGTGCGAGTTCGAGGGCAAACAGTGGGTTGCCTCCGCTGTCGCGGAAGATCGCGTCCGCGTCGGCATCAGGGGCGACGCTGCGGATCAGCTTGCCCGCATCGGCCTGGTGCAGGGGCGCAAGCTCGCGCTCGTGCAGCAGGCCGTCGCGGTTGAACTGGCGCACCAACCGCAAGGCAGCATCGTTGTCCGGCAACTCGCCGGCGCGGCCCGCCAGCAGCAGCAGCAGCGGGCGGTGTTTGTTCGTGCGCACGGCGTAGTGCAGCAGCTCGATGCTGGCGGCGTCGAGCCATTGCACGTCATCCAGCATCAACACCACGGGCGGCGCGGAATGCGCCCGTGCGGCGATCAACTCGCTGATTGCGCCGAACAGCTGCTCCCGGCTGCCGCCTTGTCGTGCGGCCGCGCCCAGCAGCGGGGCCAACTCTCCCGCCAGCTCGGCGCCGATGGCATGTTTCGAGATGCGGCCGAGCGCGTCGATCCACGGTCCATAGGGTCGATCCTGCTCGATCTCGAACGAGCGCCCGGCCAGCACCGTGGCGCCGGCCCGCGCAAGCTGCTGAGCAAGCTCATCCATCAGCCGGGACTTGCCGATTCCAGGCGGCCCTGACAGCAGTAGGCCATGGGCGCGGCGCTTCTCGCGTGCGGATTCGGCCAGTGCGGCGATTTCACCGAGTTCCGTGTCGCGCCCGACCAGGGGGGCGCGGATGGCGGTCGCCGTTTCGGCGCGCCGGGCGGGTTCCGCGGCGGGTGTCCTGGGCTGAACCTGTGTGGCCTGCAGCAACTCGGGTCCCGGTTGCTCGCCCAACTCCGCCAGAAGGCGCCTGGCGGCCTCCAGCTGATTCTGCGCCTCGCGGTGACGGCCGGCAGCAACCAGCAGCCGCACCAATTGCGCCTGCACAGGTTGGCTGAACGGATCGACGTGCGCCAGCCGGCGCGCCAAGGGCAGGGCGCTATCCGGGTCGGGCTTTCGGCGCACGCCCTCGGCCAGCAGGCGGGCGTGGGCGCGGCGCGCGGTTTCGCGCTGGCCCGCGACCCAGCCGTGGAAATCCGTGAACTCGGTGAGTTCCAATCCTTCCAGGAACTCGCCACGCACCTGGGCGAGCAATCGCTCTAGCTCGTCGTCACTGAGCTTGCCCGGCTCAGCCGCGCACAGGAGGTGCAAGTCTACAAGCGCGCCTTGCGCCTCGAATACCACCTCTTCGCGGGTAGCCTTGAGGCGCTCAATGTCGTCGTTCACCAGCGGGCGCAGCTTGGAGAGGCACCAGCGCAGCGCGCCGCGCGGGTCGTCGGCCACGTCCCACAGCAGGTCGCAGAGGCGGTCGCGCCGCTGCGGCTTGGCCGTGACCGCCAGGTAGGCCAGCAGCGCGCGGGTTTTCTTTGACTGCGGCAGCTCCACAGCCTCGCCGTCGCGCAGCACGCGCACCTCACCCAGCAACCCGATTTCCAGACCGGCGTCCATGTGCGGCTAGTTTGTTAAAAGGAAGCGGCGTACTTCCAGCATGAATTTCGACCATGCCGGCTCGTCCTCAAGCAGCAGGTGGTTGCGGCTTTCCAACGGCACGAAGCGTGCGCCGGCAATCCCGCCCGCGAGGCGGCGGCCTTCCTCGAAGGGCACGGTTTCGTCCCCCGCGGCGTGCAGCACCAGGGTGGGCGCTTGCACCCGGCCCAGCAGCTCCGTGACGTCCGTGTCGCCGCTGATGGTGCGGATTGCCACGGCGTTCTCCGGCGAGCACGACACGCGCTGCAGCTTGTTGAACCAGTCGGCTTGCTCGGGCGTCGCCCCCGGCATGAACAATGAGGTGAACAGCTGCCGGAAGGCCGGATTCTCCTGCCCCCAGCCGTAGCGCATCAGGTTCAGCATCGCCTCGGCGGCCTGCAGCTTCGCGGGCGTTGCGCGTTTGCGCCAGCCGCGCGCGTAGCCACCGTACAGCACGAGTTTGCTGACGCGTTCCGGGTGGCGAGCCGCGTAGGCCACCGCTACGGCGCAGCCCTGGGAGATGCCCAGGATCGGCACGCGTTCAGCGCCGACAGCGTCCATCACGGTCGCAAAGTCCTCAACGAAACGATCGAACGCAAACGTGGGTACATTCCAGTCGCTGAGCCCGTTGCCGCGCTGGTCATGGCGCAGCAGCGTGAAGTCTTTCGAGAGGTCGCGCGCCAGGTGACGCCAAAGGGGGCTGTACCAGTCGTACTCAAGATGCGTCAGCCAATTGCTGGTCTTTACCAGCAGGGGTCCCCGGCCGATGGTGGCGTAAGCGAGTTGAACGCCGTCGGAGGCGCGACAAAAACCGATGCGCTGCGCCGGCGGCGCGTCGTGCGGCCCCCCGGACTGCGCTTCGCGAATCGCGGTGGTGAGCAGGCCCACCGGCTCAACCTGGAGCCGTTTCAGGGTGTGCTGCGCCGCGGCGTAGTGTTCCTCGGCGTCGCGCGCGCGGCCGAGGCGCACCAACAGCCGCACGACGCGAGCCTGGCTGTCCTCGACCTGCGGCTCCAGGCGCGCCAGAATGCGGGCATGCTGCAGCGCGCGCTCGGGGTCGTGCTCCAGTTTGTCCAGCAGGGCTCGCAGTGTCCCTGCGCGCATGCGGCGAGCGCGCTGCCGCTGGGCCAGGCACCAGGCGTGGAACTCATGGTGGTCCGGCAACTCGACGCCCTCCAGGAACTCGCCCTGGGTCTGCTCGAGCACGGCTTCTAGCTGAAGCGGGTCCATGGCCGTGGCGTTTTTCCAGGCGTGCTCCAGGTCGGACAAGTCGAGGTCAAGCTCGGTGGTTTCCAGCCGCACGCTGGTGCGGTCGGCGACCACGCGGGCGTGTCCGTCGCCGTCCAGCGCGGGGCGCAGCTTCGACAGGCACCAGCGCAGCGCGCCGCGCGGGTCGTCGGCGACGTCCCACAGCAGGTTGCACAATTGCTCGCGAGTGTGGGGCTTGCCGCTCACGGCCAGCCAGGCCAGCAGCGCGCGCGCCTTGCGCGACTGCGGCAGATCGACAGGAACGCCGTCGTGCAACACGCGAAGCTCACCGAGCAGCTTGATTCTCAGATGGTTTGCGCCCATCGGGACCAGTTTTGCCGTTTTCACACGGTTCCGGGCTGAAAAACTTTCGTTTTCCTGCGTTACCACGGTCACTCAAACGCTTCCTCACACGGTCGCACCCTACCTTTCTCCCGTGGGCGGATGGGCCGCCCGAACAAACAGACGGGAGCAACACAATGACCACCGCTATCAAGTACAGCTTCGAAGACGTCCTGGCCGCTTCACAGAAAATCAACTGGAAGTTCGAGGACATCATCGGGGGCAACAAGCGCCTCGACTTCAGCCGGCCCTTCCTGCCCGAGGGCCTGGCGCGAACCGAGGAGCTGGCTTTCCTGAACGCCGACGAGCGCCGGGCGCTCAGCCAGATTCGCGGCAACGCCTACCTGAACATTTTCGGGCTGGTCGAGGAATTCATCCTGCCCTTCGTGCTCGACCACGCCCGCCCCAGCCTGGCCGGCGACGACCATCGCACCAGGGCGCTGCTGCAGTTCGCCGGCGAAGAGGCCAAGCACATCCACCTGTTCAAGACCTTCGCCGAGGAGTTCCGCAAGGGCTTCGGCCACGAGTGCCAGATGATCGGCCCGCCCCAGGCCATCGCCCGCGAGGTACTGAGCCACCACCCGCTAGGCGTGGCGCTGGTGATCCTGCACATCGAGTGGATGACCCAAAGGCACTTCATCGAGGCCATCACCGGCGACCTCGAGATCGACCCGCAGTTCAAGAGCCTGCTGCGCCATCACTGGATGGAAGAGGCCCAGCACGCGAAGCTCGACACACTCATGGTCGAGGCCATCGCCGACAACTGCACCCCCGGCGAGATCGAGCACGGCGTGGACGAGTACCTGGCGATCGGCGGCTTCATCGACGAAGGTCTCAAGGCCCAGACCCAGTTCGACCTCGACGCCTTTGAACGCGCCACCAGCTGCGTACTCAACGTGGAGGAGCGCGAAGAGTTCCTGCGCGTGCAGCACCAGGCCAATCGCTGGACCTACCTCGGGACCGGCATGTCGCACCCCGAGTTCCTGAAAACCGTGGGCATGCTGAGCGAGACCCAGCGCGCCCGCCTTGAACAAGTCGCGCCGGCGTTCTGCTAGCGCCCGAGGGGCCCCGTCGTGGGGCGGGGCCCCGCCTTTCCAACCTTCAACACATGGAAAAAGCCATGAACAACGTATGCACTCTGACCCCGGATCGCGACTACCTGAAGAACATCGTGCGCGAGACATACACGGCCGTCGCGGACGACCCGGCCACGCGGTTCCACTTCCATGTCGGCCTGGAGTACGCGGTGCGGTTGCTGGGCTATGACCGCGCGGAACTGGAGTCGCTGCCGCAGATCGCCACCTCGCGTTTCGCCGGGCTTGGCAACCCGCTGGCGATCGGTCCTCTCCACCCGGGTGAAACCGTGGTGGACCTGGGCAGTGGCGCGGGCATGGACCTGCTTCTGGCCGCGCGGCGCGTCGGCCGGCTCGGACGTGTCATCGGTGTAGACCCGACGCCCGCCATGCGGAGCACCGCCTGGCAGGCCGCGTGCGAAGCCGGTCTGGCGGAGCAGGTCTGGATGCTGGAGGGCGAGGTGGAGTCGATTCCGCTGACGGACGGTGTGGCCGACGTGGTAGTCAGCAACGGCGTGCTGAACCTGGGCGTGGATAAAGCCCGCGTCTTCCGCGAGATCGCCCGCGTGCTGAAACCGGGCGGGCGAGCCTACCTGGCCGACGCCATCATCGACCGCCCCTTCGGCCCCGCCACGCTGAGCGACCCAGCCCTGTGGGCTTCCTGAGTGGCGGGCGCTCTGCCGGTGGCAGAGCTGCACAGCCTGATGGAACAGGCCGGCCTGAAGGACGCGCGCATCACGGCCGAGTTCAAGAGCTTCCAGGGTACCACGTCCGAACTGCAGGTGGCCCCGTCCATGAAGCTGCGAGCGGCCAACTTCACCGGACGAAAGTAGACGCGAGGTTTGACCCGTTTCATCAGTCCGCCTTTCCAGCCTATTTGGCAGGCGGGGATTTCGACCCAAGGTGGCCCTGCCGTTCCTGCAGGAATGGCAGGCGGCACCTTGGGCAGTAGTTTATCTAAACTCTTTGGAATCAATAGGTTGCAGTGCCGACCCGCAGGGTTGGCACCGGGCTTGCATACAGTACCACAACTATTGAGCGGGCGCCTAAGCCCGGCAGGAGAACATCATGGGCAAGACAGTCGGAATCGACCTCGGCACCACCAACTCGGTGGTCGCCGTCATGGAAGGCAAAGAACCCAAGGTGATCGCGAACCCCAGCGGCGCGCGCATCACTCCCTCGGTTGTCAGCTTCGCCGAAAACGGCGAGCGACACATCGGCCAGATGGCAAAGCGCCAGGCCGTCACCAACCCCACCAACACCATCTTCAGCATCAAGCGCTTCATGGGCCGCCGCCACAACGAGGTCGCCAGCGAAGAGAAGCTGGTGCCCTACGAAGTCACCGGCGGTGCGGCCGACATGGTGAAGGTCAAGGCCCGCGGCAAGGAGTACACGCCGCAGGAAATCAGCGCCATGATCCTCAGCGATCTCAAGAAGACCGCCGAGGCCTACCTGGGCGAGCCCGTCACACAGGCCGTCATCACCGTGCCCGCCTACTTCAATGACGCCCAGCGCCAGGCCACCAAGGAGGCCGGCGAAATCGCGGGCCTGAAAGTCCTGCGCCTGCTGCCCGAGCCGACCGCCGCCTGCGTGGCTTTCGGCCTCGACAAGCGCAAGCAGGGCAAGTTCGCGGTGTTTGACCTGGGCGGCGGCACGTTCGACGTCAGCGTCCTGGAAGTCTCCAGCGAAGGCGGCGAAAGCGTGTTCCAGGTGCTCAGCATCACCGGCGACGGCCACCTGGGCGGCGACGACTTTGACCAGGTGCTGATCGACCACATCGCCGACGAGTTCCAGAAGCAGCAGGGCATCGACCTGCGCAAGGACCAGATGGCCCTGCAGCGCCTGAAAGAAGCGGCCGAGAAGGCCAAGTGCGACCTCAGCACCACCGAGCAGACCGAGGTCAACCTGCCCTTCATCACCGCGGACGCCAGCGGCCCCAAGCACCTGCAGATGAGCATCAGCCGCGCCAAGTTCGAGAGCCTGGCCGCCAAGCTGTTCGACCGCCTGGTCGGTCCCACCAAGCAGGCCCTGACCGAGGCCGGTCTGAGCGCCAGCGAGGTTGACGAAATCCTGCTGGTCGGCGGCAGCACGCGCATCCCCAAGGTGCAGGCCATCTGCCGTGAAATCTTCGGCAAGGAACCCAACCGCGGCCTGAACCCCGACGAAGTGGTCGCGCTCGGCGCCGCGGTGCAGGGCGGCGTCGCCACCGGCGAGTTCAAGGACATCCTGGTGCTCGACGCCACGCCGCTCAGCCTGGGCGTGGAGGTGCTGCACGGCGAGATGAACGTGCTGATCCCCAAGAACACCACCATCCCCACCAGCAAGGAGCAGACCTACAGCACCGCCGCAGACAACCAGACGGCCGTGACCATCAAGGTCTACCAGGGCGAGCGCAAGATCGCGTCCGCCAACCGCCTGCTGGGCAGCTTCGACCTGACCGGCATTCCGCCGGCCCCGCGTGGCATGCCGCAGATCGAGGTGAAGTTCGACATCGACGCCAACGGCATCCTGAAGGTCAGCGCCAAGGACAAGGGCACCGGCAAGGAAGCCAGGATCGAGATCAAGTCCGACTCGGGCCTCAGCAAGGACGAAATCGAGCGCATGCGCCGCGAGGCCGAAACGCACGCGGCCGACGACGAGAAGCGCGTCGAGCTGATTCACGCCAAGAACGAGGGCGACCGCATGGCCTTCAGCGTCGCCAAGATGCTGGAAGAGCACGGCAGCAAGCTGGATGAAGCCGGCAAGAAGGAAATCGAAGAGAAGAAGAAAGAGCTGGAAGAGGCCATGAAGGGCGAAGACGTGGGCAAGATCAAGGCCGCCACGGAAGCCCTGACCAAGGCCAGCCACAAGCTGGCGGAAAAGATCTACGCCAGCGCCAGCCCCAAAGAGCAAGAGGACATGCGCAAGGCCGCCGAGGAAGCCCAGGCCCGCGGAGGCGTAGGCACCGAAACGGCAGGCAGCAGCGACCGCGTAGTAGACGCCGACTACTCGGTGAAGGAAGAAGACAAGTAAAATACGACATGCATCTGCAATGGCGCCGGAACATCCCGGCGCCATTTGCATTTGCAGGCTCTTCCCGGACGTGTCAGGTGCAACCACGCCGATAGTTTAATCCATAAAACCAATGACGCGGGCCTTCGCTTCGGATTCGACGTCGGTGACCGCAATCAGAGTGTGTTCGTAGGTGTGTGCGTCGCCCTTCGTTCGCGCAAGCAACACCAGCACAAGCCAGGCTTTATGAGCCTCAGCGTGGTCGAACAATGCTCTGGCCCGATCGCCTGTCATCGTCGGTGCCAGCCACCGCTGCGCTTCCTCCCATGTGTTGCCGGCAGGAAGGAAGGTCATCTGCATCACGGTATTCGTTCGCCCCTCTCGCAATGACCCATCACGCGCCTTGTCAATAAACGCCTGAACTTCCGTGTCATCGCTCAACACCTTGCGACCGTCGAGTTGGAAGGGAGTTGCCGTCACGTCCACTGCCTTCAAGTCTTTGTCCTGCAGGAGCCGGTAGAATCGGCTCACAGCCAGGCATGCGCCGGGATTGCTCATCACGGCACCCTGTGTCGCTCCGGGAAGTACTTTCGGCAGTTCAATCTTTGGTGAGCCGTCACCAACTGTGTGGCCGGACGCCGGAGAGCCCTTGCGCTTCTCGCCATCACCACCCGGAGTGTGAGCAGTGGGCTCCCCGCCTGAATTCTGAGCGTTGAGTTCTTGTGACGACTTGACGAAAAAGGCAGTTGCAACAACGGCCAGGCTTGCAACCACAATACCAAGTATAACCACGTTCAGTTTCACGGCGATTCTCCCGCAGGGGAAGCTCTTTTACGCTCAGGGCTCAGAAAGCACAGCAGCCGCATCAAGTTCCAGGGTATCCATGCCAGTCTGAACGTTAATCGTGAGTGATCGGACTTTTCCATTGCTGTCCCTTCCGGCGAGCTCGTAGATTCCAGCGCCGTACAGGGTCAAACCATTGCTGTTTGATTTCGACAGACTAATCCAGTCACGCTCCATCATGTTCTGGGGCGTCAACGCCAGCCAACCGCTGACACCGTCGGTGTTGATCAGGGAAATTGGCGGCATGACTTCAAGCGTTAGTGTGTTGGATGAACCTTGTCGCGGTTCCAGCATCGCCGCCAGTCTTCTACCACTCGCATCCGCTGTCGCGACAACCCAAACACGCTCCGCGGTGCGCGGCCACATGACTTCAACTTCGCGGCCGAGTTCAAAAGGCTTGCCGTATCCTCTCATCTTGCCTTCTTCAACCCAAAGGACTTTCAGCAGCCGCATGGAGATCGAAGACTCGCTCGTGTCCACCGTCAAGGTTGCCGTAGCCCGATCATGCGGCGGTGGCGGTATGACGAGATCGGCCCGCCACATGTCACCAATACGTGTGACGTATCCCGCGTTGTCATAAAGTCCGAGCTCATCATCGACTCGTACAGCGACATACGGATACTCCTCGTGCATGCGCGCCGTATAGCCGCCGGCTAGGGCCTGTGCGTGCTTGACCATCTTGTAGTGAATCCCACTGCCCTTGATGGTTCGAGCATCCATGGGTTGCGGCAATGGTTTATCAAGACAAAGCAAGGCAGGTGTCGGCGAGGACGGAGCAGGCCCGATCCGACCCATTACGAACACGTAGCCGGGCTCTTCGTCGATGGCATTTAACACATAAGTGAGGGTTTGATCTGCGTTTGTCAGCCGGAATAGCCCGGCTGGGTGCGCGAAGCCATCCATCGACGGAGAGATTAGTTCGATACGAACAGAACCGCGAGGAAGCCTGTCTACCGCGACTTCTCCGTCTTCATCAGTCACTGCATAGCGAGTGGTGCCGGCTTGTACCCTGTCAGCCTCAGACAATGAACGTGGTTCTTCCAGTCCGATCTTGAAGCGCGCACCGGCCAACGGCACGAGTTCGCCGCCGTCCGCCAATCGCAGCGCAGCTTTCAAGCGGATGGAAACGCCTTCCCGGTCCGTTTGTATCGTGACATCCACAGTATCCTGGGAAATGGCTTCAACAATATCGCGATCCGGACCTCTGACAATCATGGCCTTGGTACCAGGGCGAACGGCAACATCGACGGACTCACCCACTCGACAAGCTTGCGGCGCGGGCCAGCCGGAAATCCAGCCAACGTCCCAAGCCGAAACGAAGTACTGTGTATCATCGTGGCTGCCCGCCAGGTGAACTCGTACCGTACGGGTTGCTTGAAGCATCACGTCACCCAGAACGCGGGTGCCAGCAGGATAAGTGACCTCCGCTGATGCGGCACCATAAGTCGCGACGAGAGAAAAGTCCCAGCGGGAAATCGTAACCAACTCAAAAACGCCGTCGGCTTGCGAAACGGCGGTGTGAACTGGCATGACAGAGTTGTCCAGCGTCACGAGTGCACCGGCAACCGGCGCGCCTGTGAAGTCCACAACCGTACCTGCGATGGTCGCTGCCGTGTGAACGTCGCATTCGAACTCATCTTCCGCAACTCTCCGAAACGTGGACTCGAACGCTTGACCCACCACCACTCCCGCTGCATCCAGGAGCCGAAGCTGGAGCGTCCTCGGAAATGGGGCGAAATAGGAAGGAAGTTCAATGGTGTCCGCTGACATGAAACGTCCAACGGCCCGGAAAGTCCCTCGAGATAGTCCGACTTGAATACTTTGCGCAGGATGAATGGGTGACTCAGTCCAGTTCAGATGCAACTGCACAGTCCCTGAGTCTATGACGATCAGGATACGCGTTGTCGTCCCTCCATTTCCAAGCACCGCGGTCCATAGCGCTCCCGGCAAATCGGGGCTGGAGAGTTCGACATCAGAACGGGGTGTGAGGCCGACAAACTTTGCGCGGCCCGATTCCACCGGTTGACAGTATCTGGAAGCAGCCTGCAACTCAGGGCGCAGCGCCTGGGGCGCCAATTCAAGTGTGGCCACATTCAAACTGAGGTCGCCCTCAAGGATGACTTCCAACTGGGCGCCGTCCCTCACGAGCACGCGTACCGCGGCGACGCCGGGCGGGACTTCTGCTGTTCCACACTTACCGGACTCATCCGTCGCAAAGACGGTGCGATTTCGATTCGAGACGGGAAACTGAAACGTTCCATCGGTCGATGTCGCCGTCTCGAACAATCCGCCGGAGACCGGGCTGCAATCAGAGAAGTGTATATGCGATCGTATCGAGACATGCACCTCCCCCAAGCCGTTTCCAGCCTCATCGACGACCACGCCCGCGCCGAGCGCATCAGGTTCCAGAAGTACACGCACTACGTCAATGCTCGCCGACGTCGATGAAACATTGCGTGACATATATCCGGAAGCCACGATGCGAACTCCCGACGACAACACCTGACGCGCCACAGGCGCTTTTCCTTGAGCATCCGTCTGGGACAGCGGCAGTCCCGATGAAAGAATCTGCGCGCCTAAGATCGGCCGACTCGTCAGCTCATCCACCACCATCACCATCACGTGTTCGATCGGGGGTTTCCGTTGCGACGAAGCAGCTTTGTGCGGCAGGGAACGATCCACCGTGTGTGAAGTGGCAGGCGTGTTTTCCTTGGGGTCTGATTGCAGGTCTCGTTGACGCCCTCCTTGAGGCTCATGGACCGTGGCGCAACCGTGCACATGAATGCCCAGCAGTGAAAGCGCCGCGAGCCCCAACAGGAGGCCCAGCACGATCACCGTCGAACGGTTTAGACTGAATCGATCCATTTCCGGTTCAACCAACTGGGCTCCGATTATCCTCGCAAAATATCGCAGACCGCTCCATAACCTGTCGCCCAAATTATCGTGGACGCAATACGCTGATCAAGTTGTTATCATTGATTGGGCTGCTCCAGCTGCCAATCCGACGGATCTGTGTCCTCATCCAATCCGCATGTCGGCGAAGCCGAGTCATACCAATACTCCATTTCCCAATCACTACCAGTGCCACATGTGTCGTGCATGTACGTCCCCTCCCACGACTGCGCCACTGAACGAAACTCGCTGAGTACGGTACACGAAGGATTGCGAAGTGATTCAATGGGGCCGATGAAATCGTCGGAAAACGTGTCATCTTCCCAACACTCGGTAGTATAAATCCACTTTTTAGTATATGGACAGCACTCCTCAGGTACCGCCATCGTGTATTCAAACGCAAATGGGTAATCATTGCCATCATTGTTCACGATCAGAGGCCCAGTGATCGTGCCATCGATGATCTCCACCAAACTGTTTGGTGCGACCGCATTTGCCGGGCTTAGAGCAGAAACTAAGTCGGCATAGATCAGCAACGTGATGGCGATAGCCATCACACCAGATGCAATTGCACAAATCGTTTTCATGGTATCACTCCTTAAGGATGCTGGTGAATGTCCGAAACCGAAGTATCCCGGACACTTTGCACTGAAACATTCCACACTTGTGCGAGGATAAGGCATCCGACCATCAGCACCCCGTTTCGTACTACGTTCGCCGAAAGCGTCGGGAATTCGAGAACACCTGCGCCAATGCATCCACAACCACGTCCTGCCAACTCGCTTCGGGAGAGCACGAGCGCCAGTGTGAACGCCGCGAACACAAGGGCTGCCAATGAAATCACAACAGACTTCCGTTTTCGCACCGTGATCAAAGACACTCCCAGGGCTAACTCAACAGCGGCTACGACGCCGACAAATTCTGAATACCCCAGTGGAATGTATCGGTACAAGCGATAGTGGACGACAGCGATCGCAGTTTGCATCGAGTCGGCATGAACTGCAGGGCCCCATCCCCCTGCCAGTCCGATCAACTTTGATAGCGAGGCAGCGATGAGGATGCCGGCCAACAGGATTAGCAAAATCGCGGACGTGAAACCCGGCAGCGCACACGAGCCACAGCGCGGCATCAGATACCCGGCCGAGGCCGATCGCCCGTCAAAAGCGCAACCCTTTTTTGTTGCCCTCTGTTGCAAAAACACCCCCCTCATGGATGCCAGCGACAGACCTCATGCAAAAAAGAGCGAGACAGAGAACGCTATCTATACATGCGCCAAATAAAAAAAAAGCGAAAAACGGTACAAATATGAGTTCCGCCGGCGCCGCGCGGCATGCCGCAGATCGAGGTGAAGTTCGACATCGACGCCAACGGCATCCTGAAGGTCAGCGCCAAGGACAAGGGCACCGGCAAGGAAGCCAGGATCGAGATCAAGTCCGACTCGGGCCTCAGCAAGGACGAAATCGAGCGCATGCGCCGCGAGGCCGAAACGCACGCGGCCGACGACGAGAAGCGCGTCGAGCTGATTCACGCCAAGAACGAGGGCGACCGCATGGCCTTCAGCGTCGCCAAGATGCTGGAAGAGCACGGCAGCAAGCTGGATGAAGCCGGCAAGAAGGAAATCGAAGAGAAGAAGAAAGAGCTGGAAGAGGCCATGAAGGGCGAAGACGTGGGCAAGATCAAGGCCGCCACGGAAGCCCTGACCAAGGCCAGCCACAAGCTGGCGGAAAAGATCTACGCCAGCGCCAGCCCCAAAGAGCAAGAGGACATGCGCAAGGCCGCCGAGGAAGCCCAGGCCCGCGGAGGCGTAGGCACCGAAACGGCAGGCAGCAGCGACCGCGTAGTAGACGCCGACTACTCGGTGAAGGAAGAAGACAAGTAGGAAGACGCACCGGCAGCAGCAAAGCCGCGGACGGAGCCTTACCGTTCGCGGCTTGCTTTAAGGGCATCTGTGTCGGGGATCTTCCTGACCGGCGCTGCGCGCGAACCCAGGATGCAAACTCTGGAACGGGTGCGGCGGAGCACGGAACGACCGATGCGCTGGAAGCCCATGCCGCTGTTCACTAGACTCCGCGCCCATGCTGCTCAGCTCCGAGTCATCCGCCTTTGACCCCGCGTGGCTGCCCATGGCCGTGCTGGGGGTGATCATGCTGATCACCTACCTCTTCATCGCGTTCGAAAAGCTGCACAAGAGTGTGTGCGCCATCGTGGGCGCGATCGCGGCCGTGGTGGCGGCCATGGCGTTCGGGCTGTTCAAGACCCATGGCTATCACGAAGTGCACGAGATCATCGGGCACGACCTCAACATCCTGGGCGTCATCATCGGTACCAGTATTCTCGTTGATACAGTGGGCGGCAGCGGGCTGTTCCACTTCATCGGCATTCGCGTGGTGAAGATGACCGGCGGCGAGCCGCGCAAGCTGTTCCTGTTCGTGTGCATACTGACCTTCCTGTTCGTCAGTCTGCTGACGCTGGCGCCGGGCAGCCTGTTGATGGCCTCGCTGGTGCTGGTGATCTGCCGTACCCTGGGCTATCACCCGAAGCCCTACCTGATCGCCGTCGCCATCGTCGCCAACAGCGCGGCGCTGACCACCTTCAGCAGCGGGATCGCTACGCTGATGATCGGCACCGCGGCCGAGATTCCCTACTTCCAGTTCTTCATCGGCAGCACGCCTCTGGCCTTTGCCACGGGGGCGGTGGCGTTCCTGCTCCTGGTCAAGCTGTACGGCAAGAAGCTGCTGGAAGACGCGTCAAAAGCCGGCGACCCGGTGGCGCTGAAGCAGAAAGTCGCCGGCTTTGACGAGTGGGCGATGGTGAAAGACCGCCGCGTTTTCCGGCGCAGCGCCGGCGTGCTGGGCGCCACGGTAGTGGGCTTCGCCACGGCGCAGGCCCTGCACGTCGGCCTCGACTTCGTCGCCATGGCGGGCGGCATGGCCGCCCTGCTGTTCTGCGCCGGCGACCCGGAGCAGGCGATTAAGAAGGTAAAGTGGCCGGTGATCCTGTTCTTCGTGGGCCTGTTCGTGATCATCGGCGCGGTCAAGGCCACCGGCCTGCTGGCGGTCACGGCCGACGCGCTGGTCAGCCTGGGCGGCGGCAGCGGTACGGTGCTGGTGCTGATCATCGGCGGTTTCGTGATGCTGACCAGCGGCTTCGTGGACAACATCCCCGTGGCGGCGACCATGATCCCGGTGCTGGACCCGATCGCGAAAGCCAACCCGGGCATGGCGGCAGCGCTGTTCTGGGTGCTGATCAGCGCGGCCAACCTGGGCGGCAACAGTACGCCGATCGGCAGTGTCAGCAGCGTGATCGCACTGCACGCTCTGGAAGCCGACCGCGGCGAGAAGGTGGGCTGGGGCGAGTACATGAAGGCGGGCGGGCTGATCCTGGCTGTGCAGGCCGTGTTCGTGCTCGGCTACGTCCTGTTGATGATGAACCTGGGCTGGTTCCCGGACCTGCCGAAGTACGTGAAAGGATAGCCATGTCCAACACGCCCCTGGACGACGACCTGCATGAAGCGATGTCGCGTTTCAAGGCCGCCGCGCAGGCCCAGCCCATCGAGCTGCCGAAGATCGAGCCGCCGGCCAAGGTGCTGGTCGCTTTCGACCAGAGCAACCAGGACGACGCCGTGGCGGTGGCGGCTCGCGAGGTCTGCACTCGATTCGGCGCGACGGCCGTGCTGGCCCTGGCCAGCCCCGGCCTGGACATCGAGACGCGCCGCAAGCACCTGGAAGCCATGCAGGCGAAACTGGCCGGCGTGAGCTGCGAAATTTCGCCGCCCCAGGACGACGAGGACCCGGCTGACCGCATACTCGACGCCCAGCAGGCCGCGGGCGCGAAGTTCCTGGTACTGCCGGCGCCCTACCTGGAGAACCTCGACAAACTTGGGCGCGACTCCGTGGGCAGCACGGCCGAGCGTGTGCTGGCGCGCGCGACCACGCCGATACTGTTCGTGCGCGAGCCGCGCGAGGGCATGGCGGGCTGTTTCGGCAAACCGCTGACCAAGCTGCACGTGCGCCAGCCCGAGGCCGCGGACGCCCTGGCCGTAGGCTTCGCCCTGTGCGGCACGGCGGCGCAGTTCCGCGTGCTGTTCGTGGTGGACGCGGCGGCAATGACCGAAGCGGCCGCCCTGCTGGGGCACGAGGTGGACCCGGCCAAGCTGACCGACCAGGCTCTGCTGGATGACGCGCAGGCGGCCGCGGGGTCGCTGGTGGCGGCCGCCCAGCACTGGGCGTCGGACCACAAGGCGGCGCTGAAGGTGGATTTCAAGATCGGCAGCGACCCGGACGTCACGGCGCGCGAGGCCAATGACGGCGGTCATCTGCTGGTGCTGCCCTGTCCGGCCGACCGCAACAGCAGCGCCTACAGCCGCGCGCTGACGGTACTGCGCCTCAGCAGCGTGCCGGTATTGATGGTGTAGGGTCGATGGCAGGGCCGGAAGGCCACGTCGCGCGCCTTGCGATTTTCATTCCAGGTCGTCGCGTTTGTAGCGGCGGGTGATCTTTTCGGTTTCTTCCTTGCTCAGGTTGGGCTCGTCGTCCTGCACTTCTTCTATGGCCACGGCCTGGGTGTTGTGCCGGGCAAGGCGCCAGCGTCGTTTGGCCCAGCTGATGGGCGTGAGCGCCAGCAGCATCAACGCCAGCACCGGCGCCGCCAGCGCCAGGATTCGTTCCAGCACCCGCAGGCGCGGATGGCCGAGCGCCTCACCCATCTCTTCGGCGGCAGGCAGCAGCACCGCGAACCAGCGCCCCTCGCCGCGCGCCAGCACGTTCCCCTGCCCGTCCACCGCGACGCCGCCGCCGGCCCACACGGCGATCTGCCTCGAGGCGCGCACCACGGCCTCACGCCGCTGCTCACGCACCCAGAACCGTTCCTGGGCGGGGTGCGCGGGCTCGAGGGGCGTCGTGAAGATTTCGGTGGACCATTGCGTGCTCCAGTGGCTGTCGGATGCCAGAGAAGGGAAGACGCGCAGCTGCCAACTGTCTTCCAGCACCAGGGGCTCGCCGCTCACCTCGCCGGGCGCACCTAGCCAGCGCCTTTGCGCCGCGGGGTGCGGCGCGCCCGCGAACGCGTAGGCTGTGGTGGCATCCGGCCCGGCCAGCACCATGACCAGGGTGATGCGGCGGCTGCTTGCCAGGCGGCCCGCCTGCTCCAGCCAGGCTGCGCGTTCCGCGTCGTCTTTCACCCGCAGCTGGCGCCAAACGACGATGGCGCTGCGTGTGCGGTTGGCCAGGGCGTCGGCGGTGGCGCCCACCGGGTCGCTCGCGTCGGTCACCACGTAGAAGCTGACCGTGTCGCGCCGGTTGGAGGGCCGAACAGTAAGCGAGCCCCACCAGTCAATCCCGCCCGCGGCAAGCAGCAGGCCCGCCAGCACGAGACCCTGCCAGCCCGGCCAGCGCGACAACGGCCCGCGCGGCCTGTGGAACATCTCGGCCGACAGCCAGCCCAAGCCCAGCATGCAGCCGGCCACGGTGGAGGGTCCGAGCTTGGGCCATGCCAAGCGCAGCAGCTCCCCTTCGATCAACCCGCCCAGTGGGACCAGCATCGCCGCCTGCGGCGGCAGCAGCGCCCAGAAGCCCGTCGCCAGCACGGCCACCAGCAACGGACGCAGCGCCCAAGGGATCTTGCGGCAGATCGGCAGTTCAATGGCGGCAAGGGGGATCGCGGGCAGCAGCCCGCCCGCCAGCCACGCCGGAAGGGGAGCCGCCCCCTCGACGTCGAGCAGCCAGAAGCTTTGCGTCACGGCCGCCAGCAGCAGGCTGAGCGCCGCCAGCAGCAGCGCGCCGACCGGCCCCGCGCCTCGGCAGGCAAAACACAGCGGGATCAGCGCCACCCAGGCGAGCGGCCAGGCGCCCACCATGTCGCCGCTGAGGTACAGCAGCAGCGTGGTGCCAAGCGCGGGCAGCATGCGCAACGGCACGCCGCGCAATCCGCCGAACAGCTCTTCGTGCTCGAGGTTGTTCAGCAGCGCCAACTTGACCCCCGCCGGAGGTGCATGTACATCAAACTGTTTCCCGCCCCGATGCTACACTAATCGGGCGCGGTTTCGCCTGTCCGGACAGGCCCGGGAGAGCACGGTGCGGAATTCGTTTCAGCTGGCGGCGCTGCTGGCGCTGCTGTTGGCCCTTGCCGCGTGCAGCGGCAAGGTGCGCCATGACTTCGGCGGCGGCGGCTCCGACGCCGAGGTGCTGATCCTGCGTGACTCCCCGGCCGTCGAGCTTTCCATCTGGGAAGGCGCCATCGTGTTCGACCTGCGCGAGTACGACCAGTGGGCACAGGGCCACGTGCAGGGCGCCCGCCACAGCAGCCTCGAAGACCTTGACCGCGGGCGCGGACTGCCCCAGGACAGGGAAGCGCCCCTGCTGTTCATGGGCGAAGGCCCCATGGACACCCGCCCGGAGCAGGCGGCCGACATCGCCCTCAAGCGCGGGCACAGCAACGTGCAGATTTTCCCCGGCGGCTGGCGTATGTGGGTTGACGCCCACAACACGCGCGAATAGGGCTGCCATCGGCGGCGGGCTTTCCTATCCTGTATCTCCCTGCAACCGAACCCCTCTCGGTCTGCCATGCGCTACTTGCTTCCGTTGCTTCTTCTATTATTGGCCGCGTGCGGCAGCCAGGAACGCCCCGAGTACGACAATGACGTCTGGGAGACCTACAACCCCAGGCTGGATCGTCCCACTTACGACGAGACCTACATCCCGCCTTCGCGCATGGACGCCGACCAGCTGGTCGAGCGCGCCATGCGCGCGGAACGCGACCAGCGCGACGACCAGGCGCGTGTGGACTACCACGCCGCCTTCCTCCGCGACCGCTGGCACCCGCAGGCCAACCGCCGTTATCAGGACCTGATGCTTCGCAACGGCTTGTTCGACACAGTGTGGCAGGAGTACCTCGACCTGTGGCAGGCCCAGCCCGCCCGCGGAGACGCCTTCTGGTTCCACTTGCGCCCCATGTTGCTGCGCCGCGCCGACCAGCCCATGCCCCTTGAACGCGAGCCGAACCTCAGCGAGCAACAGGCGTCGCAATTCGCCTCCCTCAGCGCCCAAGCCCGCCAGAAGTGGGAAGAGGGCGACGACGCCGGCGCCCGTGAGGCCGTGGCGCAGGCCCTGGCAATCGCCGAGCTGCCAGAGCTGCAACGACTGCGTATCCAGCTCGCGCCCGCTGAAGATCACGCAGGGTTGCTGGCAGAGTTTGCGGAGCGCGCCGAGGAGAACCCGGCCAGCGGCGACGCCCTCTACCTGCAGGCCCGCATACTGGCGGCGACAGACGCGGCCGCGGCGCTAAGTCTGCTGCGGGAAGGCTGGATTCTTGGCTTGCCCGGCTGGTGGCTGCGCTTCGGGATCGGCGAACTGTGCCTGGAGCTAGGCGACAGGCAGCTTCCGGAGGCCCTGGCAGGCGAGCCGGATGCGGTGCGCTCGGCCCAAGGCTGGTACGCAGCCGCCGAGGCGTTTCTGACAGCTTGTCGAGAAGCGCGGCCCGACAACGAGTACACCGATGTGCTGCTACAGGTTGTGGTGAAACAACGCGAGCGGCTGCAGTGATGCCCTTCCCGATCGGGAAGCTCTAGAAATTCTGACACTCGGCAGGAATCGGGTAGTTCGCCCAAATGGCCTGAAAATGGCCATTCGTAACCATTCAGGACTTGGACTGTCCACAAATGTGCAATTGAGACATTGGACAAGGGTGACATAAAAATTACCATCTTGCCCGCTCACAGCATTCGGCGGTGTGACATTACGGAACTCAGGAGAGCATTATGAAGCGCTTCAACAAGGCGTTGTGTTTGACGCTAGCCCTCGGCGGCCTGTTGCTCGCCGGCTGCGGCGGCGGTGACGATGGCGGCGGTGGAGGCGGCGGCGGACTGCCCGGCCTTACCGCGATTCACTGGACCCTCAACGGCGGCGTCGCCACAACCGGCGCGGCTACCAACGGCGGAAACGCCGGTACCGCTCAGATGCAGTCGCAGGGCGACATCCTGTTCGACGACGGGCGCACCAGGCCGACCGTGACGACCAACTTCCTTACGGCGGGCGTCACGGCGGACAACGTCGTGACCTACGCCGAACTGGTAAGCCTGCTGGCCCCGGCCATCGCGGGCACCCAGGCCACCTTCAACCTGCCGGCCGGCACCGGCTTCAACCTCGCCGGCGGCGTTACGCTGAACCTCGGCGACGCCGTTGCGGGCGTGATTGACACGGTTGCGATTTCCACCAACTCGGAAATCATCATCGCGGGCAACATCATCCTGACCCGCACCTCGGCCAACTCGGTGGACTTCCAGGCCACCACCAGCCAGAACGCCACCAACCCGATCCTGTTCACGGGCTACGTGGACGGTCGCGGCTCCGCGACGCGCGACGGCGGCAGTTTCCAGCTCAGCTCCACGGGCACCACGGCCGGCATCATCCTGCTGGGTCGCGGCGACCTGTCGGGCGGCGCCGGTGACGCGGCCACCGACGGTGGAGACAGCGGCTCGGTTGCGGTTTCCTGCACCGGAGACCTGATCGTTCCGTCCTTCAGCGTGCGCGCCAACGGCGGCGCGGGCACGGCGACCGGCGGCAACGCCGGTGCTTTCCTGCTGGTCAACTTCACTGGCTCCGGCAACTTCCTTGCCCCGTACGTGTTCGGCCTTGAGGCCAACGGCGGCAACGGCGGTACCGGCAACGGCGGCAACGGCGGCGTCCTGCAGGTGTACGGAATTTCCACCACCAACACCGTGGCGACTCGCGCCATGGTGAGCGGCGGTGACAGCACCATGGGCGTCGGCGG
The DNA here is from genome assembly GCA_020638635.1 of Planctomycetota bacterium. Classification (GTDB taxonomy): domain Bacteria; phylum Planctomycetota; class UBA8742; order UBA2392; family UBA2392; genus JACKID01. Next base: position 64,571 of record JACKIE010000011.1, read on the forward strand.
CGACGGCGGCGTGGCGCAGATCCTGAGCGCCAGTGGCAGCACCCTGATGGGCACGCTGAGCGGCACCGTTTACACCACCGCCGACGGCGGCGACTCGGCGAACGCGAACGCGGGCAACGGCGGCCAGAGCGCTTTCTACTCCGGCAACTTCAACACCGCACTGAACACCGGCTCTGTCAACGGCGGCGTTTCGGCGGCCGGCGGCAACGGCGGCAACGGCGGCGCGTTTGTCACATACGCGCTTGACGCCACCGGCGCCCGCGTTGACGGCCAGGCCAGCGGCGGCAACGGCGCCGTGAATGGCGGCAACGGCGGCATCGTGGTAATGGGCCGTATCGGCACCATCGCGGCGACGGGCACCTGGACCAACTGCACAGTGCGCGGCATTGTGAACGGCGGCAACGGCACCACCGGCGACGGTGGCGACGGTGGCACCATCCAGGCGGGTTCCCCGGGTGCGGGCGCCGGCCAGACGCTCAACTTTACCACTCTCAGCGTCCAGGGCTCCGCCAACGGCGGCACCGGTGTGAACGGCGGCGCCGGCGGCACCATGCAGGCTGGTGACTTCAACGGCACCCAAGGCGTGACCTTCAGCGGCTCCGCCAACGGCGGCGCGGCCAACGGCACGGCCGGTGCGACCACCGACGGCGGCAACGGCGGTGCGGTTCTGTTCGACCTGACCGGCGGCACGGCCACGGTCAATGTTTCCAACGTTTCCCTGAACGGGGGCGCGGGCGCCAGCACGGACGGCGATGGCGGTCAGGGCGGCAGCATCACGGTGCAGGGAGAGACCCTGGACCTGACTACCACAATCAGCGGCAGTGCCAGCGGTGGCGCTGGTGCAGGAACCGGTGATGCAGGCGACGGCGGCAGCCTGACCATCGACCCTGTGTCGAGCACCCTTGCCAACAACGGTTCGGCCACGGTCACCGTGAACGTCACCATGAACGGCGGCAATGCCATCAGTGGCCAGGGTGGCGCAAACGGTACCGTGCTGGTCACCTGTGGCACCGGCGGCAGCTTCAATGCCTCCGCCATGAACGTGACCGCCATCGGCGGCAACAGTGAGCAGAGTGATGCCGAAAACGGTGGCGGACCGGACGTGTTTACCGGCAACTTCGGCGGCCCGGCCACGGTCAGCGGCGGCACGTTGAACTTCAACGGCGGCCAGGGCGCCACAGTCAGCGGCAACGGCACGGGCGGCTGCCCGCAGGACATCATCCTGAACACCAACGGCTCCGCCATTACCTGGACGGCCTCCGTCCTGATGAACGGCGGCAACGGCCGTGGCAGCGGCGATGGCGGCGGCGGCAACGCCGACTTCATCGTCAACCTCAACCTGGACAACGACGCTTCGGGCGGTTCGCTCACGCTTAACGGCAGCATCCAGTTGCTCGGCGGCAACGCCTTGGGCAGTGGTGACGGCGGCTGGGGTGGCGAAGTCGTTATACTCGACGGCGCGGCCACCACCGGCGGCAACGTCACGATCAACGCCACAATCAACGCCAACAGCGGCAACTCTTCGACCGGCGACGGCGGGATTGTTGATTACCACTCGATCGACGTCACCGGCAACATCATCCTCAATGCCTCTTGGACGGCGAATGGCGGCACCGGCATCAACGGTGGTGACGCCAACGTGTTCGGCGGCATTTACATCCTGACCGATGCGAACATCAACGTGAACTCCACACTGGAGTCCAACGGCGGCAGCGGCACCGCCACCGGCGGAGACGGCGGCATCGTCAGCATCGGCAACAATACGGCCACCCTGTTGACCCTCGGCGCGGGCGCTCGCGTGCGCGCTAACGGCGGCGCAGGTCCTACCATCGGCTTGGGCGGCACTGTCACGCTGGACCCGGCAGGCGCCGGCCCGGCCAACCCGAACCTGGTTGAGACTGCGGGCAGCGTGGTTGAAGCGAACGACGGCGCTGGCGCGGCCACGGGTACCATCACCCGCGACTAGTTGGCGGTTGTAAAACGCAGTCTTGAAGGGGCCCCGCTTGGGGCCCCTTTTCTTTTCGGGGGCCTTTTGCCGCGATTTCCGGGTATTGGTGGCGGCCCTGCCGGTGTTAGACTGCCGGTTGCAGGTGTTGACGTGTAAAGGAATGCCATGAGCCACGATTTCGATGCCGCTATCTTCCGCCGCCGCCGTGACGAGCTGATCAAGCGCATGCAGGACGGCGTTGCCATTTTCCCGGCGGCCCCGACATACCTCCGCAACGGCGACGTGCATCACGACTACCGCCAGCACTCCGATTTCTTCTACCTCACCGGCTTTGAAGAGCCCGGCTCGCTGGCGCTGGTCATCAAGGGCCACGGCGAGCATCGCTTCGTGCTGTTCGTGCCCAAGCGCGACAAGCTGATGGAAATCTGGAACGGCCGTCGCGCCGGACCCGAGGGCGCCAAGGCGCGCTACGGCGCGGACGCGGCCTTCACGCTGGAAGAGATCGACGAAAAGGTGCCTGAGTACCTGCGCAACGTGCAGCGCCTGTACGTGCACCTGGGCGACGACACGCCCTTTGACGAGCGCGTGCTGGGCTGGCTCAACCGCGTGCGCGCCATGAAGCGCCAGGGCTTCAACGCGCCCACGGAAATGCACGACCCCAGCGAGATCGTGCACGAGATGCGCCTGATCAAGACCGCCGACGACCTGCGCTACATGCGCCGCGCTTGCGAAATCACGGCTGCCGCCCACAACGCCGGCATGCGCGCCACGCGCCCCGGCATCTTCGAATACCAGGTGCAGGCCGCCATCGAGTTCGAGTTCCGCAACCTGGGCAGCCCCCGTAACGGCTACGGCAGCATCGTGGCCGGCGGCGACAACGCCAACATCCTGCACTACCACGAAAACAACATGCTGTTGAACGACGGCGATCTGTTGCTGGTGGACGCCGGCGCCGAGTTCGGCCACTACAGCGCCGACATCACCCGCACCTGGCCCATCAACGGCAAGTTCAGCGAGGCCCAGGCCGAGGTCTACAACTGGGTGCTCAAGGCGCAGCTCGCGGCGATCGACAAGTGCCGCGAGGGCGAGACCTTCCGGGCCAGCCACGACGCGGCCGTCGAGGTGCTGACCGAGGGCATGGTTGCCATGGGGCTGCTTGAGGGCAACCCGGCCGACATCATCGCCGCCCAGAAGCAGTGGGACGAAGACGTGAAGAACAAGAAGGTGGACCCCAAGAAGGACAAGGGCAACGAGCCCCGCACCTATCGTGAGTTTTACATGCATAATACCGGCCACTGGCTGGGCATGGATGTGCACGACGTGGGCAAATACAAAGACGGCGACGACTGGGTGCCCCTGCGCGCCGGCTGCGTGCTGACCGTCGAGCCCGGCATCTACATCGCCAAGGACCGCGACGACGTGCCCGAGAAGTACCGCGGCATCGGCGTGCGCATCGAGGACGACGTGCTGGTAACCAAGGGCGAGCCGGACGTAATGACCCGCGACGCGGTGAAAACCGTCGAGGATATCGAAGCCCTGATGGCAGAGTCGCTCGCGAAGGCCTAGAGCCCCGGCGGAAACGCCGGGGACACGCGGCGGGACGCCGCGTGATTGGAAGCTGCGATAATCAATGCCGGCCGGACTCCGTCGCTTTGCAGCGACGGTCCCCGGCCTTTCGGCCGGGGCTCGAGTGTTCAACGCAATCTTGTGGGACATGGACGGAACCATTGTGGACACCGAGCGTGTCGTGTGGACCGTCATGCAGCGGGCGTTTCTGGAGGCCGTGAAGATCGAGCTGCCCGAGGCGCTGTTCGAATCGCTGCTTGGCCAATCGGAGCTCGACTTCTACCGCCACATGGTGCAGCGCTATGCACTGACCGCGGCCGACGTGGCCGCCATCCGCGAGGCCTTCGACCGCGACTACATACCCATGCTGGCCGACGTGCCCGCGCTGCCGGGCGCCGTCGAGAAGGTGGTCGAGTTCCACGGCCGCGCGCCGCAGGCCCTGGTGACCGGCAGCACCAGCGCGCAGGCGGGCGCGGTGCTGGAGGCGCTGAGTATCCGCGAACGCTTTGCCCACGTGGTCGCCTGCGACCAGTACAGCAAGGGCAAGCCGGACCCGGAGCCGTTCATGTTGGCGGCTTCCCGGCTTGGTGTTGACCCGTCAAGCTGCCTGGTGCTGGAGGATTCGCCCAGCGGCGTGACGGCCGCCAAGCGCGCGGGCATGAAGGTGGTCGGCATCCACGAAGGCAACAAGGGCAAGTACGACATCAGGCACGCCGACCTCGAAATAGCCAGCCTGCGCGATCTCGACTGGGGCCTGGTGCTGTCCAGGTTTGCGTAGCCCGAAAGTGACGTGGCATGGACGATGGCCAAAGGCCATGTTGTTGGTCAGCAGATCGTGTTGACCAAGGGACTTATGCCTGCCGGGCGAGGGCGCCCGTGCTGCGTACTTAGGGAGATTGCGGACTCACTCCAACGTAAGTGTTGAATCGGCAGTCAGGCGCGGAGCGCCGTAACAATTGTTAGCCCCCAGCGTAAGCTGGGGGGTCCCGGCGTTGTGAGTCACCCAAGGCGCGAAGCGCCGACACAATCGCCGCGCGGCCTCAAGGCTGTTCGGCAGCATGCCGCCGTTGTGCCGGCGCTCCGCGCCTCGGTAAACTCTTGCGGAACAAACCCCCAGCTTACGCTGGGGGCTAACCTTGTAGGCCTGCTCCGCAGGCCTGAATGGCAAATGCCGGTTTTTAAGGTACGCCGCATTGGCGAGGGCGCCCGTGCCACCTGCTGCAGGCAACCTCTGCATCTACCCTAGGCCTTGCGGCGCCTCACGGCCGGGATTGCCAGCAGGGCCAGCAGCAACAGCCAGGGCAGGCCTGCCCCGCCGCCGCTGCATCCGCCGCCACCGCTGTCGCTGCCACCACCGGAGCCGCCTCCTGTCGAGATAGTGCCGGTCAGGTTCACCACACGCGTGGTCGCGCCGGAACTGGTCACTGTCACCGTGCCCGGCGTGGTGCCCGTTACGCTGGGAACGAAGCGCGCGAAGATCGTGGTGGTCGCCAATGTGCCGGCCGTGGGGTTCAGCAGCAGGTTGGGCCCGAAGCCCGAAGCCGAGGTCAGGGAAATCTCGTAATCAGCCGACGCCGCCAGGTTGACCGCGCCCAGCAGGTTGGCGCCCGCCACCGTGAAGGTGCGCTCGCCGGAGGGCACGCCCGTGGCCTGTGAGGCAAAGCTGAGGCTGAGCGGCGTCACCGTCAGGTTGGGCGGCGGCGCGACGGTGCCCGTGAGGGCCACCGTGCGCGTGGTCGCCAGGGTGCTGCTGCATGTGATGTTGCCATTGGCGCTGGCCGTGCCGCCCAGGTAGCGCACGAACACCGTGGTGGTCGGCACGTCGCCGGCGACGGGCGTCAGGTTGAAGCTGGTGACGTAGCCGCTGCCGCTGGTGAGCGTGAAGTCGAAGCCCGCAGGCGCGGTCAGGCTGATGTCGCCGCCCAGGTACTGGCCCGAGATGGTGAAGCTCTGCTCGGCCGAGGGCGTGCCCAATGTCGGCGCAACCAGCGTCAGCGCGGCCGGGTTGGCCGTGATATTGGGCGGGTTGGTGACCGTGCCGTTGACTGCCACGTTCTGCGAAGCCGCGCCGGCCACATGGGTGATGTTGCCGGTCGCGCCCAGGGTGGTGGGCGTGTAGCGCGCGTACACGGTGGTGGGCGAAACCACGCCGCCCGTGTGATTGAGCGTCAAGCCGCCCGTGAAGCCGCTGCCGCTGGTGAGGCTGACTTCAAAGCCCGCGGGCGCGGTGACCGTGATGTTCGCCGTCAGGTTGTAACCCGAGACGCTGTAGCTTTGCTCGGGTGACGCCACGCCAAGGCGAGCGGCCGCCAGGTTCAGGCTGGTGGGGTTGCAGAAGATGGCCGGGTTGGTGCTGACGGTGCCGACCAGGTTCACCGGCGAATCGATAGCGCCGCCCGTGTCATGGGTGATGTCGCCGCTGGCGCCGCTGCCGGCGGGCGGGTTGAAGCGCACGTAAATCGTGGTGGTGGGGACAGTGCCCGCGCTGGGCACCAGCTGCACGCTGGCGCCGAAGCCGCTGCCGGATGTGAGGCTGACCTGGAAGTCGGTCGGCGCGGTGACGGTTACGTTGCCCACCAGGCGCACGCCGGCGACAGTGTAGCTTTGCTCCGGCGATGGCGTGGCGGGCGCCGGGCTGTTGAACACGCCCATCGATGAGGTGATGGTCAGCACCGGGCCGCCGCCGACTTGTTGGAACTCAAAGTCCAGCTCGCCGCTGCTGCGCCCGGAGGCGAAGTCCACGGCCAGGTTCGCCGTGCCCACCGTGATGCTGCGCGTGGCCGTGCCGCTGAAGGCGCCGCCGCTGCAGCTCAGGTTGGTGGTGCCGGCGCTTACCTGCATCATGTACATGCCGGCCGTGCCGGTCTGCACGCTGTTGGTGGTCGAGCCGGTGGCGCTGACGGTGACGCCGGACAGGCCCTCGCCCTGGTCATAGCGACCGTTGCCGTTGGCGTCGTCGTAGACCACGCCCATCAGCCACACCGGGTCAACGTCGCGCCGGCCGGTGTGCACGGCCCAGTACGCGCCGGAAGCCGGCGGCGCGCTCGACCAGTGCAAGCCCTGGGCGTAGCCGGTGCCGACTTCGCGGAAGGCCGCGTTGAAGGCGGTCATGCCCAGCAGGTGCTGACGGTGGCCGGGGGGCACCACGCCCTGGTCGATGATCAGGGCCTTGAGCGCCGCCGTGGCCGAGTAACTGACGCCGGGGCTGCCGCTGCCGAGCGCCGCCAGGGATTCGATGTAGTTGTCGTTGCTGGTCCAAGCGGTCACCAGCGGGTAGCCGGCGTCGCGCGCCATCTTGTTGGGCCAGTCGCCGGTCACCTGGCTCTGGTGGCCGAAGTAGCCGTTGGCGGCCATCTCGCTGGAGTGGAAGCGCGCCGACTGCACCAGGTTCAGGTTCAGGGCCAGGGCCGGCTGCGCGCTTACGCCGTTCAGGATACCGCCCAGGCTGTTTTCCGTGTCGTAGCGCTGGGGGTTCTGGCGCGCCCGGTTCAGCTCATAGATGAAGGCGGCTTCAGCGGCCGTGGGCTGCTGTTGCGCGAACAGGGTTGCAGGAAGTACCAGCAGAACCGCCAACGCGAAGATGCGAAGTGAGGACATGTCCCCTCCGAGCGCCCAGCTTGTGAGAACAGTGCGTTTCAGGGTAAATCATTACCCGGTGCAACGCAAATCCCCGCCTGCGCTCCAAAGCCCTCGCCCGCTTGTAATCGCCGCCCCGGCTCCCCGGACGTTTACTTGGGCCAAGGAGGTTAGCCATGAGAATGCGAATCGACATGCGGATGCCTGAGGCGATCGTGGTCTACGTCGGCGGTTGTGTGCACGCCCTGGACCCCATGAGCGGCCGGACAATCTGGAGCACCAGCCTGCCCAAGGCCTACAAGCAGAGCATCGGCACGGTGCTGATCGACGCCGACGTGGTGCTGGCCGGCGTGGGCGGCCGGGTGTACTGCCTGGACATCGTTGACGGCCGCATCCTGTGGCAGAACGACATGCCGGGCATGGGCCTGGGCATGGTGGCGGTGGCGACGCCGGCCACCAGCGGCAACGGCAGCGCGCAATCGGCCCAGCAGGCCGCCAACGCCCAGGCGGCCGCCGCGGCAGCAGCAGCCGGAGCCGCAGCCGCCGGCGCGGCAGCGTGCTAGTGAGCGCATGGGGACTGTCCCCGCATTTGGGGACTGTCCCCGTCCCCGGAGGCAACCAGCGCAATCGAACACGGCCGCAGACCCGTTCGCAAGTCCGCAGGACTCGATTTTGCCGAGTTACTTCAGAGTTGCGCGTACAAAGATGTTACCGGGCTCGGATGGTACTTTTGTCTGTTCCAACTCCTCGTGGATCGCCGCTGGAATCGCATCGGCCAGGTTCAACTCAGGCTTGCTCTCCGACTCAGATCGCAGTTGATCGGCCAGGTATTCGGCATCCACATACACCGCCTTCTGTTTGTACCTGTCTTCCACTTCCAGTAACCATCCGGCTGTCTGGCCGACCAGCTGTACCACTTCTCGATAGGTTCGGTGCCTCAGCTTCAAGGTCACGCTGTTGCCCGATTCCGGAAGCGCATAGTCAGCGTCAAACGGGCTGAGTAGATCGCGAAGCACGAAAGCAGGCGACTGGTTCAGGTGATTCACTTGCGGCGCCGGTTCGTCGAGCGGTGAAGTCTGCCTGACTCGTTCCAGGTACTGAAAATTAAGTTTCGCCATCTGGTCGGCCGCGACGTGCCAGGAGCGCTTGTTCGAGCGTTTTCCTTCCGCGTCCTCGTAGACCTCCACGACCCAATCGTCCGTTGGCTCGGCTTTCCGATACAGATGCGTGATCCTCCACTTCATGAGGGTCTCACCCTGCATTGATTCAAAGTACTGGTTCTCCTGCAGGTAGCTTTTCCAACTCGCTCGCAGGTGAATGCCCCACTCTGTTTTCCAGGCGTCCAGCTTCGGTTCCATGACCTCCTGACGTAGTGCGTGAAACGAGGCATAGGTTTCGTGACTCTGAACCGCAGCGCAGAACGCCTTCCAGTCGGACTCAGGCATCTGTTCCTGGCCGTCTTGTTCCTGCGCGACATTAGAGGTCGACTCCACAGCCAGCGCGAGCGCGAATGCCGCCAGAACCATCAACCGAACCTTCATGGCTTCCTCCTCGATAGTACTTCGCATTATAACAGCCTTGCGATTCGATCCGCATGGAATTGCGGTCGGGAGCCGCACACTCTCTGGCGGCGGCATAGGCTGGCCCGCGCCGCGTGCGGTTTGTGGGGCAGACTTCCAGTCTGCCCGTGCAGGCTGCCTGCCTGCCCCACGGCGCATGCCGTCCACAGCAAACAGAAAGGGGACAGTCACCATGGTGACTGTCCCCCGTTGTTGTCTGGCTCGAATGTGACTATTCCGGGTTGTCGGGGTTGTAGCAGGTGCCCATGAACAGGATTGCGCCGGTGGGCTCGTCCGTGATGAAGAACAGGAACGGGCGGTCGCAGGTCATCACCCAGGGCTTGGGCGGCATGCCCCCGGCCTTCATCTCCACGATGGTGGCCGCCGCGGCCTCGGTGCCATCCTCATTCACGATCACCACCGCCTCGTGCAGCACGCGGCCGATGAAGATCGGGCCCAGCTTGGATTCACCCATGCGCTTGAAGTCGGCCTGGCCGACGTCGAAGGCCTTGACGATGCCCACGCCCTGCAGGCAGTCGTTGAGGGTTTCCTTGTAACGCAGCTTGAAGCGCGGCAGCTTGATGGTGCCCTCGCGCTCCCAGGCGCGGTTCTGCCAGCCCTTGAGCTGCTCATCGCTCAGGCCGGTCACAAGCGCATCCAGGCTGGTGCCTTCCTTGGGCAGCACGATCCACATGGCGCTGTTGCCGTCTTTGCCGTAGGGCAGGCAGGCGATTTGCGCCTTGTCATCCTCGGCGTACTTAATCTCGTCCTTGCGCGACATCAGCTTGACCTGCTTGCTGCTGCCGTCGGCCAGGTGGAAGTCGGCGTCCTTGGTGTTCTCCTTCTTGAACTTGTCGGTCCAGTCGCCCTTGAAGTAGATGGCGTTGATCAGGTAGCTGACCGTGTCCGCGCTGATGCGGTCGAGCATGTTGGGGATCAGCTTGTTGGTCTTGTCGGAGATCCAGCCGTTGATCACGTCCAGCGTCTTGGGGTCGCTGAAGTTCTCGACGCGCGCTTCGCTGTCGAAGTACTCCTGCACTTCCTTTACATAGGCGTCGTTCATGCTGATGCGTGAAGGATCGGCCCAGATCGAGTTGGCGATCGCCAGCTTCACGCCCTGGCGGCTTTCCAGCTCGGCCATCAGGGCCTTGTTGGATGCCAGCGCGTCGATGCCCTCCAGCTCCATGGCCTTGTCCATCTCGGCGCGGGTGTCGCCGGCCGCGGCCTGGCCGGCCATCTGCACCGCCGTGGCGATGCTGGTCGGCGAGATAAAGGTGTTATGGCCGTCCTTGTGCAGCTTCTTGAACAGCTTCAGGCCGAACGCGTTGTCCGCCTTGGCCAGTTTCATCGCCGCCTCCGGTGCCTGCACGTGCTTCTCCTTCTCGCCGGCCGAGACGCCGCCTGCGTAGAAGCTGCCCGCCAGCAGGGCGGTTGCCAATGCCGCGCACAGGGTTGAGAGTCTGGGTTTCATGCGTGTCTCCGTTTTCGAATTCGTGCCTGGTCTCCGTCTTTGTGTCGCCTACTCGCCCGGCTTGTAGACCGTGCCCATGAACAGGATCGAGCCCGTCACGTCGTCCGCGATCACCACCAGGAACGGGCGGTCGCACACCATCGTGAACGGCTTGGGCGGCGCGCCCCTTTCCATGATGACGGCCGTGGCGGCTGCTGCCTCGGTGCCTTCCTCGTTGACGTCGATCACCGCCTCGTGGATCACTTTGCTGATGAACAGCCTGCCGCCTTCGCCTTCCTCGAAGCCACTGAAGTCAGCGCCCGCGGTGAAGGGCTTCTTCATGCCCAGCGCCTCCAGGTCTTCAACCAGCTCTTTGCTGAAGCGCATCTTGAAGCGCGGCAGCTTGATGGTGCCTTCGCGCTCCCATGCGCGCTCGCGCAACTGGCTGAACTTCGTAGCGTCGAGGCCCTTCACCAACTCGTTGAGGCTCCTGTCCTGCTTGGGCAGCAGCACCCACATCTTGATGTTCTTGTCCGCCCCGTAGGGCAGGCCGATCAGCTGCAGTTCGCCGTTTTCGGCGTAGTTGTACTCTTCCTTGTTCGACATCAGCTTGATCGGCGACTTCGTACCGTCGGCCAGCTTGAACTCGGCGTCTGTGGTCTTGTCCTTGTTGAACTTGTGGGTCCAGTTGCCCTTGAAGTAGATGGCGTTCACCAGCACCGTGACGGCGCCGCTGATGTCGGACTTGATCAACTCGGGGATCATCTTCTCGGTCTTGTCGCTGACCCAGCCGTTGATGGTCTCGCGCGTCTTGGGGTCGGCGAAGCTGACCGACTCGAACTCCGCGTCGAACTCGGCCTTCACCTTGCCGCAGAACTCCTTGTTGAGCGTGATGCGCGAAGGATCGGCCCACACCGAGTTGGCGACCGCCAGCTTCACGTCGTCGCGGCCGCTGAGGGCGTCCTTGAGGTCGCGGTTGGCCTGGCCGACCTCGAGCTTATCGACGTGCATGGTGGTGTTCATCTCGGCCAGGGTATCGCCCCTGGCGCCGCGGCTGGTCATCTGCAGGGCGGTGCTGATGCTGGTGGGCGAGATGAAGGTGTTTTTGCCATCCTTGTGCAGGCGCTTGAACAGGTCGAAACCGAAGGCGTTGTTGGCGCCTGAAACGTCGCGCGCGGCCTGTGTGGCTGTGCGCTCCGGCTGGTCTTCGTCGGCGCTGATGCTGCCTGAGTAGAAACTGCCGGCCAGCAGTGCCGTGGCCAGCGCCGCGCTGATCTTGCCCAGTGTCTTCGCCTTCATCTTGGTCTCCGGTTTCGTGTCCCATAAGACGCGAACGGGAGGTGGCGGTTCCCGCAAAATCAGAGACGTAAGTGATTGGCAGGCCGACAGTTGGAACGCCGTACAGTTGGCTGAATCCGACTCTGGCCGTGCGTTGCCCCGGCCCGAAGGGCCGATTCAAACAGCCCAGGCCGAAGGCCTGGGAATCAAGAAGTTACGGATAGCCACCGGCCTGAAGGGCCGGTTCATCCCGGCCGACGGCCTGATGAACGGCCCTTTCAGGGCCGGCGCGTTGCACGCCTTCGCAAACCCAAGGCTTCGGCTTGGGCTGACAGAATTGCCCCTTCGGGGCAGCAAAGCGCCGACCCGCAACTGCTCTACCCTGATCGCGGTGCATTCCCGCTAGTTGCGATGAAGGCTGTGGCAGCCTTTGCAGTCCTTGGCGAGCTGTCTGGTCGGCTCGGTTTGGCCCGGGTTCTCCCTCGCCTTGGTTGCGTTGGCGACGGCCCGCTCGAAGCGCTCGCGCAGGTCGGGCTCGGCTCGCTCATCCAGAAAGCGCAGGCACTCACGCAGGCCTTCTTCCACCAAGAGGGCGGCTTGGCTGTCGCCGGCTTTCAGGCGGTCCATGGCGCGGTCGATTTCGGCCATGCGCGCCGCCATGCCGGGCACCTCGGCGCTTTCCGCAAGCGGCTGCGCGCTCGGTTTCTCGATGCTCGGGTCGTGGGCCTTCACGTCGCGCCACAGGCCGGCGTACTCTTCGCCGGTGCCCGCCACTCGCATGATCTCGGCGGCTTCATCGGCAGTGCAGTCGCTGTCGCAGCGGTAGACGATCGCCGCGCCGGCGGGCCCGCGGTGCTTGCCGTGGTGGCAGTGCACATAAATGGGGCGCGCGCACTCGGCGGTGGCGCGGGCCAGTTGCGCGCGAGCCTCAACGGGAACGCCGTCATAGCCGAAGGGAATGTGCACGTAGCGCAGGCCGGCGGCCTTGGCGGCCGTGACGTCCGGGCGCGCGCCGTCAACGCTGATGATGGTCTTGATGCCGAGCTCGGCCAGTGCCGCGAAGTCTTGCGGCCCCTCGGGTTGCGCGCCGGAGTACAGCCAGTCGCTGATGCGCACCACATTGTGCAGCCGGCCGACGGATTTGGGTTCGGGTCTGGGCGGCACGGAGCCGCAGGCCGCGACGCACAGGGCGGCCAGCAGGGCGAGCGTCAGCGCGAGAGTGGCGTGTTTCATGTCCGGTTGGCCAGCCGCACGTGCTGCCAGGTCAGGATGCCGATTACCACCAGGCCCACGACCAGGCCGACGAACACGCCCTCGGTGACGCCCAGTGCGATGCCCATTTCCACGGGGTTGAAACCAGGCGATTCGGTGCGGAACACGCGGCGGTAGTACTCGGGGGTGTATGTCCCAATGCCCCAGCCCAATGCGCCGCCCACCACGCCGCCCAGCACAATGGTGCCCGCCAGCACACCAAAGGCGCGCCCCAGGGTCATAGGCTTGTTCAGGAATCGGGCCATGGAGGCAGACTACAAGGCAGTGGCACGGGTGTCCTAGTGGGTGTGCAGCGCCATGGCCTTACCTGCACAGCTGGCGGGATTCCGCTCACACACCCAGGTCCGGCATCAACACGGGTTATGGTTGTTGGTTAGGCCATCGAAGATCTCGGCGCGCGTCGCACAAGTCGCACACCAATCAATGGAGGTATTTGCAAATGTGCTCGATTCGCTCAGAATTCTGTTGTCGATGGGGGGGTAACATGAGGAACTCATCTCTCTTATGGAAAGGAGTTACTATGATACATTCTGGATGGAAACGTAACATCTTCCGGCTCATCTCCGGCTGTTTGATCATCGCCCTTGCCACATGCGTCGCGTTCGCTGTTGCTGATGCAACAGAGACACTCAGCAACACCGGTTTGGAGTTTGCTTCGACAGCGTACTTCGCGAGCTCAAATGAGGAGCTGGACATCAATTACACAACCGGCAATGCCGTGGAAGTGCATGGTGACGGCAAGATCACGACGGGCAATTCCCAGAACTGGACGGTATACGCAAAGGATGGACTGAAGTGGCAAGGTACGATCACAGACTCCGACTGGCCTCGCTGGAAGCTGTATGCCAACTGGAACTATGATCTTGAGGCGTATGGGACGGGCAGCGGCGGCACCAACCATCGCGCTCTCGCCGGATGCTACGGGGTGGCGCAAAAGGACCTGAACAGGAGCAGTGGACAGGAGTACGACATCAACGCCGCAATCCTCGGAGGGGAATCGACCTACACCTTCCCCGTAACCCCACCCGATGGGGACGGTAGCGGTTACACCATCCCGGGAAGCAAGAAGTCCAGCGGAGGATACACCCGGGTCGGAAGCGGCAACGCGTTCGCAATGGACGACGGGATCTGGGTGGACAAGGAAACAGTGAATGTATGGGTGTTTGTGCGCGGGTGGATGACGTTGAAATCCAATGGCAACACCACGGACGTTCACACAGAGGTCGATACGACCGTCATGGCAGGCGGTTTTGACGCCTGGGACTACGGAGTCTCTCCGCCAAAGTTCATTCGCTCATACGACCTGAATTAGCCTGATGAAAAGGAAGCACTGCTTGCCGAAAAGAGAGTCTGCAAAGGGCGCTCGCACTACCCGGGTTCTGTTGGGTCTGCTTGTGCTGGTCCTCCTCGGCTTCGGCTGGCTGTTGTGGCGCGGACACTGGAGCAGGATGGTTGTTCCGGCCCCGCAACGCGCGGATGCTTCCGGTCAGGCCCCCCTTCCATTCGAAGTCCTTGAGGAAGTTCCGACAGTGGAGGGCGTGTGCGGAGCAGCGGAGCCTGTCGCAACACCGCGCGATTCCGGTGGCGATACGCCTTCCGCGGAACAGGACAGCAAGCGGTATCTGCGCTTGCTGTTTCAAACCGAGGATGGTGAGGCGATCGGTGGGGTGCCATTTCTGGCCAGTCGTGTGGTTGATGAAGAGTTGATGCCCGGTACGCAGGCTCTCAGATGCAACCACGAGGGCGCCATCAGCCTGGCGATGGCGTTGGACACGACCAGTGTCCAAGTGCAGATCAATGACATGGGATGGCATATTGACATACAGATCATTCATCTGGACGGACCAATCACCCAACACACGCTGAAGTTACACCGACTGGTTTCAGTGGAATTCGACGTGCGTTATGAAGACGGACTGCCGTTCAAGGGGAGAGCATCATTCGGCGGAACCGGTGATGCTCTCCCGGCGCGATATGCCGGGGGATCTTCACGCGGAGACGGGTGGGTTCGCCGCTGGAGAGGAACAGCCGAGTCCAATCCATTCACCATCGACGGCATATCTCCGAGAGATGCCGTCCTGAATTTCTACTGTGAACGCGCGGGTTACGATCGTTTTGACTACGAAATCAAAAAGGAGCAACTCTACGAAGGCGCACGAATAGCCATCACCATCACCAAACCTAAAAATCCACCCGGCACCATCATCCTTCACTTCGACTTGTCGGCTTTCCCCGAGCAGTGGCAGGAGTGGAGTTACTCTCTGGTGCCGGACAGCTTCCGGGGCAGTGAAACATCCAGCACGGAGCAACAGCGTCCGCCATCGGAGTTCGCTTTGCACACAATCAACCCCGGCGAATACACCGTTACGGTGGTTTGCGAAAACCGAGTCTGGTCAGCTCGCGTGTTGGTCGTCGGTTCTGAGGAGACTCATGTTCAGGTTGAACTGGCGGAGGCTGCTGCCGCCTCTGTTTGCGCGATTGACGAGAACGGCGAACCGATTCAGGGAGCCTGCTTGTATCTCGATGAACGTGTGCACATCGACTACCCGACGACTGCCAGGGCGGGGTCCAGAGCATTGTCCGGCAGGGACGGGATTGCCCTGCTCAGCGGCCTGCCGCCGCATGTCAACCGGCTCTATCTGGAAGCGGAAGGCTACGATCAGTCAGTCATACCCGTAGTTCTTTCAAGCGGGATGACGGCTGACCTCGGGACGATTCGTCTGACTCCTTCTGCCGGGATGATCGAAGTTCGACTTCTGAACGCAAGCGGGAGCAGGTCCTACGAAGCGATGTGCATCCACCCTTGGGGTAGGGGCGGTCGATCGACTCTCCGTCTGGTGCCACGAGATGGGGTTTTGGTCTTCGAGAAGATGAAGTTTCGAGACTACATGGTCGCGGTGCGACCCGCACACGGTGGTCGGGTTGTTTCCAAGAACATTACCCTGAGCGGCGATGAACCTAAAGTCGTCGTGGAATTGGATGTCAGCTCGTTGACAGAAACCGACGATTAAACCGACCTAACCGTTTGCGATCAGGTCGCCGCCGCCAGCTTGGCGAACATGCCTTCTTTGTAGGCGCTGATCTTGCCCGTGAACGCTGATGCCGCCACGGTCAGCGGGCTGGCGAGGTACAGCTTGCCGGGGCCTGAACGGCCGGGGAAGTTGCGGTTGATGGCGCTTACAGTCACCTGCTCCTTGCTCTCGCTTACGCCGGGGCCGCAGCCGATGCAAGCGCCGCAGCCGGGGTTGATCACTTCCACGCCGGCCCTGGCGAACAGCTCGGGGTAGCCCTTGGCCTCGGCGTATTTCTTCACGCCCTCGCTGCCGTACTGGATGTACATCTTCACGCCCTCGTGCACCTTCAGGCCCGCTTCCACGGCCTCGCGGCACACTTGCGCGTAGTAGTCGAAGTCGTCGTACTTGCCCGCGGTGCATGAGCCCGCATAGGCGATGTCGATCTTCACGTCACCCAGCTCGTCGATCAGCTTGCCGTAGGTGGGGTCGCCGGGTTCGGCCACCATGGGCTTGATCTGGCTCAGGTTGATCTCGTGCACGCCGCCGTCGTAGTGAGCGCCCTTGTCCGGCGCCACGGCGCGTGCCTTCATGCGTTTGAGATCCGCGTCGCTGAGCTTGCGTTGCGCTTTCAGCCAGTCCCACAGCACGTCGTCGGCCTCGCAGATGCCGGTCTTGGCGCTGCACTCGGTGGCCATGTTGGTCAGCGTCGCGCGCTCGTCCATGCTGATGCTGGCGAGGCCCGGGCCGCCGAACTCCATCACGCGGTTGAGCGTGTCTTCTCTCTTGGCGTAGGTATCAAGAATGTGCAGCATCACGTCCTTGGCCGTGACGCCCGGCTGCAGCTCGCCCACCAAACTGAACCGAATGCTTTCCGGCACCTGCACGAAGGTCGAGCCGCTGTAGATCAGCCCGGCGTATTCGGTCGCGCCCACGCCGTAGGCCAGTGCGTTGCTGGCCCCGCCCATGCAGGTGTGGCTGTCCGTCGCCTGCACGAAGTCGCCCACGTCAATGAAGTGCTCGCGCGCGACCTGGTGGCAGATGCCCGGGCTGATGCCGCCCACGGCGCTGTAGTCGCGCACGCCCGTGTGCTTCTGGAAGGCGTTCTGCATCTCCACCAGCGTGCCGATCTTGTCGGCGAACGGTTTGAAGCGTGTCACGCCCTTGGCGTACAGCAGGTGGTCTTCGAACACCGCGAACTTCTCGGGGTTCTGGACCTGGTAATCGCGGCCGTACTCGTTTTCCAGGAAGTAGTGCACCTGGGCGGTGGTGAACTCGTGGCTGTAGCCGGCGTCCACCTTGACCATCACGGGATCGCCGGGCTTGACGTACGGCTCGCCCTGGCCTTCCACCAGGTGGGAGGCAATCAGCTTCTCGGCCATGGTCATGGGGCGCTTGGTGTTGGTCAGCTTGGGCAGGTCGAGCTTGCCGTCGGCCAGCTCCTTGCTGAACGGGAACAGGCCGCCGGCCTCCAGCATGATGCGGGTGACCGGGTCGAACTGGCCCGTGAACTGGGAGAGCGCGATTTCCTCACCGGCCTGCAGGCGCTTGAGCTGTTCATGGTTGCCCATGATCTGGCCCAGGTTGACGTTATTGCGCTCATGGATCGGCGCGAAGCTGGCCGCGATCACGATGCGGATGCCCGCCCACTTCTCGGCCTGGGGCGCGGTTTCGCGGCTGCTGCCGGTGCCCTTGCGCTGGCCGGAAACGATCACCTCGAAGTTGCCGTTGATCAGGGCGTCTTCTTTGAACACGCGGTCGCCGCCTGCGTCGAACAGGCCGGCGTAGGCGTTGCGGGCGAGCTTGGCGGGGTCGTAGTCGAAGCAGACCCAGGCGGGGGTCATGGTGTCGGTGTTGATGTCGTCCAGCAGGTCCTCGACGCGCAGGTCGGCCATGCGCAGGTTCAGGCCTTCATAGAGCTGCTTCTTGATCAGCTCCAGGTCCTTGGTCAGGAACAGCACACGCTTGTCTGGGTTCAGCTTGACGGTCTTGGGCAACGGCATGAGGACCTCAAATCACGGCGCATGGCGCGGATCGCGGGTGACGCATACTCCGGAAACAAAACGAGAGGAACGACCATGGCCGTTCCCGGGAAACCGCAGGCACGGCCCAAGGCCGTGCCCGAACACCCTGATTTTATAGCTTGCAGGGCACGGTTTTGCACCCAAAAGCGAGAGCGCGGAGACTGCGGTCACGCCCTGATTCAGGCTTGCGGGGCCAGTCCCGCCTCCAGGCGCGCCAGCTCGCCGCCGGGCAGGTCTTCGGCGCGCCAGTCGGGCGGCTCGCCCTGCATGGCCTCGAATAGCGCTGGGTTTTCTCGGCTCAGGCGCGCGTGGGTCTCGGGCGAGGTATGACGCAGTTGGTCCAGCAGCGCCGCGCGGCAGGCGGGCGTGAGCTGGCCCGGCAGGTGCGCGCGGAACAGCAACGCGGGGCGCGACTCGCGCACGGCCGCCTCAAGCTCAGCCATCACGCCTTTGGCGTCCTCAACCGCGCGGCCCACGTGGGCGTATTGACCGGCGTTGCCTTGCGCGAGGCTGAGCATGGTCTGGAGGATCTGACCGGGTACATCGGCGCCACGCCAGCCCTGAGCCAGGTGTGCGGTGCCGAAATCGCCGACTGCTTCCGCCAGCGACAGGCGAAGCCGGTTGATCAGCACGCGGGAGACGTTGTGCTGGGGTGTTTCCGCACCCCCCCAGACTTTTTCCTCCGATGCGATCAATGCATCCGCTTCACTGGCATCACCGACAAGCAACCCTACGCGTATCCTCAGCGACGGCATGGCGCGACCGGGTTCCATGTCGCGGTGCCGCATGTCGGCCAGCTGAAGTATTCGCTGAGTCGCGGTGAGCATGCCGCGCTCGAACAGCTCGCGCGCGATGTCGTGCAGTGTCTGCTCCAGGATTTGGCTGGCGCTGCTTCGGGCCGACAGGGCCGCGACATCTACCAACTCGGCGATCTCGCCGCGACCAGGATCGATCACGCGACGCGCCTGGGCTGCGAAGCGCCGAGCATAGGCCTCGGCTTGGCCGTCGCCGGCCAGCCGCGCCCACTTGGTCGCATCCTGGAAGCACTCCAGCGCCAGACCGGCGTCACCGAGCGCCAGCACGGTCGAGCCCAGGGCACGCCCGGCTGAGGATGTGCCCTCAAGGTCGCCGGCCTCCGCGAAGAAGTCGCGAGCCTGGCGGTACAGGCCCGCAGCCGTCGTGAGGTTGCCGCCGAAATAATACTCCAGGTTGCCCAGGTTGCGGGCCATGATGGCCTCGGCATGGAAACGGCCGGTGGCGGCGGCGAGTGCCATCGCGCGTGTGTAGTGTTTTCGCGCGAATTCGATGCGCCGGGTCTCGACGTAGATTACGCCGAGGGCGTTGGCCAAAGTAGCCTCGGAATACAGGTCGTCGTCGGCACGACAGATTTCAAGGCCCAGAAGTGCCTGCTGCTCGCCTTCTTCGCTGCGGCCCATGCGGTGCAGACGATAACTGACCCGGGCCAGTGCCTGTGCCTCCTGTAGCCTGTTTCCAAGGCGACGCGCGATTTCCAAGCCCCGTTGCGCGCAGGCGAGGGCGCCCTCGCGGTCCCCGCGCTGAAGAAACACGTCCTCGAGGTCGAGCTCCGCCTGGGAGAGTGCGAGGCTGTCACCCAGCTTGCGCAACTCGTGCACGATGCCGGGCATCTCGGCGTACATCACCGCGCGCCGCCCGGTCAGCTTGTACACGTCCATCAACTGCCGCCGCAGCGAGAGCTGCAGCGCCCGGTTGCCGCCGGCTTCGGCCAGCGAGATGGCGCGGGTGACCACTTCCTCGGCCTCGGCGGCGCGGCCCAGGTTCAGCAGCGTGAAGCCGGCGTCCGCCAGGTGCTCCGCGGCGGTGATGGGATCGCACAGGGGGTGGTCGGCGACACGGCGGCACAGCTCGACCTGGCGGGCGGGCTCGTAGACGCGCCCGGCGTGTGCGGCGGCGAGCCGCAGGTAGTGAAGCTCGCGCTCGCCTGTCCCGGCGCCGGCCAGCGTGGCCGCCTCGCGCGCGTGGTCGGCCAGGTCGGCTGCCAGGCCCGCCTCGGCTTCGGGCTCGTGTTCCAGGATCGCCAGGGCGAACGAATGCAGCAAAGCGCGCTCGCCCGGCAGTTGCAGCGAGTAGGCCGCATCACGCACCACGGCATGGCGAAACAGGTAAGCCTGCTCGGCCGTTGGTGGGTCCGCGGAGTACGTCGTTGAGTCCGGGATCATGGGTGTGACTTTACAGGGAACCGCGTAACATGACTTCAAGCCATGTATGGAACGCCGGCCTTGTCGCAGGCTTCCCGCATCTCTTTGTGCTTGCGTTCAACCAGTCCGGGGTACGGAAGCGCTTGCAGTATAGCCATGGAGGCTGTCCACTGGCGGAGTGCGCGGTGGGTTCTTCCCGTCACGTGCAGGAATATCGCATAGTTTGCGCCCTGCAGTCCTTCACTGCGTCGATCCCTGCATTCGTTGTGAATTCGCAGCGCGTGCTCGAACGTGGCTTCCGCCTGGTCAGCTCGCCCAAGATCCGCGTAAACCTGCGCGAGCACGCCCTGGATGAATCCCGTTTCCCTGTGGTCGCCTCTTTGGTGCGCGATGGCTGCGGCCTGCAGCAAACACCGTTCTGCCTCAATGAATTCCCCCGCTTCGCCGTGTATGCCCGCCAAAGAAGTGAGAGACTGGCACTCGCCGTGCGCGTTGCCGGTTTCTCGGCTGAGCGAGAGGCTCTGACGAAAAGCCCTCTCGGCTTCCATGCGGCGTTCCGTGCGTCTGTAGAGAATGCCGAGGTTACTGATCAGCAGGCTTTCCATGGCGGCATAGCCCACTTCGCGGATGATCTTCAGTGCCTCAAGGTAGCAGCGTTCCGCATCTGCCAGGCGACCTTGCTCCATGTAGACATTGGCGAGGTTGCCCAGCGTGACGCCTTCTCCCTGCCGATTACCCGTGGACCTGTGGACCGCGAGCGCTTGCTGGAAGGCTGATTCAGCCTGGTCCGGCTCACCCAGCACGCGGTGCAGCACCCCGAGGTTGCCCAGTTCGCTGCCTACGCCTTGCCTGTTTCCCACCTCGCGATGGATCGTGAGCGCTTGCTCCGTCCCCAGTCGGCACTCCTCGTAGCGGTTGGTATGTCGATAGACCAGCGCCAGGTTGCCCAGCGTAATGCCTTCACTGCGCCGGTTGCCGGTTCGACGGTGGATCTCAAGGGCGCGCTTGTAGCCTTGCTCGGCATCCGCCAAGCGCCCCGCTATGCTCTGCGCGTGCGCGAGGTCGCACAGTGCGGTACCCACAACGCGCTCACAGTCTGCCTCCTCGGCGAGTTGCACCGCTTTCTGCAACAGTCTCTCCGCATCGGCGGGGCGGCCAATCAAGTTGGCCAGCTCACCCGCCCGGCGCGTCGCCTCGGCGGCGAGAACCGGGCCCGAGATTTCTGCCAGCCGAAGCCAGTGCTGCAAGGCCTGCTCGGTCTGGTGCAGGTTCTGGTTGTGTTCGGCGGCCCGGCGCAGGTAGAGGCGTTCGGCGGAGCGCATCGGCTCAAGGCCGGGGGATTCCTCCAGCGTGGCCAAGTGCGCGTGTTGCGCGAGTTCTGCGGCGAACGAATCCGATGCGTGGGGCACGAACAGCGGCCGACCCGCCGAGTCAACCTCGCCAGGCGCGGCTTGGCGAGGTCGTCCGAGCAAGTCCTCAAAGATGCCGAGCGCCAGTCGATGCAGCGCCGCGCGATGTCCGGGAGGCTGCAGGGTGTAAGCGGCGTCCCGCAGCAAAGCATGACGAAACAGGTATGCCTGTTCAGCAGTGGTCATTGTGCGTAGATGCTAGCGCGGCAGCGGCGAATTGGGGACAGGCGCTTTTCGACCGTTCAGCCGCGGATGGCTTCTACTACTTCGGTCAGATTGGCGCCGGGGATGGCTAGCTCGAATTCGCCCTGGGCGAGCGCGGGTTTGGGGGTGGCCGGGTCGCAGATGGTGAAGCCGGACTGGTGCAGGGCGGCGATCGCGCCGTTGTCGATGGCCTCGGTGTAGGCGTCTGCGTCGGCGGGAATCACGTAGCCGCGCACGCCCGCGTGCAGGGGCTTGCCGGCCAGGGCCTCGGCGACTTCTTTCAGCGCCTTCGCGTCGCCGCGCAGCGTGACCTGGTCGGGTACCGGTTTGCGGTCGCGTTGGGTGTCTTGTTTGCCAGTGTCGGGCATCAGGTAAACCCGTTCACGCGGCAAACTCGCCGCGTGTCCCCACCCTTTCGGGTGGGGCTCTATTCAACCACGATATCAACCTTCTGCATGTGGTACTTGCCGGCGTTGCGCTCGCTTTCGCCGATCTTCATCACGGCCTTCAGCCCCTCCACCACGCGGCCGAACACCGTGTACTGGTTGTCCAGGTTCGGGCAGTCGTCCGTGCAGATGAAATACTGGCTGCCGGCGGAGTGCGGGTCGCTGGTGCGGGCCATGCTGAGGATTCCGGGCACGTGCTCGATCTCGTTGAACTCGGCGGGCAGCTTGTAGCCGGGGCCGCCGCTGCCGGTGCCGGTGGGGTCGCCGCCCTGGATCACGAAGTGCGGCACCACGCGGTGGTACACGATGCCGTCAAAATAGCCGCGCTGGGCCAGCTGCACGAAGCTGAGCACGTGGTTCATGGCGCGGTCCGGGAAGAACTCGATCTTGATTGGGCCCGCTTCGGTGCTGATGCGCGCGTACAGCTTCTTGCCGTTCGCGTGCACCTTCACCGGCACGCGGTTGCTGACCTCCATCTCCGTGCCCTCGAAGTACGGGTGGATGCTTCCCTTGGGGCGGTAGAAGGCCTCGATCAACTGCCCGTGGGGGTCCACGGCCGGCAGCTCGATCACGCCGCTGACGCTTTCACCGGGCTTGAGGTTGACCTCTTTGCTGTCGCCGGTGATGCGCACGATGAAGCTTTCCGGCGTGGGCGCGTCGGGGCGCCGCGTGACGTGCAGGCTGACGCTGGGCAGGCACAGCTCGGGCGCCGGGTAGCGGCCCGGCGATGCGCCCTCGTTGGTGACGGTGACCTCGGCGCGGATGGTCTCGCCCAGGTTGTAGGTTTCCTTGTCCAGCTTCAGCTTCACGGCCATGGCGGTTTCTCCTGCCAGTTGCTTACAGGATTCCGCGCCCCGGCGCTACTCTTCCCTGGGCGCCAGCAGGTTCTTGGCCTCGAGGATGGCGCGCAGGGTGGCCGGGATATTGAACTCTTCCGTGCCGGCGGGCACCTCCACCCACTCGCGGATGGCTTCCTTGCCGTCTTCGCCGGTGAATACAAGCTCCTGGCGGCCGGGGAACAGGACGTCCTGTTCGTTCAAGGGAAGGAACAGGCCGGGCAGCAGCGACACGTTGAAGGCCTGCAGCTCCCACCACTCTTCGCCTTTGGGTACGCCACGCACCCAGGTGCAGTTGATCGTCTCGCCGTCGGCGCTGACTTTCACGCGCAGGGGCTTGAGCAGCCAGGTTTCCTCCTGGTCACCGCGCTGCAGCCAGATCGAGCCGCTCACCACCAGCTCGGTGTCCGCGGGAACGTCCAGCAGCTCGATGCCGTCGGGCAGGGCGCGGGTCTGGACCCAGTTGTACCAGCTGTACTGGTCCGGCCGGGCCAGGCGCGAGACCGCGCAGGTGCTGATGTCGGCGTTGAACCACTGGTCGCCGAGCGCCGAGGCATCGAACTTCAGCCGCACGGAGTACAGTTTCATGCGCGGAAGCTCGGGCAGGTTGACCACGCGGTCTTTGCCGTCGCTGATGTCGATCTCCTGGGCCAGGCCCGGGTCGCCGTAGCCCGGCACGATGCGATAGCGGCCGGGATCCATCAGGATCACCTGGTCGCCCCACAGGTCATATATCTCTTCCTCGCTGTCGTCCCGCAGGCGGTAGACGCGCCAGGGCGGCGGCACTTCGCTGCTTGAGTCCACGGCGTAGCGCTCGTCGTCGCCCCCCAGGTCGAACTCGACACGCACGGCATCGAGCTCAAAGTCCACCCGCGCCAGGGCGCTGCGCTTGACCTCCACGCCTCGGCTGAAGCCGCGCCCCAGTACGTTCGCCGTTACGGTGGCCGTGCCCGGCGGCGCCCACAGCAGGGCCGTGCCCTCAACGGCGCCGGCGCTGGAGCTGAAGCCCCCCGCACCGGTCGCGGTCGCCTGGAAGCTGGCGACCGGCTTGCCCTGGCGCGTGACGCGCACGTCGATGCGCGCCTCGAGGTCCAGGCTGACAGTCAGCTTCTCATCGGGCCGGCTGGGCGCCGGCACATCCAGGGGAATGCTCGCGTCGCCGTCCGCAATTGCCAGCGGCGGCGCCGTAATGCTGAAATCCTGGCCCGTGGTGATGGAGACGCCCACTTTCACGCCGTCAGCGATAAGCACATCGGTCTCCAGCGAGATCGACCGCCCGGCGCAGCGCACGTTCGAAACATAGCCGTCGGCCTGGACGGGCCAGGGCGGCGGGCCGATCGCGGGCAAGGTCACCGGTACATCGTCGCCTTCCTTCACCGTGACTTCGACGGGGCCGGACAGCACGCCGCCCGGGTAGCCCCAGCTTCCGCCGCCCAGCAGCTGCACCCGGTAAGCGCCTGCGGCCGGGACTGGAACGACGTGCTCGCCAGTACCGGCATTCACGCCGTAAACGGTCCCTCCATTGTCGAGTCGAACGACTGAAAGGAAGGCTTCGGGGCGATCGGCGATGACCTCCGGCAGTTCCGGCACCTGGATGCGCAGGGTGGCCACGCCCGCGGCCACGGCTTCCAGTTTCAGCACCAGCTTCGCGTCCCTGTCCGTCACGCTGCCTTCCACGGGCGCGAAACCGGGAGACTCGACCCGCACGCGCGTGGTCAGGCCGGGGAACACGGGAACGGCCGAGAGCGGCGACCCCATGTGCGTGAGCTGTTCAACCACCTCGCCTTCGGCGTTGGATGCCTCCCAGCGCACGGTGGCCCCGCTGACTTGCTTCCCCTCCGGGACCTGTAGCTCGAGGGGGATCACGCGGTGCCGCTTAAAATGCAGCTTCAGCGGCACCACCTGCCCGTCGGGCACGGACACCACGCCGTAGACGCCGGGGTAGTAGTCACCAACGCCATCCAGGTTGCCGCTGTACTCATAGCGTCCCTCGGGCAGCCATACGGTGACCTTGGTCGGGCTTGGGAAGATGGTGACGTCCATGTCGTTGAAGCCGTCGCCCAGGTACAGCTCGCCCATTCTGCCCGGGTACTCCGACCAGCTTGACCGCCGCAGACGCCCGTCGGGCAGCAGTTCGGGTTGCAGGCCTTCCATCACGGCTTCAACCTCGAGCAGCGAGCCGCCCACCCGGATTTCGCCGTAGTCAACCACGCGGCCTTTCACCACCGGTTTGGGCAGGGCGACGTCGATGCGCCGCGCGGCCCGCGATTCAGAGCCTTCACTTTGGTAGTAGGTGTTTTCGTCGGGGTAAAGCCGCGCGTTCCAGGCCGTGGGGTCCGCGGCCAGTTCAGCCAAGTTCCAGAAGGTGCCCGCGAAGCGGCCCTGCGCATCCGTCGCCACGTAGCATTCCGCGGCCATGGAGTCCTCATCCAGCACCGTCAGCAGCAGCCAGCCCAGGTTCGCCACCGCCCGGCCGGAGCTGTGCACCACGCGCCCGGTGACCAGCCACTGGTCCCCGAACAGAATGTCGTGCAGGAGCGTCACTTCGCCGAAGTCGATCACGCGGCCGGTGATCGTAGGCGTCACCAGGCCGGGAAGCTGCTCGATGGTCAGATTCTCACCGAGGTCGTGCATGGTGCGCACGTTGCCTTCGAGGGGACAGGTAAGCTGCCAGCGTCCGGGCGGAACGACGCCGTCGCGCAGGGGAAAGGGCAGGTCCTCGACGGCATAGGCCTCCTGGAAGGAGCAGTCGCCCGTCATGGCGGGCCAGAAGCTCCAGACGTGGCCGGCCTGGGCGTCGTCCGGGCGGAAGTAGATCGCCACCCCGTTCTCCTCGCCCTGAAGGATCAGGCTCGCGTCAAGCGGCAACCCGTCGGCGAAGCGGACGCGGCCCTTGACCAGCCATTCTTCCGGGCCGAGTTCAGTGCCGTCTGGTTTGAGCGGTCGTTCCGGGCGGGGCTCGCGCTTGGCGTCTCCCGGTTGTTCGAGCGGCGTGGCTTCGCGGTTCGTGGCGGGTTTGTCTTTGCGGCCGGCCTCGCCGCTCAGGGGCGCTGCACCGTCAAGGTTGGCGGGCAGGTCGCTGATGGGCGCGGCACTGCCGGCTTCTTGGCCGGGGCCCTGGACGATCAGCCAGGCCACAACCGCGCCGGCGCACACCAGCAGCAGCAGAAAGAGAACCAACCGGGACTGGCGCATGGAACACTCCGGGCCGGGGCGCCCTGGGGATGCTGGATTATAGAGGAACTCTGTGGTCCCGCGGCAGGGGTCTGGTGCAGCCAATGCCCGCAACGGCAAGGCGCCGGGGCGCCTGCGCAGAATGGCAAAGGGGCAATGATGGGGGCAACCTTTGGGTCGCCCGCGTGCCTGCCCTGCGCGAGAGATGCAAGCATCGTCCCTACACCCGCGCGAGTCGAATGGTTGGCCCGCAGGGACTCGAACCTCAAACGCCGCAGGCGTTTGACAGCGGAGCTTTGCGGAGCGGCGCGCGCGCAGCGCGCCTCGGGTGCGAGCGGGTCGAAAAATGAAAACCGCCCGCGGTAGGTTTCGCGGGCGGTACTTCAAGATGGTTGGCCCGCAGGGACTCGAACCCCGAATAACGGTACCAAAAACCGCTGTGTTACCAATTACACCACGGGCCAGTCGCGCGAAGGGTATCAATGCGGTTGTTCCGCGCAACGGGTGGCGCGCCCGAAACCGCCACACATAAGGCTTCCCGTTTGACCCCTTCCCGCCGCGTGCTAGCCTTGAGGCCATGAAAGCAATCACCGTCAGGCTCGATGGCGGCGGGCTCGACGCCTTGCTCAAGCGCGTGCGCATGGGCCAGGAGCTCGGCTTCGACAAGTTCGACCTCTGCGTCACCAACCCGCAGGCGCCGCTCGGCCGTATCGTGCACGCCCTGCTTGAGCATCACGTAGGCGTCACCGGCCTGCGCCTGCGCGAAGACCGCCACTCGGCCTTCGTCACGCGCCGGCCCGGCTACGCCAAGCTGGGGGCGCAGGACGCGCAGATCGCGCAGCGCTCGGCCGAAATGGTGATCCAGACCGCCGAGCAGCTGGCCCCCGCCAGGCCGCAGTTCCTCGTGCTCGAGGGCGGCTACGTGCAGGTCCCCAACCTGAACGAGCGCCAGTTGCAGCTCGATGAGCTGCTGGACTGCGAAGACTGCGACGAGCCCATGCAGGAACGCGTGGCCGAGATAGCGCAAATCGACGAGGCGCTGGCCGAGCAGCAGCTGGACCGCTTCTGTCGCGGGCTGCACGCCATCACGCGCGCGGTGGCGCCCCTGCAGGTCTGCCTGCTGCCGCCGGAAAGCCCCTTCGGCCTGCTGCAGCCGGAACGCATGCAGCACGTGTTCGATGACGCCAAGGATCTCGGCTACTGGCACTGCACCAGCAGCGTGGCGATCCTGCACAAGCTGGGCGGACCCGACGGGCGCGACTGGCTTCAGCGATTCGGCCCGCGTCTCAAGGGCGTGTACCTTGAGGACATGCTGGGCGGCCACGGCGAGCAGGCTCCGGGCCTGGGCGAAATCGACTTCGGGCAACTGGCCCCGGAGTTGGCGCAGGGCACCGTCCGCGTTATGGTGGTGGACGACGACAAGGGTACGAAGCTGCGTTATGGCAGCGACTACCTGGCCAGGCTCGGCATTTTCTAACACCCCGGCTTCCCCTCGGGCGGTACATCCATGCGCTATCTGGCTTTCCTGTTACTCGTTCTGCTGTCGGCCTGCGCCAGCACCGGCACGAGCGGCGGCGGCAGTTCCACCGACGGCATCGACCCCGAGTCCGAAGGCGACCAGATCGAGCGCGAAGCCTACGACGTCACCGGCGACGTGCGCGTCTACTACTATGTGAAGGGCACCCTGGTGCCGGGCGCCGGCGGCCGCCAGGTCGAGCAGGAAGAGCTGCGCCATACGCTGATCAACCGCAGCCACACCTTCTACGCGGGCCTGCCGGACCACCAGATGAAGAAGGAAGAGCGTTTCCTGTACAATGCCGACATGTACGACCTGCTGAAGATTCTCAAGGAACTCGGCTTCTTCGAGAAGGGCAACAGCGTGAACATCCTGGCCGACGACCCGATCGCCCGCGCCGACGCCGAAAGCCGCACCACGCGTGTGATCGCCGTCGAGGTCATCAAGGACGGCAAGGTCAATACCAGCTACTTCGCCCGCCGCGACGTCGAGCACGAGATCGACAAGGACCGCGCCCGACTGTTCAACGACTGCCAGGCCGTGGTGCTGCAGGCCGTTGCGGGCGCGCTGCCGCGCGGCGAGGTGGGCTACGGCGAAGGCGACACCAACCGCATCCACGAGCGACGCTAGCCTTGCCCCACCGAGCGCACGTATACGCCAGCTTCGAGGAATTCCAGCGCGAGGGCGCGCGCCTGGCCGAGTTGCGCCCGGTGGTCAGCGTCGGCAGCTTCGACGGCGTGCACCTCGGCCACCAGTACCTGCTGGCCGAGCTGGTGGAATGGGCCCGCCGCGAACAGGCGCCCGCCGTGGTGGTCACCTTTCGCCGCCACCCGCGCGAGTACATGCTGAACATCGAGATCCCGTCGCTCAACACCGCCGAGCACAAGGCCCGCCTGCTCAGCAAGGCCGGCGTGGACGCCATCGTGATGCTCGACTTCGATGAAAACCTGCGCACCAAGACGGCCGAGCAGTTCGTGCGCGACTGCATCGTCGGCCAGGTGGGTGCCAGGGCCATGCTGGTCGGCTTCAACAACCGCATCGGCAAAGACGGCGAGGGCACCTTCGAGGTGCTGCGCGGGATCGGCGGCGGGCTCGGCATCGAGGTGCGCGAGGGCGAACGCATCGAGGTCAGCGGCGAGGCCATGTCCAGCAGCGCGATCCGCAAGCACATCGCCAACGGCGACTTCCTGTGGGCGCGCAAGATGCTCGGCCGCCCGTACAGCATCGTGGGCACGGTGATCGAGGGCGACAGGCGCGGCCGCACCATCGGCTTTCCCACGGCGAACATAGCGCTGAAGGGCCTGGCCTACCCGCCGCGGGGAGTGTACGGCGTGCGGGTGAAGAGCGACGGCCGGTGGTTCCAGGGCGCGGCCAACATCGGCACGCGCCCGACTGTTGACCCGTCAAGACGCGAGCCGCTGCTGGAGGTGCACCTGCTGGACTTCGACGGCGACCTCTACGGCAAAGAGATCGAGGCCGAGTTCCTGTTCCACGTGCGCAACGAGCAGAAGTTCAGCGGCCTGGAAGAACTGAAGCAGCAGCTCACCCGCGACGTCGCCGAAATCAGGCAACGCGCCCAGGCCGAAGAATACGAGTAGCGATGAAACTCGGCCCTGCGTGACGTCGGCGCAGCTGGTGGCCCCGACGGGGCCGTTTCTGTCAGCCCAAGGCGAAGCCTTGGGTTTGTGGTCGCAAGACGCGGGCGACGGCCCTGATGGGGCCGTTCACGAGTCCACGGGGACGCATGAACCGGCCTTTCAGGCCGGGCGATTCGTTGATCCATGGTTCCCAGGCCTTCGGCCTGGGCTGTTTGAATCGGCCCTTCGGGCCGGATGCGCCGCACCGGAAACCAACAGCCTGCCGTGGTGGATAACCCGCCGGACGCCCCTTGCGCTTGGCCGTGCTTGAGGTAAGCCTTGCCGCGGAGGAACGCCATGAATGCGCGCGAAGAACTGATGAAACTCGTGAAGAGCACCGTGGCTGAGGGCACCGTTACCCTCGCCAGCGGCGCCAAGTCCGACTTCTACATCGACGGCCGCCAGACCACCCTGGATTCGCGCGGCCTGCAACTCACCGCTCAGCTGATGTGGGAGCGCATCAAGCAGTGGGACGTCACGGCCGTGGGCGGCCCCACCATGGGCGCGGACCCGATCGTGGCGGGCATCCTGATGGCGGCGGCCGCCGAGGGCGCGCACCTGAAGGGGTTCCTGATTCGTAAAGAGGCCAAGGGCCACGGCATGCAGCGCTGGGTGGAAGGCCCGGAGCTGAAGCCCGGGGAGCGCGTGGTGCTGATCGAGGACGTGGTGACTTCCGGCGGCAGCGCGCTGAAGGCCATCGAAGGCATGAAGACCCAGTACCAGCCCGAGATCGTGAAGATCCTCTGCCTGGTGGACCGCCAGTCCGGCGCCACCGAGAAGCTGAAGGCCGCGGGCTACGAGTTCGAAGCCCTGTTCACCCGCAAAGACCTGGGGCGGTAACGTGGGGCGGGCTTCCAGCCTGCAAAGGAATTTTCAGGGCCCTGGCTTTACAGGATCCACCCGGATTTTCAGCCCAGTCCAGCAGTTGAGCCGGCGCAGCCGGCGTGTCTCCCGGTTAGCCCCCGG
>JACKIE010000012.1 GCA_020638635.1 Planctomycetota bacterium
TGTGCGCGAGACTCAAGTGGCATCGGACGTCGTAATCGTTGACTTTGAGCTGCGACTGATCATGAACACAAGCCTCTGGTTCCTGCTGATCTTCGTGGCGTTGGTGATTGCCGCGCTGGTGGATCTTGCCACTCGAAAAACCGTCCATGTGCACATGCGCAAGATCCTCGTGCGCGTCGATAAAGAGTGGCACCTGCTGAGCAGCGAATGGCAGGCCTACGAAGAGAACAACACCCAGTGGCTCTGAAGTGGGCAACGCAGGCCGCAACCCGCGCGCAAGATTGTGCTGCATGCACACTCCCGATCGCCAAGCTGCTGGAGGGCGACCTGCGCGTGCTGGGCAGCGCCGAGGAACAGGCCGCGGCGGCCGGAAATTGACGATCACCCGGGTACGATCTGAATTGACCGCTCTCATTCGCGCAACCTATCCTGCATTCCATGACCAACCAGCTTACACCCTATGGCCACTCCGGGCCGGTGGACGTGAACCAGGGCATCTGGTCGCACGATTACCTGGCGGCCGCCTTTGAACGCGCGAAGTTCAAGGTGGCGAACGTGGTGGCGGAAGCGCCGGTGGGACCTGACTCGATCTATCGCGTTTACGGCTGGCTCAACCTGGGCATTGGCCTCGCGTGGCTCGCACTGGCTTTGGTGGCGTCAACCGCGACCGGCAACGTAGTCGGCCTGAGCTGCTGGCCGATCATCCTGATCGCCGCCTCCAGTCACTGGTTCAACTGGCACAAGAACACAAACCCGGACCGGCCGGAGCGCGCCGTGCAGGCCTGGATCGGGGCCCTGATGCGCAAGAAGTGGGAGCGGGTGGACAGGCTGCGCCTGCACGGTGACCGGGACAGCTTTCCGCGCCGCATGGCCGGCGGCGCCGGCGCCGTCGAGATGCCGATGTCCAACGTGTTCGAGCTTGAGCAGTACTGGAAAGAGCTGCGCCGCAGCGCCGGCCTGAACGGCGGGCGCTGGACATTCAAGAAGCCCAACGTGCGCCCTCTGGGCCGGCAGCTGGCAGTGGTGGAGGCGGAGATTTCGGTTGGTCGCTTCCCGCAGATTTACGCGCTGGCGCCGCTGCTGCTGTTCATCGCGACGCTGGTGGCGTTGTTCGTGTTCGTACTGGACAAGAAGGGCAGCACGCCGGACTGGATCGGCGTGTTCCCGCTGGTGCTGGTGGTCTGCCTGGTTGCGATCCTGGTGATCGTGGGCTGGCGGCGCAAGCTGAACATCAAGAAGGTGGTGGTCTACAACGGCATGGAGTGGCGCCTGTTGAGCGGCGAGTGGCAGGCCCCCGAAGACCGCGACCTGCGCTGGATGAACTAGCGGCAACCGGGACGGTCAACCGGCTGCGTCTCCCCGAAACATCCACGCGGCTCGGACATTCATGTCCGCCCGTGCACACCAGAAGGGACAGGCACCAGGGTGCCTGTCCCTACGGGCTCGCCCAGGGGCGGGCGTTGCCGCTTTCGATCATTTGCTGCAGTTCGTCGCCGAAGAACCAGGGATTGCCCGCGGGTTTGAGCTGGTCCAGCCAGGTGGCGTTGTCGTCGCGCCTGGCCAGGAACGTGCGGTTCACCCACTCCGGGTTGCGGCCCTGGATCATCTTCAGCACGATCACCGGCTCGCCGTTCACCTCAGTCACGTCGTCCACCAGCACCTTGCCGGGCATGCAGGACATCACCGGCCCGCGCACCGTGCGGGCGAGGCCGGTCACGGCGCGGTACGCCTGTGAGTAGATCTCGTACGCCTTCACCAGCGGCACCTCGAAGTAGCCGCGCGCGCCGGTGTCGCGCTCCACGAACATGTAGTACGGGTGCGCGCCCAAGCTCACTTCCAGGTTCCAAAGCTCGCGCCAGGTTTCCGCGTTGTCGTTGATGTGCCGTATCAGCGGCGCCTGGCAACGCACTTCGGCGCCAGAAGCCCGGATGCGCTTCAGCGCCGCCTGCGCGGCCTCAGTCTGCAGCTCGCGGGGATGGCAGTAGTGCACCATCAGGGCCATGGTGCGGCCTGAGGCCTGCACCTGCTCATGCAGCCGCAGCACGTCGTCGGCATCCGCGTCGCTGGTGTAGCGGTACGGCCAGTAGGCCGGCGACTTGGTGCCGATGCGGATGCTCTGGATGTGCTCGAGCCCCTTGCCCAGCAGCGGCTCGAGGTAGCGGCGCAGCACGGGCGTCCCCATCACCATGGGGTCGCCGCCCGTGAACAGCACGCTGGTGACTTCCATGTGCCGCTTCAGGTACTCGACCAGCTGCTCGGCCTCGCGGGCCGCGAACTTGAGGTCCTGCAATCCCACGAACTGCGCCCAGCGGAAGCAGTACTGGCAGTAGCTGTGGCAGGTCTGGCCGGCCATCGGAAAGAACAGCACCGTCTCGCGGTACTTGTGCTGCATGCCCGGCAGGCGCTTGCCCTGGGCGTCCAGCGGCACGTTCAGGTTGGTCTGGCCCGAGGGGTGCGGGTTCAGCGAACGCTGGATTTTCTCGGCCGCCGCTTTGACCTCGGCCTGTGGCGCGCCCTTGGCGATCAGCTCGCGCATCAGCTTGAAGTTGGGCTCGCTGAGCATGCCGCGCTGGGGGAAGGTTAGCTGGAAGATCGGGTCGGCCGGGATGTTCGACCAGTCAATCAACTGATCGATTACGTACTGGTTGACGCGAAAGGGCAGCACGGCCGCGACGGCCTTCATATCCAGGCGCTGTTCGGCGGGCAGGCCCTGCAGTTGCGGCAGCGCGTCAATGTCGCGCGCCGTGTAGAAACGAAGTTGGGGCGCTGTTGCCATGGCGGCCTCCGTTGCTCTAACGGCGGAACGCCGAAGTGCTGCACGGGCATCCCGAAACTTTTCGGAAACAAACCGCAGTGGCGCGGACATTCTTGTCCGCCGCTGCTCCGGAATAGCTGGTTCCCGTTGCCGCGTTTGGGTGTAACCTTCCGGCTTCTTTGCAGGGCGGCCCGTGCGGACACTGCGTTTCATCCTCGCCGAGTATCGCGCGAACCTTGGCTGGTTCGTAGCGGGCATGGCCGCGCTGCTGGCGGGCTCGGTGTGCCAGACCATCGTGCCGATCTACATCAAGCTGGCCGTGGATGCCGCCTCGCCTGAAGGCTTCAAGCAACAGGAAGGCATCGCCGGCGAGTGGGCGCTCAAGCTGCTGCCCATGCGGCCCGAGGCGAATATGGACTTCGTGCTGCTGGCACTGGGCATGGTGCTGACGCTGTCGCTGCTGCTGGGGGTGTTCACCTTCGCCAAGCGCTTCTACCTGATCCGCATCAGCCGCCGCACCGAATACAGCCTGAAAAAGCGCATGTACACCCACCTGCAGAACCAGCCCTCCGCCTGGTTCGACAACACCCGCAGCGGCGGAATCATGAGCCTGATGACCAGCGACGTCGAGGCCGTGCGCATGATGATCGGCCCCGCCGTGATGTACATCGGCGGCACCATCTTCCTGTTCCCCGCCAGCCTGCTGATCATGTTCTCGCTGAACCAGCTGCTGACCTGGCTGGCGCTGATCCCGCTGGTGGGGCTGACCGCGGCGACGCTGTGGTTCAATCCCCGCGTGCGCAAGTACAGCCTGCGC
Source organism: Planctomycetota bacterium (assembly GCA_020638635.1). GTDB lineage: Bacteria > Planctomycetota > UBA8742 > UBA2392 > UBA2392 > JACKID01. The sequence continues at coordinate 3,573 of JACKIE010000012.1, forward strand.
AGCCAGGAAGACCTCGAGCAGCTTTCCGCCCGCGCCCAGGAGAACTTCGCAGGCGCGCGCGTGGTGAAGGCCTTCAGCCGTGAGGAGTTCGAGATTTCCGAGCTGCACAAACAGGGCGAGACTTACCTGCACAACAAGCTGGGGGCCGCGCGCAACCAGGCGCTGTTCCAGTCGTGCATCTGGGGATTCTCCGGCGTAGGCGTGCTGATCATCCTGTACTTCGGCGCCATCGAGATCAGCGCCGGGCGCTTCAGCACCGGCGACTTCGCCGCCTTCATCCTCTACAACCTCGGGCTGTACTGGCCGATGATCGCGCTGGGCTGGGTCACCATGTTGTTCGTGCGCGCGGCCGCCAGCCTGAAGCGCATCGACGCGCTGTTGCTGAGCGAGCCCGACCCCTCGCGTGTGCCGGGCGGCGAAACTCCCGAGCGCATCGAGGGCGAGGTGGTGTTCGAGAACGTCAGCATGCGCTACGCGCCTGACCTGCCGCTGGCGCTGGAGGGTGTCAGCTTCAAGGTCGCGCCGGGGCGCACGCTGGGCATCGTGGGCCAGGTGGGCAGCGGCAAGTCCACCATCGCAGCGCTGCTGCTGCGGCTTGCCTCCCCTACCGGCGGGCGCATCCTGGTGGACAACAAGCCGATCGACAGCTACGACCCTCACGCCCTGCGCCGCTTCATCGGCTACGTGCCCCAGGACAGCTTCCTGTTCAGCGACACCATCGCCAGCAACATCGGCCTGGCGTTAGGGGCCGGCCCCGTCGCCGCCGAGCGCTCCCAGATCGGTGCGGACGCTCACGTTCCCGACCGGGATGCAATCATCCACAACGCCGTGAAGACGGCCGAGTTTGAAGAAGAGGTGCTTTCGCTGCCCAAGGGCTACGACACCATGCTCGGCGAGCGCGGCGTGAACCTGTCCGGCGGCCAGAAGCAGCGCGCCAGCATCGCCCGTGCCCTGGCAGGCAAGCCCACCATCCTGGTGCTCGACGACTGCATGAGCGCCGTGGACACGGACACCGAAGAGCGCATCCTTCGCAACCTGAAGTCCGAGACCCGTGAGATCACCACGCTGATCATCGCCCAGCGCATCAGCACCGTCGCCCACGCCGACGAGATCATCGTGCTCGACCACGGCCGCATCACAGAGCGCGGCACCGACTCCGAACTGCGGGCCGCGGGCGGGCTGTACGCTGACCTCGCGAAGCGACAGGAACTGGCGGCCGAGCTGGCGTAGCCCTGACAATCGCGCAACTTGCCCTGTAACCATAAACCTGTAACCTGATCCCTCACCATGCCGATCACGAGAGTCAAAGCACGCGGGATTGTGAAGTGGTACGACGCCCGCAAGGGCTACGGATACGCCACGCGCAAAGGCGCGCCTGAAGTGTTTCTGCATTACGGCGCGATCCGCACGGATGGCGTCATCGAGCTGAAGGCTGGTCAGGAGATCCAGTTCATCCTTGAGCAGACCGAGCGCGGCGCTGTCGCCCATGAAATCGCGCTTGTCGAAAAGTAGTCAGTCGGACTTGGCCTGCTCACCGGGCGCATCCACTTCGCGGGTCTCCGGCTCTTCACCGTTGCCTGCAACCTCCTCCTCGATTTTCTTCAGCGCCTGCGACTTCTGAAGGATCGCCGTCTGCCGCTTGCGGATCTGCTCATTGATGGTGTGCGTCAGGGCGTACTGCGGGCCGGATGCCGGCCGGACCTGCTCTTCCTTCGGCGCCAGCACGCCACCCGAAATCACGAACTTCATGGCTTCCTCGACCGTAATGTCCACCTGGATCACGTCCTCGGCCGGCATGATCATGCAGTATCCGGTCATCGGCGCCGGCGAACTGGGAACGTACACCGTGACCATGCGCTTGCCGGTTGCCTCCTGCACCGTCTTGAGACCCGAGCCGGTCACGAACGCGATCGACCACAAGCCGAAGCGCGGATACTCGATCACCGCCACGGTGTCGAATTCGATCGCCTTGTTGTCGCTGAAGAAGAACTCGACCAACTGCTTGGCGTGCGGGTAGATCGAGCGGATCACCGGTACCTTGGTTACGAACCACTCCAGCAGCGCCACGAATTTGCGCCCGAAGAAGTTGCGTGCCAGGAAGCCCAGCAGCACCACCAGCGTCAGGCCCAGCACGCTGGCCAGCAGGTAGTCGAACCAGTTGTAGGCAACCACCCGGCCGCTGACCGGATCGTAGGTACGCTGCCAGCCGTTGGCGTCGAGGACGTATTGCAGCACGCTGCGAGGCTTGCCTGGCGGCGTCAGGCCCTGGTACTTGTCCGGCAGGTCAATCACCCGGGGTACGCGCTTGAGGGTGATTTCGCTGTGGATCACCGCGATGCCCGCCGCGCCTTCGCTGCCGTTGCCGACGAAGAAACCGTCGGGCAGATAGTCCAGCTCTTCCTGACTGAGCTTCCGCGCGTCGTAGGGCTTGATGCTGTCGATGCCCTGGATGGTCAGCTCGACCACGTAGACCCGCAGGATGTCCCAGACCCAGGCAAAAATCGCGATGGTGATCACCGCGGGCAGGATGATCGACAGGCCTTTGATGAAAGCCCGGGTGATGGGTCCGGTTTTGCGTCTGGGTTTGCTCATTGGGAAATGCCCACCGAAATGTAGGCGCGCGGCTCGGTGCGGTCAACAGCGCTTGACCACTGTTCGGCACCCAATAGACTTCCCCGATGCGCATTCAGCGGCACGACGTGCGGGACCTGGCGTTGTCTTTCGGCCTGGCGTTCGACCTGCGGCGGGTCACCCAGGCCGGAGTCGCCTTTTGCTGGACCATGCTGGTCACACTGGGCGTGGTGAGCATTCTTTCCTGGCGCGTCACAGGCGGTGAACTGCTTACGCCGGAGGGTGTGCTGGGCGCCTGGCTCGCGCTATCGGAAACTCCCTGGACACCGGTGAAGGCCGCGCTGTGCGGGTGCGTGTTCGCCGGCTGGCTGGCCGGCTTCGGCTACCTGTGCGCGCCGGTGCTCCGCAGTGCCGCGCTGGACATTGCCCGTGACGAGCGCGAACGCAGTCCGAGCATCGCTCCCTTGAATCGCCAGGCAGGATTCTCTCCGCTACTGATGCTCGTACTGCCGGCGCTATGTTTCCTTCCGGTGCTCCTCTGGAGCCTGCTTACCTGGATTCCCGGCATGGCGGGCGGAATGATCGCCACCATCACGCTCCCGTTCGCCCTGATTGTCGCACTCTGCGGCGCGGCCTTCCTGCTGGTAGGCGTGCTCGCCGCGCCAATGATGGGGCCCACGGCAGTGGTAGAAGGACGCGACTATCTGGAGACGATCAGCCGCCCGATCAGCTATGTCATGCAGCGCCCGGGACGCTACTTCGCCTACTGGTCGGCCAAGCTGGGAGTGCTGGCGGCATCCGCGGTGGCCGGCGGGCTGGTGCTGGCACTGGCATGGGGATTCGTGGCTGCCGCGCTGTGGGTGGTCGGAAAGGGAGATCTGCTGGCCGGCATGATCGCGCAGACCACTGTTTCCAGCGACGCCGGCGACGCGGTCGGACCTGCCGCGTACGGCCTCGCCGTCGTATTCTGGGGAAGTGTCGTACTGCTTGCAGCATGGCTGATGGTCGTTTCGCTTTCGTCCGACCTGTTGATCTACCTTCTGATGCGTTACCACGTTGACGGCGTGACATTCGACAAGATCAACGTGGCGGAGGAGCGTGTCCAGGCGATCAAGACGGCCACAGAGTCGGCGGATGAGGCAGAACAAGCGCGGCTGCGGTTCGACGCCGAGCAGGCCAAGGACCCCGCCGCCACAGTCTGATTTCCCCAACCCTTTGCCGGAACCGGCGTTAAACTTGTACGGCCGACTTGCCGCAGGTCTGGATTGAGGAAGCCATGTCGCGATTGCTTGCCAAGTATCTGATTGAAGAACGCGGGGTCCGGCAGGACAAAGTCGAGCACCTGCTCAGCAAAGCCAAGGAATCCGGAGAGAAACTCGATTCCGCGCTGGTCGAGTCCGGCATGCTCGGTGAGGCCGAGATGTTGCAGTTCTTCAGCGAGCAGCTGGGATTGCCCTATGAGGGCGATCTGTCTCACTACAAGCCGTATCCAAAATTCGCCGAGAGCGTGCCCGCAGGCTTCGCGCGCAATTACAACCTGGTCGCCCTGGATGAAACCGGCGGCAGCGTACGCGTAGCCACCTGCCGCCCCCTCGATCTCTACCCCATGGATGAGCTGGCCGGCCTGCTGCACAAGCCCATTGAGCCGGTACTTGCCCCACGCGTCGAAATCAGCGAGCTGATCAACAAGAACTACGCCCAGAAGTCGGAGATGAGCGACGAAGTCGAGCGCGAGCTGGAAGCCGACGGCATGCTCGACACGGACCTCGAATTCGACGAGAAGACCGACATCCTCAACATCGCCACCGCGGCGCCCATCATCAAGCTGGTGAACACCATCTTCAGCCAGGCGCTGCGCATGCGCGCCAGCGACATCCACATCCAGCCCAGCGAGCACAAGCTGCAGGTACGCTACCGCGTTGACGGCGTGCTGTACGACGTGATGACCCCGAGCAAGAAGCTGCAGGACGCCATCGTCGCGCGCATCAAGGTGATGGGGAAGATGGACATCGCCGAGCGCCGCCTGCCCCAGGACGGCCGAGCCAGCGTGAAGATGGGTGACGCTGAAATCGACTTGCGTATCAGCACCGTGCCCACAAACTACGGCGAGCGCGTGGTGATTCGTCTGCTCGAGAAAAGCACCAAGCAGTACCATCTCGCTGACATCGGCTTCATGCCCGACAACGAAGAAGCGTTCAAAACCTACCTCGAGTACTCCAACGGCATCATCCTGCTGACCGGCCCCACCGGATCAGGCAAGACCACCACGCTGTACGCGGCGATCGGCAACATCAATCGGCCGGACATCAACATCCTCACCATCGAAGACCCGATCGAGTACCAGATGCCGGGCGCCAGCCAGGTCGAGGTGAACGAAAAGAAGGGCCTGACGTTCGCCAAGGCGCTGCGAAGTTTCGTGCGCCAGGACCCGGACGTGATCCTGGTCGGCGAGATCCGAGACCTTGAGACCGCGCACATCGCCATCCAGTCGGCGCTGACGGGCCACCTGGTGTTCAGCACGCTGCACACCAATGACGCGCCCTCCACCGTGACGCGACTGGTGGACCTGGGCGTGGAGCCCTTCCTGGTCTCCAGCTCGGTGATCTGCGTGGCCGCCCAGCGCCTGGTGCGCCGCATCTGCAAGGAATGCAAGTCGCAGTACGTGCCCGACGAGCGCGAGCTGCGCGGCTTCGACATGACCATCCGGGACATCCCCGACGGCCACCTCTGGCACGGCCGCGGCTGCGAGGCCTGCTTCAAGACCGGCTACACGGGCCGAACGGCGATCCACGAGGTCATGCCGATCACCGAGCACATCAAGCAGCAGATCGTGGACAAGGTGGCGGCCGGCGAGATCAAGCGCGACGCGGTGAAGAGCGGCGGCCTGCGCACCCTGCGCATGGACGGCATCCGCAAAGCGCTGATGGGACAGACCACACTGGAAGAAATCGCCACCATCACCCAGCGCGACACGTTCTAGGGCTTCGCTGGAACCTCTGGACGAGGCCTCCATTGGTAATTTTCAACAAGGTGGTCTATCGAATACTTCCCAGAGCCGGCGACGATGATGCACAAGTAGCACAGTGCGTAGATCAATGCATGCCGAACATATGTCGCATCATCTCCGCGATGAATGGCGAATGCCGCGACGATCATGGCAACGGCCGGAGGAACCGCGGCAACTCGTGTCCAACAGCCCAACACGATGAGAAGAGCGCAGGGTACTTGCGCCACTATCGTCGCCCCCAGGCTTGCTGGATGCCCAATCCCGAGCGGATCAGGAAAACCGGGGGCCAATGCTCGAAATTGCACGAGCTTCTCCATACCCCACCACATCGTTAGAGCACCGGAACCAATCCGAAGTAACACCAATGCGATGTCTTTTCGCGCCGAAGCCGATAAGCTCAATTTTTGATGCGTTTTTGCACTTTTTTTTCCATATTCGTGCTCTTACAGGTTGATCACTCATAAACTAGCAGGTACGATACAATTAAGTGGCTTAACTGTTGACATTTGAGAATGTGGGGGGACCTATGAAACGAGCAACTCTGTGCGCCGTCTTAGTATTCATGATTTGCCTCAGTCTCGCACCAGCGACCATTCATGCCTTGCGCGGGATTCAGGCGCCTGTACCGAACCCCAAAAGCTATACCGATTGCATCGGTAGCGGAGGTCTGATGAAAACAGAGTTGAACGACTTCTCAACTCCGGCAAGCTACGCCGCCTCGTCCACGCCCATCGTCGATGGCAACAGCAACGTGCACGGAGAGTACGGATACGCTTCGACAACTGTGGACGCAACTGACTACGCATCTGCGGAGCCCTACTGTTCCTTTGCTGTTGGGTCGAACATGGGCAACGCTACAGGCAACAACAGAAAGCTTGAGACATCTGCAAGTGGGACGGTACTGACGATGCAAGACATTGGCGAGTTTCAGGTGAAAGCATCCTGCACCGATTGCACTTATGGCGAGTGGACGGTGGAGGTCAAACAGCGTATCTGGAAAAAGATCACCGTGACTTGGACAGCGGCAACCAGCGACCAAGCTCCAGAGTGGGTTTGTTATGTTCGCGCAAATGATCTGAACGATAAAACGAGCGAACTGAGGGTTACCGGGACAAATAGTGCCGGCTCGAATCAAGTAACATCCCACGTGTTCTGTCTCTCAAACATAGTCGGCTCTACTGGCGACGCGCATGAAGTCGAGATAAACGACGGCGGTAACGAGGCCAGCCCCGACTCAGGTTCATGGGACGGAGAGGAGTGGTCTGCGGATAATGATCGAGTGGTTACAGCCGAGGCTTTTTGGGATACAAACAGAGAATACAATTTCCGCTGCGATCAGTCCACCAGCGACCCAAAGGACGATGTCGAAGTTTACCTTTCCTGGCGGCTCTCCGTGGAAGACACAACGAGTCCCGCCGTGGACTTTGACCCGGACTTGACCAGTAGAGTCGCCGCCAAGCTGGAGTATGGCACCGTGATCATGCTATGGTTCATTGAAGTTACTTACAATTGCCCGCTGAATGCGGATCATTGTCCCTGCACCAAGTTCCAGGAAACAAGCGCAGCCCAGCCCAATACGCCGTGATCGGGAAAGGCTGCACCGGCAAGCAACGGAGTTCGACTGTGAAAAGGGACAACAGTATTGAGACCCGCTCCGCTCTGAAGATTCTGGTCGGCGCGGCAGCGGCTTGTCTTGTGTTGGGTGTCCTTTCTTGGCTGATTGTCGAGTCGTGGCTCGTAACGGGTGAGGTGGGATCGGAACCGCATCCGCCTGTCTTCATCGCGGATGACCTCAAGAACCCCGCCAAGAACAGTACCGCGAAGGGAAGTATACCGCCGCATAACCGGCCCGAATTTTTCGAGCCGGAACCATCCTCGACGGACGACGAGTTGATTCGAGTCGATGTGCAGTGGATTGCCTCGCCAGTGACTTTTCCGGAGGAGGGGATCACCGCGCCTGTCCGAACCACTTCGGGTGACGTTTCCGGCGCCAACTTTGTCTTCTTTTCCGATTACACCGTGCTTAGAGGAAAGCTCCCTGATGGAAAGTACTCGTATGGAGAGACAACAGAACTATTTTTTCCAGCCTCGACTCGAATCTGGATTGAAGTTGTTAATGGCTTGGCTGCAATTACTCGCGCGTCGAAAAGCAGGGCGGACAAGGTCATGGTTTATTACCTTATTCCCATTCGTTTAGTCGCGGACCTTGGAGGGGGGCCTGACTTGGCGGTGTTGGTACGCAGCCAGCCAGAATCTGTCCTTGACACCAGAAACGCCTATTCGAAGATATTAGTTGTTAGACACATGGAAGAACAATTAGTTCATGTTCCAGCGCTTACGTTGGATATGAGCCGTGTCGCAAGCAAGCCACAGCCGTCAGAGGTGTCATTGATTCAGTCTTCACTTGGCGATCGCCCTCCTGAGCCTAACGAACTCGTTCAGTTGTCACTACTCCCTGATGTGGAGGTCGCGGTCAGTCTCATCGAACGATCAAAAGATGACTTTGTACAGTCACTTTCATCTGCTATTGGCATTGACGCTGCTTCAATTCAATCAAGCCCGGAAAGTTATGTTCACCTTACCGTACAACTGCGAAACTGGGGAGGCCAGAGCCGGGATGTTGGAATCGACGTAGCCTGGCCTATTGATGGCATTCTGCACTTCAAGGCCCCGTCCGTGGCGCTAGACAGCTTTTCGTCAGTCACAGTTCTCGCCTCACCGAAGACGCGTCATGGTGGTTCCAGCGTCGGTATCACTGTTGCCATCGGCCAGGCTAACTTGGCTAAGGGCCTTTCTTTTTATGAATTGGATGCCCATGTCATAACTTATGACTGGTCCGTCGAGATTGTTGTCCAAGACACTGAAAAAAGACCTCAGCCGGACTTTCTGCTGCGTGTCGGACCGGTATGGCAATCTGCAGGTGAAGTAATCTCACTTGGACCGTTGCAGGAGCAATACACGGACTCCGAAGGGCGGTTTCGGTTCTCCCACCTGCCTGCCGGCGTCGGATCTGGTTTTCAATTGTCTTCAGATGTTCGGATTCCCCGAGAACTGAATCCTGATCTGAAGGCCGAGTATTGGTTTAGTCCTACCCTGAAAGATTTGACAATTGTTCTTGTGGTCGATGCCGCTTTGAATGACCCTCTTGTATTTCACGTTCCTTTGCCTAAGAACGAGGGTCAGGACGACTCAGGGTTGAGCCAGCCATGCCGTTATTTTGTTGTTCCTCGATCCAGAGACTCCATGTTCGACTCGGATGTACGCGAATCAGTTGTTGATGACGCGGGGCGATTGATTACGCGAGTGAGAGAACCAGGAGAGTATTCCGCACTTCTCGTGACACCACAGGGAGAAGTGTTCGTTACGGTATGCCACAACGGCAAGAATAGCGCGGACTTTGACGTTCCGTTGGAGCCGCACAAGCTCGTGAAACTACGCTGTCTTGATACAGGCGGTTCTCCGCTGACCGGCTGCATTATCTTTACATCCGCGATAGATCCAGTGACAGCGTGGTCGGTCGCGATGTGCGAGAATCGAGGCTACACGCGCCACTTGTTTCGCCAGACGACGAGCCGGGATGGGCGTGCAGAATTCCCTTGCCAATATTCAAGAACCAACCCCGCCAACTGGATGATCTTCCATAAGGACTACGGGTTGTTCGCGCCACTTGAAATCCGAGGCTCCTTGGAATCGGGCTTTGAACTGGTAGGTGCTACTCAGTTGGCGGCCGGCTCAGTAGAACTGAGCGTTGACGCCACAAAACGGCGGACGGGTCTGAAGTATCACGCCTGCATCACTTCGATTTACACTGAGGCAGAGGGCCAGACGAGCCAAGCACTGGTGGGGCTTGGTGATATAGTGGACCTTGGCACTGACCCCGTAACATTCAAAAACCTCCCCACCGGAATCTACTTGGTCACGATAATCGTTGACAGCAACGGCAATTTTCAACCCGCCGGACCGGGCTGGACAAAAGTTGTTGAAGTCAAGAAGAATGAGAGCCTGAAACTCACGTTGCCCGATTAGAGACGCCCCTAACGCGGACCGCACTGCGGCCATGGCACGCGGGCTGGCGCCGTCCGACGGCTACGACGAGTACACCACCCTTACGCTGGTGCGCGTCGGCTTCCAGCTGATTGGCTCGCCGGTAGCCGATGATGGCAGCCGCGTGCGCGTGCATTGCGCGGTGTGCAGCCAGCGTTACATGGGATCGCGCGAGCGTATCAAGGCCTTGAAGAAGTGCATGCGCTGCGGCCATACTCCATTCCAGGCAGCCGATGTTCCGGACGGAGACCAGCCATGAGTTCAAGCCAACTTGATCTTTTCGCCGCCGCCGCGCTGCAGGGCCTGCTGATCGACCGCGAGTGGGACGACGCCGAAGAGCTGGCCCGCGAGGCCTTCCGCATCGCGCGCGCCATGATGGCCGAGCGCCTGCGCCAGAACGAGCTGCCGGACAGCGAGGTGATGGAGTCCGACATCCTCGCCGAGCCACTGGAGGTGCTGGACCTCGCCCTGCGCATCACCAAGAAGCTGCGCGCCATCGGCATCGAGCGCGTAAGAGACCTGACCCTCACCACCGAGCGCCAGGTGCGCAACACCGGCCTGGGCGACGAAAGCGTGGCTGAAATCCGAAACGCCCTGCATCGCCACGGCCTGACCCTGTCCGAGTAAGCCTAAGCAGTTTCTGCCCCGGCCCTACAAACCGACTGGCGTGTTGTAATCGCGACCGCCGGCCGCAGTGGGTATTTTCATGGCGTGGGAACGAGGCCTGAAGGCCGATGCCCCACCCGCCGCGGGGCCGGAGGCTCACCGCGTCGATCAGCGGCACCCCTCCCGCCGCAGGACGCAGGTGAACTCGCCCCGCCGGAGCGGTCACTCCAACCACGGGCGCAGCGGCCAAAAGGGCCAAAGCGCCCGCCCGCCTTTAAAGTGAGTACACTGTTGTGATGGAACATGAGCAATCAACTCAGCACGCCGCGGCCTTCAACTTCCGCCTGTTCGTCATCGCCGGCGGCGTCGTGGCAGCGTTCGCACTGGCGGGCGTGCTGTTGCACGTCTTGGTGCCCGATGACGAACAACTGGCGATCGAGAATCTCAACGCCGCACGGACCGAAGCCCGCGAATTCCTGGGCAACCCGGCGGATTGGCAATCCTGGTACGAAGCCAGGATCGAAGGCAGCGAAGGTTGCGCCGAGTTCCGAAACTGGTGCGCAGCAACCGCCAACCTGGACGACTCACTTGGGCTGCGGGCCGGCGACCTGATCGACCGGATCGGACCCGACCCATCCGACGCAACGGCGATCGAACAGACGGCCGTGCAGAGCTTCCTGGCCGACACGCAAGCCGCATCCGCGAAAGCGGCGGGCTTGCTGGCGTACGACAACCTGACGGGTGTCCCGGCAATCACGGACGGCATGCCGGACTACTCGGTGATCGACACCTTGAACGCCTGCAAGGTGCTGACGGCCCGGGTGTACGCCCACGCCTGGCTGGGCGACATGGATGCGGCCTGGCGGGAATGCGCGACACTGCTGCAACTGGCCTCGCGCATGCGGCTGCCGTCAAGCCTGGTCGAGTACATGGTCAACGTCGCCGTCGAGTGCCTGGCCCATCAGGCATTCGTCCAGCTGTGCCGCCAGGCGTGCCCCCCGGCTGGGTTTGACGCCCTCTACCCGGCCAAGCTTCCGCAGGATCTCACGGTTTCCTTGCTCGAGTCCGAACTGGCATTCGCGGCTCAGATGCCGGAGTATGACGAGCAGATGTTTGCGAATTTCGGTCCCCAGCCCAGTGCAGGCGGTTCACCGCTCGACAAGCTGTTGAACCGCAGGGATTCCAGCGACGCGATTGTGGAATCAGTGAACGACTGGGCGGGGTACTTGCGCCTGACCATCCAGTACGTCCGCGCTTCACGCGATGGTGCAGCGCCGCCCAAACCCAACACCACGGCCGAGTCCATCTGGCGCCACCCCGACACCGGCCGTTGGCAACTGGCTTGCGCCAGGCTGCGCGCCAACCTCGCGTTTTCCATGCGGCGGGCAGAGGCGGGCGGCACGCCGTTGCTGAGCTACAAGCCGGACAGCAGTGTCTACTCAAGCTGCCAGCCGACGCAGGACAAAACCGGGCTGCTCACCATCGACTGGGACGTTGCCGCCGGTGTGCGGGAAATGCTTGCCTCGCCGCTTCATGACCCGACCCAGGTGGAGCTGACGCCGGAAGCCCTGCCCTTAATGCCGTTGCTCAAGTAGCCCCGGATGCCGGAATGGAAGCTGTCACCCGGCAGGAAGCAGGCTAAAACCCCTCCATGCGAAGCCGTGAGCGCCGAGCCCGGGCCTGGATCAACTACCTCCGCAAACCGTTGCGCAGGTTCGTGCCGTTGTTCGGCTTTGCCATGGGCACGGTGGTGATCGGGGGTATCGCGTTCTATCTGCTGTACGACCGCCCCCTCACGTTTTCGCAGGCCCTGTGGACCACCTTCGCCCTGCTGACCGGTGAGCCCACGCAACCCTGGCCCAGCCACTGGCTGCTGGAGCTGCTGTACTACGTGCTGCCGATCCTGGGCCTGGTCGTGGTGCTGGACGGCTTCATCCGCTTCACTTACTACGCGTTTCGACGCGACGAAACTTCTCCGGAATGGGTGCGCGCCATGAGCGAAACCATGAACAACCACGTCGTGCTGTTCGGCCTGGGCAAGGTCGGCTTTCGTGTGCTGCAGCAGCTGATCGGCCTTGGCGAGCTGGTGGTGGTAATAGAGAAAGACCCCCAGTGCCCGAACCTGGCCTATGCCCGCAACCATGGCGTGCCGTTTCGCATCGGCAACGGCCGCGAAGAGGGAATACTGGACGACATGAACATCCAGAACGCCAAGTCGCTCATCTGCGCGACCAACGACGACCTGGCGAACCTGGAGCTGGCGATCGACGCCCGCAAGCTCAAGCCCGGCCTGCGCATCGTGCTGCGCATGTACGACCAGGAACTGGCGGAAAAAATTCGCGATACCATGGGCATCGACCTCGCATTCAGCACGGCCATGCTGGCTGCGCCGCTGTTTGCCACGGCCAGCGCGGACCCTTGTATCCTGAACAGCTTCTACGTGGAGGAGCGGCTGCTGGTGATCGCGCGCCTGACCATTCCCGACGGCTCGGAGTTGCTCGGTGTTTCGGTTGGCGACCTGGTTAAATCTCATCAGCTGGTAGTCGTGACATACAAACGCGGTGCGGGAACCATCTTTCATCCCCCCACCGACACGGTGATCCAGGTAGGCGACGTGATAACCATCGAGTGCGAGCCGCAGACGCTGCGGAAGCTGCACGGACTGAACCGGGCCATGACACCCGCATGAGCCAGTTATTGCCCAATTTGCCCGGAGCGCGGGTGACAAAAGCCCCGCAATTGATTCAATCCTAACCATGGCGGGCGGCAGCCAGCAAAACCACGGTCTGGAGTTGGAGCGCGCTCGCAGCGTGCAGCTTTCGATGCTGCCCGAGGTTCCGCGCATCGAATCGATCGAGATCGCTGCAAGCTATCGCGCCTGCGACATGCTCGGCGGCGATTTCTATGACTTCATCCTGATCGACAACTGGCGCCTCGGCGTCGTGATCGCCGACGTTTCCGGGCACGGCACCGCAGCCGCGCTGCTGATGGCGGCTGCAAAAAAAGTGCTGCAGCTCTGCGGCCGCGGCACGATTTCCCCGCGCCAGACGCTGCTTGAGGTGAACGACAGTATCCGGGCGGACATCCCCAACGGCATGTTTCTCTCAGTGCTTTACGGAGTGATCGACATCCGCAGCCAGAAACTCTGCTTCGCCAGCTGCGGCCACAACCCGCCTGTGATCCGGCGCGGAGACCGGCTGAACTTCAGCTGGAACCACGACAACGCCCCCGTACTGGGCATCATGCCGTCGTCGCAGCTCGACAAGTATCTTCGTGAAGAGTTCGTGCAGTTGCAGGCCGACGACCTGCTGCTGTTCTACACGGACGGCCTGACTGAAGCCTTTAACAACGACAAGGCAATGTACGGTGAAGAGCGGCTGATTTCGCGGGTACGCAGCACGCCCGCGGGCGACGCGCAGTCGCTGGTGGACGCGATTCGCGCCGATGTGGACTCCTTCCGCGAGAATGCCACGCTGTCGGATGACGAGACCCTGCTGGTGATCCGCATCGGCCAGCTGAATCAGCAGGTCGAGCCCCTTGTGGCCGGCGGTGCTTCCTCCACGTCTTCCCTGCCGACCTTCCGTTCCCCGATGATCGGGCGAGACACTGTGACGGGCGATGTCGTCTCGAAGCTGATCGCCAAAGCGCACCCTGTGCTGACCCTGGTGGGAACCGCCGGCGCCGGTAAGTCGCGAATCGCAATCGCAGCCACCGACTCCGCGCAGGAGGCCTTCCCCGGCGGTATCCACTACGTGGATCTGCAGAAGGCGGCATCCATCGGCGACGTATGCCGCCAGGTCGCTACCGCGCTGCGACTGGGCGACGATGAGACGCACCTCGGGCTGCGCATCTCCATGGCCCTGCATAGCCCCGGCGGCCCCACTCTGCTGGTTCTGGACAATTGCGAGCGCGCGCGGGATGCCGTGCGTCGCTGTATCGAAGAGTGGCAATCACGCGCGGAGAGCCTGAGCGTGCTGACCACCAGCCGTGTGCCGCTGGACGTGAAAGGTGAACAACCGATACAGATCCCGCCGCTGGCGGCGCCGCGCCCCGGGCGCGACGTGCTGAAGACCCCCGCCGACGCCGAGAGGTTCGATTCGGTGCGGTTGTTCCTGCAGCGGGCGCGTGAGGCTGATCGCGACTTCCGCTACAACGATCAGAACTACCAGGATGTAGCCCGCATCTGCGCGCGGCTCGACGGCTTGCCCCAGGCGATCGAGCTCGCGGCCGGACGCGCGGCTGTGCTGTCACCCCGCCAGATCCTGGAGCGGCTGGACCAGCGCTTCGAGTTGCTTCAGGGCGGCGAGCACAGCGAACGCACGACGCTGCAAGGAACACTGGCCATGAGCTGGGACCTGCTGCCGGCCCATGAACAGCAGGCGCTTATGCTGTTGGCGCAGTTCCCTGACGGCTTCCAGCTTGACGTGGCAGGACCGGTACTCGGGCTGGCGCCGGGCCATGCGCCCGAGGACCTGGTGAATTCCTTGTTGAAGCAGAGCCTGCTGCACGCGGACGTGCTGGACGACCTGGGCGGCGAGCGGCGCTTCACCATGTACGAGTCGATTCGCGCATTCGGGCTGGAAAAGCTGAGAGCCTCGCCTCTGGCCGGCAAAGCACGCGAGGCATTTGAGAACGCGGTGCTGAAGTACGCCCTGCACTGGTGGAAGCTGGATCGCGACCAGGGCTCATCCCAGGGCCGCCGCCGCGTGCAGCACGAGGTTGAGGCAATGCTGGAGGTGGTCGCCGGAACAAGCAGCCCGGAGAGCCGCGCGTGGTGCACGGTGATGGTTGCACCGATCCTGTACAACAAAGGCGACCAGGAGCGCGCCATGGGCCTGTTGCGCGGTGCTCAGGCAGGGTTGCTCCCCGGCTCGGACGAATACGTATGGATCAACGTAACCGACGCAATGCTGCGTGTGAACGAGGCTCCAGAGCATGCCGCCGAGGTGCTGAAGAACGTGCACGGCGAGCCGGACGTATGCTTTACTGCCCTGCTCACGCGCGCCATCGCGCTGCAAGCCCTGGGCCGCGCCAACGAAGCCATCGAAACCCTCCGCGACGCCGGAAGGCTGGAAGGCCTGACGCCCATCCGCGAAGCCCGGTTGAAGGATCGGCTGGGAGTCATCTACGGCTCGATCGGCCGACCCAAGGATGCGAAGCGCCTCTACGAATCCGCGCTGCAGCAGGCCCGCGACCACGACGACGCCATGCTGGTGGCCCGCATCATCTTCAACCTGGGCTGGGTAAACATGCGCGGCGAACACAGCGCGCAGGCCGTGACGCAGCTGCAGGAGGCGCTGCAGATCGCGCAGCGCGAGGATGACCGCGGCTTTGAATCCAGCGCGCTGGGCGGGCTGGCGCTCGCGCTGCACCTGGCCGGCCAGCGCCAGGAGGCCGAGGCCTGCATGCTGCGCGGCATCCGACTTTCGCGAGAGCTGGGGCGTACGTTCACTGAGGTTGCGCAACTGAACACGCTGACACGCATCTACCACGAACAGGGTCGCGATGAAGAGGCGCTGCAGGTCGCGACCAAGGCCAGGAAGCTGGCCTTCGAGATCGGCTCGCGCAAGAGCGAGGCCCTGGCCGAAGGCAACATCGCCGCGCTCAGCATGGTGCTCGGCAAGGACGTGCAGGGCGCAGAGGCCGCCTGGCGCCGTTCGTACAAAATCCTGCTGGATCTCGGCGAGATGCGCTCCGCCCTGGCCAGCCTCAGCAACCTGGGCGTGATGCTGGGCGAACGCTGGAAGGCCAAGGGCAACGAGCGCGAACTGCACGCCGCGGTCGAAACTCTCAACGAGGCGACCACCAAACGCCGCGAACTGGGCTACGACCCGCTGGTAGATGCCGAGCTGCTCCTGGCCGAGCTGCTGGTCGAGACCGGAAAACGCCGAGAGGCTCGCGAACTGCTGGAAAAGACGTTGCAGACCGCCCGCGGCCGCGGCGACGACATCGCGAAGAAAACCGTCGTGGACGGCGAGCGGTTGCTGGCGGAGTTGGAAACTGAAACTCTTATCGCCCGCGGCAAACTAAGCCCGCGCATCCGGGCACCGGAGCCGGTGGCAAAACCGCGTAGTGTAGTGTCCGCGTCCGGCCGCGCTCCGAGCGGCCGCAACCCCGGCAAGAGGCCGCGGATGGGGAATCGGCCCCGTTCAAGTAACGTACTGCCGACCGTGCAGGCCCCGCCAAAGGCGGGCTCAAGCAGCAAGCTGCCGACCATCCAGGCTCCGCCCCAGAAAACCGGCTCCAGCGGCCCGATGCCGAGGGTGCAAGCACCGCCCCAGAAGCGGGATTCCACCCCCTCACTGCCCCGCGCACAGCAGCCGAAGAAGAAGAGCACCAGCAGCAACCTGCCGCCCCTGAAGAGCAAGCGTCCCAAAGGCCAGCCCGGCGCGGCTCCACGCCGCCGCCCGCGCGGATACACCTAGCGCAGTTTCGAATTGCCTGTGCCTGACCCTGCGCGCGGCGGGCTTCGTTTTCCCGCATCTGCGCTCCTTGTTCGGCGCGTCCGGGGCGCAGTAATTCAGCGCGGCCCATTCAATCCGAAACAACTCTTGAGCAGCCAAAAAAACGAGTTGGTCCCGCGAGCGGCAGAGGATGCTCCAATCCAAGGTTGGACAGCTGATGGTCAACTGTCTCGCGTGGAAGCTTCAGGCAGTTCCCGCCTTAAACCGTCAACCATCAACGACAACCAGTCCGGTCGATAGGGGTGATTCAAACGTTCCGTTGGCCGGCTGGATCAAGCCCCGCAGCCTGGATTGCTGCAGTTGGTTTGCGTGGATCACTTCAAGTTCGCTGTCCAGATCCCACCGCAGAGGTGATACAGCTTCTTGCGCGATGCGTGAGCGAGGATGAACGATCCGTTCTGCCTGGACAATTCACCTTCGGTTTCCAGCAGCGTCCAGTCGGCGCCATCGAACGCCCACAGTTCGTGGTTCACGCCTCCGCCCTTGCTGCCGCCGTACAGCAACACGCGTTCGCCGATCGGATCGTAGCAGGCGCTGGCATAGTTGCGCGCGCCGGGAGAATTGGCAGTCTGTTTCCGAGTCCAATCCTTGCCGTCGTAGGTCCAGGTCTCGTTGCCTGCACCGGTATGCAGCACACACGCCTTCGCGCGAGGGTCATAGGCCATGCAGCCCGCGCCTGCTATCGGTTGCGCAGTGGTAGTCTTTTGTATCCAGTCTTTGCCGTTGTACTCCCATGTGTCGTTCAGGTTGGCGCCAGCTTTATCCATCCCGCCATATAGCACCACCACACCACGAGCGGCGTCGAAGGCGACCTGGGCATTTTCGCGTTTTTCGGGTTTGGACCTGGTGGTCAACTTGGTCCACTTGCCGCCACTGAACTCCCAAGTGTCCTGGGTATCCAGGTCGAAGGCGACGGTGCGTTTGCGTTTCGAGTCATAGGCCATGCAGGCGAACGAACTGGGGGAAGACGCATCCAGCATTTTCCACTCTTTGTAGTCGTAGACCCAGGTCTTGTCGCCGTCGGCGCGCAACGAGATGCTCAAGATTGTGTCGTCAGGCCCCTCGCAAAGATTGGTGTAAGGCACCATCGAATCCGGCACTTTTTCCCAGACCAGGGTTGCACGCCAAGCCGGAGCCCCTGCCTCGATCCACTTCCGCACCAGATCGATCTGGTCGTCTGCGAGCTTTTTGCCGACCGGTTTGCCTCCGTCGGGGTCCGGTACGCGCGGCATGTCGCCTTCATCGAGCACCTGCAGTAGCTTTGACTTCTCGGGCTTCTTGATGTTCACGAGCTTGGATGTCAACCGGGCGTGGTCGAGGATGTAATCAATTTTGCCTTTCGCCTTCTTGCCCGGTTCACCATGGCAGCCGTAACAGTTGGTCTTGAGCAGCGACTTGACCTTCTCGGCCAGTTCCGCGTGCTCCTTGCTGGGCTTGTCCGCTGCTTGCAGCGGCGCTTCCGGGTCAAGCAACGCACACGACAGTGCTACGATCGCAAGTGCTGCGGTGAGCAAGCGGTTCATTCGGTTTCCCTTCTCGTTCCGCGGCATCATAGCCTCGCCTTCGTGGCTCTACCAGCGCACAAATGAGAAGGAGCTCCCGCCAACGCGGGAGCTCCGAATCAACTGGTCTAGAGGTTTTTGTCGCCCAAGCCTTCCTTCTCTGACTTGCGCAGCTTGCCGAGATAACCCGGCAGCTCCACGCCTGCCTGCTCGGCCAGTTCGTGCACCGGGGGCAGGGCGCCGATCAGGCTGCTGAGGAAGCCGGCCGTGCCGCCCTTGCCGTTGCCATTGCCGTTGCCGCCGCCGTCCCACACCGTGACCTTGTCGATCTTCAGGTTCTGGACCGCTTTTACCTGCTCGGCCACCAGCTCCGGCATCTTTTCGATCAGCAGCAGGGTGGGCGCGATGTCCGGGCGCTCGGCGCAGGCCGCGACCAGCTTGTTGTAACCGTCGGCCTTGGCTTCCAGCACCTTGCGCAGACCTTCGGCCTCGGCTTCGTACTTCATCAAGATGGCGTCGGCTTCACCCTTGGCCTCGCGGCGACGGCGCTCGGCCACGGCCTCGGCCTCGATCTCGACGCGGCGCTTGTCGATCTCTTCCTGGACGATGATTTCCTTCTCCAGGCGCGCTTTCTCGAGTTCCTGCTCCTTCTGGTACACGGCGCGCTCGGCCTCGGCGCGGGCTACTTCGCCGCGGCGGCGGGCTTCGGCTTCAGCTTCCGCCAGTGTGGCGTTGCGCTCGGCAATCGCGGCCTTGGATGTGTTTTCGCCGTCGATGGCCTGCGCTTCGTAAGTGGCCACCTGCACGCGGCGCTGCATGTCCGCTTCCTTCTTGCCGGTGTCGGTCTGGGCCGCTTCGCGGGCCACGGCCACTTCCTGGTTCTTCTGGGCGGCGGCTTCCGCGGCGCGACCTTCGGCCTCGAGCTTCGCCACCGCGATACGCTGGTCGCGCTCGGCCTTCTTCTTACCTTCCGTGGCCAGGGCCTGTTCCTCGGCCACCTTGATCACGCGTTCACGGTTCTGGCTGGCTTCACCGGAAGCACCCAGCTTTTCCTGCTCGGCCACTTCGACGCGCGCCTGGTTGATGGCTTCGCTGGCCGCGCGTTTACCGATAGCCTCGATGTAGCCGCTTTCATCCGTGATGTCGCGGATGTTCACGTTGATCACTTCCAGGCCGATCTTGTTGAGCTCGGTGGCAACGTTGTCGTTCACCAGCTGCAGGAACTTCTCGCGGTCCTGGTTGATTTCCTCGATGGCCATGGTCGCGATCACCAGGCGCAGCTGACCGATGATGATGTCTGCTGCCTGGTTGTGCACGGCGCGTTCATCGAGTCCCAGCAGACGCTCGGCGGCGTTGGACATTACCTGAGGAACGGTGCCGATGCCGATGGTGAAGCTGGAGGGCACAGCCACGCGGATGTTTTTCTTCGACAGCGCGCCGCGCAGGTCGATTTCGACGGTGATGGGTTCCAGGCTCAGGTAGGCGTAGTCCTGGATCAGCGGCCACACCAGGGCCGCGCCACCGTGGATCACCTTGGCCGTGCCGCCGCCGACACCCTTACCGAACACCACCAGCAGCTTGTTACTGGGGCAGCGCCGGTAGTACTTGACCACCAGGATCACCGGCAGGATCAGCAACGTAAACAGCAGCAAGACGATGATGAGGATGATCACCTCATCCGAGAGTCCCAAAAACATAACCCGCTCCTTTTCCGTTAGGGGTCGCCGACGCTACTCGGTCGGGCACACCCTCAGAGTCTTTTCATCCACCCGCGCCATCACCACGATCGGCTTGAAGCTTGGAATCTCGGGGCCGTCACTGACCGCATCGAAGGTCAGCAGGCGGTTGTTGACCGTCACCTGCACCTGGCCCTTGCCGGCGCCGGCCTCGGGGATCCTGGTGTACACGGTGCCCTTCAGGCCCTCGGCCTCGAAGTTGCGCACCGTGCCGTCATGCTCAAGCTTGCGCAGCGAGAAGATCGCGTAGCCCACCGCAAGCGCCAGGCCGAATCCCGCTGTGTATCCGATCCCCAGCGCCAGCGCGGGCTGCTGCAACCAGTGCAGCAGAAGGATGGACGACCAGGAACCCATCATCAGAGTGACGACCAGCGTCAGCAGCGTGAAGATCTTGAAGTCCGCAGCCGCAGCGGCGTCGTGCAGGTCGCCGGGCATGTCGATTGCGTCAACGCCATCCGCGGCGTCGCCGCCCTCGATGCCGATGAACATCAGCACCAGGCGCAGAATGAAGAAGGCGGTTGAGACACCAGCAAGAATGTACAGTACGGTTTCCATGGCTCCTGTCCTTTACGCCCCGGTTTCCCCTTGGCGTGCGCAGAACGTACCACAGCCCCCAAAAGCTGCCGACTCCAATCCGATCCTACTTTTGTAGCCGTGTAAGTGCCGCCAAATCGCGGGTTTACACACCCCTAGAAATTCGGGTGGTTCACCTCAACGGCGTGTGCCACGCGCCTGATCGCGAGCATGTAGGCGGCCGTGCGCCACGGCACCTGCTTTTCCTCGGCGAGGTGCTGCACTTCGTCCAGCGCGTCGCGCATGATCTGGCGCAGGCGCTCGTGCACCTTGTCTTCGGGCCAGTAGTAGCGCTGGCGGTTCTGCACCCACTCGAAGTAGCTGACGGTGACGCCGCCGGCATTGGCCAGCACGTCGGGAATCACGGTGATGCCGCGCTCGTGCAGGATGCGGTCGGCGTCGGGCGTGGTGGGGCCGTTGGCGGCTTCCACGATCAGCTTCGCCTTCAGGCGCGGGGCGTTTTCCACGGTGATCACGCTTTCGAGTGCCGCGGGCACCAGGATGTCGCACTCCAGCTCGAGCAGTTCCGCGTTGCTGATGGCGTCGCCCGGCAGGCCCGCCACTTCGCCGGTTTCCAGTTTGTGCTTCACAGCGCCTGAAGTGCTGATGCCCTCGGCGCAGTGCACCGCGCCGCGCGAGTCGGAGATCGCGATCAGCGTGGCGCCCAGCGACGCCAGGATGCGCGCCGCCCACTGCCCGGCGTTGCCGAAGCCCTGGATCACCACGCGCTGGCCTTCCAGCGGCTTTCCCAGGTTCTCGAAGTAGCGCTCGACACAGTAGGCCAGGCCGCGCCCGGTGGCGGAATCGCGCCCCTTGCTGCCTCCGAACTCAACGGGCTTGCCGGTGATCACCGCGGGCTCAGGGTGGCCGACGAAGTGGCCGTATTCGTCGGCGATCCAGGCCATGACTTCAGGGCCGGTGTTGACGTCGGGCGCGGGGATGTCGATGTCAGGCCCGATCACGCGCGACAGGCGCCGGGCGAAACTGCGTGCCGCGCGTTCCTTCTCGCGCTTGCTGAAGCTTTTGTAGTCGCAGATCAGGCCGCCCTTGCCGCCGCCGAAGGGCACGTTGACCACGGCGCACTTCCAGGTCATCCACATGGACAGCGCCTTGACCTCGTCGATGCTGACGCCCGGGTGGAAACGCAGGCCGCCCTTGGCCGGCCCGCGCGCGAAACTGTGCTGGCTGCGGATGCCGCTAAACACCTGGGTGGTGCCGTCGTCTCGCAGCACCGGCACGGAAAAAACATGCACGGCTTCTGGCGCGCTCAGGTAATCACGGAGATCTCTCGACAGCGCCAGCAGATCCGCCACTTCGTGAAACTGGCGCAGGGCGATATCCCAGGTGTTGGGCGTGTCGGACATGTGTTCGGTCATCAGACCTGCAGCGAGTAGACGGCGATTCCGCCCTCACGCCCGCAGGTTACCATGTTCTTGCCGTCGGGTGAGAACGCCACGCCGCTGACGCCTTTGGGGTGGTCGGCAAATGTCGCTAGTTCCCCCCAATCGGGCACGCTGCGCAGCACCAGAATGCGGTCTTCGCCCGCACTGGCCATTACGCGCGAGTCATTGGTGAAGGCGATCGACCACACCAGGCTGGAATGGTCGCGGATCTTCAGCGTTCGTTCAAAGCCTGGGATCTCGTACACGCGTATGGTGCTGTCGTCGCTGCCAGTCAGCAGGTAACGCCCATCCGGGCTGAAGGAAAGGCTGGTGATGGTCCCCCGGTGCCCCTTCAGCTCGACCAGCATGTCGCCGGTCATCATGTCCCATACCACGACGCTCTGGTTCAAGGTGCCGCTGGCCATCAACAGGCCGTCGGGGCTGAAGCTCAGCGCCGCGATACCTCCGCCATGCACCTCACTGACGGGCTGGAAGTCGCTGGTATCCCACAGCACAGCGGTCTGGTCCGCGCCGGAACTGGCCAGAAAATTACCGTCCGGGCTGAATCGCACGCCGATCACCGGCGTTTCGTGTCCACTGATCACGGCGGCTTCGCGCCAGGTGCGCGTGTCCCAGACCCGCACGGACTTATCGCCGCTGCCCGTGGCCAGCACCCTGCTGTTCGGGCTGAAGTGCAGGGTTTTGACCCAGGCGCTGTGGCCCTTGAGCTCAGCCAGCATCTTGAGGCGTCTGCTGTCCCAGACCTTGACGGTGTTATCTTCGCCGGCGGTCGCAAAGCAGGTGCCGTCCGGGGCGTAGGCTACCGCATGCACCAGTCCCTGGCGTGAATCCATCAGTTTGATGCGCAGCCAGCGACCATCCTTGACCGGGTCTTTCTCCTTCTTTTCCTCGACCAGCGGGCTGGTATGGATCTGGGTGGTCCGCGACATGCCCTGCTGGTCCGTCGCGCCACCGCCGGATACGAGCACCTTGCGCATGTCGATGGCATCGGCGTAGCGCCCGTCAGGGCGCGACTTCAGGCCCTTGTCCACAAACGCATCCACCCAGGCAGGCAGGTCGGGGCGCAAGGCGGTGGGCGGCTCGTAGTTACCAACCGGCAGCAGGCCGGTCAGCAGCTCGTAGAACATCACGGTCACGGCGTACAGGTCGGCGCGTTGGTCCACGTTGGCGGCGTCTCTTGCCTGCTCGGGCGCCATGTAGCCGGTGGTGCCCATGGCAACTTCGGCCATGGTGGCGTTGCTGACTTCGAAATTCTTCGCAATGCCGAAGTCCAGAATCTTGAGCTGGAAGTCGGCCGTGCCAGGCTTGCCCTTGAGCATCACGTTCTCGGGCTTCAGGTCGCGGTGCACGGTTACTTCATGCGCCGCCGTAAGGCCGTCCAGCAGCGCTTCGACAATCGAGACCGCCTCGTTCATGGGGACGGCCTGTCCGCTTGAATCCGCCTCGTTGATGACCTTCCGCAGCACGATGCCGGGGAAGAACTCCATGCTGATGTGCCAGCGCCCCTTCCACTCGAAAATGTCGTGCGTGGCGATGATGGCCGGGTGGCGGATTTTTCGGGCGATACGGCCCTCACTCTTGAAGCGCTCGACCAGTTCTTCGTTGTCGATCAGCTGCGGGTTGATCACTTTGAGACAGCAGAACTCATCTTCCTGGAACCGGTCACGGCACAGCAACACGGTGCCCATGCCTCCGCGGCCGAGCTCGCGTTCCACTTTATAGCGGTCCAGCACAATGGTGCCCGGGTCGTACGACACGCCTTCTACTTCGAAGACGAGGTCATCGCCGTCGTGGACGCGTCCGATTTCGTCAGGCTGGGAAGCACGATCGGAAGAGCGGTCGCCCAGCGCAGCGCCACAGTTAATGCAGAACTTGGCTTCCTTGGGGTTTTCCGTGCCGCATGCCGGGCAGTTTTGCATGGTCAATTGTTCGGTGCCGGAAAGTGAGCGGAAAAAGTATATCCGCGGCAAGTTGCGGCGTCACCCCCGCCGGTGCTTGCCGAATCGGCGCAAGTAGCGTACGTTTCACCTGTTGCCCGGGCTGGGGCGCTTACCGATGCAAACTTATGGCACTTGTCCTCGCGAAGTTTTCGGCACTGCGCACGCTGGAGTACTTCCGCGTGCCGCGGGACCTGTCGCTGAAGGTAAATGACATGGTGGTGCTGCGCACCAAGCGCGGCACGGAGATGGGCCAGGTGAAAACCGCCCCAGGCGAGCCCGAGCTGGGCCCTCGCGACTCCGTCGGTGGCGAAGTGCTGCGCCGCACCACACTGGAAGATGCCGATCAGTTCCGCGCCGCCAAAGCCAAAGACTTCCGTTCACTGCGCCGCGCCTTCCGGGACTTGGCAGCCAGGCACAAGCTGCCCGTTCGATTCGAAGCCGCGGAGGAGTTGCTCGGCGGCGAGAAGCTGGTGATTTACTTCAGCAGTGAAGACCGCGTGGACTTCCGTGACTTGGTCAAGGACCTGGCCGAACACGCCCCTGAACAGCGCATCGACCTGCGGCAAGTGGGCGCACGCGACGCAGCACGCTTGACCGGCGACGTCGGCGTCTGCGGCGTCGAGCTGTGCTGCATCAGCTACATCATCGACTTCGTGCCCGTCAGCATGAAGATGGCAAAGTCCCAGCGCATCAGCCTTGATCCCAACAAGATCAGCGGCCAGTGCGGCCGCCTGAAGTGCTGCCTGAAATACGAGGACGACCTCTACAACGAGCTGAAGAAGAACGTGCCGCAGGAGGGACAGCCCGTGGTGTGCGACGGGCGCGACTGCCACGCCTGCAACGTGGACATCCTGCGCCAGAAGGTCACGGTCGATTTCGGCGATGGCAACCGCGAAGAGCGTGACATCACGGAAATCCAGTTCGAAGCCGGCTGGTCAGAGAAGGACATCCGCCGCTACCGCAAAGAGCGAAAAGCGCAGATTCGCGCCGAAAAAGAGGCCCGCATTGCAGCCCGCGAGGCACGGGCCGACCGCCGCGCCCAGCCGCGACCAGAATCCGTGGATCGACGCCAGGCCCAGGAAGTCGTGCACCCAGCGCGTCGCGCTGAGGACGAGACGGTCGAGCCGCCCTTCGAGCCGACGGACAGCGCCCCCGAGGAAACGCCGGGCGACGTCGAGGCCGCCGACACGGACGAGACTGACGAATCCCTTCCGGAAACCGGCCCCGAATCTGGCGACGATCCGCCGCTCGCGCCCGGCGGCGAGCAGCGCCCCAAGCGCCGCCGTCGCGGCCGACGCAGGGGCCGACGCCGCGCCGGCGAGGGCGGTCCCCCACCGGCCGCGCCGGGCGCCTGAATCCAATGCAACACCCGGCCTCTGTTTCCCGTTAAAACCCGAATCACGGGTTGCATGAAACGGCGTCGGAGGCCAAAACATCGCCATGACTGAGCTGCAACGACCAATCTACATCACGACGCCGCTTTACTACGTCAACGATGAGCTGCACATCGGCCACGCGACCACCACGGTCTACGCCGACACCCTGGCCCGTTTCTGGCGCGCCTGCGGACGACCCACGCTGTTTCTGACAGGAAGTGACGAGCACGGCCAGAAAATCCACAAGGCCGCCACGGCGGCGGGCACCACGCCGCGCGGCTTCGCCGACCGCATCGTGGGCAAGTTCAACGAGCTGTGGGAGAAGCTGGACGTCCAGCACGACATTTTCATCCGCACCACCGACCCGTTCCATGAGGCCGCCGTGCAGAAGGTGTTCGAGCGCCTGAAGGCCGCCGACCTGCTGTACAAGTCGGCTTACAAGGCGCTCTACTGCGTGGAGTGCGAAACCAACTACACCGAGAAAGACCTGGTGAACGGCGTCTGCCCCGTGCACAAGACCAAGCCCCAGGTTGTGGAAGAAGAGAACTATTTCTTCAAGTTATCCGCCTTCACCGACAAGCTGAAGCAGCACATCGAAAGCCATCCGGACTGCATCGTGCCGGAAGCCCGCAAGAACGAGATTCTCGGCAAACTGCGCGAAGGCCTGAACGACACCAGCGTCACCCGCGTGCAGTTCGACTGGGGCGTGCCCCTGCCCTGGGAGCCCAAGCACGTGATCTGGGTCTGGACCGACGCCCTGGTCAATTACATCAGCGCGCTCGGCTGGCCCGACGCGGATCGCTTCCCAACCGACGAATTCGAAGGCCGCGCTCGTCACCAGCACGCGACGCCGCCCGGCAACAAGCCCTTCGAGTACTGGTGGCCCGAGGCGGTGCACATCGTGGGCAAGGACATCCTCTGGCACCACAGCGTGATCTGGTGGAGCGAGCTGCTGGGCGCCGGCGTGCAGCCGCCGAAGCAGGTTTTCGCGCACGGCTGGTGGCAGGTCGAGGGCGACAAAATGTCCAAGACCCTGGGCAACGTAATCCGCCCGGGCGACATCGCCGACCGTTACGGCCGCGACGCCCTGCGCTACCACATCCTGCGCGAAGGGCCCCAGCGCGGCGACTCGGACTGGCGGCATGCCAGCTTTGTGACGCGCTACAACGCCGACCTGGCCAATGGGCTGGGCAACCTGGTGAATCGCTCGCTCAACATGCTGCTGAAATACTTCGACGGCGAAGTGCCGGCCGAGTGCAAGTTCGAGCACGAGAAGCTGGAAGGCTTGCGCCAGGACCTGATCGGCCACGTCAACGACCTGTCGGACCGCCTGCTGGCGGACGTGCGCGCCTTCGACCTGAACGCGGCGCTGGAGCAGATCTGGGTGCTGGTGCGCGACGCCAACGCCTTCGTCAACGAGGCGGCGCCCTTCAAGCTGGCCAAGGACCCCGCCCGCAAACAGGACCTGCAGGCGAGTATGCACGCGCTGTGCGAGGTGGTGCACGCGCTGGCCTA
Organism: Planctomycetota bacterium; assembly: GCA_020638635.1. GTDB lineage: Bacteria > Planctomycetota > UBA8742 > UBA2392 > UBA2392 > JACKID01. The sequence continues at coordinate 30,310 of JACKIE010000012.1, forward strand.
CGCGCTGAAGCCGTTCCTGCCCGATGCCGCGCAGCGCATCGCGGAACAGCTGGGCATTGACCTGGCCGAGCGCCTGCCCGCGGCTTTGAACTGGGGGCGGCTGCTGCCGGGGCACAAGATCGGCACGCCGGCGCCGCTGTTTGCGCGCCTGGAACAGGAGTGATTTCGCGTCGCCCGGGAGCCATGGACGAAGAACAGGAAAATCCGGAACCGATCGACGTCGAGGGCCTGCTGCTGCGGGTGCGGCGCAGGGATCCGCGCTACCGCAGCGCGGCCTATCACTTCGTGCTGTTCCAGGGCATCGAGTACACCCTGCGCCAATACCTTGGTGTGCCGCAGGGGGAATTCCGGCACATGAACGGGCGCGAGATCTGCGAGGGTCTGCGCCAGCTTGCGCTCAGCGAGTTCGGCCCGCTTGCCCGCGACGTGTGGGCCTGGTGGGGCGTGCACACCACGCGCGACTGGGGTGAAATCGTGTTCAACCTGATCAGCGTGGGCCTGCTCAACGCGCAGGACGACGACCGCGTCGAGGATTTTATCAACATCTACGACGTGGACGAAGCGCTGAGCCCTGCACGGGTAAAGTAGCATAACGACCGCGCCATCACGCCGAGTCACCGGCATGGCTGTGGCGCTACAGCAGTCGCTGCAGCACCGCTTTCACGGATTCAGCTGCCTGGTTGCGTGTGTCGAACTGTAGCAATTCAAGGCCTTCGCCCGCTGAGGGCAGCTCGAACCTAGAGCGGGCCTGTTCCAACAGGTCGGCCGTGGCGTCACTGACCCTTGACGGGTCAAGAACTCGTCTTTTCATGCGCTCGCGCACCACATCGTCGGGCGCGTCACAGTGCACGAACAGGGCGTGGCCGCCCGCCCTGGTCGCCGCCTCGATGGCCTGCTTGCGGCCTGCGGCAAGGCCGAACTGGGCATCCAGCACTATGCCCGACCCTGCCCGGCCCGCCGCTTCATACAGGGCGTCGTACACCTTGACCGACATCTCGCGGCTGTATGCCTCCTGTGGCAGGCGGTCGCTGGGACTCACGCCGCACAGGCGCTTGCGTTCCACGTCGCTGTTCACCACGGGCCAGCCGAAATGCGCGCCGATGGCGTTGGCCACCGTGCTCTTGCCGCAGCCCATGATGCCCATCACCACGACGACATGCGGCTCGCGTGCGTGAAAGTCGGCCAGGGCGAAGTGCGTCGCCGCCTGCTCGCGGGCGCGATGTTTCTGCTCAACCGGCACTTCGGGCTCGTTGAGTTGCAGGGCCGTCACCTTGCCCATTACGCAGGCCAGGTGCGCCTGGTAGTAGCGACGCAGGGCTTCCGGGTATTCGTCTTCGGCCACCTCGCGGTAGGCGTTGAAGACATGCACAGCCATCTCGAAAGCGCCCAGCGACTCCAGGCCCGTGGCCAGGAAGGCCACCTCGCACAGGGTGTCGAGCCGCCGGAACAGCGGGTTGAATTCGATGCAGTCGGTGATGATCGGTCGCCCATCCACGAACGCGATGTTGCCCGGCTTCAGGTCGCCATGGCCGTCACGGATGCGGTCCTGCGCCACCCGTGCTTCGAACACCTCAGGGTTCCGCTCGAACCAGCCGCGCAGAAGGGCGTCCAGCCGCTGCCAGCGCTCGCGCGTCAGGCATTCGGGCACAAAGGGCTCGCACTCGGCTATGTTGGCGAGCGTGTTGTGGCGCAGGTTTGCGGGCAGACCGGCGGCACGCACCTGTTCAGTGGCCTGCTCGGCGCGATAGGCCTGCACCAGCGCGCGCATCAGGGCGATGATGTGCCGCTCATCGAGCTTGCCGTCCCGCATCAATGCCGGGAGCCAGGCGTCGTCGGGAATCCGTTTCATGACCACGCAGTAGTCCTGCACGCCGGCGGTCGGCTCCGGCAGGTCGTCACGCAGTTCCCCCAGCGCCAGCTTGCCCTCGCGCTCGCGAACCTCGGCCACGCCCAGGTAGATGTCCGGTGCGAAGCGGCGGTTGAGGTGCAACTCGTTCAGGATCATCTGCCGCCGCAGCGCCAGCGTGGAGTAATCCAGGAACGGGAATTTGACGGGCTTCTTCAGCTTGTAGGCGCGCTCGGCCGTCAGCACGACCAGGTTGGCGTGGGTCTGGATCTCGCGCTCGACGGGCAAGGCAAATGGCAGGCCGGTGTGGTGCATGGGTTCTTTGTAACCGCCGGTCGGCCTTCCCGCCAAGACGCAAGGATTAAACAGAAACGGCGGCCTGAGGGCCGCCGTTTCTGCTGTTGGAATGGTTACTGGCCGCCCCAACCGGGACGACGCATCTCCTCGTCGTTGAGGTCGATCACCTTGGCGTGAACGACGATCACGAGATTGTACTGTTCCTTGTCACGGCCCTGGCGCTTGAACAGGATGCCGAGCAGCGGGATGTCACTGAGGATCGGCACTCCGCTCTCGATCCACTTGTCGCGCACTGTCTTCAGGCCAGCGATCACGACCGCGCCGCCGTCAGGTACACGCACAGTGGTCTGCACGGTCTGCAGCTTGATCTCGGGGATCTGGATGGTGACCGAGCTCGTGGGGCCCAGGGTGGTTGTAAACGTGGGAATCGGCAGCACCAGTTCCGCCACTGTTGGCTGAACCTCGATGGTGATGAAGCGCCGGTCGTTGCTGACCGTGGGCTTCACGTCGAGAACCATGCCGTCGAGGATGGTGTCGATCACCGGGTTGGCGATCGCGGCGCTTGTGGCGCTGTTCAGCTCGAAATCCTGCACATAAGGGATCTGGTTCACGATGGTGATGTTCGCGCGCTGGGTGTTGAAAGCGCTGAGACGGGGAGCGGTAAGCACCCGCGCTTTCTTGCGCTTCTGAACCGCGATGATGACCGCGTTGATCTGGGTCAGGTCAACGAAGTAGGCGAACTGCATGGCAAAACCGCCCGTGTTCGTGAGCATGTTGCCAAGCGCGTTGTCATAAATGTGCTCGAAGCGTCCGCGGATGTCCTGGTTGAAGTTCACAGGCGGGTTGTTGGGGTCCTGGTTGTTGAAGAAGATACCCGAGGTCGGGTTAGCCGGGGCAATGCCGCCCGAGCCGTTATCGAACTGGCCGCCGGCGTTGTCTTCCGGGCCGGTGGTGACGTCTTCCAGCGTGGTGTTTGCCTGGTTGGGCACCTGGGCCGGGCCGCCGTTGCCGCGGAAGTCGATGCCGAAGTCCTGCAGGTAGTCGTCTTCCACGCTGATGAAGCGGACCTCGATGTTCACCATCAGGCCCGCAATCTTGCGCAGCTCGTCGAGGAAGTCACGCAACTCGGCCTGCACCTGCGGAGTGTGCGTGGCAACCAGCTGACCGCCGAAGAACTTAAGGGCGTTGGGCGTGTCCCATGAATCGGGGGCCACGGACTCAGTAACCAGTTCTTCGATGCGCTCGATGTCGAGGGTGCGCTCCGACTCGTCGGGGTACACGATGCTCGGACCGCTGCCGGAATCTTCCGCGGCGGTCAGGCGGATCCGCGGTCCCACAAACTCAGTGATGTTGAATGTCAGGTCGCGCACGTCGTGCACGCGGGTGACCACCGAACTCTCGTCGGCTGCCTCTTCCTCACCCACGACGAACAACACGCCGAAGCGATACTGGGTCTTGAGGTCGAGGTCGGTCAGAATGATGTTCAGCGCGCTGCCAAGCGGAATGCCGTCCAGTGAGATGCTGACGGCTTCTTCGCCGCTGCTGTCCGCCACGTCAGGGTGCAGGCGGATCGGCACGCCGGCCTTTCGCTGGATGTCCGCGATGACGTTGGTGAGCGTCTCTTCCTCATACACAACGTCCACGATCTTCGATTCCAGCGCGTTCTGGATCTGCTGCATCTCGGGATCGACCTGCACGGCGTCCTGCGAAAGGGCGCGGCGGGCGCGGATGCGCTCGGCCAACAGTCCGGTCGGGTAGCGCAGCAGCTCCGTCTGCGGAACCATCACCTCGCGCAACTGGCGCAGCGTTTCCTGGTAGCCGATGATGCGCTTCTCGAAGGTATCCCGATTCAACTGGATCAACCGGCGGTCGGCGATGTCGCGCTTGAGCTCATCGGCCTGGCGGAACTGCGGGTCGAGGTAGAGGATGCGGTCCACAATCTCGCTAGCCGTGCGGAAGCGACGCAATTCCAGGTTGTACACAGCCTGGCGCCACAGCTCGACGATTTCCTCCTTGCGGCGGTCTTCCTCGGCCTGGCTCTCCAGGTCGCGCATGCGGCGCTCACGTTTCAGGGCCTCTTCTTCAAGGGCCTTGCGTGAACGCTGCAACTCGACGCGGGCACGATCAAGACCAGCCTGCGCGATGGTGTCGTAGTCTTTACTGAGCTGCGCGCCGTAGGGCGCGAACTTGACCAACCGACGCAACTTTTCCCACGAGTCGATCGCCGCCGCCCAGTCACCGGACGCTTCCTCGTCCTTGGCCGCATCGTACGTGCGTGCTGCCTCGATCTCGTACTCTTCCTGCGCGGCGGCGGGCATGTCGGCCCAGCGCGGCGCCAGGGCCGTGCCTTTCGACAGCAGGTCTCGGACCTCGTCCAGCAGATCGACGACGTCAGCCGTGCTGGTGCCGGGTTTCAGGGCCAAGGCACGCTCGAAGTATTTCTCGGCTTCTTCGAGGTCGTTGGCCTTCATGGCGATCACGCCACGATCCTTCAGCCACTTGTACTCGACGTCGCGGCGGCGGTCGTTGTCGAACACCTCGCGCGAGTTCTTGTCGTCCTTGCCGACGTCCGCGCCGCGGGTGGTCTCATCGACCGTTTCACCGGTGTCGGTCATGCCGGCCGTGCCCGTGCGTTCGCCGCCCGGGTTCTCGACCAGGTTGCCGGGCGCGCCTTCGCCGGTGCGCTCGTAGCCTTCCGGCGTGGCGTCCTCGGCCGTGTCCTCGGCGGTGTAGACGTTGTTGTTCGGCGTTTCGACATCACGCCCGGCGTTGCCCTGGAACGGCATGACGGAGCAGGCCGTGATGGCGACGCAGGTGAATGTCAGCGCAAGTACAGCACGCAGGTTCCGCAATGTAACTCTCATTGAGCGTAGTCCTCGCCTTGGGGTCCGCGACAAACGACATGTCGGCAATCAGCCGGGGGGCCGTTGTCGCAATACACCAGGGGAACCAGGGGTCCGCAAATCGGGGGGTAAAAAGAAGGTTAGCCACGCCGCAGGGGCCGTCAAGCACGAAAAACAGGGGGAAAGGCCATCGGTAGGTCACTGTCAAACCACGGGTCGAATCGCCCAGAAAGTAACGCCTATCACAATTTTTTCAGAATCCGCCATCGGCCTTGGACGACGCTTTTGTCACCCGCTGTTCGGTCTGCTGCGACAAGCCCTTCGGGGCCATTGTAGACCTCAGAACAAGGAGATGGCGATGCGTATCGGAACGAGTTTTCTGGCGGCCGTAGTGCTGATTCTGACGGGTGTCGGCCTGGGGACGATGTTCTCGGAGCCCAAGAGCGACGGCAAAGAGGCAGCAAAGAAGAACATGGAAGAAGCGTGGGCGGAACTGCTCCAGCCCCGCGAGGAACACAAGTGGCTGGCCGAGCAGGCCGGCGAATGGAACGTGGAAGCCCGCATGTGGAAAGACGGCCAAGAGGAGCCGATCTCGCTGCACGGAAGCGCGACCATCAGCCGGGTGTTCGACCGCTTCATCTTCGAAGAGCTCAGCGTCGGCGAGGGCGAACTGCAGATGAAGGCCCGCGGCCACATGGGCTACGACAGCAGCAACGAGGAGTTCAACGCGAGCTACATCACCAGCAACTGCATCGCAATCCACGTGCTGACCGGCCAGCGCAAGGACGGCACGCTGGAGCTAAGCGGCAGCTGGGTCGAGAAAGGCCTCGACAGCACCCGGGTAAGCCAGCGCGTGGTGTGCAGCGTGAAGGACAAGGACAACCACACCACCACCATCTTCGCGCGCTACGGCGACGGGCCGGAGTTCAAGCAGCTGGAGCTGACCTACACGCGCAAGCAGTAACGGAGCGCGGGTAGACGAACAGGGGACAGCCGCCAAAGGCGACTGTCCCCTGTTGTTTGCGCTGACTAGCGGCGGAAGTTGTCGCCATTGATGCCCATGCGTCCGCCCTTCAGGCGGAAGCTGGTGGTCGAGCCGTTGCGGATCACCACCAGGCTCACGCTGTCGCTTTCGCTGGTGGACTGCACTTCCTTGATCAGCGTTTCCATGTTGCCGATCGACACGCCGTTGTACTCGATGATCAGGTCCCCCACCTGCACGCCGGCCTCCGCGGCCTGGTAGCCTTCTGCCACCTGGGTGATCTTCACGCAGTTGGGCGGGCCGAGGCTGAGGCTTACCGCGTTGCTGCCGCGGTTTACGGTTACGGTCAGGTAGCTCTGTGTGCCGTCCTGGGCGTAGGCTGCCGCGTAGTAATCGCCCTCGGGCAGGAAGGCGAAGGTGACGCTGCCGCCTTTCTCGAGCTGCGCGTAGCGGCTCACGTAGCCGCCCTCTTTGCTGGTCTTGGAGAGCGACACCGAGATGCCCTCCTTGTTAGTCAGCTCGGGCGCCAGGTCCAGGGTCACTGTCAGGGTGCAGCGCTCGTCCACCGTGATGTCCATTTCGTCTTCGCCGGCGTCCAGGCGCACGTCCTGCTGGTAGAGCGAGTCGTACTGGTTGAACTCGACGCTCAGCTTGTAGTCGCCGGGCTGCAGGTTCTCGGCCTTGTAGTTGCCCTGGGCGTCGATCGCGTAGTATTGGCCGCCTTCGCTGTAAGCGCGGCGCTTCTTCTCTTCGATGTTCTTGTCCTGCGAGACCGGCGTCAGGCGGACGTAGCAGTTCTGCGGCACCTGGCCCCCCGACGAACTCACCTTGCCCTTCAGGCTTGCCGGCGCCTGGAACACCACATCGAAGGTGTTCGAGCCGCGGCCCACGCGCACCTCCTGCGTCACGGCCGGGAAGCCCTGGGCCTGCACGGTCATGTTCCAGGTGCCTTCCTTCAGGCCCATGTACTCGAGCTCGCCGGGGGTGCCGGCCGGCAGCTGCACGCACTCGGCGTACTGGCCCTCGGCGCTGACGAACCAGGCGTACTGGGGCGTGACCGCGTTGTTGCGGGTGTCTTTGCCGACGATCTTGACGCGGCAGCCGGCGTCCAGGCTGAAGTCGGCGTAGTTCTCGCCGCCCGCCAGGGTGATCTCGCGCGAGGCGGTGATGCTGCCCATGGTGGCCGTCACGGTGACGGTGCCCGGGCGCAGGCCCTCGATGCGGTACTTGCCGGAGGCGTCGGTGTAGCCCGTCAGGTTGCCCCAGCCGCCGCCGATCCACTCCTCGTCTACCACGGCCTCTTCCAGCGTCTTGACCGCTTCCTCGACCTTCAGACGCTTGCCGATTATCACCGCTTCCTCGGCGCGGTCCATGTCGTCGCGCAGGCCCCAGGCGCGCTCGGGGTAATAGCCGCCCCCGATGGGCACTTCGCCGCCCTGGCCGCTGACGTACACCGTCACGTTCGGCATCGGGTTGCCGTCGGTCGAGGTCACCGTGCCGCTCAGCACGGCCGCCTTCACCATGGTCACCCGGGCGCTGCCGCCCTCGGCCGTGAGTTCGATGGTATCGAACTTGTCCTGCACCCAGCCCTGGGCGAAGACCGCAACCTTCACTTTGCCCAGCTTGGCGCGGATGCGGAACTTGCCCTCGGAATCACTGAAGGTGGCCGAGGCCACGTAGTCGAACCAACCCTGGCCGGTGTCGGCGCTGACGGTGACGGACCACTGGCCGGGCAGCTTGCCGCCTTCGCAGCTCACCACGCCGTCCAGCACCACCGGCACCTCGAACTGGAAGTCAACCCGCCCGCCGGAACGCGCGATCTGCTGGCTCTGGCCCACCTCGGGGTTGCTGGCTGTCACCCGGTAGCTGTGGCTTTCGTCGAGACCGCTGAGGTCGAAACGGCCGGTGGCGTCGGTAAACGTTACGCGGGTGTTGCGCTCGAGTTCGCGGAAATAGCGGTCGTAGTCCTTGTGGGTCTTGACGATGTCTTCCTGGTCCCACTGGGGCATGGCGGGCTCGACACTGGTGCTGATGGCGGTGATCTTCATGCCCTCGACGCCGCGGCCGTCGCTGAACTTGACGGTTCCTTTCAGGCTGCCGTTACCGGTGTCTTCGGGGTCGAAGTCGCCAGGCTGCTCGGGGATGTCAACGTTGACCGGGGGTGTGTTCGGGCGCGGGGCCGGGCGGTCCGGCATTTCGAGCGGCGAGCAGCCGCCGCCGGCCAGCGGTCCGTCACCGCAGGCCAGGTTGGCCACCACCGGCGCGTTGGCGGGCGCGTCGCCCACGTTTATGAATCCGTAAACGCCGAACATCACCGCCACGACGGTGATCACCAACTGAACCAGGTTGAAGGCCGAAAGTTGAGGCTTGCGCATGGCTCCCCCAGCAAATGCGGTACTGCATCCCGAAAGGCTGACACTGGTAGGACGCAGGCAGGCCGGGCGGGTTCCTGTAAAATGCTGTAAAAAGCAACCGGAGGCCGTGTTCGGCCCCCGATCACCTTTCCCGAAACCCTTGGCTACTTGTTACTTGCGCCGAATACCTTCTTGAAGAACCAGGCGATGGGGTCGTAGTAGCGGTCCACAACCCGTTCCTTCATGGGGATGATGCCGTTGTCGGTGATGCCGATATGCTCCGGGCAAACTTCCGTGCAGCAGCGAGTGATGTTGCACCAGCCGCTGCCGAATTCCTTGCGGATCTTGGGGATGCGGTCTTCCGTATCCAGCGGGTGCATCTCGAGCTGCGCCAGCCGGATCATGAAGCGCGGGCCCACGAACTGGTCATGCTTGTGGTGGTCGCGCAGCACGTGGCACACGTCCTGGCACAAGAAGCACTCGATGCACTTGCGGAACTCCTGCACGCGATCGACGTCTTCCTGCATCATGCGGTGGTGGCCGTCAGCCTCGCGGGCGCGGGGCTTCAGCGGCGGTATGCGCTTGTTCTGCTCGTAGTTCCACTTGACGTCGGTGACCAGGTCCTTGATCAGCGGGAATGTCTTGAGCGGCTGCACCGTGATGGTGCCCTCGGGCAGGCTGTTCAGGCGGGTCATGCACGACAGGCGCGGCTTGCCGTTGATCTCCATGCTGCAAGAGCCGCACTTGCCGGCCTTGCAGTTCCAGCGCACGGCGAGGTCGCCCGCGTGCTCAGCCTGGATGCGGTGGATGCCGTCCAGCACCACCATGCCGGGCTGGGTCTCGACGGTGTATTCCTTGAACTCGCCGCCGTCTTTGTCGCCCCGCCAGACCCTGAATGTACGCGTTGCCATGGTTCAGCTTTCAGGCGGGAGGCGGCAGGCGTCAGTGCCTGCGGCCTTCTCCGCGATATCGGCAAAGGGGCGGTTTCTGTCGCCTGCCTTCTGCCGCCTGTTCCCTACTTCACTTCCGCCCCGACCGCGCCTGACTCCAGGTCTTCGATCTTGCTGTAGGCGATTGCGACCAGGCCCTCGGGGCCAGGGGCGCGCTCGCGCTTTTCCACCACCATCTCGCCGTCCTGGCCGCGCTTGATGAAGATGTTGTACTTCAGCCACTCGTCGCGCTCGCCTGGGAAGTCCTCGCGTGTATGGGCGCCGCGGCTTTCCTCGCGCAGCAGCGCCGCGCGCGTCACCGCCTCGGCGCTGATCAGCAGATTGCGCAGGTCCAGCGCCGTGTGCCAGCCGGCGTTGTACTGGCTGGTGGCGTGGGCCTTGGCCGTCGCCGCTTCCTTCTTCAGCTCCTGCAACTTCTCGACAGCTGTTTCCAGCTCGTGCTTGACGCGGATGATGCCCACGTTGTGGCTCATCATCTCCTGCAGATTCTCCTGCACCACGAACGGGTTGGCGCCGGATTCGCGGTTCAGGATTTCCGTCGCGCGCCGGATGATCGACAGCACCTGCTCGTTGTCGATCTGGCCGCCGTCGTGCTTGTCGGCCCAGTCGCAAGCGCCATCGCCCGCGCGCTTGCCGAACACGATCAGGTCGCTCAGCGAGTTGCCGCCCAGTCGGTTCGCGCCGTGCAGGCCGGCCGCGCACTCGCCCGCCGCGAACAGGCCGGGCACGGTGGTCATCTGGCTGTCGGCGTCCACCCGGATGCCGCCCATGAAGTAGTGCAGCGTGGGGCCGACTTCCATGGGGTCGGTGGTGATGTCCACTTCCGCCAGTTCCTTGAACTGGTGGTACATGCTGGGCAGCTTCTTCTTGATCAGCTCCGCGGGCAGGCGGCTGGCGATATCGAGATACACGCCCCCGTGCTCGGAGCCTCGGCCGGCCTTGACCTCGGCGTTGATGGCGCGGGCCACCACGTCGCGGGTCAGCAGCTCGGGCGGCCTGCGGGCGGACTTGTCGCCCTTGAGCCAGCGGTTGGCTTCTTCTTCGCTGTCGGCGGTCTCCGGGGCGAAACGCTCCGGGATGTAGCCGAACATGAAGCGTTTGCCTTCCTTGTTCTTGAGAATGCCGCCGTCGCCTCGCACGCCTTCGGTTACCAGTGTGCCGCGCACGCTCGGCGGCCACACCATGCCGGTCGGGTGGAACTGCGTGAACTCCAGGTCCATCAGCTCGGCGCCCGCGATGTAAGCCATGGCCAGGCCGTCGCCGCTGTATTCCCAGCTGTTGCTGGTCACGCGCCAGGCCTTGCCGGCGCCGCCGGTGGCCAGCACCACGGCCTTGGCCTTGAACAGCACAAACCGACCGGTCTCGCGCCAGTAGCCCAGCGCGCCGACCACGCGGTCGCCGTCTTTCAGCAGGTCGAGGATCGTGCACTCCATGTGCACGTGGATGCCCTGGTGCACGCCGTGGTCCTGCAGCGTGCGGATGAGTTCCAATCCTGTGCGGTCGCCGACGTGGGCCAGGCGCGGGTAGCGGTGGCCGCCGAAGTTGCGCTGGCTGATCAGGCCTGTCTTGGTGCGGTCGAACACCGCGCCCCATTCTTCCAGCTCGCGCACGCGCTCGGGCGCTTCCTTGGCATGCAGTTCCGCCATGCGCCAGTTGTTCAGGAACTTGCCGCCGCGCATGGTGTCGCGGAAGTGCACTTTCCAGTTGTCGCGCGAATCCACGTTGCCCATGGCGGCCGCCATGCCGCCCTCGGCCATCACGGTGTGGGCCTTGCCCAGCAGGCTCTTGCACACCAGGCCGGTGTTCTTGCCCAGCGCTGCGCAGGCGATGGCGGCGCGCAGGCCGGCGCCGCCGGCACCGATTACCAGCACGTCGTGCTCGAAGGTCTGCAACTCAGATACGTCAGGTCCGGCCATAAGTCAGGTTTCAGGTTACAGGTGTCAGGTTTCAGGGCAGGTACGGGCTACGCGCCCTGGAACCTGGCACCTGTGCCCGCTTTACCAGGTGTTCAGGTCCGTAATCACTCCGCGCGAAACCATGCTGACGTAGAAGTCGGTAAACGCGACCCAGAACAGGCTGAGCCACGCGAACAGCATGTGACGCTGGTTGTACCAGGTCGATTTCTTCCAGATCGTGTAGCGGAACTTGCTGGCGCCGTCGCAGCTGAAGCAGTTGAGCTTGCCGCCGATCAGGTGCCGCCACGAGTGGCAGCCGAAGGTGTAGCCCGAAAGCAGCGACGCGTTGATCACCAGCACCAGCGTGCCCACCCCGATGCCGAAGCGCCCGTGCTCGTTGAAGAACGCGCGGAACGCGTCGTACCACAGGAACACCAGCAGCAGCAGCGCGCCGTACAGCGCGTAGCGGTGCAGGTTCTGGAACAGCAGCAACGCGGTCTCGCCGCGGTACTTCAGCGGCGCGCCGCCCACGGCGCAGGCGGGCGGCGTCGCGGCGAAGGCGCGATAGTAGGCTTTGCGATAATAATAGCAGGTAAAGCGAAACGCGATCGCCAGACCCGGCACAAAGAACGCCGGCGACTGCGGGATGAACTTCGGCCACCAGCGTGGAAACGCGCCCAGCCAGGCGTGACTGAGCGGCACCGCGCCCGGGTAACCGCTCGCCGGCGTGAACAAGGGAGGTGAACCAGCGGGGCTGATGTAGGCCAGCCCGTGGCCGCTCCAGAAGTAGGTGCCCTGGAAGGCGCGGATCGTGAGGTAGCCGAAGAACAGGATCAGCCCGCCCGCCGTCAGCACCCAGCCCAGCCACCAGTTGTCGCTGCGGTGCGTGGCGGCAAAGCCGCCCGCGTGGCCACCAACGGACGATGCGGACGCGGATGAATTCATGGAAGCAACTCCGGGGGTGACGCGACCCGTTTAATACTCCGCAACCCCCGGCGCAACTGCTGAATCCGCCGTGCGTTGAATGTGACTTCGTATCCTGCTTCAGCCTTAGAACGTTCGGAAATTACCGATCACCGCCCGTTGTTCTTTCCGCACCCGGGCGCACAATCGCCCCCGGTTGGTCAGCCCATGAGCAAGCACCCTGAACTCTCCGTTTCCGAACGCGCCGTCGTGCTGCTGATCGCGGCCGTGCACTTCATCAACATCCTCGACTTCATGATCGTGATGCCGCTGGGGCCGGAATTCGCCCGCGAGCTCGGCATCTCGACCAACCACATCGGGCTGATCGCCGGCAGCTACACCGCGGCGGCAGCCGTTTCGGGCGTGGCGGGCAGCTTCTTCCTTGACCGCTTCGACCGCCGCAAGGCGCTGGCGGTCTCGATGTTCGGGCTGGTGCTCGGCACCGCGCTGGCCGGCCTGTCCTGGAACCTGCCGACGCTGATCGCCGCCCGCGTGGTGGCCGGCCTGTTCGGCGGCCCCGCCACGGCCATCAGCCTCGCGATCATCGCCGACGTCGTGCCCCGCGAACGCCGCGGCCGCGCCATGGGCACCGTGATGTCGGCCTTCAGCATCGCCAGCATCGCGGGCGTGCCGATCTCGCTGGAGATCGCCCACGCGGCGGGCTGGCGCGCGCCGTTCTACAGCGTGGCGGCCCTGGGCGCCGCTGTCAGCGCGGCCGCGATCTTCCTGCTGCCGCCGCTGAAGCTGCATCTCAGCCAGGGCGTCACGCCGCCGGGCTGGGGCATGTTCCGGATGCTGGGCAAGCCGCTGCCGCTGCTGTCGGCGCTGGCGCTGGCTTCCATGGTGACCAGCGCGTTTGCGGTGATTCCGAACATTCCGGTCTACCTCGAGTTCAACCTGCACTACACCGGCGAAGCGTGGATCCCCGAACTGCTGGCGCGGGTCGGCATCGAATACACGCCGAGCGTGCTGGGGCCCCTGTACCTGATCGGCGGAACCGTCAGCCTGCTGGTCATCCAGTTCGTCGGCCGTCTGACCGACCGCTTCGGCAGCGCGGCTGTGAGCTGGGTGGGCGCGCTGCTGACGATCACGGTGATGTACATCTGGTTCATTAATTACCAGCCGCTGCCCTCGTTGCTGCTGTTCGTGTTCTTCATGGGGGCTATGACGGTACGCGGCGTGCCGGCCCGCACGCTGGACACCAAGGTGCCCATGGCCCACGAGCGCGCGGCCTTCATGTCGATGCAGAGCGCGGTGCAGCACACCGTGCTGGCGCTGGCGGCCAGCCTCTCGAGCTTCATCCTGACGGAAAACCCGGACAAGAGCCTGCAGGGCATGCCCGCACTGGGGTTAATCGCGGTGGTGTTCGCGATCCTGCTGCCCACCTTCATCACGCTGGCCGAGCTGGGGGTGCGCCGCCGCGACGCCAGGCAGCCCGAGTCCCACGCGCTGAAGCCCCCCACCGCCGCGGGCATGGGCGCCACCGCGCCCGTGCCAGCGCGAGCGCCGGCCGCGCCGGACTGAATTGCGAGACGCATGCCTGCCGCAGGTTGCTATCATGTTTCAGGAGGCATCCATGGCGTCCAGCAAGTCCATCACCGCAGACAATCCGACCCATGTGGTCGGGCGTGATGGCATGCGGCGCCCGGTACACGATCAGATGTCGCTGCAGGACTTCCTGGCGCTGGACTGGCCCGACACGCAGCACTGGGAATTGATCTGGGGGGCACCCGTCTTGACACCCGCGCCGATACCATTTCACCAGCACCTCTACTTTGAACTCGGATACTGGATGCGCCGCGAACTCGAGAACAAGCCCGAGTTCATCTTGCTGCCCGATGAAGACGTGCTCCTGCCCGGCTCAGACAACTACCTGCGTCCGGATATCAACATATTCCGCCGTGCCGAGGTTGACATGGCAAAGGTACCGGTCCGTGCGCTGCCGGCGCTGGTCGTGGAGATTCTTTCGCCGTCAACAGGCGGTCGCGACTGGGGCGACAAGAAGATCGCACTCGCGGAAGCGGGAGTGCCGGAGTACTGGATTGCAGACCCGAGCACCGGCGCGCTTGCGATTCACCTGAATCCTGCCAAGGGTAACTACGAACCGCAGATCATGGACGCCGACGGCTTCCTTGCCAGCCCGTTCTTCGGCCGCCGCCTGCGCATCCAGTTCGACGGAAAGACCTACCGCGTCGAATCCCGCTGATTAAGAGTCCTTGCGTTCCATGAGACGAAAGACATAGTTGCGCCCTTCACGGAGGTAGTCATGGCGGCGCTGCTGAAGGGTATCCCGGTTCTGCCCGTGGGCGATTTCGGCGCGGCTCTTTCCTTTTATAAGGACAAGCTGGGCTTCGATGAAACCTTCCGCGACAACAGCGACGCCCCCGGCTACGTCGGCCTGAAGCGTGACGATGTTGAGGTACACCTGGCCCGCGTGGACGGCGGCCTGGCCCGCACCGTCGGCGAGCAGACCATGGCGCGCTTCCTGGTAAAGGACGTGGACGGCCTGTTCAGCGAATACAGCAAGCACGGCGGCGTGATCCACCCCAACGGCAAGCTCGCCGACAAGCCCTGGGGCACCCGCGAGTTCGCCGTGCTGGACCCCACCGGCGTCTGCATCACCTTCTACCGGGACGCGCAGTAGTTGGCTCCAATCCATGCTGATCTTTGCAGCAGGCGCAACGCGCGCTCGCTGCTATGCTTCCCGCCATGATTGAAGTGTTTGATCTGGTCAAGACTTACGAGGGCGCCACGGCCGTCGATGGGCTTTCGTTCACCGTCAACCCCGGCGACGTGCTGGGCCTGGTGGGCCCCAACGGCGCCGGCAAGACCACCACCATGCGCTGCATCACCGGCATCCTGCAGCCCAGCGCCGGCGCCGTGCGCGTGGCCGGACACGACCTGATCAGCGATCCCGTCAGCGCCAAGCGCCAGCTGGCGTTCGTGCCCGACGAGCCCCAGCTGTTCGACTACCTGACCATTGCCGAGCACCTGAAATTCTACGGCCGCGTCTACAACGTCAGCGACGCCGAGGCCCACGCCGCCGAGTTGCTCAAGGAATTCGAGCTCACCGGCAAAGAAGACGCCCTGCCCGGCACGCTCAGCCGCGGCATGAAGCAGAAGGTCGCCATCGCCTGCGGCCTGCTGCATCGTCCCAAGGCCGTGCTGTTCGACGAGCCGCTGACCGGGCTGGACCCGGTGGCGATCCGCCGCATCAAGCAGACGATCCGGCGCCTGGCGGCCGAGGGCGCGGCGGTGATCATCTCGAGCCACCTGCTGGGACTGGTGGAAGAAATCGCCACGCACCTGCTGCTGCTGCAGAACGGTAAGAAGGTGCTGCACGGCTCGCTTGAAGAAGTGCGCCAGAGCATCCCCGAACTCAAGGACAGCGGGCTCGAGGCCATCTTCCTGCGCGCCACGGGCTACGACGCGGAGCCGGCCTGATGCACCCGGCCCTGCGCTACCTGGCGTTCCGGCAATCGGCGGGCGGGCTGAAGCACCGGCTGTCGCGCCTGAAAAACCCGCGCTACTTCGTGCCGGCGCTGCTGGCGATCGGCTACTTCTGGCTGAGTTTCGGCATGCCGGGCCTGGTGACCTCCGTGCGCGACGTCGGCAGCACCGGCGGCTTCGAGCGTTTCCGCTTGTTCATCGGCCCGGGGTTGGGGCTGATGCTGGCCATGGGCTGGGCCATGGCGCCCTCGCGCCCGGCGCCGGCATTCACGCGCCCGGAGGCCGCGCAGCTTTTCGTGCTGCCCTTCAAGCGGCGCGACCTGGTTGCCTACCGGCTTCTGCGGCCGCAACTGATCTTCCTGATGATCGGTGGTTTCGCAGCGCTGGGCTCATTGCGCAGCCCTGACCTGAACCCGCTGTTCTCAGGCCTGGGTGCGTTCCTGCTGATGAACCTGCTTTCGTTCAACGCCATGGCGGCGGCCTTGGCGGCCAACCGCATGAAAAACGCGCGCCTGCCCGGCCCGCTGTTGTATGTGCCGTCCATCCTGCTGCTGGCGTGGGTGCTGGTGCCGCCGCTGATCAACTACGTGCGGTTCGCAAGCTACATCCGCGATAAAGACGCATTGCTCCAGTCGATTCCATTAGTGCTGCTGGAAGGCCTCCCGGGCCGGGTTCACTGGCCCCTGCGGCAGCTTGCGCGCATGATCGGCGCTTCGGACTGGCTCGCGTTCGCAGGCGGCGCCGGCGCCGTGCTGCTCGCATGCGCCGTGCTATACGGAATCTGCATGCTGCTGGTCGCGCCGTTTGAGGAACGCGCGCTGGAACTGGCCGAAACCACCGGCCGCAAGGTTGAGGCCATGCGCCGCGGCGGCGCGTTCGCCGCGATGACCACCAGCCTGAAGAAGACGCGCAGCACGCGCCTGAAGCTGAAGCCGACGGGCCCGGCTTGGCGCGGTGTGTTCTGGCAGACCTTCGTGGCCGAGTGGCGCATCGGGATGTGGCGGCTGGCGATCGCGGTGTCGGTGATCCTGCTGGTGCTGGCGGCGGTGGGCGATCGTATCGCGCACTCGCGCGGCGTGGCGGTGTTCTCGATCGCGCTGTCCGGCGCGATGGGCGCCATGCTGCTCATGATGTGCCCGCGCATGATGGCCACCGGCATGCACACAGAGCTGCGCCGCCTGGCGCTCTGGAAAGGCCTGCCGATCACGGGCTACGCCCTGCTGCGCGGCAAGGTGTGGGCGGGCGCGCTGCTGGCGAGCGTGCCGGGTTTCATCGCTCTGTCGGCCGCGATCATCGCCGCGCTGAGCGTGGCGAAGTGGGACGAGACGCTGCTGATCCTGGGCGTGTACGCGGCGCTGACGCCGCTGTTGCCGGTCACGGCCGTGATGATGATCGGCCTGGAAAGCGCCGCCGTGCTGATCATGCCGGCGTGGCTGAGCAGCGCGCACAGCGAGCCGGGTTTCGAGACCATCGGGCGCAATCTGCTGTCGCTGATGGTGCGCATGATCCTGGGCACGCTGCTCTCGATCATCCCGGGCGGCCTGTTCGCGATCTCCGCCGGCATCGGTTATGCGCTGCACGCACCGGTGCCTGGTCTCGCCATTGGCGGGGTGGCAGCGGCAGCGGCACTGGCCGGCGAGATGGAACTGCTGCTAATGCTGACCGGCCGCCGCTTCGACACCATGGACGCCACGCCGGAATAGCGGCACCGGGGTTCGACGTACGCCCTTCGGCTCGCTTCACTCGCACAGTACACCATGAAGAAGCCCGCCTTTCGGCGGGCTTCTTCATGGCGGAGGGGGGGGGATTCGAACCCCCGATGCCCTTTCGGACATTTCGGTTTTCGAAACCGACGCGATCAACCACTCTGCCACCCCTCCGGAATTCCAAATTTAAAATGCAAAATTCAAAACGGCCCGGTGATGCAGCCCCATTTTGAATTTTGCATTTTTCATTTTGAATCGCGCTAGCGCGGGTTCGCGGCCTTGCTGGGCTTGCCCTTCTTCAGCCAACGGTTGGTGGTCTTGCGGCCCTTGGCCTGGTGACGACGCTTCATCTTTGCCGGCTTCATTCCGGATCCTTTCCGCCCCTGCGCGCGATGGTGCCCTCTCGGCACTCGCGGAAGAAGCTCTTCAACAGTTCGCCTGCTTCCTCGCCCAGAACCCCTGCCTCAAGCTCCGCGCGGTGATTCAGGCGGGCATCCTGTACCAGATTGAACAATGTTCCACAAGCCCCGGCCTTTGGGTCACTTGCGCCGTACACCACGCGCTTGACCCGCCCGTTCACGATCGCACCCGCGCACATCGGGCAGGGCTCAAGCGTGACGTACAGCGTGCACTCGTCCAGGCGCCACTGGCCGCGCGCCTCCGAGGCGGCGGTCATTGCCAGCATCTCCGCGTGTGCGGTCGGGTCGTTCAAAGTCTCACGCAGGTTGTGACCGCGGCCGATGATGCGCCCCTCGTGCACCACCACGGCGCCGACGGGCACTTCGCCCTTCTCGTAGGCGGAGATCGCCTCTTTCAACGCGGCGCGCATGAAGGCGCTGTCGTCGGGCGGGTTCAGGGCCGAGGTCGGGCCACGGAGGTTGTTGGTTTCTGTGGACATACTGACTCTGTGGTCCGGATCGACGCATAAACAACGATCCGCGAAGCTTGTGGAATCCTGTGTGGAACTCGCGCGGATTTATCGTTCCGAGTCGGGGTCGGGGTCGCTGGCGGCTTGGGCGGCCTCAGGCTCCTCGACTGGTATCGGCGCCGGCGCTACGGCGCCCCTGGCGTGGGCGGCACTGGCCGCGAGTTCGGCGGCGAGCTCGGCCTCGGCGTGGCGGTTGATTTCTTCCTTCATTTTCTTACCCGGCTTGATGGTGACGACGCGTTTTTCGGGCACGCGCACTTCGGCGCCGGTTTTGGGGTTGCGCGCCTTGCGCGAGCGCCGCACCTTAACCTCGAAAACACCGAAGTCCCGCAATTCCAGCCGGTTACCACGCGCAAGTTCGTTGATCACTTCGTCGATGAAGAGTTGAATGATGTCGCGGGTGATAGTTTGCTTCTGGTGAGTGTTCTCCGCGATGCGCAGAACCAGCTCTTTCTTGGTTATCGTGCGACGGGCTGTCATATCGAACTCACCAAAATGGCGAAGCAGGCGTTGGACAAATTATCCTAAAGCATAGGCTGCACAAGACTTAGTGTATCCGATCAACGTAATATTGCAAGCTGCTTCTTTCACGACAAACCCAACTTCAATCTGGTAAGTCCTTGAGTGATCAGCCTTTACAACAATCCAACCAAGCTGAGATTTCCATCTCAGCCGACCCGTGGGAGCAATTTCACGACGAGTATCCCATCGGACCCGTGCGCG
The DNA here is from genome assembly GCA_020638635.1 of Planctomycetota bacterium. Classification (GTDB taxonomy): domain Bacteria; phylum Planctomycetota; class UBA8742; order UBA2392; family UBA2392; genus JACKID01. The sequence continues at coordinate 49,247 of JACKIE010000012.1, forward strand.
CCATCCTGTGGATGGCTGCTTTCACCGGCGCGCAAATGGGTGTGCACTGGCTGATCGAGAACCATCACTTGACGCCACCTGGCTGGCTGCCCAGCGACGGACCCCAACTCGGGGTGATGCTGGGGTTCACATTCGCGCTGTTGATTTTCTGGAAGTTCCTGCGCAAGGCGAAGTTACGCACGCTGGGCCTGAGTCTCGAACGCCTGCCCGGCGATCTGAAGTTCTTCGCCCTGGCGGCGCTCGGCATGGGCGCGTTTTACCTGCTGGCGGCCGGCGTGTACTGGCTGGTGTTGCAGGGAATCGTGGATGAGCCAGACCTGGCTTTCAAAGATCACCTGCGCGGCGCGATTTTCAAGGACTACAGCTTCTCGTACCTGCTGGGCGTGGTGCTGCTGTTTCCGGTGCTGGAGGAAATCTGGTTCCGCGGCCTGCTGTATCCGCCCCTGCGTGAGCGCTGGGGACGCTGGATTACCATCGTCGTTTTGTCCCTGCTGTTCGCGTTTGCGCACTCGAACAAGTTTCCGATCAACCAGTTTTTCGGCGGGCTGATTTTTGCGTGGGCCTTTGAGAAGAGGCGCACACTGGTGGCGCCAATGCTGCTGCACATCCTGGGTAACGGGGCGCTGGCCGTGCTGGGTTGGGCGCTGGTGAAGTGGCAACTGGTGTAGTCCCGCGTCGAGTGTCCCGCGTCCCGTGTCAACGTTGTTGGACGCGCCACGCAGGACACCCGTTGCATCTCCCGCCCGTTGACACTGGTGAAGGGTCAGCTACCTTGCTGCCGCGATCCATCTGTAAACGCGGAGAGGTGGCAGAGTGGCCGATCGCACTCCCTTGCTAAGGGAGCGTCCCTTAACCGGGACCGTGGGTTCGAATCCCACCCTCTCCGCCATGCTTGATCGGCGGTGGTACGACCAAACCGGTTGTACCACCGCTCCGTTTACGCCCGGATTCGCTCGCCTTCAGGCGAGCTCGGTCCGGGCTACTTCGCGTCCGAAACAGTCCGCAGGACTGTTTCGGGGTTCGAATCCCACCCTCTCCGCCATTGAAGCGCCCCGCTTGAAGCGGGGCGTTTCAATGGCGCCCTGCCTGCCCTGTGCTTGTCGAAGGGAGCGAGCGAAGCGAATCGAAGGGCCCGACCCTACCGAGGCCAGTTCCTCCGTTACCACTGGAATTCCCCCACCACCTTCACGCATTATCTCTGCATGAAGCACGCACCGGATGACGACCTGCCCGAGCTGCTGCGCCGACGCATCCTGCGCCAGCGCAAGCGCCTCAAGTTCGTGCGCATCTCGTTCGCAATCACGGCCGTGATCTCCGTGCTGCTGCTGTTCGGTGCGAACCAGACCCAGACGCTTGCCCCCAACTCGCGCCTGATTCTTGTCGTCCCCCACGGCGACTCCCTGTGGCTGATCGATCAGCACCTCGACCTCGCCGGCCAGAACATGCCGCAGGAAGGCTCATTCGCCCTGGTGCGCGTGCAGGGCGAGAACATCCTGGCCGGCACGCGCTACGAGGGCCTGGTGCGCAGCGCCACACCGGTGAACGGCGGCCACATCGGCATCACCACCCCCTCGCGCTTCATGCTGTTCAACACCGGCGGCGATGAATGGCAACGCGACAAGCTCGAGAGCCTGGGCCTCAACGACCCCACCGCTTCTCCCGTCGTGGTCAGCTTCAACCAGACCCTTTGGCTGTGCTGGGCCAGCGGCGCCGAGGTCATGGTGCAGCCCTTCGGCCGCCCCGAGGTCGCCGCGCGCTCCGTACACAAGGCGCGCTCGCCGGAGCTGGACCTGCAGGCGCGCGTGACGGCCGACGCGGTCTGGCTCTCGATCATCGAGACACGCAATGGCGACCTCACGCTGCTCTCGTTCACGCCCAGCATAGAGGCGGCCGTCAGCGGCGAGCCCGCCGAAGACAAGGATGCGGACGAAACACCCGATCCCGCGCCCGAAGCGCCGGCACAACTGCGCACGGCCGTGCAGCGCAACTTCAGCTCGGAGGTGACCAGCAACGTGCGGCGCGCGTCGTTTGCCGTGATCGCCAGCGCCGGCGGCCCGCGCCCGGTGGTGGCGCTGATGCGCAAGGAAGAAAGCAACCGCACCTGGCAACTGATGGTCTGGACGCGCGACGAGAAATCCAGCAAGGGAAGCTGGGTGGACGCCCTGCCGCCCGCGCGCGACAAGCCGGCCACGGGGCTTGAGCTCACCAACTTCGTGACCCTGGCCGCGCGCGGCGACAAGCTGCAGGCCGTGTACAGCGAGGCGGGCGAAGTGCGCACCAGCGAGACCGCCCTGGGCGCCGACGGCTCGCTGGAGTGGTCGCAGCCGCGGGTGCTGCCGCTGGACAAGACCAACGGGCCGGCCGTCTACATCATCTGGATTTCCCTGCTGTTCGGCGTGGTGCTGATCATGGCCAGCCAGGGCGTGTGGCTGCTGCTGAACCGCGAACGCCCGCTTGACCGCACCCTGGTCAACATCATCGAGAATCACGAGAAAGAGGCCGGCAAGAAGGAAGAGCTGCCGAAGCTGCTGTACGCCAACCCGCTGGCGCGCGCGGTTTCGCTGCTGCTGGACATCGCGATCACCAGCCCCGTCGTGATCCTGCTGCAGAGCATTTACGGGTACAGTTGGGAGCAGGCCTACGGCTTCCTGGCAATCGGCACGGTCACCAGCTTCGACGCCAACCTGCTGCCCACACTGCAGGCTACCCTGGTGACGCTGCTGGTGCTTTCGATCTACGGCATGGTCTGCGAGCTGCTCTGGGGGCGCACCTTCGGCAAGGCGCTGTTCCGTCTGCGCGTGGTGGACGCCGACGGCGAGGCGCCGGCGGCCTGGCGCATCGTGGTGCGCAACGCCTTGAAAGTGTTCGAGCTGATCCACTGGGCCGTGCTGCTGATTCCCATGGGCCTGATGATGATGACCGGCAAGCAGCAGCGCCTGGGTGACCTCGCGGCCGGCACATTCGTGATCGTGGACGTGGTGCCCGACGAGGCGCCGGACGACATCGACATCTAGCCAGGTTACAGGGGTCAGGTTTCAGGGATTTACCGAGCCCTCGATCCGCGTTCGATCTGTAGCCCTGACACCTGTAACCTGTAACCTGAAACCTGACTCCATGACTGAAACCATCCGCCATCCGCACGTTGCCGGGCACTTCTACACCGCCGTGCCCTCGCGCCTGCGCGCCGAGATCGAAGGCTACATCGCCAAGCCCGCCGCCAAACGCGCCAGGGCTTACGGCGTGCTGGTCCCCCACGCCGGCTACATGTACTCGGGCGCGGTCTGCGGCCGTGCGCTGGCCAGTGTCGAGATCCCGGGCACGGTGCTGCTGCTGCACACCAAGCACCAGGTGGGCGGCGGGACGTTCAGCCTGGCGGGCTACCGCGAGTGGGAGACGCCGCTGGGCAAGATCCACGTGGACGAGAAGCTGACCACGGCGCTCGGCAACGTGGAAGGTATTGACGTGTCAAACCTGCCGCACTTCAACGAGCACGCCGCCGAGGTGGTGCTGCCGTTTCTGCAAGTGCTCAACCCGGCCGTGAAGATCTGCGTGATCAGCGTCAGCCACGCGCCCTTCGAGCGCGTCGAAGCCGTGGCGGAAGGCATCGCGCGCGCGATCCTGGCGCAGGACGGCGACGACACGCTGATCGTGGCCAGCAGCGACATGAACCATTACGAAGATCAGGACACCACGCTGCAGAAGGACCAGCTCGCGCTCGACAAGCTGAAGGCCTATGACACGCGCGGCATGCTGGAAGTGTGCTACAGTCGCGACATCAGCATGTGCGGCGTACACGCCACGGCCCTGATGCTCGAAACCTGCAAGGCCCTCGGCGCCAGCCAGGTGGAGCTGCTCGAACACACCACCAGCGGTGAAACCAGCGGCGACTATAACCAGGTAGTAGGCTACGCCTCGGCCCGCGTGCTTTGATGTGACGCGGGCGCCCCGCCCGCGGCTTTTTTCTGACCCCTTCCCACCACCCGCCGCATTCCCGCGTTGACACCTTCCAGACGGGGATGCGATGCCGAAGCGGATTGCTGCGTTTGCACTGGCTTGCGTTTTGATCGGGCTTTACGGCTGCGCCGGTGACGGCGGCGGCTCCAGCGGCGGCGGCACCGTCCAGGTCGGCCCGCCCGCGCAGCTGGCCGTGATCCAGCAACCCGCGGGCGCCACCGCCGGCAACGTGTTCGCCACCCAGCCACGCGTGGAAATCCAGGACGCCGCCGGCCTGCGCGTCAGCACCGACAACACCACCCAGGTCAGCGTCGCCCTCAGCGGCGGCACCGGCGGCGCGCAGCTGACCGGCACGGCCACACTCACCGCCATCAACGGCGTGGTCAACTTCAACGGTCTCAGCATCGACCTGGCTGGCACGGCCTACACGCTGAACTTCACGGCCGCGAGCCTGACCGGCGCCAACAGCGGCGCGTTCAACGTCACCACCGCCAGCGCGGGCGGCGGCAGTGCGCCGTTCGTGCCGCCAGCACCGAGCGGCACGGCCACCTACTACGTCTCCCCCACCGGCAACGACGGCAACAGCGGCACCACGCCGGCACAAGCCTGGGCCACCTTGCAGCACGCCGCCAACACCGTGCAGGCGGGCGACATTGTCGAAGTGGCCGACGGCAACTACGCGCGCTTCACGCTCAGCAGCGTGACCGGCACCAGCGGCATGCCGATCGTCTTCCGCGCCTCCGGCAACGCAGCCGTAATCAACAGCGGCACCAGCGCCAGCACCACGCCGGACAACCGCGACGCCATCAAGATCTACGACTGCCACTACGTGATCATCCACGGCCTGCGCACCCTGAACGCCTTCCGGGCGGGCGTGCGCGTGACGGAAAGTTTTCACGTCACCATTCAGGGCGGCGTGTTCAGCAACGGCGGGCGCTGGGGCATTTTCACCGACTACTCCGACGACGTGGTCCTCGAGGGCAATGAGTGCCACGACAGCGGCCTTGAACACGGCATTTACTTTTCCAACAGCGGCGACCGGCCGTTGATCCGCGGCAACTACTGCCACGACAACAACGCCAGCGGCATCCAGATCAACAGCGACCCCGCCCAACAGGTGCCCGGCTTCGGCACCCGCGGCGACGGCATCACCGAGGACGGCGTGATCGAGAACAACTGGTGCGAGGGCAACGGCATCAACGGCGCGGCCGGGCTGAACTTCGCCAGCATCCGCGACTGCGACATCCGCAACAACCTGGTGGTGAACAACCTGAACCAGAGCGGCATCGCGCTCTGGGACGACGGCTTCAGCAGCGCCTACGGCAGCATGAACAACCGCATTTACCACAACACCGTGGTGTTCCAGAGCGGCAACGGGCGCTTCTGCCTCAGCATGCTCAACGGCAGCACCGGCAATGACATCAAGAACAACATCTTCATCGGCGGCGCGCGCGGCGCGATCACCTGGAGCAGCGACTCTCTGTCCGGCACCACGGCCGACTACAACATCTGCCGCAGCACCGACGGCTGGGGAGTGTGGGTGAACGACGACACCAGCCAGGCCTACACGCTCGCCCAGTGGCAGGCGCTGATCAGCGGCGCGGCGAACAGCATCACCACGGCCCCCACTTTCAACAGCGCCGGTGACTTCAGCCTCGCCACCGGCAGCGCCGGCCGCGACGACGGGCAAAGCGGCCTGGGCGTAGCCACAGCCCACGACGGCGCCAGCCGCCCCGCAGGCGGCGGCTTCGACCGCGGTTGTTACGAGAAGTAGAGGCCGCCCCATGTGGTGGCCCCCGGGGGGCATGTGGCGGGCGGGCACTTGGGCCCACCCCTGCGTTATCCCCACGTTGCAATCCGGCCGGAACCCGCTAATCTTCCGCCCCCAATGCCGGAAAGGGTCTGGCTCAGTTTCCGCAGGAAACTGTGCCTGACCCTTTTGGAACACCGGCTCAAACTGGGACGATCATGGCCATCCTGGGCATCGGCACTGACATCGTGGAAGTCGCCCGAATCGAGAAGCTCCTGCAGGACAAGCGCAAGGAGTTCCTGGCCCGCGTTTTCACCCCCACCGAAATTGAGTACTGCCGAGGCAAGGCGCGCCCGGAGATCCACTTTGCGGCACGCTTCGCTGCTAAAGAAGCCTTCATGAAGGCCATCGGCACCGGCTGGAGCCAGGGGGTAGGCTTCAGCCAGATCGGTGTGTGCAACAACGAGGACGGCAAACCAACCCTCGAAATCAGCGGTGAAGCAAAGGTGGTTCTCGACGGCCTGGGGCCGTCTTTTTTGTGGCTCTCGCTAAGTCACACGCGGGAGTACGCAACGGCGACGGTGGTAATAGAAAAGCAGGTTGTAGGGAATAGGTTGTAGGTTTTAGGGAAAAGCTGAAATCCGCCCCTACAACCTAATCCCTACAACCTTGCGACGATCAGACGCTAGACCGACGACAACACAGGACGTAGATGCCCAAACGCACTGACATCAAGAAGATCATGATCATCGGCTCGGGCCCCATCATCATTGGCCAGGCCTGTGAGTTCGACTACTCCGGCACACAGGCCTGCAAGGCCTTGCGTGAAGAGGGCTACGAGGTCGTGCTGGTGAACAGTAACCCGGCCACCATCATGACCGACCCGGAGATGGCCGACCGCACCTACGTTGAGCCCGTCACGCCGGAGATCGCCGCCAAGATCATCGAGAAAGAACGCCCCGACGCCCTGCTGCCCACCCTCGGCGGCCAGACCGCGCTCAACACCGCCATGCAGCTCGCCAAGATGGGCGTGCCTGAGAAGTTCGGTGTCGAGATGATCGGCGCCACCCCGGAAGCCATCCACAAAGCCGAAGACCGCGAAGCCTTCCGCAACGCCATGAACAAGATCGGCGTTGCCCAGCCGCGCAGCGAGATCGCCCACAACTGGGCTGAGTGTGTGGCGACACTTGAAACCATCGGCCTGCCAGCCGTGATCCGCCCGGCTTTCACCATGGGCGGCACGGGCGGCGGCATCGCCTACAACCTCGAGGAATACGAAGAAATCTGCCGCAAGGGCCTGTCGCTCAGCCCCGTCAGCCAGGTGCTGATTGACGAGTACCTGGCGGGCTGGAAGGAATACGAGCTCGAGGTGATGCGCGACAAGAAGGACAACTTCGTCGTGATCTGTAGTATCGAAAACCTCGACCCCATGGGCGTGCACACGGGCGACTCGATCACCGTCGCGCCCGCGCTCACGCTGACGGACAAGGAGTACCAGCTCCTGCGCGACGACGCCAAGAAGATCATGACCGAGATCGGCGTCGAAACCGGCGGCAGCAACGTGCAGTTCGCCGTGGACCCGCGCACCGGCCGCCGCGTGGTGATCGAGATGAACCCGCGCGTAAGCCGCAGCAGCGCGCTGGCATCCAAGGCCACCGGCTTCCCGATCGCCAAGTTCGCGGCCAAGCTGGCCGTGGGCTACACGCTCGACGAGTTGCAGAACGACATCACCAAGGCCACGCCCGCCAGCTTCGAGCCCAGCATCGACTACGTGGTGGTGAAAACCCCGCGTTGGGCCTTCGAGAAGTTCCCCGGCGCCAACACCGTGCTGACCACTCAGATGAAGTCCGTCGGCGAGGCCATGAGCATCGGCCGTACGTTCAAAGAGGCGATGCAGAAGGCGATCCGCAGCCTGGAAATCGGGCGCATGGGCTTCGGCGCGGACCGCAAGGAGTCGCTCGAAACCCGCAAGCTCTCGCGCCAGGAGCTCAAAAACGGCCTGATCACCCCGGGCGTGGAGCGCATCTTCATGATCCGCCGCGCGCTGCGCAGCGGCATGAATCCCACGGAGGTCAGCAACTTCAGCGGCATCGACCCCTGGTTCCTGGAGAACTTCGTGCAGCTGCTGGAGCTCGAGCGCGAGCTGCGCCGCGTTCCGGCGTTGAGCCAGCTCGGCGCCGAACTGCTGCGTGAGGCCAAGCGCGCAGGCTTCAGCGACGCGCAGCTTGCCGCGATCTACAACACCGACGAGCCCAGCGTGCGCGCGCACCGCAAGCAGCTGGGTGTCACGCCGGTCTACAAGCTGGTGGACACCTGCGCCGCCGAGTTCGAGGCCAAGACGCCCTACTATTACTCGACTTATGAGGAAGAAACCGAGCTCGAGCCCAGCCAGCGCCGCAAGATCATGGTGATCGGCGGCGGGCCCAACCGCATCGGCCAGGGCATCGAGTTCGACTACTGCTGCGTGCACGCCAGCCTGGCCCTGCGCGAGATGGGCTACGAGTCCATCATGGTCAACAGCAACCCGGAGACGGTGAGCACCGACTTCGACATTTCGGACGACCTGTTCTTCGAGCCCCTGACCTTCGAAGACGTCATGAACATCCATGACGTCATGAAGCCCGAAGGCGTGATCGTGCAGTTCGGCGGCCAGACGCCCATCAATTTGGCGCGCCGCCTGGCCGACGCCGGCGTGCCCATCATCGGCACGCCTGTCGAAAGCATTGACCGGGCAAGCGACCGCGAGCAGTTCCATGCCCTGGTCAAAGAGCTCGGCATCCGCCAACCCAAGGGCGCCATCGTCCACGGCATCGACGCCGCCCTCACGGCCGCGCGCGACATCGGCTACCCGGTGCTGGTGCGCCCCAGCTTCGTGCTTGGCGGGCGCGCCATGGAAGTCTGCTACGACGAAGCCGAGCTGAAGCACTTCGTGGGCCTGGCCGTGGAAGCGGCCGAGGGCAAGCCCATCCTGATCGACCAGTTCCTGGACAACGCGGTCGAGGTGGACGTGGACTGCCTGTGCGACGGCGAGCTGGCGGTGATCGCGGGCATCATGGAGCACATCGAGTACGCCGGCGTGCACAGCGGCGACAGCATGTGCAGCATTCCCAGCCAGACCCTCAGCGAGCACGTGCTGCGCGACATTCGAGAAACATCACGCAAGCTGGCATTTGCACTCAAGGTGAAGGGCCTGATGAACGTGCAGTACGCCATCAAGGACGACGAGGTGTGGGTGATTGAAGTAAACCCGCGCGCCTCGCGCACCGTGCCCTTCGTGGCAAAGGCCATCGGCAAGCCCATCGCCAAGATCGCCACCCAGGTGATGTGCGGCAGCAAGCTGAAAGAGCTCGGCTTCACAGAGGAGATCATCCCGCGCCACTTCAGCATCAAGAAGCCGGTGTTCCCGTTCAACAAGTTCCCCGGCGCCGACGTGCTGCTGGGCCCGGAGATGCGCAGCACCGGCGAGGTGATGGGCATCGACAAGACTTTCGGCCGCGCCATGGCCAAGGCGCAGACGGGCGCCTCGCAAGCCCTGCCTAGAGCCGGCAAGGTGTTCATCAGCGTGAAGCGCTCCGACAAGTCGCGCATCCCGCCCGTGGCGCAGAAGCTGCACGAGCTGGGTTTCGAGCTGGTGGCCACGCGCGGCACGGCGCAGGTGCTGCAGGCGGCGGACATCCCGGTGCAGGTGGTGAACAAGATCCAGGAAGGCCGGCCGAACGTGCTGGACCTGGTGATCAACGACGAGATCGCCCTCCTGATCAACACGCCGTCAGGCAAAGACCCGCGCACGGACGAAGCGACAATGCGCAAGAAGTGCGTAATGAAGGGCATCCCGGCCCTGACCACGCTGAGCGCCGCCGAAACGGCCGTGCGGGCCATAGCCAGCCTCGCCGGCCACGAAGAAGAAGTGAAACCGCTGCAGGACTACTACAAGTAGACAGCACGACGAAAGACAGGGAGCCCCGAGCGTAAGCTCGGGGCTCGCCATTTAAGCCACCCAGTGGCGCGGACATTTCTGTCCGCGCGTGGCCCACACTTTCATACAATAGCGGCATGAGTGAGAGGCCGGTGAACAAGCAAAGCTTCCGCTCCTCCATCCGTGAGTTGTTTGCACACCTGCTCCGGCACGCCGCCACCCACCTTGTTGTCTATGGTGCTGTGGCAACCTGCGCTGCGGCCGGCGCTTGGCTGTGGCCTCTGACGATGGGCGGCAACTCGCCTGAGGAGCACGAATCCATGGCACTTGGTGTCGCTCTGTTTTCCTCCTTTGCGGCCCTGAGCCTCATCGGTTTCGGGATTCTGTACGCGATTCGCCTGCAACGACCCGCCGCTAAACAGTTGTAACGGAAACTCAACGACTACCCTTCTTCGCGGTCCTTCGCGGCTCTTTGCGGTTACCGACAACAGCATTTGAAGGAAGGGGGCTCCGCGCCGCTTCATCGCGGCCTGCAGCCCATTCAAAAAACTGGAACCACGAAGGACCACCAAGGGCCACGAAGAGCTAGCATCAGGCGGGGTGACTCTTCGTGGTCCTTCGTGGCACTTCGTGGTTGATTCATGCTGTTAGGCGCGCACACATCCATCTCCGGAGGCCTCCACAAGGCGCTGGAACGCGGGGCCGAGTTCGGCTGCGAGTGCGTGCAGATCTTCAGCAAGAATCAGCAGCAGTGGGCTTCCAAACCTCTGAGCGACGACGAAGTCGCCGACTTCAAGACCGCCGTGGAACGCACGGGCATCGCGCGCTTCTTCATCCATGACTCGTACCTGATCAACCTTGGCGCGCCGGAAGACGACAAGTGGCGGCGCAGTATCGAGGCGTTCAAAGATGAGCTGGAGCGCGCCGACCGCCTTGGCGCCGAGCTGCTGGTCTTCCACCCCGGCGCGCACCTCAAGCAGATGAGCGACGAGGAGTGCTGCGACCGCGTGGCCGACGCGCTCAACGAGATTCTCGACGGCTACAAGGGCAAGTGCAAACCCGCCATCGAGAACACGGCCGGCCAAGGCAGCAACATCGGCTGGCGCTTCGAGCACATCGCGCGCATCATCAAGGGCGTGCGGCGCAAGAGCATGATCGCCACGTGCTTCGACACCGCGCACGCCTTCGCCGCGGGCTACGACCTGCGCACCAAGCGGGCCTACACGGCCACCTTCGCCGAGTACGACAAACTGGTCGGCATCAAGAAGTACCTGCGCGCCTTTCATATCAACGACAGCAAGGTCGAGCTCGCGCGCCGGGTGGACCGCCACGAAAACCTCGGCCACGGGCACATCGGCCTGGAGTGCTTCAAGCTGCTGGTGAACGACAAGCGTTTTGAACACTGCATCGGCGCGCTCGAAACCCCCATGGAGACCCACGGCGGCCACCAGGCCGACCTCAAGATGTTGCTGAAATTCCGCAAGTCATAGTCCCAACCACAGGGCGGAGGTGAACCATGGACGCCATCCGCTACGCACTGCTGTCGGCCCTGCTTTCGCCGCTGGTCAACGATGACGATGACGTGGAACAGGAGCCGGGAGCGCCGGCGACCGGTGAATCCGCAGCGCCCGAACAAACCGCGGACCTGCCTTAGCCACCCCTCGCTTGCGCTTCGGGCTCCGGTTCCTAGCTTGCGCCCATGCCCGCCAGGCTTACGAAACTTGAACGTACCGGCCTCCCCCACCGGGTTGAGGCCGCGCGGCCGATTGCCGACCAGCGCAAGCGCCTGCTGCGCGTGATCGAGCTGCTGGAGGCCAACCTGGGCGTCGCAGTCTGGGACGGCCGCAAGGACTCGCTGGAAGTGCTGGTCCTCACCATCCTCAGCCAGAACACCACCGATCCCAACGCCCTGCGCGGCTACCAGAACCTCGCCACGCACCTGCCGGGCAAGCCCACCGGCAAAGACGCCGCCACGCTGCCGCGTGACGCGGCCGGCAACGTGGATAAGGTCAAGCTGCGCCTGTCCAACGCGGCAACGGCCGTGGAGCCGCCCGACTGGCCACGCGTGGCCAAGCTGACCCAGAAGCAACTGGCCGACTACATCCGCGCGGCCGGGCTGCCGGATGCCAAGGCAGGCGCGATCCTGGCCCTGCTGGGCTGGCTGCAGGAGACCGTGGGCGAATACTCCCTGGACGCGGCGATCGCCAAGCTCGGGGTTGACGCGTCAATGGAAGCGCTGTCGGGCCTCAAGGGCATCGGCGTGAAGACTGTCAGTGTCACGCTGATCGAGGCGCTCGGCGCGGACCTGTGCCCCGTGGACACCCACGTGCACCGCATCATCAACAGACTTGGGATCGTGGACACGAACTCCAACCGCGACAAGACCTTCAGCCTGCTGAAGCTGATGATCCCGCCCGGCCGCGCCTACAGCCTGCACCACAACCTGCTGACCTTCGGGCGCACGGTGTGCACGGCGAAGCGGCCGGACTGCAAAGGCTGCTTTCTGCGCAGACTGTGCCCCGGCGCCAAGGCGCTGATCGAAGCGGGCGAAGCGCGCTAGCAACCCGCGCCTACTTCACTTCTACACTGGTGGTTCGCAGGATTGGGTCGGGCGGCAGGGCGCGCTGCTTTTCCACTTTGCCATCGGCAGAGCCGATCAGTTGCTGCAACTGCATCAACTCCTGGCGCAGCTGGTAGTTCCGATTCAGGATCTGCATGTTGATGGCGATTCCATAGGCCTTGCGGAACGTGACGCTATCCCGCGTCGCCGCCGCGCGGCGACAGACTTCCATGTAGCCCTCCAGGGCGGCCAGGCCTCCGTTGGTCAGACCAGGCCGGCTGTTCAAGTCATCCAGAGCTTGGAAGAGCGCGTCGCCGCTGAACGCGTCCGCGTATGCCGCCCCGCCCGCCTTGGCGACTTCGGCATCTTCACCTTCGACCGCCTTGATGATCTCATCGAGGGCGTCGATGTCGCCCGCACCCGCCAATACCCCCAGCAAGGATACCCGCGCTACGTTGACGTGCTTGCCCTCTCTTTCCGAGTGGCCATCTACGCCTGAGCGCGCAATACTCACTCGCAGGCCGGTGTCGCACTTGCGCAGAGCGGCCATGTAGACTCGGCGCACGGCGGGATCCGTGTCGAAGAGCCGGATGTCAAACTTCTTCAGCGCAGCCTCCGGCAGCTCGGTGCAGCCGACGAACATTTCGGCCAACTGGTTCACCATGCGCTGTGATGCCCTGGCAGCCGTCAGCTTGTCCAGCGCAACGGCAAGGTCTTCCGGCGTGGCGCGCCCGACCAGCACCGTTGCAGCCAGGGCATGGCGCGCCACGCTGGCATCGAACGTGACTGCGAACGACTTACGCGCTGTTTCCGCCAGGCGATCCGCGATGTCGGGGCGCTTCACCAACTCCAACGCCGCCGTAAAGAAACTGCTGTCGATGGGTTGGAACTCGCCGGCTTGCCAGATCGCCTCCAGTTCGGCGTCGGTCACGTCACCCGCGCCCGCAAACCAGCGCGCCGCGGCGGCTGAAAGCATGTCCTGCCGGCTCTTGAGGAGTCGGCCCGCGCGAGCGCGCGCCGCATCGCTGAGGCTGGCTCCGCGTGCCACCCACACCGCAGCCAGCAACTCCATGGATTCGGTCGAGTTCTCGACCAGCGGACCGAGCACTTCTCCGCGGGGGCCGGGTTCCAGGCATTCGAGATACTTCGCAGCCAGTTCGAGCACAGTCCAGTCATGCGACTTCAACAGGCCGACGGCGTCTCCGTGCTCTCGAGCTTTCACGCACTGGACGGTCTTGTCGTCGGCGCCGAGCGCCAGCGCCAGCCACATCAGACGGGTCAGCTCTGGCCGCTCCACGTACTGGCCGCGGATGTGGTCAGCCGCGCCTGAGTCGCTGGCAGCGCCGTGGGCCAGCAAGGCCGCCGCGCGCACGGACTCTTCGCCATCCTTCAAGAGGTCATCCAGCAACTGCTCGCCGCAGCGGCGGGTGATTCCTGTGCCATTACCCGCGCGAGTGACGTACAGGATCGTGGTGCGCCCAACGCGGAGGGGCCGAGGCACAAGCTGGTTCTCGGCCGAGAGGCCCCCCAGCGCCTGTTGCAGGAAGCGTTGCACGCCGTCGCGCAGGAAGGGGATCTGTTCCGGGTTGCCGTCCACCATGATGTTGGCGGTAGGCTGGCTCAGCACTTTGGCCCAGGTTTCGCGTGCATCCTCGGCAACCAGGATCGGCACCCCGGACAACGCCTGCATACGCGCCAGCGCAATCACCGGAGGTGCCAGGACATTGAGTCGCTCGTTGTAGCCGCGCCACATGGGCTGCAACTCACGCTGGTTGAGCTCGCGCAGAACTTTGGGATCATCAATTTTGAACAAGCTCATCAGCGCGGCGCGGCCGTGTTCGCGCAGCTGCTCGGACTCCGCGGTGGCGCACTCGACGGCGTAGGCGAACTCTTCGCCAATCGCGATGAGGGCGTTGCTGGCGCGCACGCGCACCTCGGGGTCGTCGTCCTCGATCGCCTTGCGCAGGGCCGTACGGGCGGGCTCGCCGATGCCCACCAGCTCGCGGCTGGCGCGCTCGCGGGTGGCCCAGTCCTTGCTGGCCAGGTCCTTGACCAGCTGGCCGACACGCGCAGCCTCGTCCTGCGCGAACACGGGCAGGGCGAAAAGCAGCGCAAGGATCAGGACCGCCAGCCGCGGCATGTGATTACCTCGAGGCACAGGTTGCTGCCCGCATAGTAGGGAATCTCGCGTTCATGATCGACATCCCACAGGGCAAATGCGGCGCGGCTGCCCGGCTTGACCACGCCCCATTCGTCCGTGCTCAGCCGCAGGGCGTGGGCCGCGTTCACCGTGAAGGCCGCCAGGGCCTCCTCGGGTGTGAAGCCGCAGTGCATCACCGCAAGGTTCATTACGAACGCCGGGTTCGCCACCGGAGAACTTCCCGGGTTGAAATCGGTAGCCAGGGCCACGCACAGGCCGCGCTCGATCAGCCCGCGACCGCCGGCCCAGCGGTCCATTTTCAGCACATAAGTGCTGCCGGGCAGCAGCACCGCCGCCGTGTCCGCCTGGCGCATGGCCTCAGCGCCTGCCTCGGACAGGTACTCAAGGTGGTCGGCGGAATCGGCTTCGAACTCGGCGGCCACCGCCGCACCGCCCGTGTCACTCAGCTGTTCGGCGTGCACAGTCAGGCGCAGGCCGTTGGCGATTGCAGCCTCGGCCACCGCGCGGGCTTCGGCGGGCGTGAACACGCCGCGTTCACAGAACACGTCGGCGCGCTGGGCCAGGCCGCCTTCGGCCGCGGCGGGCAGGACTTCCTGTGTCACCAGTTGCAGGTACTCGGCGCGTTTCTCGTCGCTGCCGCGGAACTCAAGCGGCAGGCTGTGGGCGGCCAGGCAGGTTCGCACGGTGTGCATGTCGGCCTGTTCGCCGGCATCGCGGATGGCGATCAGCTGGCGCAGCTCATGCTCGAGGCTCAGGCCGTAGCCGGACTTGCCTTCCACGACGACCACGCCGTGGCGGCGCAGGCGCAGCAGGTTGCGGGTGGTCTGGGCCAGCAGTTCGTCGTCCGGGGCGTGGCGCACGGCCGTGGTGCTGCTGACGATGCCGCCGCCGGCAGCGGCGATCTGCTCATAGCTGGCGCCCGCCAGCCGCATTGCAAACTCGTCGGCCCGGGCGCGCACGAAGGCCGGGTGGGTGTGGCAATCGACCAGGCCCGGGGTCAGCACCAGGTTGCGGCCGTCGATGGTGGGCGCAGTGTCGAGCGCCGCGGGCAGGCGGTCGCGTGGGCCGACGTAGCTGACGAAGCCGTCTTCCACGGCCACGCAGGGGGAATGTTCAAGCGTGTTGAGGTGGCGCATGTTCGCGCCGAGCAGCGGCCCGCCGCCGTCGCAGGTGACCACGCGGCGCAGGTTTTCGATTACGCACTTGTCGGCGTCGATGTGCATGGGGTGAGTGTACTCGGTTGGCGCAAGCGACGAAACTGGTGCCCCGACCGGGAGGTCGGGGCGCTTGCGGGCCTGTTGAGCCACGCCCCGGGCTTCCGCCCGGGGCACCAGCTTCGTCTATGTTTTCATGGCGTCGCTTACGGCCGCCGCGAACAGCTCCACCGCCTTGTCGGCTTCCTCTTTGGTGATGGTCAGCGACGGGCAGAACCTGATGTTGTTCTCGCCGCAACCGAGAATCAGCAGGCCGCGCTTGAAAGCGGTCTGTTCCACGGCGTTGCGCAGGATCGGGTCCTTTTCTTTGCTTGCGCGCGACTTCACGAATTCCACGGCCAGCATCAGGCCCTTGCCGCGCACTTCGCCCGCACGGTCGCAGCCCTTGGCCCAGGCTTCCAGCTTGCCCTTCAGGTGTTCGCCCACCGCGGCGGCGTTCGCGACCAGGCCTTCGTCCAGCAGCTTGATGGTCTCCACGGCCGCGCTGCAGGCGATGGGGTTACCGCCGAAGGTGCTGGCGTGGGTGCCCGGGGGCCACTTCATGATTTCGGATTTGGCGATCACCGCGCCCAGCGGCATGCCGCTGGCGATGCCCTTGGCGCAGGCGATGATGTCGGCCTCGACGCCCCAATGGTCGTGGGCGAAGAACTTGCCGGTGCGGCCCATGCCGGACTGGATTTCGTCCGCCACCAGCATGATGCCGTGTTTGGTGCACAGCTCGCGCAGGCCGGGCAGCCAGTTGTCGGGCGGCACAA
Organism: Planctomycetota bacterium; assembly: GCA_020638635.1. Lineage (GTDB taxonomy): Bacteria > Planctomycetota > UBA8742 > UBA2392 > UBA2392 > JACKID01. The sequence continues at coordinate 65,557 of JACKIE010000012.1, forward strand.
CGTAGCCGCCCTCGCCCTGGATGGGCTCAACGAAAATCGCGGCCACTTCGTCCGGGTTCACCAGGCGCTTGAACATCGTGTCGGTCAGGTACTTCAGGCAGTCGTCGGCAACCTTTTCAGGCGTGTCGAGATGCGGCGCCGCGCGGTATGGATACGGGTAGTTGGCGTGCAGCACGTTCGAGAGGTGCGGCGCGAAACGCGTGCGGTGCACGGCCTTGCTGGCCGACAGGCTCATGGATCCGTATGTCCGGCCGTGGAAGCTGCCGATGAAGCTGATCAGCCACGGACGGCCGGTCTTCCAGCGCGCGAGCTTGATGCAGGCCTCAATCGCCTCGGTGCCGCTGTTGCAGAAGAACACCTTGCGGTCCGGCCCGCCAGGGGTGTGCTCGGCCAGCATTTTCGCGAGCTGGCTCTGCACAGGGTAGTAGAAGTCGGTGCCCGACATGTGCTGGAAGTTGGCGGCCGCTTCCTGGATCGCCTTCACGACGCGCGGGTGGCTGTGGCCGGTGGCGTTGACCGCGATGCCGGCCGTCATGTCGAGGAACACGTTGCCGTCCACGTCCTCGGCAGCGAGGCCCTGGCCGCGCACGATTACCATGGGGTAGCCGCGCGTGTAGCTGGGCGAGATGAACTTGTCGTCAGCCTCGATCACGGCCTTGGCCTTGGGACCGGGCAGGGGCATCTTGATGTCGGGAACCTTGCTGTACATGTTGTCTCCTGACGCTTTGCGGGAACTCTGACCCCGCGCGGGAATCATGCCAACAGATTTGTGCATGCGCCATTCCCTCCTCCGGTAAGCGCCAATCTGGGCTGAATGACCGGCAAACAGAATGTAACCTGCTCAGGTGCGCAGTCTCTTCGTGATGCTTTTACTGCTTGCCTGTTCCGGGCTTGTCATAGCCCAGCAACCCGTTAATCGTTCCACGCAGGAGCAACTGCGAGATCAATTCAAAGAGCGCGCATCGAGGGGCGAAGGTGCGACGGAAGGGGCTCAGCAAGCAGCACCGAAGGAAGATAAACTGCTTGAAGACCTGCTGATCGGCCTGTTTGTAATCTCGCCCGCACTGCTCATCATCTTTGTTTTTGTGTGTCTCCACATCGTGAAGGCACGATCACCCCTGCTTGTCTGCTCGAACTGTCACTGGCGCGGCAAAAAGCTGGAGTGCGCAAAGACCGGGCAGGTCACAGACCCAACGCACCGCGCCATCGCAAATCGGGTCATGGATGGCGGCTGGGTAGTGCTTGAGCTGTTCCAATGGGTGAAGGGCGACTACGTTTGCCCCCGCTGCGGACGAGACAGTTTTGAAGTCGCCTCCAAGTTGCCACCTCCGCCTCCCCGGAAGCATGTGCGTGAACTTCCCGGCCACAGACAACGTCAGCGCGACGATGGGCGCGCGCCATGACCACGCAACTATGGGAACGAAAGATCAAGGGTTGCCTCCTGTCAGTGGTGCAAGGTGACCTGACCCTTCAGCAGGTGGACGCCATCGTGAACGCCGCCAACGAGCAGTTGCATCACGGCGGCGGCGTGGCGGGCGCGATCGTGCGTGCCGGCGGCGCAATCATTCAAACCGAAAGCAACGCCTGGGTGAAAACGCACGGGCGCGTTCCGACCGGCAGCGCGGCCATCACCGGCGCGGGCGAGCTGTCGGCCAGGCACGTGATTCACGCCGTGGGGCCGATCTGGGGCACGGGCGACGAGGTGAACAAGCTGGCTTCGGCAGTGCGCAGCGCGCTGGAGCTGGCCGAGCAGCACAAGTTGGCAAGCATCAGCCTGCCGGCTATCAGCAGCGGGATTTACGGCTTCCCCAAAGAGCTGTGCGCCAAGACGTTCTTCGACACCATCGAAAACTGGCTGGATGAAAGGCCCAAGCGCAGCCTGGCCGAAATCCGCCTCTGCAACTTCGACAACCCCACCGCCAATGTGTTCGAGCGCGAAGCCCGCCGCCGCTTCGGTTAGAACAGTCCCCCAGAGCCCATCGTGTAAACGATGGGTTTCCGCGCCTATCCACAACTCGCAGGCGAAAGACTTGGCAACCGCGAAGAGCCGCAAAGGGCCGCGAAGAACGGCAACTGCAGACTCACGCGGAGGCGCCAAGGCGCCAAGAACTGCAGAGTTTTTCTTGGCGGCTTGACGCCTTGGCGTGAGACCGTTTTGTTGTTGTTCACGGCCTTCGCGAACTTCGCGTCAAATGGGCCACAAAAACACGAAAGCACGAAAGGCACTGCCACGCGCGCGGAGGCCCATCGTTTACACGATGGGCTCTGGGGCGAATGCTAACCGAGGCGGTACTCGGAGTGCGGGCGCAGCTTCTTCAGCATGGCCTTCACTTGCGCGGGCTTCACGTTGCGGATGTCTTTCAACTGCTGCTCGGGCGTCTGCTTGAAACCCAGCACGTGCTGGAACACCAGGTCGCTTGCCCTTGCGCCCTGCGAATCCCAGGCCGAGCGCCGGGCCTCGATCAGGCTTTCCCGCACGGCCGCGAACTCCTGCTCGCTGAACCCCTTCTGCAGCCGCTTGAACTCGCTGCGGATCAGCTTGATCGCCAGCTCCGCACGGCCGGGGTCCACGGCCGCCTGGGCCACGATGCTGCCGCGCGCGCGGTGGTACTGGCTGTGGACGGCATAGGCCAGGCCGTGCTCTTCGCGCACGACTTTGAACAGGCGGCTCATGCCGTAACCGCCAAGCAGGGCGTCGGCGTACAGCATGGGCGCGAAGCCAGGTTCACCGTACACGGCGCCGCCTGACCAGGTGAACAGCAGGTGGGTCTGCTCGGTTTCTGCCTTTTCGATGTCGCGGCGCACGGCCTTGCGGTTGGCCAGCCGCAGCGCCCCGGGGAGGGTCACGCGGCGGGCGCGCGGCAGGGTCAACTTGCGCGACAGAGTTGCCAGTGCGTGTAAAGGAGTAACGGGGCCTGTAACGAAAGCGAGCACCTGCGCGTTACCGACCAGTGACCGTTGACGGGTCAACAGGCTCAACGGCGTGATGGCCGGCAGGTCCTCGATGGCGCCCAGTTCGTGGATCGCGCCAGGCGTGCCGGCGTAAGTCCTTTGCGTGGCGCGCAATGCGGCCCAGGCCGGCTTGTCGTCCTGCATCGCGCGCAACTCGTTCTCAAGCTGGTAGCGCTCCTGCTCGACCTGATCGGCACGCAATGCGCTTCCATCAGGGCTGAGGGCCGGGCGCGTGAGGATTTCGACAAGAAGCGACAGTGCCCCCTCAAGCTCTTTGGAACCCTTGGGCAGGTAGCGCTCGGCCGGGAATTCGACCGTGGCGGTGACGGCCTGTACGTCAGCGAAGCGCGTGACGCCTACGCCGAGCGTGGCGCCGTACAGCTCTTCGCAAGCGCGGGCCAGTTCGCGGCGCGAGGGGTGGTCGGCGCTGGCGTTGCGCAGCACGCGCGAAAGCAGGGAATTTTCCGTGGCGACTCGAGGTTGAATGGGCTCGAGCAGGTAAACGCGAGCGCGAATGGTCTTGAAGCGCTCGCTCTCGTAGCCAAACAGGCGCACGCCGGGCTGGGGGCGGTAGGACTGGAATTCGCGGTAACGGGTCAGCTTCATGGCGCGTATCAGTTGCAGGTACAAATGCGGCGGCGGAGTGTAGCAGACGCAGGGCCGGAAGCAGCGGTTAATAGGAGCGTGAAATCGGGCGTCAGGAACGGGCAACAACCGGAACCCGGGATTGACGAAAGGACAACGCGGGATTGATGACGAGACAACAGGTTTTCCCGAAACTTTCGAAGCAGATGGACGTTTAAAGCGAAGTAAATCCCGAGGGGCCGGGAAGCAAAGGCCCCGACAGCGCGCCGCAGAGGCACCGATCCGCGCGCGCTGACCCTGGAAAGAAGAGACGGCTGAAGCAGCCGAAAATGCGCGTGTAGGCGCGCGAGGAGATGTTTTGCCATGACGAAAATGATGACCCGAGCGATGCTCAAGGAGACGGTGCTCGACGCCTACTCCAACCGCGTTTACCTGGGCGACCGCGCCCTGGACCTGAATTCCGGCATGCTCTGTGTCGTAGTGGACCACTGCCCGGAGCTGGGCCCGGAAAGCCTGTACGTTCAGCTGGTAGAGGGCGAAGGCCCCGCCATGAGCTACTGGGTTGAACCGGGCGCCCTGGTCAAGATTCCCCGCAACGCGGCCTAGCACCCGCGTGGGCAGCCCCCCCGCCCACCCGGGAATAGGCCATTTACACGGCTCGTTAGAATTGTGTTCGCGCGTCGGTTTCCGTCCCCCCGACCAACCGATGCGCGCAGGGACAGGCGGCAGGCCCCCCCAGCCGCCTGCTCTCTTTTAAGCGGCTTCCGGCGTCACTCCATCCCTGCGCTGTGCATCATCTCGCGGCCCACCTGTGCGTGCTCGGCAGCTGCGCGGCGTCTCCTCTTGAGCGGTGTGCCTAACCTTGTGCGAAGTGCACCGGTCACCTACGATGTAGAAAGTGAGCGGTCCGAGACGTCCCTCGGGGGGCGCCTCGGACTCCTCACGCGACGTGAGGAGAAGTGTATGACGACCGAATCGGCCGACCGGGCCCGCCCGGCTGCGACGGTGCCGAAATCCGCCAAGGGCAAGTCCGACAGCGAGCGGCTGGTGCGCGCGGCCGAACTGCTCGGCTACGAGTTCAAGAACACCGACCCGCTGCGCCACGCGCTGACCCACAGCAGCGCCAAATCAAGCAAGCACCCCAGCAATGAACGCATGGAGTTCCTGGGCGACGCGGTGCTTGGCCTGATCGTGAGCGAGATGCTGTACCGCATGTACCCGGACTTCCCGGAGGGCGAACTGACCCGGGTGAAGTCCGTAGCCGTCAGCCGCGCCGTGCTAGCCGACCGCGTGCGCGAGATGGGCTTCGCCGAGTTGATGTATCTAGGCAAGGGCGTGCGGCGCGAAGGCGGGGCGCGGCTGCCGACAAGCATCCTGGCCAACCTCTACGAAGCGCTGCTATGCGCCCTCTATGAGGAAGGCGGCTTGGAAGAAGCTCGCCGATTCGTGGAGGCCGACCTGGGGCCGGTGATCCAGAGCATCACCAACCACCAGTTCCAGCAGAACTACAAGTCGGCCCTGCAGCACCTGGTGCAGTCCAAGAGCGACCGCGCGCCTGCCTACAAGGTGATCAGCGAAGTCGGCCCCGACCACCAGAAAGAGTTTCACGTCGTCGTTTCCGTTGACGGTGTCACATTCGGCCCCGGTGTGGGACGTAACAAGAAGGAAGCAGAGCAGCGGGCAGCCAAAGCCGCACTGACCGAACTGCTGAAGGAGTTCGACAAGGAAGACGATGACGACGACCTCCTCGAAGTCCCCGTTCCCGAAGACGAGTAAACTGCACCACCCGGCCCTGCGCGGCCTGGCGGCCGGCCTGGGCGCCGGCCTGCTGGTGTGCCTGTCCGCGTGGCTGAACCCGCTGGCCGCGTCCGACCGCCCCGCGCTGGCGCTGCTGGCGGTCACGATCTCCCTGCCCCTGGGTGTTTTGCTGGCGCGCCACACCGCCGGCGTGCGCGACGCCGGCGGCGTCGGCCTTGCCGCCCTGGTCGCGGCGCTGGGTTTGGCAGCCTGCGTAAGCCTGTTTGAGCCCGCTTTGCTCGTCCGCACGGCCTCGTGGTGCATCGCGGCGGGCGTGCTGGGTGTTTCGGTCAGCTCCACGGTCCGGGGCGCCGGCGTGGCGGTGACAGCGGCCTGGCTTGTGCTGTGCGGCCTGCCGTTCTTCTACTGGCGGCTGCCGATTCTAACCTCGAGCGCCGAAGCCTGGGCCCTGCAGGGCTGCCCCTGGCTGGGCTTCGCGCAGGATGCGGTCGGCGGCGACCCGCTGCGGCGGCCGGTGCTGTACTTGGGACATTGGTCCGAGCTTTCGGGCAACACCGGCATGGGCATGCTGGAAGCTTCAACCCTGTGGCTGGCCGCGGTGCCGGCCTTTGGCGCGCTGCTTGTCGCATCGTCTGGTGGGCGCAAACGTGAGCAGAAAGAAAGTGCTGCTGTCCTGGAGCGGGTTGGGGCGTGAGCCCTACACCTTCCGTTCCGGCCAATCGGTCCCCGGCGCGCACCTGCAGCTGCTGCGCGACTCGGAGTATGCCGGCTGCTTCGACCAGCACCTGCTGCTGGCGGTGCCGGAAACCCTGGCCGATTCCGAGCGCCTGGTGCGCGAGCTGATGGCGATTCCCAAGCCGGTGCACACGGAAATCAAGGTGCTGCGCCTGGCGAACCCGACCGACCACCGCGAGATAGCCTACGCGCTGGTCAGATTTCTCGAGGAGGCGGATCGAAATTCCCGCCTCCTCGATCACGAACTCTTCGTGCTGCTCAACACCGGCACGCCCCAGATGCAGACGGTGTGGGTCACGCTGGTGACCCAGGGGCTGTGCGACTTACGCATCATCCAGACCAGCCCGGCGGTGTTGGCACAGCGCAGCGGCTCGCCCGTGGCCCAGGAGTTGCGGCTGGACATGCAGGGTTGGGCGACCATGTTCCGCAACATCCGGGAGCGCCGCCCGGAGGCGTGATGTCAGCCAGCCTGCCCCACGGTGCAAAGCTGTAGCCCTCACGTGGCACGCACCAGCGTCCCACACGCGGGTCGTATCGGCGGCCGTCGGCTTCGTAACTGCCGAAGCGGCACGAGCCGCCCTCGCGCGTCGCACGGTCATAGCGCCAGCCGCGGAACAGGTAGCGTGCGCCCGGGTCCATGTCGTAGCCGGCCTCGCTGACGCCCAGGGGAGGCAGCGCGCGATAGCGAGCGCCGGCAGCCGACGTTGCGCGGCCGCGCACCGTAAGCCATTCGCCCTGGGGGTCCACTTCCGAGATTTCGAGGTGGGCAGGGCGCGACACGTCGGGCGTCAGCCAGCCGCCTCGAAGCCACGGTGAGAAGCCCGCGCCCGGTACGCTGAGGGTGGAGGTATCGGTGGTCGGGTCGTAGCTCCAGGCTGATTCGCCCGCGGACAGCCTAGCCTCGAACACCACGAAGCGCGCGCCCAGGCTCTGCACGGCGTCCGCGATCAGGCCCTGCGGGTCGCTGACATCGAGCGTGCCCGCGGTGTTGTCCAGCACCGCGCCGGCCAGGAAGGCCGCGGGCAGGGAAATCGCCAGTTCGCGCCCTGCCAGCGCGCCGGCGTTCATACCCGCGGGCGTGACCTGGATGCGCGTGACGCCCGGCTCCGGCGTGTCGGCCTGGGCCGTGAGTTCGCTGCCCTCGGGAGCATCGTACAGGATGCCGCGCCGCACGGGCGCGCCGAAGGGCAGGTAGTCGAATTCCGCGATACGCGCGCCCGCCTGGTCCGTGAGCCCGATCAGGCTGCCGTCCTGGTCGTGGTGGCGATAACGCCAGGTGCCGTCTACACGCTCTGCTAGGATGTTCCGGCTGGATCGCGCGTACTGGACACGGCCAACCTCCACGCCTGAAGCATCCAACAGGATCTCCTCAATGGGTGTGGCGTCATCGCCGGCGCCATATAGCAGCACGGTGCGGGACACCAGCACGCCCCCTTCATACTCGTCCTCGAGCACCCGACGTCCCAGCGCGTCGTGGCGCAGGCGGCGCAGGGGAACGGCGACGCTCTGAGTGCCATCGAAGGCAACCGTGCGTCCGCGATAGTCATGGGTAAACCAGAGCTCCGCGGCCGCATCCTGCGTCACGCGACCAGCCGCGTCGTGCGCGAACTCCAGGCCGTCCGCAGAGGCGTAGCGACTGCAGCCGCCGGCTGCCTGCGCATACGCCTGAAGGCGCATTACCTGGCCATCCTGCGCCGTGTCGCGCACGGCCGATTCGCCGATGCGGCTTCCGAAGGCGTCGAGCTGCAGTTCGCGCGACATACCGAAAGCAACCGGTTCGCCGGCAGCATCCAGAGCAGCCCCGCCGAGCTCGGCTCCCATGCAGATTCGTGTCAAACGCTGCGCTTGATCGTGAAGCCATGTGCGGCCGGAACCGCCTTCGTGCTCGCGACGCTCGCGAACAGGAAGGCCGCGCACATCGCGGCGTCGCTCGATCCCCCACAGCACCTGGACTCCGCGGGTGTGTGCAACCCGGCGGGGAGAGCCCTCGAACCCGAGATCGTAGGAGAATGAGGTCTGGCTGCCGTTGCCGAGCGTGTGCAGAACCGGCCGCGCCTCCCCCGCCCACTTGCACTCCGCCAGCGTGGCGCCCGTTGACACGTCAATGATGCCGGCAACCCGGGAAAGCGTGTCGCGTGTAAAGGACAGGCTGCCGTTGTCGCTGAAATCGAGCGAAACCGCATCGCCGTGTACGTTGTATGTGGTCCCGACGGTCCAGGACCCGAGTCCGACCTCGCCCTGCACCAGGGCGAGCGTGCTGGCCTCAGGCCGGTGAAGGGTGTTCCAGGTCCATGAGGTATGCGCCGAGAACTGCCCATCATGCAGGGAATCGGCACTCGTCAGCCTGCCGGCGCCGTCGTACTGCCAAGTTTCCCGAGTTGATCCCGCGGTGCCGCCCGCTAACGCAATGTCGCGTTGCAGCAAGAGTCCGCGCCCGTCGTGAAGCTGTGTTACCGTGGTTCCGGTCTCGTCCAGCCAGCTCGCGAGGTTGGAGTCGGAGTCCCACTCGAGACCGATCACCGTTTCGTCCGGGCGCTGCACGCCGGTGAGGCGGCCGCGCGAATCGTAAGTGAAGCGGGTTTCCCGGGTAGTCCCGCTTTGCGGCTCAGACTCCGATGTGCACACACGCCGATCATCGCGATCCCACTCATCGCCGGAAGAGCTGAAGTACTGTCCGCCGCCTGGAAGCTCCCCGCGCAGCGTGTGGCGTGAGCGCAGATCATATCGATGCTCTACTGCGCCTTCAGCCGCGTCGCAGGCCCTGACCAGGCGGCCCCAGCCGTCCCATTCGAACGTCTGCTCCGTGTTGAACCCGGTACCTTGGTGCCGGCGATTGCGCACGGCCACGACCAGGCCGTGGGCGTTGTAGTCGGCCTCCCACTGCGCCGTCTCAAGCGCACCAGAGGACTGGTTGAAGTCTCGATACTCGACGTGGAGGGGCAGACCCGCCGCATTCAGCGTAAACAGGACCTCGTTGCCCGCGGGATCAACTCGTCGCACCAGACGCCCGGCGGCGTCGTGCTCGAACGTGCAGGTGCGGCCCGGTCCGTCATTGAGGGCGACGATTGCGCCCCGGCCGTCCATGGTCAGGCGCGTCGTTTCAAACCCGTCGCCAATTGCGTCGCCGGACGTGTTTCTGGCGAGTCGCTGTTGAAGACAGCGGCGGTCGAGCTCGTCGTAACTCCAGCTGAAGCGTGACAGCACGGCGCCGCCTGCGGCAACGACCGATTCAGCCGCAAGGTTGCCCCCCTCGTCCCACTCAAGACTGCGCGAGTGGCCGCCGGGATCAATCACGGAAACTTCGCGCCCGTGCCCGTCATGAGCGTGCAGCGTGGCATGGCCGAGCGGCGTGCGCTCGGCGGCAAGGCGTCCGTCTAGGTCGTAATCATGCTCGTAGATTCCTTCGACGGCGCTGCCCGCGCCTTCAATGCGGCGCCACAGCAGGCCGCGCTCGTCGTATTGCCACGCGGTGCGGTTCAGCAGGGGGCTTACCTGCGCGACTCGCCGGCCAAGCGCGTCATATTCGGTTTCCCAGGTCACCGTCTCGACCGGGGCAGCCGCTGCCGCGTCGCTGGTTTCACCCAGCACGCGGCCGGCAAGGTCGAACGCGCGCGTGGTCTCAACCCAGGTGGCGGCCATGTCCGCTGCCTCTTTCCCGAACGAGTTGGGGTCGTCGTAGTTCGTCGGCTCGGGAGGAACGGCGCCGTCCGAAGCGACGTACTTGCGCCAGGTCCGCACTTCGTTTCCGCTGGGATCGAAGTAGCGGCACGTCTCGGCCCGTCCGGTCCCGGCCACGACCGGGCCCAGCTCATGCCAGCGCTGGCCCAGCGCGTTGACTTGCCAGGAAAGCTTGAATGCCTCGGGATCCGCGCCTTGCTCAAGCGCGGCTGGTGGGTATTGACCTGTCAATATGCCGCTCTTGTCATACTCGAGGCGTTCGACCAGGTCAGCGCTTCCAGTATCGCGGGCGATCTCATAAAGGAAGCCCTCCTGGTCGCCGCTGCTGTAGTAGCTGCGCGACTCAATGCCTCCCTCCGGATCCACGGTTTCGATCAGCCGACCGAACTGGTCATGGGTGTAGTGCGTCTCATACACGACCGTCTGGATGGAGCCGTCGGGCAGCCGCACTGTGACCTGTGGCGAGCGCTTCAAGGTCATGCAGCCGGCGCCCGGGGCGTCGGGATCGCCGGTCGTGTCGAACGCGAATTGCCACGTCGTGGTATGGCCGCGCGCCGATGTCGCGCCGCGCACCTGCTGGAAGAAGGGCTCGTAACACCAGCTGCATACGATGTCGGCCTGCCCGACATCGGAAGAGATGCGTCGAAGCCGCAGTAGATTGCCGGCCGCCAGCGGGTCCGGATTTTCCGTGAACACGACGAAGGGAGTGCCCTCACCCCAGCCGTGTTGAACGAGGTCCGCGCCGACGACGGTGATTGTGTCTTCCGTGTTGTCAGCAACCTCGTAGTAGCGTGCCTGTGCCTGGGTGGCGCCCAGCCGCACGTAGCCGCCGGTGAACGCCCCGGCCTCCCACCCGGCGTCCGCCCGGGTGAGCAGGCTGCCGATGACTTCGGTAACCTCGCCAAGCGCGAGCTTGGCGGCGACCGGGTAGCTGAACTCTTCGCGGCTGCCGCCGGGGTAGGTCCGCAGGACCAGTTCATGACCGCTGCTGTAACCCGAGTCCGTAACGAAACCGGCCGGGTCTGCTGCTCTCAGCGCAGCGCCGGTCTGAGCCACGTAATCGTGGTCCAGCGGCTCATCCAGCGAGACTTCCCAGAATCCCGTAAACTGCTGGACGCGGACAGCGTGGCCGAAGCCATCGAGCGTGTGGTCGGCTCGCACGCCGCACGGATCGATGTGGCGAACCAGAGGGCGTTCGATGGCGTCCAGCGTGTAGCGCAGCCGGTGCCAGCAGTTCGCGTCGCCATCACGGAAACCGATGACCCGGCCGCCGGAGTCATACACGACTTCGATGCGTGCTGGGCCATGGGTCGGCGCCTGGTTGGGGTCGATCACCCGGACAAGGCGGCCGGCGGCATCGTAGTCATATTCGCGGCGCACCCGGTTGCCATGCGCGTCGTTGTAGCGGGCGGTTTCCGGCAGTTTGACGCACGTGAGTCGGCCTTCGGCGTCATACTCATACGCAACACTCCGGGCGTTCCGCGTGCCGGTCTGCCAGACGCGGTCGATCAGCTGGGTAATGCGCCCGTTGCCGTCGTATGCAAATTCCCACAGGAAGCCGCGGTCGTCGGTCACCGAGGCAAGACGGTGGCCGGTATCGTACTGCAGCGAGACGCAGTTTCCGTTGCGGTCGGCTATCGCCGCGAGCTGGCCGTCGGAGTTGAAGTCCAGTCGCGTGCCGTCGGCGCGGCGCAGGTGCACGCGCTCCGTGCTTTCATCCCAGGAAGCCTTCACGTAGACGCCGGGAGGCGCCTGGTAGTCTCCGTCATGCAGCACGAACAGGTGCAGGAATCCTTGCGCGTCGTGCCAATGCAGGTCTCCGGTGTCGGCGTCGCGCCAGGCCGCCTGCAGATACTCGCAGGTCCAGCCCTTCCCGAGCGGGCCGTCGAACTGCATGTCGCTGCGGTAGACGCGGCGCATGCTTAGGCCCATCACGCGGCCGGCGGTGGCCAGGTCGAGCTGTTCGTGCGCGAACGAGCCGTTGGCCAGCCGGACGCCGGGCCCGACCTCGGCCGCGTTGCGGTGCGGCACGGCCGGGTCTACCTCGCGCTGGCCGACGTGAAGCTCGGCAGCGCCGAGGACGGGAACAAGCAGCAGGAAGAGGCAGGCGGTGAATGCGTAAACTGACATAGACGACTCCGATCTGTGAACAGGACCGGAAGAAGCCTATGGCTTGGATGCGCTCCACGGCGGGCTTGCGGGGCGACGGTGCGCGGAATGCCGCGCGTCAGGAAATGTGACGTGGCAACGTTGCGCGCTGAATTCTGCGCAAACAGGCAGACCCGGCTTGTCGGCCGGGTCGTTCATTTTGAGGTTTTGCGTGTTCTGCGCGCCGAAATGTTGTCACATCAGTGACATTTGTGCGGGCGCTTGAAACCGGTTTTACTCGCGTTCCAGCTTGTCGGCGATGCGGCGCAGGGCTTCGGCGATCGACTTGCGGTCGCGCTCCAGGTCGTGCTCGAGGATCTGCACGGCCGTCCAGATCACTTCCGATTCCCAGTTGCCGCCGCTGAAGATCACGCTGCCGGAGCCGGAGCTGGTGTGCAGCCCGCGGTCCGGGTGGCGCAGGTCAACGCGCACTTCAAGCTGCAGAGCGCCCAGTGTGCCGTGCAGGTCGGAAGGCGGGCTGTACGGGAACTTGCGGGTGGGTCGAGTGCGGATTTCCATGCTGCGTAGCCTCCCTGAGGTGACGGGTGCGCCCAGCCCCGTTTATCTGGCGCAGGCTCCGGCTGGATTAAGTTTTCGTCAAGGCCGTGTTAATCCACTGGGCATGGCGGCGCCGCGGGGTTCGACGTGCGCTCGAAACACCGACGGCCGCACCACCCGTGGGCAGCGCGGCCGTTACTGTGTTCTGGTAGCTGGGGCGGGAGTCGAACCCGCGACCTTAGGGTTATGAATCCTATGCTCTAACCACCTGAGCTACCCAGCCGTGGATTCGCGCTAAACGTAGCAACCCGCATTGCCGGTGCAAGTGCCGGTCAGGGCGCGTTGGAGCCGGGCTGCGCGGGCGCTTCCTTAACGGTGGGCGGTTGCTGCTGCCGGTCCGCGCTGCCGGTGATCGCCGCCGCGCCGCCCAGGCCGATGGCCGCCAGCAGGCTGCCCCACCGGATCACCCGCGCCAGCACACTGCCCACGGGCGCAAGCATCTTGAACACCAGCCCCAGGAACTCCTTGCGGCCCAGGCTCTCGTACTTGGTCTGCAGGTAATCCAACTGCTGCAGCGCGAGCTGCATCTTGAGCTGGACCTGGATGCGCTGGATGTCGTCCTCAATGCCCGGCACGTCTTTCATGGTGCCAAGTTTCTCGCGCGACTGCCGATAGCTTGCCTCCAGCTCTTCGATCGCTCCGAACACCTGCCCCCGCAACTCGCCGCGCACAGCGCTCCAGGTCATGCCGAAGGCGCTGCTCAGCAGCAGCACCAGCAGGATCAATCCAGCGCCGTCGGTCCAGGTACTCTTGGTGTAGAACATGTAGGCGGCGTGAATCAGGCCGAAGAAGAACACCAGGCTGCCGGCCTGTGCGGTCACGTTGAAGAGCGGGCGGTACTGCCGTTCCGTGAGCACCAGGTCCACGGAGTCCTTGAAGTCGTGGCGCTTCATGATGCTGCGCACCACGAGTGCACCGGAGATCATCAGATAGCAGTAGTAGCCGTACATCAGCCACTCGAAGATCCATAGCATCAGCAGAAACCATGCCTCGGCGTTGCGTCCCGTTGTGTCGATCTTCTGCACATAGGCGGACGTTGCCCCAAACATGGTCTGGTAGAAATCAACCGAGGTGGCGAAGTGGATGATCTCCCAGGCAATGAACGGCAACGCCAGCCCGAAGGCCATGAAGTTGACGCGGTTACCCAAGAACCAGCGCTTGTACTCATCCAGTTCAGACTGCCGCACATCCAGGTGCACGAAGGCGCGGTCGAAGTTGCGGCTGTAAATGCCCTTGAACAGCCGCAGGCACACGAAGTGCACAAGCAGCAGCAACGGCTGCAACTGCCACTGGCGGTCCTTGATGAACTGCCAGATCTCATGCCCGATGTTCTCGAACCCCAGCACCGACAGGCGCAGCGTCAGCCCGATCAGCCACACCACCGTGCAGGTGACGAACCCGGCAATGAAATAGCGCGACACGCGGCCGGGCAGCAGCCGGTCAAGCCACCAGCTGTTCTTGACCTGCCGAAAGTTGGAGGGGTCGAACACATCGGCGTCGGGGTCGCGCTCGCGGCGGCTGCCCCGGAACGCGGTTTCCACCAGTTTGATGCCCGCGCGCATCACGGGCCCGGTGTCTTTGGACGGGCCTTCTTCCGCGGCCTGCCTCGGTTTATCCACGAGCGTGCCCCCCACCTCCTGCAGCATGCGGGTCTCGCGCGTTTCGTCGTGGCTGCCGCCTTCACTCATTTGCCGCTTTCCTGGCGGACCGGCAGCTCGGACAGGATCACGCGCACGGCCTCTTCCAGTTGCGGGTCGGCGTCGGTTACGCGATCGCGCGCGCTGACCTCAACCCGCACGTCGGGACGCACGCCGTCGTTCTCGAGGTTGCGTTTGCCGTCCATGCTGAAATAGCCCTCCGTGGGCACGCCGAAGTAGCTGCCGTCGGCCAGGCGGTCCCAGGCCGTGCCGATCACGTTGCCCGGCGTGCGCTCGCCCACCACCTTGCCGCGGCCGGTGGTCTTGATCGCCCAGGGGAAGCACTCGCCGCCGCTGTTGCTGTACTCGTTGCACATCACGGTAACGGGCTTGTCCCAATACAGGCGCGGCTGCTTCCACTCGGGGCGCGTTCGCGGTTTGATTTGCAGGTATGGCTTGGCCATCAGGAGGTCCATGATCTGCATATAGCTGAGACCGCCGCTGTTCCAGCGCGAATCTATGATCAGCCCCTCGGCTTTCTCGGCCTCGGGCGTGGCCAGCAGGTTCTGGAACTTCTGCAGGTTGGAGTCGTTCATCGCGGTCAGGTGGATGTACAGCACGCGCCCGCCACTGAGCTCTGAGACCTTGGCGCTGCGCTCGGTGATCTTCGCCTGGTAGCGGCGCGCACCCGCCTGCTGGGCGGTTTCCGCGCGCACGACCACTTCGCGTGCGAGATTCAACGAGCCGTCGGGGCTTACCCACAGCTTCAGCCCGTAGCCGCTCTTCCACAGGTCGAAGCGCGCCCACACGTTCTCGTCTTTGCCGAACTGCCTGCCGCCCAGCGCCACGATGTAGTCGCCCTTGCGCACCCACACCTGGTCCAGTGGCCCGCCGTTTTCCAGCCTGTCCACGCGCATGGCCTGCCTGCCGTCGTTCATCACCACCGGCTTGAGCAGCGCCCCCAGCTCGGCCGTGGCGACCTTGCCCGAGCCGCTTGCGCGCCCGCCGACGCCGAGGTGGCTGGCGCTGAGCTCGCCGATCGCCATCCAGATGTAGTAGTAGCATTCCTCGATGGTGCGGCAGCGTTCCACAAGCGGCAGGTATTTATCCTTGATGGCCGGCCAGTCGGCGCCATGGAAATCGGCCGTGTAGAAGCGGGTGTTGATCATGTCCCAGGCCTCGTTGAACAGCTGCACGCGCTCCGCGGCAAGGTCCACGGTCTCGTGCGCGACCACGGGCAGGTCGCGTGCGTCCAGCACCTGGCGCGGTGCGGGCAGGGTCTTCAGCTTGCCCCCCGAGGCGAAGACTACGCGCGCGCCGTCCAGCGTCTCGCTGGGCGAATTCGCGGCGCCCGCCAGCAGTACCGCGCCGCCGCCCGCGGGCGTGGTGACGTAGATGCTGGTGGTGCTTTCGCCGGAGGCGTAGCGCTCATAGTAGAGAATGCTGCCGTCGCGGCTGAACACCGGCGACTGCTCGACATCCGGGCCGCCGGTCACGAAGCGCTGGTTGCGCCCGTCGGCGTCCATCAGCCAGATGTCCGCCGTGCCGCGCCTCGCGCTGTCGAAGGCGATCAGCTTCCCGTCCGGGCTGAAGCTTGGGTCGTCGTCTGATTCCGGGCTGGTGGTCAATTGCACGGCCGGCGAGCCGTCTATGCGCTTGAGCCACACGTCGCGGTTGCCGCTGCGCTCGCTGCAGAACACCAGGGCGCTGCCGTCGGGCGACCAGTTATGGAAGAAGTCGTCCTTGGGGTCCGTGGTCACGCGCGAGGGCTCGCCGCCGTTGACGCTCACGATCCACAGGTCGCTGTTGCCCGAGCGCCTGGACTGGAAGGCGATCAGCCGGCCGTCGGGGCTGAGGCGCGGGCGGCTGTCGCCCTTGCCGGGCTCGGTCACGCGGCGCGCCTCGCCGCCGTCCGGGTTGCAGACCCAGATCGCGCCGCGCAGCTCAAAGGCCAGCAGCTTGCCGTTGTCGGCAAGGTGCGGGTTCTCCATGCCGCTGGTGAAGGTGCGTTCCTCGGTTTGCGGGCCGCGCGGGTCCTGGTCGATCGTCAGCTTGATCAGCTCGCCGCCTGCTTCGCCGGTCAGCAGCGCGTCCGTGCGCGCGCGGTACAGGTAGTGCATGCGCTGGAAGACCAGCCACTCGCCGCCCGCGGAGACGCTGACTTCATCGGCGCCGACATCGGTAAAATTCGAAAGCTGGCGAGGCTCCTCGCCGGGGCCGTCCAGAACCATGAACTGGAAGTGCCGCTCCAGCTCGCGCGTGAACAGCAGGCGCCCGTCGGGCAGCAGCGCGGCGTTGCGGTCGTTGCCCTCGAACTCGGTGAGGCGGCCGGGCAATTCGTAGCCCTCGCGCAGCAAATAGATTTCCTCGTTGGCTGAGCCCTTGTAGCCGCGTCGGTAGCGGTTGACAGCGCCGGAACAATAAGCCACGTCGCCGTCGCGGATGCTGACGTCGCCGGCCTCGAAGTTGTCCTCCAGCACCAGCTCTTCGGTGCCGCCGGCCGCGGGCACGCGCCACAGGGCGTGCTTGTCGATGCGCGTGCTGGTGAAGTACAGCCACTCGCCGTCGCCCGAGAAGCCCGCAACGTAATCGTGTGCGCTGTGCCAGGTAAGCTGGCGCGGCACGCCGCCGCGCACGTCCATGAGGTACAGGTTGTAGTTGCCGTCGCGGTCGCTGCTGAAGGCGATGCGACCGCCGTCGGGTGAAAGTTTCGGAAAGCTGTCACAGGCCTCGTGCAGCGTAAGCTGTGTCGCCGCGCCGCCCTCGGCATCCCAGCGCCAGATGTCGCCCCACAAGCTGAACACCACCAGCTTGCCGTCGTTCGAGATGTCCGGGCGCCGCGCGCCGGGCTCGCCGTTGGATGGGTTGTAAATCGGCTCGGGTTTCGGCTTTTCCTGCGCGGTCAGGGGCGTGAGCAGCAGGCAGAGCAGAATTGCGCTGGCGTACTTCATTGTTCAGTCTCCGTTCGGCAGCCAGCATGATGCCAAGAATCCGCCTTCCGCGCTCTTTCGTTTACGCCTTCATTGCGCCCTGCTAGGCTTCAGCCATGAAGACTGGAAGCGCAATCGCGGGCTGCATGGCCATGCTGGCGGCCGTCATTCTGCTGTGGCTAATGGACGTCAACTTCATGGGTTGGCTCGGCGCCTGGCTCGCGCCCGGTGCCGCGTGGCCTGTGGGTGTTGCGATCACGCTGGCGTTTGCCGCAGGCTTGGGTCTGCTGTGGGGCGTTTTGGCCAAGCAGCCTGCCGCCAAAAAACTGCCTCGCCCGGCCGGTGGCCTGGTCTACGGGATTGCTGTGGGGATGCTGTTCGTGTTTTTGGTGCCGCTGGTTTTGTCCGCCATCGCGGGCGACCCAAGCATGTTCGAGAGCACCGGCAGCGGATTCGACGTCTTCCCGGAAGCCTTCGGCGCTCACGCCGTGCCGGCGCTGCCCGACCTCGGCTTCGAGCCGCCCCTGGCCGCCCTGTCCGAGCGCGACTGGGTCAGTCGCGATGACTTCACCGGGCGCCTGTTGTCCTTCGGCCTGGCTTTTGCCCTGTTCGGCGTTCTGGTAGACGTGCTTTCACGCACCGGCAGGTAGCAGCGCTGTCTTTCTTACCTATAATGATAGTTATGCCGATACCGCGCATTCTTGCGGCTGCTGTTGGCGCCCTGGTTCTGCTGCTGGCGACGCTTTGGTGCCTGGACGTAAACTATGCTGCCTGGCTTGGCGCATGGCTTGCGCCCGAAAACCAGTATGTCTCAGGCCTCGGTGTGCTGGTGAGCTTCGGTTTCGTGGCGGCGTTTGCCTATGCGCGCTGGTTCGGCAACATGTTGCCGGGAGCGGGCCCGATTCGAGGCCTGATTTTTGGGGCCATCCTTGCGGCCGGCGCAATCTGGATTCTGCCGGCCGTGCTGAACGGCGTAGCCGGTATCGTGGGCAACACCCAAGTGGTGTTCCAGGGCCACGGCATCACGAACGACCAAGAGACCTTCAACGAAAAAATGGCCCGCACACGCGTGGAACCATGCCCGGAAATCGGCGGCCAGAAGCCGCCGTTGGCGCACTTGACCAAGGACCATCCGTGGGCGCCGGCCGACGGTTGGATCGGGCGGCTACTTCCCTTCAGCGTGGGCTTTCTTCTATATGGTTTGGTGATTGGTGTGTTCCTCAGCGATGAAAAACGCGGAGCCTCATGACCCACCCCGTAATTCTCGCCCACGGAGGCGCCGGCGCGCCGAACGAAGATTCCGATGGGCCGCAATCAGCGTGCGAAACCGGCATGAGGTGCCTCACTGACGGTGTGACGGACGCCGCACTGCGCGCGGTGATCGAGGCCGCGGTAGCGCTCGAGAACGACGTGCGCTTCAACGCCGGCACCGGCGCCAACTGTCGCCTCGACGGCATCCTGCAGATGGACGCGATTTTAGCCACCAGCGACGGCCGCATCGGATGCGTGGCGGCCATCGAGCGCGTGCGCAACCCGATCCGCGTCGCGCGCCTGGTGATGGACAGCCCGCATGTGATGCTGTGCGGCCCGGGGGCCACCCAGTTCGCCCACCACCGCGGCGTTGCGGACGACACGCCGATCACCGACAAGGCGAAGAAGCGCCTGGCCGACGCGCTGGAGCGGCTCAAGACCGGGCACTTGCGCCCCACCGAGCGCAAGTGGCAGGGCCGCGACATGCACGGCACCATCGGCGCCGTGGCGCGCGCCGCCGACGGCACGTTCGCGGTTTCATGCAGCACCGGCGGCACGTCGATGATGCTGCCTGGTCGCGTGGGCGACAGCCCGATTTTCGGCGCGGGCACCATGTGCGGCGAGCACGGGGCGGTGTGCGCCACCGGCGACGGCGAAGAGATCATCCGCCGCCTGTGCAGCATGCGCGTCTACCTGCGCCTGGCCGAGGGCATGGACCCGCAACAGGCCTGCGAGATTGAGGTTGAGAATTTCCCGCAGCCCTACACGCTGGGGCTGATTGCAGTAAGCCGCACCGGCCACGGCATGGCAGCCACGGCCGACAAGATGGCAAGAGGGATGCTGGAAGACAGGGGCTAAGGATTAGGGATCAAGCGTCAGGGGTTGGTGGTTTGTGGTATCTGGCTTGTGGTCAGTCATTAGCCTTGATGGAACTCCGAATTTCGTCACCGCCCCGTTTACGCGCGTCCCACCCTTGACACGTCAATAAGCGCCGCGAAGATAGCAATACGCGTGCCCGTAGCTCAGCCGGATAGAGCAGCTGCCTTCTAAGCAGCCGGTCGGAGGTTCGAGTCCTCCCGGGCACGCCATATCATTCGACTGCTCCGACCCGTGCATTCAGGCTTGCTTGGGAACCATTCTATCTTCAATCGTTGGTCTTGCGCTTCTGCCAGATGGAGAGCGCTTCCAGTGCGAACTTCTGGAGTTCGTGATCGTCGCCAGTGGCGAGCTCCTGAAGGTAGCTGACACCTTCGTCCAGATCTGTGCGAGAGAGCAACGCGATGGCCTGGATGCGGTCCGGCCGGGGTAGCTCTGTTGACTGCGCTGTTTCCAGAACCTTCTTCTGAGCCTCGGGGTCGTCCAAGAAAGCCAGAGCCTGGATCGCAACGGAACGGTCGGACCCGCCACGCTCCACGATGTTCAGCAGCTCGTCCATCAACTCGTAGTGCGGGTGGTCCCGGCAGGCCCGGATGCTCTCGCGACGGACATCCGCATAGGGATTTCCTACCCCGTTGCTGAGCACGTTGATCAGGGCAGATCGATCCTCCCGCAGAGCCAATTCTTTGGTGGCCTCAAACGCGCGCACTCGAACCGTTGCGCTGTCCTCCATCAGCATGAACGAACGAAGCACGGCTGAATCCGAACGGGCCGAAGGCTCCTTCACGTAATCTTCGATCGCACCAATCTTCTCTTCTTCGGATTGCGCCTGCTCCAACCTCTCTTTTAGGCGTTCATCCAGGCTCGGTGATCTTGGCGGCTGAGCCTGGTCCGCTTCTTCGGTTTCCACTTCCAGCTCTTCGGCAGCGACCACGCGCTGCGGCGCATCGTCCAAGTCCTTCAACGTCAGCAACGTAAAAACGCCCCCGGCTGCAACCGCCATCACAGTCACAGCAATGAGCAGCTTAAATCCGCTGGAACGAACCATCTCCGAACCCCTTCAAACAGGCCTGGCTTGATAACAAGGCGATTGCCGGCCGTCAATCTGTTGTGTGTTTTGTGCGCTCGTAATTGAGAATGTCATAGATTGTTAATGCACTTGAGACAGTGCTGCCCCTTACTAGGATCACCCCCGTCTCAGCAATGCAACCAAGATGTTGACACTTCACAACGGCCATCAAAGGGCGCAGCCGTGAACGTAACCATTCGCCGGTTCCTCTCTCTCATCGTCTTCTTTTCCGTTCTCGCCGCACCTCTCCTGGCTGCACCTCAAGCGCCGGTTGAACTGCGAGTGTCCGATACGCCCGGCTGGTCCGGTGCGTACGATGAACCCGTCGGCCTGTCGCCCCATCTTCACTTCAGAGTCAGGCACCTGACCACGGGGGCGGCCTCCCCCGCGGTGAAGCTGAAGGTCCAGCTCTCGACCGATTCGGGATTCAGCGAGGTGCTCTGGGACAGCGGATTCGTCGCCATCGCGTCAACCGCGAACCTGTCTTTGACGCCGGCCATCCCTTACACCGGGCCTGCTCTGCTGCCCGGCGCGACGTACATGTGGCGCGCGGCCGTTCAGGATGACCAGAACATCCCAAGTGCGTACTCCGAGGTTGCAGCATTTGAAGTCGCCGCCAGCGGGACCTGTGCTGATCTGCGGGTGACCACAGGTGTCGGGTCGGAAGAGATTCAAGGTAACCCAGTCAGCGTGACAGTGTGGCCCCCGAGCCTGTCGGCGGAGTACGTTGCCGGGGACCAGGTGAGCTATGCCTTCGTCGAAGTATCCCGGACCTCCGACTTCTTCACCACTCTCTGGTCTTCCGGTCCTGTGCCCACTGGTGCGTTGAGCGCTGCGCAACGCACACCAGCGGTCAGCTATGCGGGTCCAATGCTGGAGCCTGGAGATCCCTACTTCTGGCGAATCCGGGTAGCGCAGACAGTGGAGGGCGAGAGCGCCTGGAGCAGCGCGGCCTCGAGTTTCGTTTTCCTCCCGCCCGATCCAGCGATGCCGGCACCGGGAGGGTTCAGCCGCACAAGCAGCTCATTCGGCTCGGCGGGCTATGAGACGAGCGACCTGGTCGCCTGCAACTGGGATGGCAACAACTCCCCGGACATCGTGGAAGTCACAAGGAGCGAGCCCGGCACACTCACGCTGTACAGGAACATCGGGACGTCTTCGCCGAGTCCTGCGCTGCCGTTTGGTGAAAGCCGCGGCGGCACCACCTTGGCCGCAGTCTCCGATTTCGACTGGAACGGCGCGGCCGACATCGCGGTGCTCGACCAGTACGGCCTGCGAGTTTACGTGCCCGATGGAGCAGGCGGTATTGAGCTGGGAAACGAGCTGTCCATTCCGGGCTTCGGCGAACCCGTTGCGCTCCAGGTGACGGACACGAGGTGGGATGGATGGCTCGACATCATTGTCGCGTACGAGTCCTGTGTCCTGCAGATCGTCAACGCCGAGGGCGTGTTCGAGTCGATCGAAATCATGGAGGGCTTCGAGAATCCGGTTACCGACCTGCTAGTGACGGACTTTGAACCTGACGACGGCCTGCAGGAGATGTGGATCATCTCAGGCGGCATGTTGTATCTGTGCCGCGAGTTCGGCTGGTTGCAGCAGGAGTGGAGCCTGGGGGACATCACGCGGATTGCCCTCGCGGACGGCGCGAATCCGATACTCCCCGAACTCATCATGGCGGGGCCCCAGGAGTTGATCCATTGCACAGTGGTCGGAGACGGCACCGGAGCTGTGGAGCTGATCACCAACGTCATCTTCAGCCACGGGCAACAGAGTGACTGCATCGACCTTAAAGGCTCGAATCTGGACGGAGTGGACGCTCCGGAGGTGGTACTGGTTACCGCGGAAGGGGTAACAATCTGGCTGCGAGCGGGTGCGAACTATGAACTTTACGAGTACGTTGGTCATCCGGGCGGCGCCGGCAACCTTTCGGTTGCGCTGGCAGACATGAACGTCGACAACTTCCCGGATGTTGTGGTCGGAAAGTCGGACACTCCGCACACGATCCACTTCAATGCCCCCCGCATCGGAGCGAGCATCGCTAACTCGCAAGCGACCCAGGTTCAGTTCGGCGAAGCATTCGTCGAGTTCCAGGTCACGCTCGATGCACCTCCGGTCAGCATGGTCGAAGTGCTCTGCGAGACCTACGAGGAAGAGTCCGGCGGTGGAGGCGGCGGTGACGGAGACGCGCTACCGGACCCACGCGATTTTCTCAACACCCAGGTGGGCCCGCTTTGGTACACACCTTCCGCGATCTGGTTGAAGTTCACGCCCGGTCAACTCAGTAGCACATTCCGGGTACCTCTAACCTCTTACTATCAAGCATCGCAGTGGACCCTGCATGTTCGCATCGTGAAGGTGATTGGCGGATACATCGGCCAGCAAACGGCGACGGCATCCGTGTACGCGATGCCGCCGACTAGCGGATCCAGCGGACAAACCAGCGGTGCCGGCGTTTCGCGTGACTGGCAGATCGAAGGCGAAGTCCACGACATTGTGCACGCCGGCAACAACACCTACTTCGGCGGGGACTTCAGCGGCATCACCTGGGACGCACAGGGTGTTGCTGCACTCAACCTGACTGGAGAGCGCAAGGTCAAACTGCCCAACCTTTCCGGGAGCGTTCGCACGGTCGCCGTCCATCCGGACGGAAGCATCTACTTTGGCGGCCTTTTCACGATTGATGTTGGGCAGAGCCTGCAGATCAAGAACATTGCCAAGTGCGACGCGAGCGGAAACCTGGTAACCGGCTTCGCGCCCAATCCCAACGACGCAGTCAACGCGATCGCTTTCGACTCCTACGACCGCGTGTATTTCGGCGGCAAGTTCACGGAGTTGCTCCAGACTCCAGGACGGGTTCACAACCGGCTGGCATGGGTCTACTGCAACGGCCAGATCGACACTACTTACAACGGGTCGAATCGGTTCGGCGTAGCAAACAGCTACACACCGGCCAACGCAGAAGTGTTGGTGTTGAAGGTGGCGAAGTCCGGTTTTGCTTCGAACACAGAGTATCTGCTGGTTGGTGGAGAGAAGTTCAACTACGCGTTGAGAGGCGTCTCACCGTACACATACTCGCTGATGTTGGGATTCTCCTATGCATTCGGCAACTTCACGGGTTTTGAGATTTCTGGAAGCAGGGTGCTCACCGGCCCTGCATTTTCCGGGCCAGTGAACGCCATCGAAGTGGATACATCCAGGACGATCGGTTACCAGGCGTCGCACCCGATTGTCATTGGCGGCGCATACTCAGTAGGGAAGTACTCGCCGACCATTTACACAAGCAGCTTCCTCACGGTTACCAACTTCAATGGTGAGTATTGGGCGCAGCAAGGCAGCCTTACGCCCGTGCACGCGTTGAAGTTCGATGAACACGGCCACCTCTGGGTCGGCCGCCGCGCCACGTATTCGATGGGCGGAACTGTACTCACCGAGGATCCGCTCAGTGTCTTCGCCTGGGCGGCCCAAGGGCAACAGTGGAGTTATCTGCAGCAGCCCGCCGGCCCGTTCAACATCAGTTCCGGCTGGGTGGAGAGCTTCGCCTGCGGTACCGACGAGATACTGGCGGTGGGCAACTTCGAGGTAGTCGAGAACGGCCAGAACGTTGCCGAAAACCTCGCGGTGTTCTCCACAGAAGCGGCTTCCTTGGGTGCACGCCTCAATCATATCACCACCACCACGAATGCTTGGGGGCCGCTGCGAAGCGCCGCGGCCTGCTTCAACTCCGGTGGCCATGCGGGCTATGCAATCGTCGGCCCCTTCTCGAAGCTGGTGATCGAGCGCGACAACCTTGCAGCGATGGATGCGGCCGGCCACATTCTGCCGTGGGCGCCCCGCGCCAACGCGCCGGTAAAAGCCATGGCAACGGATGGGACGAAGATCTACTTCGGTGGGGCGTTCAACCAGGTCAGCGGTTCCCCTCGCCAAGGTGTTGCCGTTGCGTTGGCAAACTCCGACGCGACAAGCGCACTCAACTGGACCGCCGACGTCAGCGGCGCCCAGGCAACCGTTGAAGCCCTGACATTGACCGGCAGCCATCTGGTGATCGGTGGCGACTTCATGTCCATCAACGGCGTCCCCTACAACGACGTGGCGGCCGTGCTGACCAGCGGATCGGGTGCTGCGATTGTCGTCAACTGGGACGTGAACCTCATGGACGGCTCCGTCGACCAGGTTTACTCACTCTGCCTTGACGGCACCCGCCTGTTCATTGGCGGCAGTTTCCTTGGCATCTCCGGTCAGCCTTCTCGTCCGGGCCTGTTGGCGGTCAGCCTGCCTGAAGCAGGCACCCCACAGATAAATCCGTTTGACGCC
>JACKIE010000013.1 GCA_020638635.1 Planctomycetota bacterium
TGTCGGCCAGGCGTCGGGGTCGTCGCGGCGCATGATTTCCCACGGCGTGGTCATGCCCTGTCTCAAGCGCCAGTCGTCCACCTGCATGCGCTCGGCGGCGCTTTGCTCGAGTTGCGGCTCGGGATAGTTGACGTGCAGGCGGGCTTCGCCGTGCAGGCCTTCGTGCTCGCGCAGCACGGCCAGCGTGACGTCGATCAGCTGCTGCTCGAACGCGCGGAACACCTGCTGTCGCTCGACGCGGTCTTCCAGCACCGGCGTCTGCTGGGCCAGCACGCTGACGCCGCTGACGTTGGCGCCCACGTTGACGCTCAGCACGCTTTCGGGGATGCGCTGGGTGCGCAGCAGGGTGTGCAGCAGGAATTCGAGGTCGGCGATCAGCTCACTGATCGGCGCGTTGGGCGACTTGAAGTTCACGCCAAAGGGCTCATTGCCGCTGACATTGAAGCTGATGGCGCGCGCCGGCCCGATGGCGATGGGCTGGGCCGGGTCCGGGTTCACGATCTCCATCACGCCGAAGCCCTGCATGGCCACGGTGTGCGCGAGCTCGGACAACTTGGCGTTGAACTCGGCATTGGCCAGCGCCACGGCGCGCCCGCGGCCCTCGGTCCAGAAGCCGTCCACGGGCAGGCGGTCGTGCACGAAGGCGAACGGCACGCGCCCCAGCCCGTGCTCTTGCTCTGTCAAGACTCGACCGCCGGCGACGGTGGCGACACTTTCGGAGGACCACACGTGTGCAAGGGAGCCGTCGCCGGCGGCGAATGCGATCACCGCGGCCGGGGTGTCCGGGCGGTTGAAGTCGGGGATCACGGCCAGGCGGTGCGCGGGCCAGGGCCACCAGCAGATTTCGCCGTGCTCGTAGCTGACGCGCACGGCCGAGACGCCCTGCAGGCGGGTGAGGCGGTCGAGGTTGAGCAACAGCAGGTCCGGGGAGTTGCGGTCCCAGACGCGCTGGATACGCTCGCGCACGCGCTGGTCGGCCTCGATGCTGCGGTCCACCGGACGTCGGTAAAGCTGGCTGAGCACGTCGATCACCACGCGGGTGATGTTCAGGAATTGCTTGTGGGGGCGGCGCAGGAATTCGCCCGCGGGCTCCCCGGGCAGGCGCGGGATGTGCCGCAGCTGGTCGCCGCGGTACATGTCCCAGGTGAAGCGGCACTGCTCGCGGAATGCGTCGTCGCCCTCGGCAGTGTAGAGTGCGAACAACTCTTCGGGCGTGGCCGCCGCCGGGCGCTGCCGGCGCAGAAGCGGCGCGGTGTGTTCGAGGGCGAATGACAGCGCTTGGGTGAACGGGTCGGACATTCGTTTGCTCCGCGGGGCAACATGCCCCTCACCCCTATGCGGCCGATGGAGTCGGATTTCGGTCAAAACGAGGCGGAACGATGGGTTTTCTCGAAGACAGGGTCGCGGTCGAAATGGCGCAGTGGAGCGGGTTCGCGGCTGCCGGCATCGACGCGAAAAAGATTTCTGAGAATTTTTCGCGCCCCCCCAAGCCGGAGCTCGGCGACCTGGCGTTTGCCACCTTCAAGTTCGCCAAGGACGCCGGCCTGAAACCCAACGAGCTGGCGGCAAAGCTGATCGAGGGCGCGAACCCCGAGGGGCTGGTGGTCGAAGTCAACGCGGCGGGACCCTACGTCAACGTGAGGCTCAACCGCACGCTGACGGCCAAGACGGTGCTTGAAGAAGTCGAAATGCGCTCGGCCGGCGCGGAGCCCCAGGACTGGCGCTTCGGCGACAGCGAGGCCGGGCGCGGCAAGACGCTGGTCATTGACCTGTCAAGCCCGAATATCGCCAAGCCGCTGGCCGTGCACCACCTGCGCTCGACGATGATCGGCTACAGCATCAAGAAGCTGCGCGAGAGCCAGGGCTGGCGGGTGATCGGCATCAACCACCTGGGCGACTGGGGCACCGGCTTCGGCAAGCTGATCGCCGGCATCAAGAAGTATTTTCCCCAATTGGCCGAGGCCGCCAAGACCAGCGACAGGCCGCTCGGCGCCATGACCGTGCAGGAGCTGAACGAAACCTACGCCCGCTTCAACAAGGAGTCGAAAGGCGATGACGGGCTGGCCGAGGCCGGACGCGACGAGTTCGCGGTACTGGAGCGCTACATCGAGGCGCTGTTAACCAAGCCCGCCGAGGGCGAGGGCAATCGCCTCGATGATCAGGCACGCGAGAGCGGCATCGTCAACTTCCGCATCTGGGAGCACGCCCGCGAAATCAGCCTGACCGAGTTCGAGCGCATGTACACGCACCTCGGCCTCAGCTTCCGCATGTGGCCGGTGGTCGATGAAGTGCACGCCAAGGTGCTGACCGAAGAGCCCGAGGCTTTCTACCGCGAGCACTGCATTTACGTGGGCGAAAGCTACTACGTCACGGCTGAAGACCTGTGCCGCCGGCTGATCGCGGACGCCGTGGCCAACAAGGTCGCCGAGGAAAGTGAAGGCGCGCTGGTGATCTTCACCCACGGCGCGAAGAAGCCGCCGCTGATGCTGGTCAAGAACGACGGCGCCACCAGCTACCACGCGCGTGACATGGCCGCTGCCCTTTACCGCAAGCGGCACTGGGGCCTCGATGAAATGACCTACGTGGTCGGCGGAGAGCAGAAGCTTCACTTCGAGCAACTGTTCAAGGCGCTCGAGCTGCTGGGCCACGACTTCGCGAAACACTGCACGCACACCGACTTCGGCCTGCTGCTGTTCCAGCAACCCGACGGCAAGTGGGCCAAGACCAGCACTCGCAAGGGCACTGCCATCATGCTGGAAGACCTGCTGGATGAGGCCGTGCAGGCCGTGCGCGACATCATCGCTGAGAAGAACCCGGAGCTTGCCCAGGACGCGAGCCTGCGCGAGCACATCGCGCACGCGGTAGGCGTGGGCGCGGTGGTGTTCAACGATTTGAAGAACGGCCGGCGCAACAACATCAAGTTCGATTGGGACGCCGTGCTCGATTTCCAGGGCGAAAGCGGCCCCTACATGCAGATGCAATACGTGCGCATGGGCAGCGTGACTGAGAAGTTCCGCGAGGTGTACGGCGAGCCGGTGTTCGAGGACGGCAACCCCGACCGCCTGGGCCTCGATGAAGAGTGGCGCATCGTGCAGCAGCTCGCGGGCTTCCCGGACGCCGTGGCCAAGGCCAGCGCTGAGTTCGAGCCCAGCATCGTCGCGCGCCACCTGGTCGAGCTAGCCGGCCTGGCCTCAAGCTGGTGGACGGCCACCAAGGACACCCGCATCGTCGGCGACGACCGCGAGCTGAGCCTCGCGCGCCTGCGCCTGGTGAACGCGATCCGCAAGGTGCTCGGCCGCGGGCTGCAGCTGCTCGGCATGGAACTGGTCGAGCGCATGTAGCTCAGACGGGCAGCCTTCCGTCTTCACTCAGCGGCGGCAGGCCCGCGAGCTTCAGTGCGTGGTTCATACCGCTGCGCGTGACGCCCGTGGTGTAGGCGTCTTTGCGCGCGACGGTTGCCGCCCACGCCGGTTCCCACAGCCTGCGCGCTTCCTCCAACCGACCGGCCTGCACGAGCACGCTTGCCAGGTAGGCCTCGGCAAATTCGCGGCGTACGTCCAGCCCGTTGGCGGCGGCACGCGCAATCACGTCGCGATAGAGCGTTTCGGCGAGGTCCAGCCGGCCGGTCTGGCGATACAGGTTGGCGAGGCTGCACGACCAATTTAGCTCGACGGGCAGGTTGCGCGATTCGCGGGCGATTTCGATCGCCCGCTTCAGGCCCGCTTGAGCATCTTTAACCCGCCCATCCATGGAATCCAGCATCGCCAGCGTGCCGACGGCCGCGTCTTCGGCACGCCGGTAGCCGGCCTCCCGGGCGCGGGCGACCACCTCCTGCAGCGTTTCGCGCGCGATGTCATGGTCGCCCTTCTCGCAATGCCAGATGGCGAAATTGATCTGCGACAACAGCTGCTTCTTCAGGTCGCCGCGCTCGCCCCAGAACTTGGCGGCTTCCGCGTGCGCCTCCGCGACCTGGGGGCCGTTGTTCGTGTGGGATTCAACGATGGTGCGGTTGGATTTCAGGATCATGTAGCCGGCGATGTCCTTGACCGGGTCGATCAGCTTTTCAGCCTTGGCGAATTCCTCGAGCGCAGCCGGCAGATCACCGAGGCGATAGCGCAACATGCCGCCGTCGAGCAGAGCCACGGCGCGCAGGTAGTTGCCGGCGGCGGGGTGGTCCGCAAGTTTCGTGAAGAGATGCAGGGCCGAGAGGTGGCGGAAGCCGCGGCTCTCCAGCTCCGCGGCGCGGTACAGGTACAGCGCCGCCTTGCCGGCGGCGCTGTCGCCGGCAAGTTCCGCGTGCTCGGCCAACTCCAGTGCATAGCTGTCGGTGGGGTGCGGATCGAACTGATCCGTCCAGCGGGACTCCGCGAATCCCGGCGCGCCGCCGCACAGCTCCTCAAGGATCGCCAGCGCCAGCGCGTGCAGTGCCGCGCGCTCGCCCGGCGGCTGAAGCTCGTAAGCCGCCTCGCGCACCAGCGCATGGCGGAACAGGTAGGCGGTCTCGGCGGGAGGTTCAGTCACGGCCGGATTGTAGCTGGCAGTGCGCTGAGAAACACACCGGCCCGGCCAAGGGGTGGCCGGGCCGGTGGCGTGGCGCCCAGTGCTAGCGGTCTACGGACAGGCCTGATGGCACAGTGTCCGGCACTTCGTTCATGCGGTTCGCGGCGGCTGGGTCGGTCAGGGCTTCGAGGAACGCGACGATGTCATTCACCTGCTGGGGCGACAGGTTGCCCGGCACGTTCAGGAACAGCTGGCTGGGCGTCTGCAGCACGTTCTGCGTGGGCAGCAGCGTCGGCGCCAGGTCCGCGGCCTGCACCATGTTCAGGCCGGTGAAGCCGTTGGTGCTGGCGGCCTTGTTGCGGTAGTGGTTCACGACCTCATTCAGTGTGTTGAAAGCCCCGTTGTGCATGTAGGGGGCGGTGAGCGCGACGTTGCGCAGGCTGGGCACCCGGAACTGGTAGCGGTTGCCGGCGTTGCCCGTGGTGTTCTCGAAGCCGAAGTCCTCGCGCCCCTGCAGGCCCTGGTTCTGGCCCGGGCCGAACTGCGGGATGATCACGTTGTGCGTGCTGAAGTTGGTCAGCAGCGGGCCGCTGTGGCAGGCGTCGCAGCCGCCGGGGCCGAAGAAAATGCTGGCTCCGCGTTTCTGCGCGTCCGTCAGCGCGTTGGCCTCGCCGCGCAGGTAGCGGTCCCAGGGTGCGTTGCTGAAGGTCTGGCTGCGCTCAAACGCCGCGATAGCGCGCGCCATGTTGTCCACCGTCATGTTGCCGGCGCCGAAGGCCTGGTCGAACATCTGGACGTAGTCACCAATCGCCGCCAGCCGCGCCACCAGCGCCTGGCGGTAGGCGGTGTCGCTGAGGCTGTCGAGGCTGTGGCCGCTGCCGCGCATCTCGGTCACGTTCACCAGCGGGAACAGCGCCTGGGCCGCGTCGGGGGGCAGGTTCATGGGCCCCTCGGGCGTGATGGTCTGCTGCTGGCCGGGCGGAATGCCCACTCGCTTGTCCCAGAACAGCTCGGGCATCATGCCCACGTTGTAGATCGCCGGCGCGTTGCGCGGCACGAAGGTCTTGGCCGGGTGGTCGCGCCCGGGGCCGACGCCGCCCGTTGCGCCCACGCCCACGCTGAGGTTCAGGCCGTCGCCATAGTTGAAGCGCGGGTGGTGGCAGGTGGCGCAGGCGACGTCGCGGTTGCCGCTGAGTTCCTTGTCGAAGAACAGATTGCGCCCGAGCTCGACCTGCGCGGCGTTCAGCGCCGGGGGCTGCGGCATGGGCTGGATGTTCTTCTGCGCGATCACCTGGCGTAGCTGGTTCTCGAGCTGCGGGCTGCCGGCCACGCCCTGCACGTTCAGCGTGAGTTGCGCGAACAGCGTGGTGACGCCGTCCGTGGCTTCGATCGCGAAGCCCCACGCGCCGGTCAGGCCGGGCGTGCCGCTGATGTCGCCGGCCGAGGTCATGCTGACGCCGGTCGGCAGCGCGCCCGAGGTGATGGCGACAAAGACCGCGCCCTGGGCGCCGGTGAACGGCAGGCTGGTCGAGTAGAACTGGCCGACAGTGGCGAGCGGCAAGGCGGTGGAGGTGAGCGTCAGCACGCCCGGCGTGCCGCCTCCGCCGCCGCCGGAACCGCCGCCGGGGCTGCTGCCACCGGAGGAAGCGTCGGCCGAGCCGCCCGGCTGGTCGCAAGCCGCGGCCAGAAAGAAGAACATAATGGAGAGGGCCAACAGGCCCGGGGCGAAGTAGCGCATGGTGTAGTTACCAAAGGGGCAAACCAGGGGCTTCAACACGATCACGCACCACCCCCCACCCGTTTCACGCCAAATCTTCAAAACCTCGTGCGATGCCACATTTCCGACGGTCGGAGCTAATGGGCTTCTATGGCAGTCTGCAAGTGTGCAGAATGTCCCGGTTCACTTTCCGGAGGTCCAGAGCGTGAGATTGCTTCCGAAAACATTGCTGCTGCCGACTCTGACGTTGCTTGCAGCGGGTTTCGTTCTGGCTGGTCCGAACCAGAAGCCCGTCCCGGCCCCCTCATGGAAAATCCAGCCGTACAAGCTCGTCACAAAGGCCGGAGTGCGGCAGACGTTGACCGACATCGCCCAACACGGCGAGGGCGCGTTGATGTTCGTCGAGTCAGAAGATGATTCCTATGCGCTGATGTACACAAGCGATGGGACACCGGAACCGGTGAACTGGAAAGACGGCAAGCCGGTAAAGGCGGATTTCTTCTGGTTCGAACTTCGAGATCGCCCCGCCATCGTGGAAGTGAAGACGTTCGATCCGGACGTCGTGCGCCTCGCCCTGGTCACCGACAACACGGCCGTCGAGATCGTGGACACGGAAGGCAAACCAGTCGGCGCTAACTTTTCGTTCCGGACAAAAAGCGGCCGGGTGATGGCACAACCGGTTTCCCGCGAGGGGCGGTTTGAGCAGTCCATGTATGTCCTGATCGATAATGTACTTCATGCGGTGAAGGATACGGAAGGCAAGCACCTCCAGGCGGATGTCTCGATGATCACCATTCATCCTGATGGAAGGCAGATGTTGGAACGTTTCTTTCGTGAGGATGACGAGTTCAACGGGGTCGAGCCTCATTGGCTGGAGGGCGCCAAGGCGACGCCCGTCAAACAGGTCAATCCACCCGCTGACTGGAAGGATCGGGGGAGCCACAACACCAACATCTTTTTCTCCGACTACACGCTGGTGGTCGCCGCGGGCAGCGCTAAGTCGAGCGCCTGGATTGTGCGTGAAGGCAAGTATGAGCCGTTGAAGGATGCCAATGGCAAAGTGCTCAAGCACGAGGGGATGTATGCACTGATGTTCGGAATGACGTGCTACCTCTTGGCGGCGGACTTCATCGATCATCCAAACAAGGCGTCGGAGGGACACGTCTACCGCGTGGAAGGCGCTTTAGCCCATGCATTGAAGACGCCGGAACGCGCCAAGCTTGGGGCCCCGGTGATGCTCCAGTCATTGAGCCTGCCAATCGTGGTGCATGAGTCCGAGCTCTCGCGGGAAGAGTATTGGCTGGTCGATGGCGACGAAATCAAACCGATCTTCACCGAGGACGGAAAGCCGGCCCAGCCAAACCCTGACCCAATGCTGTGGCAAGCTGGGGAACACGTGCTGCTGAGCTACCAGACACCACGCGGTTACTGGTGGGGCCGACTGGAAGGCGACAAGTTGAAGCTTCTGTGCCCGGCCGACCGGGACGCCTGGACTGACAGCTGTCCGTTCTTCGAGGTCGACTGCCAGTTATTCCTGCGTTCTGAGGGTTCCATGTGGCAAGCACTCGAAGTGATCGAGGGCGGCAAGCGTCAATCGCTGAAGCTAGATGGCCGGAATGTGCTGGAGGCGGAGAGCGTCAACATCGCCCGCTTGGGGCAGTCTCTGTACGTCTCCACCCAGCACGAGGACTCGAATCGCTTCGGCTACATCGTGCGACGCTGAGCTCGGCGACCTGCCTTGATCCGATGAATGCTGATGGGGCAGCACGCCAATGAACAAGGCCACGGGCTTGCCCGTGGCCTTTGTTCTGGCGCCCTGGGGTCAGGCGGCGCGTTGCTTCTCTAACACTGAGGTGGTTGGGATGCGGCGGGTTGGGGTTTCGTCTTCGTTCTCCGGCTTGCTTACGTCCTGGAAGGTCCACATGGCGGGCACCCTTGCTGAGGCTCCCTTGTAGAAGCCCACTTCATCCGCGAAGTAGCGCGGGTTGCGGAACGTGCCGAACACCAGGTCCCACAGCGGCAGGTCGCTGTAGTTGAAACCGTGCACGCCCCGGGCATGGTGCAGCGAGTGGCTTTCCGGCCGCTGTATCAGATACCCCAGCCAGCGCGGCGTGCGCAGGTTGGCATGCTGGAACATGGCGTTGAAGCCGATGAAGGCGCCCACGATCGCGGCCGATCCCGCGCTGAGTCCGAGCAGCGGCGCCACCACCAGGATGGGCAGGCTGGCGAACATGAAGAAGTCCAGCGGCGCGGTGTAGTTGGCGCCGAAAGCGTCGTGGCTCTCGGTGCTGTGGTGGGTCTGGTGGCCGGCGAGCCACAGCCAGTCAAAACGGTGCGCGGCGCGGTGGTACCAGTAGTGCACGAACTCGTAGACCAGGATGCCCACGCCTGCGGCGGCGAACAGGTTCCAGCCGGAGAGGTCGAACAGGGAGGGGAAGGTCAGCACCTCGCCCCACAGCCACGCGACGCCGAAGCTGGCGGCGACGGCGGCGATGCTCATGAGCAGGCCGCGCAGGCGGTACCAGCGTGGCGCGTCGTATTGCTTGGGGTGATGCACGAGGTCGAGCAGCATGAAAGCGGGAATGAATCCGAGGGTGATGAAGCCGAGAATCTCTGTCCAGTGCATGATCGTCTCCGGGTCCGTGCCGCATGGGCGGCGTCTTATTTATACCGACTAGTTGGTATAACATGACGGACGGCACGGCAAGCGGATTCCCGGAAAAACTTCGGGCGCAGACGACGTGGCAAGGGTGGTTAACCGCTAAGAACCGCAAAGGACCGCTAAGTACGGCGGATTCTGGCCCTCTTCGCGGTCCTTTGCGGTTCTTCGCGGTTCCAGGCATTCTGGAATGCGAGACGCGCGAAACGTGTTGCAGCTTGTGTAAACAGACTGGATCGTATAGGATCAGACCATGCCCCGGGACGGCACCATCACACGCACGCGCATCCTGGATGCCACACTGGCCCTTGCCATGGAGAAAGGGCTGGCCGCCACATCGCTTGACGAGATCATCGCCAAGACAGGCATCACCAAGGGCGCGTTCTTCTACCACTTCAAGAACAAGAACGAGCTCGCCATCACGCTGGTGAAGCGCTTCGCCGAGCAGGACCACGAGATCTACAAAACCGCCACCGCGCGCGTCGAAACCCTCAGCCGCGACCCGCTGCAGCAGGTGCTGCTGCTCTGCGGCCTCGGCGCCGAGCTCTTTAAAGAAGTGCCCGAGAACCCGGGCTGCCTGATGGCCAGCTACTGCTACCAGGGCGATCTCTGGAGCGAAGAAGCCCGCCAGGTCTGCGAGGTCGCGCTGAAGGAATGGGCCGACTGGATCGAGGCGAAGCTGAAGCAGGCCGCGAAGAAGACCCCGCCCGCCGTGCCGGTCGATCTGCGCCAGGTATCGGAGATGTTCCAGGTGATATTCGAGGGCGCGTTCATCCTGGCGCGCACCTACAACCAGCCCGACATCATCGCCCGGCAGGTGCTCGCCTACCGCGACATGCTGGAGGCGCTGCTCAAACCGGCCGCCAAGCCCAGGCGCAAGGCCTCCTCTCGCCGTGATTGAACGGTGACAATTTACACCGGTAATCAGTGGCAATGACCTTGGCGCGCCGGCTACAATTTCCGGGCTGATGGCGGGCAGGTGCGAACCGCCACACGGAGGAGGAATCATGAAGAAGCTTTCGATCCTGGTTGCGCTGTGCGCCTTCGCGGCGCTGACGGCGCAGCCGCTGTTTGCCGGCCCTGGCTGATGAGGAACCAAGACCGCGGGCGGTGCGCCCGCGCCAAAAAGCAACGTTCCCAAGGGGCCGACCGTAGTTCAGCCCTCTACCTGTAGCGCCAGCGATTCCGTCGTAAATGACGCCGCAGAATCCAAAAAGCCGCTGGTGCTGCTGATCGCCAAGGGCGAAGGCACCTGCTTCAAGCAGGGCGATTTCAGCACGCTCGAAAGCCGCGCCATTTTCGTGAAGGTTCCCTGGCGCGCCGACAAGCTTGAGGAATCGGCCTCGCCGGTCCCGACCAGCAAGCTGCTCTCGCCCAACCCGTCCGCCGCCTACGAGGTCAAGGGCGACAAACCCTGCCTGCTCGTGTGCGACTGGTTCGGCAACGAGTACTTCCGCATGGAAGAGGAAGTTTCGGTCGAGGAGTTGACCAAGTTCCTGCTGAAGGTGAACGAAGAGATCAAGGACAACATCGAGAAGCTTCAGAAGAACTACGACAAGGCCAAGACCTCCCGTGACGGCGGTGACCGTAAGAACGCCATCAAGGGTATCCTGAAAAACTTCAAGATGGACGTGGTCGGCTTCGATCCGCAGCTCAAAACAATTGAGATGTACAACCAGCTCATCGAAGAAGGCCGCACGGAAGCCAAGGAAAAGCACGCGCGCAACGACCTTGAGGGCCTGAAGTCGATGCTGAAGGAATTCAAAGGCACCGACCTTGAGCCGGAACTGGAAGAGATGCTCAAGAACCCGGTAGGCGCTGACGCCAACCCAACCACGCAGGACAAGAAGGACAAGTAAGCTGTATCCAACCAACCCGGGCGGCCAAGCGGCCGCCCGGGTTTGATTTTTCCCCTGCAGACGGGCTGTCCGCGCCCCTGGCTCGCCGCTGCAACTTCAGCGATCAACTGCTGCCAGAACTCTGCGGGGGTCTGCGCAGCAAACGTATCGGGGCCAAAGCATTGCTTTAGCCCTGATAAGAGAAGGTCTCGGTACATCACGGGCAAATCAGCTCGCGGCTGCTGCTTCCGCGATCAACTGCTGCCAGAACTCGGCCGGCGTTTGCGCAGCAAACGTATCGGGGCCAAAGCACTGCTTTGGCCCCGGTAAGAGAAGGTTTCGGTACGTCACGGGCAAATCAGCACGCGGCTGCTTCTTCAGCGATCAACTGCTGCCAGAACTCTGCCGGCATATCCTTAGCCAACGATAAAGCCCCGTTAGCCCCCGCGTACACCGGCTCGGTCACCTTGGCCACCTTGCCCCCGCCCATCTGGTTCAGCTTGCGCTCGATGGCCTTGTCCAGCCCGATGATCTGGCTGCCGCCACCGGCCAACAGCACGTGGTTGCGCATGTTGGCCTGGAATTCCGGGTCGTAGTCCGCAATCAGCTCGTGCAGGCCGTCCACGATCTCCGGCACGATGCTCTCCACGGCCTGTTTGATCACGTCGGTAATGTCGAACTCGGTGGGCACGCCCTTCACCGGCAGGGTCACGACCACCGGCTCGTCCACGCGGGCCAGCGCGGCGTGCTTTTCCTTGATCTGCTTCAGCATGTTGATGGTGAAGCTGGCGCCCGGGCAGGCTTCCTTCATCAGCTCGAACAGCTTGCGGTCCACGGCGTCGCCGGCGGCGCTTACCGTGCGCTGGTCTTCCGGCGCGGGCAGGCTGCCGTGCATGCGGCACAGGTCGGTGGTGCCGGCGCCGATGTCGATCACCAGCGTGTCTTCCAGGAATTGCAGGCCGTAGGCGACGGCGAAGGGCTCGCTGCAGATCATCACGCAGTCAAGAATGCCGCGCGCGGCCTCAAGCAGCATTTTCTGGGCATGGATGCTGGCCTGTGCGGGCGCGCCGATCACGCCGTACACCAGCTCGTCGGCCCTGGGGTTGGCCTTGGCCACCACGTGTTCCAGCAGGTCCCGCACGGCCTGCTTGGTCTTGGCGGCGTCGCGGTTGAGGGTGGTGTCGAGGTCGCGGTATTTGACGGCGCCCTTTTCCATGGGGCGGTAGACGTCGCAGGAGTGCTTGTGGCGCCAGGCGTCCGCGCCGAACAGCTTGTCGCGGCCGAGGGCCTTCATGGAGATCACGTCGCGCGGGTAGGCCACGATGGAGTCCACGGCCGTGCGTACACCGTTGGAAGCGGCAATGGCGGCGTGGGAAGTGCCCAGGTCGATGCCGACGTAAAGCACGCCGTCAGCAGGCTTGGAAGCGGGAGCATTGGCGGAAGGCTGCATGAGAGATCTCCGGTTAAATGAAGCTGCCAACCAAAGATCGGCACCCCAGCGCGAGGTACTTAAGGGAAAGGGTGCAATTCGGCATCAAATCCAAGCCCAGCCCGCACCTGTCCGACGTAGCCTTGGCGACGTCGGAAGGGCTGGGGAACACGCGGATGCAGATCGGCCACTTCACAGCAGGCATCTAGTTGGCTCGCAGTTCAGCAGCCGAAGGCTGCGTCATAGATTAGCCCGGGGTGTGAGCCCCGGGTTTTCGTTCGGTATGTCGCCTGAGCCCCCAAAGGGGGCGTTATAGGGGTGCATGTTCGGCTATGCCGCCCCCTTCGGGGGCTCGACTGGCGACGACGTTTTGTTCCCGGCCCTTACGGACCGGGCTAATTTATGACGCCCCCTTCGGGGGTTGGTTCAAGCGACGACTTTGCCGCCCGTTTCAAGCGCGTTCGTTTGGCGAACCCAGGGCCACTCCGCCTTCGCCAGTCCCCATACCTGGCCGGCCGGGTTTTCACGCATATCCGGCACCCCTGCCGGTTTTCTGGCGGCTCGGCTTGCTGATTTCGTTGCGAATGGCCGAAAACTGGCGCTTTGGGGTGCTATCCTGTGCCCTCCCTGGCTGGCACGATGCTTGCAACCTAACCGGCCGGGACTGGTCTAACCCCCGCGTCCGTGCGTCGCGCGGAACACAAGGAGTACCCATGAAACGCCTCTTCCATCTCACGTTCGCCGGGCTGGCGCTGGGCGCGCTGGCGCTGATCGGCGCCTGCTCCAGCCGTACTGTGGTCGTGCATGAGCACCACTACGAAACCACGCCCGAGCCGGAACCGGAACCCGAGCCGCAGCCGGAACCCGTGGTGGTCGAGGTCGAGTTCTCATACTTCCACGATTCCCTTTCATCCCACGGCACCTGGGTCTACCTCGATGGCTACGGCGACTGCTGGTACCCCAGCGACGTTGACGACGACTGGCGTCCCTACCACCACGGCCACTGGGTCTGGATCGACGAGTGCGGCTGGTACTGGGTCAGCTACTACTCGTGGGGTTGGGCCTGCGAGCACTACGGCCGCTGGATCTACCTGCACGGCCGCTGGCACTGGGTGCCCGGCTACGAGTGGAGCGGCGGCTGGGTGGTGTGGTGCGAAGGCGGCGGCTACGTGGGCTGGGCGGCGCTGCCCCCGACCATCATCTGGGACGACCGCGACGGCTGCCGCACCGGCGGCGTGGTGTGGGAGGTCGAGATCCACGAGTACTGCTGGGTGTTCGTGACCTGCAACCGCTTCGGCCAGCGCAACCTGCACCGCTACGCGGAAAACACACGTCAGACCAAGGCCCTGCTGCGCCGCGCCAGCGTGCGAGGCTGCCTGACGGCCGAGCGTGGCAGGCCGATGAACCGGGCCATTCGCTTTGAGGAGGCCGAAGAGTTCAGCGGCCAGAAGCCGCCGCGGCGGAAGTTCAAGGACGAGCGGGACGAGAAGAGCCGCCCGGATAACCGCGACGACGGCCAGCTGGTGTACGTGTACCGCCCCAGGGTGAAGAAGCCGAAGAACAACGCCGACCAGGAAGCGCGCGAGAAGGCCGAGAAGGAAAAGGCCGAGCGCGAGAAGAAGGAACGGGAAGAGAAGGAGAAGAAGGAGAAGGAAGCGCGCGAGAAGGCCGAGAAGGAAAAGGCTGAGCGCGAAAAGAAGGAACGCGAGGAGAAGGAGAAGAAGGAGAAGGAAGAGCGCGAGAAGGCTGAGAAGGAGAAGGCTGAACGCGAGAAGAAGGAACGCGAAGAGAAAGAAAAGAAGCAGAAGGAAGAGGCCGACCGCAAAGCCAAAGAGGACGCCGAGCGCAAGGCGAAAGAGGAACGTGATCGGAACGCCAAAGAAGAAGCCGACCGGAAAGCCAAAGAAGAAGCCGAACGCAAGGCAAAAGAAGAGCGCGAAAAGGCCGAGAAGGAGAAGGCCGAGCGCGAGAAGAAAGAGCGGGAAGAGAAGGAAAAGCGCGAGAAGGAAGAGGCGGAGCGCAAGGCAAAGGAAGAGCGTGACCGCAAGGCCAAGGAAGAGGCCGAGCGGAGAGCCAAGGAGGACGCCGACCGTAAGGCGAAAGAAGAAGCCGACCGGAAGGCCAGGGAAGAAGCCGACCGCAAGGCGAGAGAAGAAGCCGAGCGGAAGGCCAAAGAAGAAGCAGACCGGAAAACGAGAGAAGAGGCCGAACGCAAAGCCAAGGAAGAACAGGAGAAGAAGCAGAAAGAGGAACAGGCCAAGCGCGAGAAGGAAGAAAAGGAAAAGAAAGAAAAGGAGGAGCGGGAGAAGCAGGAGAAGGAAGAGAAAGAAAAGAAGGAAAAAGAAGAGAAGGAAAACAACGGCAAGAACAAGTAAAGCCCGCGATTCCTACCCCTCAAAGCACAGCGGCGGCCGAGATGGCCGCCTTTTGCTGTCAACGGAGCAATCGTGCTTACTTGCGCCGTGATCCGGCAAGCTTGATGATCTGCTGCAGCCGCGCCACGGGCTCCGCGGCGGGGGGCTGGGGCTCACTCGTGATGAAGCTCGCCAGCCAGGCAGACGCATAATCAGCCATTTTCCGCGCCACGCCTTCGTTGGAAAGCGGACGGAACACCGCGGTGCTGACGGGCGAATCCGGGTCGCCGCCCATTTCCTCGGGCGTTTCGTACCAGACGTGGCCCATGTTCATGAGGGTGGGGCATTCGGGCATGCCGAACTCCTTCACCAGCTTCTGGTACAGTTGTACGGCCTCGTTGGGCATGGTGCTGATGGTAAGCAGGAACGCGCCATCCCGCCAGCGTGAATGGGCAAGATGGGCAGGGGGCGAAAAATTTTTACCCCGGCGGGAACCATTGACGTAATGGTCGGGTCTCTTTCACGGACATGGAACACGGATGCCGGGCCAAGGCACGAATGACAACCTGCCAGCAGGCCCCGGCAGCACGTCGCAAGGCGACGAGTTCCGGGTGTTGTTTGAGCGTTATCACGACGCCGTGTTCCGCCAGATCGCGCTGATGCTGGGGCGCGATTCCGCCGCCGCAGAGGACGTGGCCCAGGAGACCTGGTGGCGGATCGCGCGCAACTTGAAAACCTTTGAATGGCGCTCGGGCTTTTACGCGTGGGCCTGCAGCATCGCCGGTAACGAAGTCAAGCGCTGGTGGGGCCGCAATCGCAGGCCCGTAAGCCTGGAGGCTGAGCCAAGTGAGGACCCGCGCGAAGGGCGCGAACGCGACGAGCTGGTGCGGGAGGCCCTGCGGCGCATCCCCGAGGAATTCCGGCAGCCGCTGCTGCTGGACCTGTGGGAAGGCATGAGCATCGCGGAGATCAGCATTGCGCTGGGCGTGCCGGAAGGGACCGTGAAGTCCCGGCTGTACCGAGCGCGAGAAAAGTTCAGGCAAGCCTGGCAGGAACTGCAGTAGGGGCGTCGCCGGAAACAAAGATGAACGAAGACTTCGACAAACTGATCCGCAACGCCAAACCCGCCGTGCCTGAAGGGGCCCGCGCCAGGGTGCTGGAACACGTGGAGGCGCACGGTGCGGTCGCCTCCGCGCCGGCGCCCTGGCGCGTGCTCTTGCGCGCGGCAGCGCTGGTGCTGCTGGCGGTGTTCGCGGGCGTGGCGGCGGCACTGGCTGGTCGGCCGGAGCCCGCCCCGGCCGGCGATCCGGTGGCGGAGCTTGCCGCCGAAGTGAAAGCGCTGGATGCGCAGGTAGCCGCCCTGGAACGTGATTCCGCGGCACTGCAACTGGCGAAGCTGCAAGCCGAAGTGGCGGCCCTGGAGACCCGGCGACAGGCATTCGAACAGGCGGTGACGGGGCTGGTGGAAGCCCATGAACTGTGCGAGCGCGAGGAGTGGCGCCAGCGTCACATCGAGCACATGCGCCGCCACTACGCCGAAGAGCAGGAAGCCACGATCGAACGCCTGCGCAGCGAGCTGAACCTGAGCGCCGAGCAGGAGAAGGAAGTGCGCGCGCTGTTGACTGAGGCGGGCAAGCAGGCTGAAGGGCTGATCGGCGAGGTCTATACCAGCGGCCGCCGCCGCCATGACCCGCGCATGCACGACAAGTTCGCGCAACTGGCGAGCGAGACGGAAACGCAACTGAACGCGCTGCTGAACGAGCAACAGCGCGGGCGGATGGCCGGGCCCACGGGGATCGTGAGCTCGGAACCTGAGGACTGGGCGCCGCGGTCGGATTTCCGCGACGCAACGGACCTCGATGTCTGGACGAACTGGATCAATGTAACGCGCGAATAGCGCCCCAAGGAGAGAAGATGAAATCAGCATGGTTGATCGCGGCAGTTTTTGCTTCGGTGGTTGCAGGTGCCGGCGGCGGATTTGTGGCCAGCCGCTACCTCGGCGCCGAACAGCCGACACCGGCCAAGGTAGAAGTTGCTGCCATGGACCTGGGCGGCACGGACCACGGTGCCGACCTGAAAAGACAGTCAGATGAAATCAGCAAGCTGCGTGGCGAATTGCAGGCTCTGCAGGTGCGGCTCGACAAGGCCGAACAGCCCCAGGAACCCGACGCCGAGCTGAAGAAGCAGCTTGCGGACCTGCAGGCCAAGGTTGACAACATGAAGAGCACCGGCGGCACGGTGGTCGCCAGCGACGGCTCGGGCGAAGCGGTCCCCAGCCCCGACCCGAACACCACCGAGTTCGAGGCGGCCGTGAACGCCGCCATCGAGAAGCGCGAAGCGGCCCAGCGCGCCGAGCGCGACGCCGAGCGCCAAAAGCAGATGGAAGAGTGGGCCAACCAGCGAAACAAGACGATTGTAGACAAGCTCACCACTGACCTCGCGCTGACCGACGTGCAGAAGACCAACATCGAGACCATCCTGAAGGACCAGGACGCCAAACGGGCCGAGGTGATGGCCCGCGGCAACGCGGCCCGTGAAAACGGCGAAGAGTTCGACTGGCGCACCGAGATGAGTACTGTCAGCACCGCGGCCGTGGAGGCCGTGCGCGCCGAGCTGTCCTCGGCCCAGCTCACGACCTTCAACGAGCTGCTGGGCGAAAGCAACAGCCTGGATTCGCTGGCCGGCGGGCGGCGCGGCGGATTCGGCATGGGCGGCCCGGGCGGCGGTGGCCGACGCGGCAACTAACAGCGGGAAATCAAACACGCCGGGGAGTAATCCCCGGTGTGTTGCATTTGACAGGCCTCAACCGGCCGCGGGGATCGGGATCTGCATTTTGATCGCATCCCAGATCTTCCACAGCGCCGAGGCGATGGCCAGCAGGAACAGCGGCTGCATGATGAAACGGTGGACCAGGATCTTGGTCCGATACTTCCAGGCTGCCGGTCGCGCGCGCCGGAAGCGCTGCATGGCGAGATGCTCTTCTCGCGACCGCAACTTGACGATCCCGACTGTAAGGTACACGCGCGCCACGTTGTAGAGCAGCAGCGCCACGGTCAGCACCGCGTGGGTCCAGCCCAGCAAGCTCTTCATGCCATAGAATCCAAATAACAGCACTTCCCAGACCGGGATCATCTCGTACTTCTGTTCCTTCAGGAACGGGATGTTCAGCGCCAGGCCTGAAATGCCGGCAGCGCCGGCGGCCATGGCCATCTTGGTAAGTAGCGGCGCGACAAACGCGAACAGGAACATCAGGTGGAACGCCAGCAACGTGCCCGAATAGTTGTCGCGCAGCACTTCCCATTCATTGTCCACGAACGCGTTCTGCAGGTCCACGCTGCTGCGGTCTTCGCACTGGTTTGCGATTACCTCGCTGTCCACGGTCAGGCCTTCGAGGCTGACATCCTTCAGTTTCAGCTCGCCTTGCACCTCCGCGGCCCAGATGCCCGCGCGGCGGTCGGCGGCCCTGTGCGTGACCGAGGCTTCCTCCCAACCCGCGGCGATGGCCGTAATGCGGCAGTCCTCGAGGTCGGCGTGGCGGATGGCGACGGATTCGAAGTTGCCGCAGATCGCGCATTCGCGCAGCGACACGCGGTTCAGCACAAGGCGCCCGCCCGCGCCCTTGAATTCGAGGTTGCGCAGCCGCGTGCGCGGGTTGGCGGCGTCCGTGCCCGAGGTGACCAGCCCGGCGACCGGCACCACCGTGCGATTGCCCGCCTGCAGCGACCAGCACCCGTCGAGGCTGAGCGTGCGGGAGTCGAGCTGCAGGTCTTCCAGCACGCGGCACTCGCGGAAAGTTACCTGGTCGGCCTGGATGGCGCAGTTGCGCACTTCGCCGCAACCAACGAAGGCCAGCTCGGCGTCCAGCTCGTCGGCGCAGCGGATCTTGACGTTGCTGAGGCTGACGTTCTGGAAGGTGACGCGCCGGCCGTCCACGCGCGGGCCGACCAGGATGTCGCCGTCGCTGAGGCTGCCGTTGCGGATGATGTAGAAGTGTTCGGTGATGTCGAGGTGGACTTCGCCCAATGCGAGCTTCTCGCCCTTCAGGTCGATGACGCGCTCGGCGGCCTGGGCCGAGACCGCGCCCACGGAATCAATCGGGGCGCGCGAGCCGAACCAGGAGCGGGTCAGGGAAGTCATGGCCACCTTTTACCGCAGGGCGCGCCTAGCCGTAAATGTACTGGGTCGTCTCTGGCAACCTGCCCACGGCCCACTGGTTCCAGACAGCCTTGCAGGCGCACTGGTACCAGGTGTTGGTGTCGTCACCGGGGCAGGGCTCAAGCAGGTGCATGTCGCCCGTCCGGCGCTGGATGCTCATCACGCCCACAACGCCGTCTTCCGGGCTGAACGAGTAGCGCACGGCCGCCTCATCTTCGCCGCTCTTCCAGATGTAGATGTAGGTTGCCACGTTGCCGTCCTGCCGGGCCTCAGGCATTCTTGGAGCATGGAGCCCGAGGCGCAAGGACACAGAAAGCTGTTGTCGTCGGTGCTGGCGGCATCGGCGCTGGCCGCCCTGCTGCTGGTGCTGGCGGCGGGCACCGGTGCAGGCCCCGGCGTTGGGCCTGACGGCGTGGTGTACATCGACGCCGCCGGCCACATTGCCGCGGGCGAAGGCCCGCTGGCCACGGACGCCCACGGCGACGCGCGGCTGGTGACCACCTGGCCCCCGCTGTTTCCCGCCCTGCTGGGCTTCGGCACGCTGCTGGGCCTTGAGCCCGGGACCGCTGCGCTGCTGCTCAACACCTGGTGCCACGCCGCGCTCGCATTGCTGGCCGGC
Organism: Planctomycetota bacterium; assembly: GCA_020638635.1. Lineage (GTDB taxonomy): Bacteria > Planctomycetota > UBA8742 > UBA2392 > UBA2392 > JACKID01. The sequence continues at coordinate 19,272 of JACKIE010000013.1, forward strand.
GTGCTGGCCTGGCGCGTCAGCGGCCGACGAGAAGCCGCCCTGGTGGCAGCGCCGCTGATCGCCACCACTCCCATCGCCCTGCGCTACGCCGGCTGTGTGCTGACGGAGCCCCTGTTCCTGGCCCTCACCACAGGCGCTCTGCTGCCTCTGCTGGCCCATCATCGCGAGGGGCGCCTGTGTCACCTGGTATGGGCCGGCTCGCTGCTGGGCCTCGCGTGCATGCAGCGCTATGCCGGCTACGCCTGGCTGGCGGCCGTGCCGCTGTGGTTGATGCTGCGCCCCGGGCGGCTGCGAAACGTGAGCGTGTTCCTGGCGGCAGCGTTGCCCCTTCCGCTGGTGTGGCGGATCGTGATTTGGACCTCTCAGAACACGCTGGATCCGCGCGGTGCAAGCTTTGGTCTGCCCACGTTCCTGCACGTCAAGTCACTGGCTCACTCGCTGTCCACATGGCTGCTGCCCGAGAGTTCTGCCGTGGTTCTGCGAGCGGCGGCCGCCGGACTGGTGGTGCTGGCTGTGGTGGCCGGTGGGGTCTGCGTGCTGCGACGTCGCCGCGAGCCGGAGATGGCACCTGGGCTGCTGCTGGTCCTGGTGGGCCTCTGTTACCTGGCGCTGCTGGGGACGACGGTTCTGTTTCTGGATCGTGCCTTGCTGCCCGAGCCGCGCATGCTGCTGCCCGTGCTGCCGCTGGCACTTGCGGGGCTGGGCTGGGCGCTGAGCGGGCTGGGTGGGAGCAAGCGTTGGGCGGCATTCGTTCTGGCGGCGCTGATCGGGCTCGGGGGACTGATCCGCGACGTGGGCGTAGTGAGCAGCCTGCGCGTGGGTGAGGGCTACGCGGCTCCAGAGTGGCGAGACTCACCCACGCTGCAGGCCGCGCTTGAGCAGCCGGGTCCCCTGTACGCTTCCAACCCGCAGCCCCTTATCCTGCGCGGCGTGCCGGCCCGCGCGCTGCCGCTGGAGGGCACGATCGAGTACCTGATGCCGCTGGGCGTGTCGCCCTGGCCTGACACCGCACAGGCGCGCCGCGAGTTGCGCGAAAAGCTGGCCGAAGGCGGCTGCGTGGTGTGGTTCAACCGCGACGGCCCGGTCGATGAGCTGAAGGCCGAGCTCGACCTGGTGACACTGGCCGCCTACGAAGACGGCGAGCTGCTTGTCGGGCGTCAGGCACAAGCGCGGAAGTAGTCGATGGTGCGCTGCAAGCCGGCTTCGAGGGCGGTGCCCGGCGCGAAGCCCAGCTCGGCCCGGGCGCGGGTGATGTCCGGGCAGCGACGGCCGGGGTCGTCGGGCTGGGCGGGGCCGTCAACGATGGGGCTGCTGCTGCCGGTCAGGCGCAGGATGGTTTCGGCCAGCTCGCGGATGCTGATCTCGTGCGGGTTGCCCAGGTTGAACGGCTGGTGGCGCAACTCGCCCTGATACTCCATCAGCGACATCAGGCCGCCGATCAGGTCGTCCACGTAGCAGAAGCTGCGGCTCTGGCGCCCTCCGCCGTACAGGCGTAGCGGCTCGCCGCGCAGGGCCGCCAGTATGAAGTTGCTGACCACGCGCCCGTCGTCGGGGGCCATGCGCGGACCGTAGGTGTTGAAGATGCGGGCGATGCGCACGTCCACGCCGTGTTCGCGGTGGTACTCCATCATCAGGGTTTCGGCGATGCGCTTGCCCTCGTCGTAGCAGGCGCGGGGGCCGAGTTGGTTCACGTTGCCCAGGTAGTCCTCGCGCTGGGGGGAAACCTTGGGGTCGCCGTACACCTCGCTGGTGCTGGCAAGCAGGATGCGCGCTCCAGTGCGGCGCGCCAGGCCCAGCATGTTCATGGTGCCCAGCACGTTGGTCTTTACAGTGCGGACCGGGTTGGACTGGTAGTGTACTGGGCTGGCCGGGCAGGCCAGGTGGTAGACCTTCTCCGCATCCAGCTTGATGGGATGGATCAGGTCGTGCTCAATGAATTCGAAGTCGCCGTGCAAGTGCTCGATGTTGGCGCGCGAGCCGGTGCTGAGGTTGTCCAGGCACAGCACGCGATGGCCCGCCGCAAGCAGGCGCTCACACAGGTGCGAGCCGAGAAAGCCCGCTCCGCCGGTGACGAGGATTGTGGTCATCTCCTAGTCCGCCAGGCCGCCATCGGCGATGGTGTCCACCAGCAGCGCGGTGCCCAGGCCGCTGGCGGTGGTGCCTACGATGCGGCTGTAGATGCCCAGGGCGCGCTCCATGTCCTGCAACCACGACTGGTCGAGGAACAGCACGTCGCCTGGGTGCAGCGGAAGGTCCGCCTGGTTGCCGACTACCGCCTCGGCCAGGTCGTAACGGAACACCTTGCGGTCTTTGATCGACTTGATGTTGCGCACCACGTACAGGTAGGGCGTGACGTCCAGGTCAGGCTCGCCTGGGCCGCCGGCCAGTGCCACGGCCTCGATGACACCCATGTTCTTGCGGTACGGGATTACGCCGCCGCTGGCGCGCTGGCCCACTCCATTGCGTTCCGTGACACCGCCGAAGTTCCCGATGAAGACGATCGGGTCCGGCCCGTTGACCCGCTTCAGATACAGGGTCATGGTGGGATTGACGTAGTAGCGCGTGAGCTTTGACTTCAGGGTCTCGCGGGTCTGCTTCAAGGTCATGCCCATGACTTCGATTTCGCCGGCCCACTTGAAGGTGGCGCTGCCGTCGGGAAGCACCGTCGTCTCCCAGTCATAGTCGTCGTCCTCGGCAATCTCGACCTGAACCACGTCGCCCGGCGTCAGCGTATAGACGTAGGGGTCGGGCGGCAGCTCGGTCAAACTCGACACGTCCGTGTACGTCTCGGGCGAATGGCAGGCGCATAGCAGCAGCGCCAACAGGCAGGCCGGTGCAAGTCGTAACGTCATACAGTCCTCGCGGTGCGCAGCTGGCGGCGGCGCAGCAGGCCGATTGCCACACCGATGCCGACCACCAGGCCGAGGACCAGGCCCACGGCGATGCCGATCAGCGTCTCGCGCTCGATCTTGCGGGCGTCGGCAGCCGGACTGACCAGCGCAAGTTCGCGGTCGGCGGAGGCTCTTACGACGGTGAGTTCCTCGATGACTATTTCAGTGCGGTCCTTGGCACGCAGCAGGTCCTGTTCGTCGCGGCGCAGTGCCTCGGACGCCAAGTAATCCTCGCGGAGGCCCTCGAGCTCCGTCTCGAGCTTCGGAATGCGCTTTTCCAGGTAGTCTACGCGGTCCTGGGCGATGCTCATGCGAGAGCGTGCGCGGGCCACGCGGTCTTCCGCGAGGGCGCGGACCGGGTTCAATTTGCGCTCATCCAGGTCTTCCGGGGCGCCCTTCTCAAGCTCCCGGATCTCGGCCTTCACCAGCTCGATGTCTTCCTGCAATTCCTTGATTTTTTCCTGGATCGGGTGGTCTGGCCCGAAGTTGTTGCGCTTGCGGGCCAGCTCGTAGAGCTCGCGCTCGAGCTGTTCAAGGAAACCGCGGCGTGCAGCGATGCGTTCGTTCTGCTGCGGCAGCTCGAACTCCGGCAGGCGCTGCGCGATGGTGGTCTGGGTGTCCAGCTCTTCGCGGGCTGCGCGCAGCTCGATCTTCGAATCCTCCAGATCCGCGCGGGACTGTTGGATTTCGGACACGAGCTGGCGGGTGCGAGACTCGATGTCCACGCCGATCGATTCCACGTCGCCGGTTGCGAACTCTTCCAGACGCTTCTGGTACAGCCCCGCAAGGTCCTGCTCAATCCTCTTGTTGCGCGCCTCGTAGTCGGCCAGGTTCAGTGTTGCCTCGCGCGTCACGTGCTCATAGTGCACGCGCCGGAACTCCTCGGCTGATGCACCCGCGATCGCCTGCGCAAGCAGCGCGTCCTCATGCACGGCCTTGAACTCGACCAGGTAGGCATCGCGGCTGGTCTCGTTGACGGTGACGGTCAAGGCCCGGGCCACGGTGTCCGGGGATACCGGGTGCTTCTGGAGTTCCTCGGGTTTGGGGTTCTCGCCCGGCGCCCACCCTGTCTCGGACAGCCGCTTGCTTACCCGCTGGTGGAAGGTGGGCAGCTTGACCAGCTCCAGTACCGTCTTGGCAGGTAACGAAGGCACGTACTCGCTGGTTTCGCCGGTGATGGGCGCGCGCAGGCTGCTGGTCGGGGTCTTCTGCAGCAGCGCACTGCTCTCGTAGCGGTCCGAGCTGGCGGCCATGGCCAAGTAGCCGAAGGCCGCGAACACCAGCATGCTGAACAGCACCACATGCCAGCTCTGCAGGGCCGCGCGTCCCACCAGATCGAACACGTCCTGGCCCGCACCCGCGCCTGACGTCTGGGTATGGGGTGCGGGGGCCACGCGCTCGCGCTCTTCCTGCTCGATCAGGATGCGCCCGATGACGGGTGACTCGCCGCTCTGGGCCGCCGTGCGCGCCGAAGGCTGCTCGGGAACGGCGTCGAGAGCGGGGCGGATGTTCGGCTTCCATGGACGGCGTGAAAGCAGGTCGCCAAGCGTGTAAGCGCCGTGCAGGCCGGCGGCGGGGTTCAGGGCCACTTCCAGCGGGCGGTCCACGCTGTCGCGCCCGAGCTGGTTCAGCTCGGAGCCCAGGTACTCAACGAAGGCGTCGAGTTCCTCGCGCGTGTCGTGGCTACGATCGCCCGAGTCCACCCGGCGGGCCAGTTCACCGGCGCGGCCTAGAAGCGTCAGCGCCGCGGCGACGACGCCCAGCCGCGCGTACTCGTCAGAGGAAAGGGCGTCCAAAATGGAGTGGGAGGCCTGCGAAGCCGCGGTGGTCTCCCCGTCGCGCAGCAGGCGGCGCACGACATCGACCGACTCCAGCACCTCGAGCGTGCGTCCTTGCTTCTCCAGCTCGCCCCGCAGGCGGCCCTCGACGGCGCCTTCAGATCCAGCCAGCAGCTCGGCCACGCGGCGACGCGCGCCGGTGTAATCACCCCGGGCGGCCAGCTTGCGGACCTGCTCAATGGAAGCCTGGATGTCCGACGCCAATCAGTCTCCCCGCATCCGGCGCCGGGACGGAGAAAAGCTCGCCCCGGACACGCCCGAATATCGTACCCTTTGTTAAGTATCGTCTTTCAGGGGCCCAGACTCAAGCGCAAGTCCATGCAAGCCACGCCCGTTGTCCTGCCCGAACCCGAGGGTCTGCGCAATCCGCGCCTGCGCAAGGCGTTGGCGTTTTCGTTCAGCGCAGCCGGCTTGGGCACCCTGCTTGGGGCGCTGGCCTGGAACCAGGACCCGCTGCTGGGCTCCGCCCTTGGGGCCGGCGTCGGCTTCCTGCTGGGGGCGATCGCCGGCGCCTTTGCCGACTGGCGCGTGGGGCTGGCCCTGCTGGTGGTGGTGCTGATCGGCGAAGACTCGCTGCGCAAGGCCGTGCCGGGCTCGCCGTACACGATCTCGCTGGGCAAGGACTTCCTGATCGTCGCCTGTTACCTGTGCTATGCCCTGCGGCCGCATTTGCGCCGGCCCTTGCGCCGCGCCGACAACCTGGAGCAGTGGGGCATCTACTTCCCGATCCTGGCCTGGATGGCGTTCGTGGTGCTGGAGGCCGCGAACCCGGCGATCCCGCACATCCTGGTGGGCGTCTCCGGTATCCGCACCTGGCTGCTGTACATGCCGATGATGGTGCTGATGTCGAATTTTTTCCGCAGCAACACGTCGGCGGACAACTTTCTGCGGGCGCTGGCGTTCATGGCGATCCCGATCTTCGTCGTCACCCTGCTGCAGAACTCTTTCTATCACAGCATGCCGCCCTTCCTGCGCGAGAGCGCATTCCAGAAGATTCGCATCCTGGAGAGCGGCGGCGAGGTGCGCTACAACGAGTCGATCTTCGCCAGCCCCACGCTGCTGGCCCTGGTCTGCGTGTTCCAGCTTTGCCTGGTGATCGGGCTGCTGAAGATGCCGCGCCCGCGCCGCCAGCGCATCTGGCTGTGGATATCGGGTTACTGCGCCATCATGTCGGCGCACCTGTCCGGCATCCGCACCGGCCTGCTGTTCTGCGCTACCGCGATCCTCACCTGTGTGCCGTTGATCCTCTATCGTTTCGAGAAGTCACAAGGCCTGCCGCGCCGCCACCGGCCGGGGCTGATCACCGGCGGGCTGATCGGCCTGCTGCTGGGTTCGATGCTGGTGGGGTTCATGGAGGGCAACCGGGCCGAGGCTTTCTGGACCAGCATCCAGCCGGTGCTCGTCGAGGAGCGCATGGACGTGGCCATCGCCGTGACCGACGACTTCGGCGGCGGCCTGCTGGGCAACGGCACGGGCAGTGCCGGCAAGTCCGGGCGGGTGATGAACCTGCTGGGCAGGGCCAGCCCGGGCAACGAATCCGTGGAATGGGGCACCGCCCTGGTGCGCTACAGCTTCGGCGTGGTGGGCATGTGGCTGGGCGCGATCCTGGGCCTGTGGGCGCTGTTCGGCCTGTTGCGCGCCGCGACCGTGAACCGTGAGGCGCCATTTGCCTGCCTGCGCTACACACTGTGGGTCTACATCGGCGCGCAGCTCAGCTGGTTCCTGTTCAAGGCCTACCCGGTGCTGGAGAACGGCACACTCGGAGTGCTGTACTGGAGCAGCGCCGGGCTGATCATCGGCCTGCGCAGGCTGGATGAAGTCACAGAGGTCAGAGGCTAGACGTCGGAGGTCAGGGTACTGTCCCCGGGTTGACAGACGGTGGCGTATCCCCGGCCTCTGACTTCTAATATCTGGCCACTATGAAAGTCCTGCACGTCATCCCCAGCATCGCGCCGGCCCAGGGCGGGCTCAGCACCGCTGTGATCGGCACCTGCCGCGCCATGCTGGCGGCGGGCATGGCGCCCGAAATCGCCTGCTTTGAGGGCGAGGCGGACCTGCCCGTACACCGCTTCCGGCGCGGGCTGCGCGTGCTGGGCGCCAGCCGCGAGATGCACGACTGGCTGCTGGCCCACGCCGGCGACTACCAGGTCATCGTCGCCCACGTAGTGTGGCTGAATCCGGCCCACTATGCGGCACAGGCGGCCGCGAAAGCGGGCGTGCCGTTGTATCTCGCTTCGCACGGCATGCTGGACCCGGATGCCCTGGCCCATCATCGCCTGCGCAAGCTGATCCGCTGGCACCTCGGCGCGCGCGAGCTGGCGAGGGAGAGCACGCTGGTGTTTTCCTCAGAGGCCGACCGCGCCCGCAGCCTGTCGCACCCCGAATTGAAGTCCGCCCGCGCGGTGGTGGTGCCCAACCCCGTTGAGCCGATCGAGCCGCACGACCAACCCGGTCCGCCCCTGATCGTCTGCCTGAACCGCCTGCACCCGCGCAAGGGTGTGCGCGAATGGGTGTCCGCACTGCTCGCGCTCAAGGCCGAGGGGCTGGTGTTCCGCGCCGTGCATGCCGGCCCCGTCGAGGATGCGGCCTACGCCGCGAACCTGATGCAGGCCGCGGCGGGGCTCGTCGAGTTCAGGGGCGTGATCGACAACGCGGCCGCCCGCGAAATGATTGCGTCAGCGCAGATCGTGGTGCACCCGGCCGTGGGCTTCGAGAATTTCGGCAACGTGATCGCGGAGGGCATGGCCGCAGGCCGCGCGGTGGTGGCCTCGCGCCGGGCGCTGGTCACGCCGGAGCTGGAGGTCGCCGGGGTCGTGCTTGGCGTCGAGCCGACGATTGATCAGCTTGCCGATGCGATGCGCCGTCTGCTCCAGGATGGTGACACCCGAGTCGAGTTGGGCCGCAAGGCGCGCGGCTATGCCGCCGAGCACTTGAGCCTGGAGGCCGTGGGCAAACGCTGGCGCGACATCCTGTTCGTTGGTGTCGGCACGAGACACGCCCACGGTCGCGAGTAACATCTCCAGGCGTGAACCCGCTTAGCGCCGAATCGATTTACGTTTTCCGGCACGCCCTGCTGCGGGATGCGGCTTACGCGATGCAATTGCCAGGTGACCGCGCGGTACTTCACGAGCTGGCCCTGGCCCTGACCGAAGATCTGCTCGGTGGCACTCCGCCGGTCGGTCCCCGGGACGAATGGGGCGAGGAGAAATTCCAGGCGCACGCCTCGGACCCAGTCGCCCTGGAATTGGCCCGGCATGCAGGCGCGGCCGGTAACCCGCGCCTGGAACCCGTCCAGCGCCTCTATCTGCGCCGCGCCGCGGAGCATGCAGGCCGCGATCTGCGCCATGAAGACGCCGCCCGTCACTGGCAGCAGGTTGCCGCGCTCACCAACGGGACGGAGCGCGCCGAGGCACTGCGCAGGGCCGGCGAGGCGATGCTGCAATCCGGCAGCGCACGCGGAGCCGAGCCGTTGATCGCGCTCGCACTGCAGATACTCGAGACCGGCAGCCTGCAGCAGGTAGCGGCACTCACACTGATCAGCCTGGCGCGTGCCCTGCTGCAGAACGGCCGGGTGGAGGAATCGGAGCAGGCAATCCGTCGCGCCCTGCGTCTTCACCAAGAGGCAGGCAATCGTCGAGGCGAGGGCGCGGCTTTAGGGATGATGGCCATGCTGTGCCACCAGACCGGACGCGGCGAACAGGCTCGCGAGTTGTTCCAGCGGTCGCACGCATTGTTTGCGGGTGCCGGGGATCGTCGGCTTGAGGCGGCTTTGGCCGGCAACCTGGCGGCTGTCCTGCATGAAGCCGGGCGTTCGGAGGAGGCCGAGGGGCTTTACCACGGAGCGCTGGCCATTCTGCGTGAGCTCGGAGACCGGCGCCTGGAGGGCATGCTGCTGGGAAACCTGGCCGTCGTGTACGCAGGCACGGGTCGTATCGAGCAAGCGGAGAGAGCCTACGAGCAGGCCTTGATCATCCATCGCGAGACTGGCAATCGGCGATTTGAAGCCACCGTGCGGGGCAACCTGGGCGTGCGCTACCTGGCGACAGGGCGCCTGGAGCTGTCACGCCGCACCTTCGAGGAGGCTCTGGCCATGCTGCGTGAGAGCGGCAGCCGTCTGCTGGAAGGCGCGCATCAGTGCAGTTACGGGTTGTGCCTGCTTGCGCTGTCGGAGTACAACACCGCCCGGGAGCATTGGCGCAGGGGCGCTGCAATCCTGCGCGAGTTGGGAGACCGCGATGAACTCGAGCGGCGTGCTGCGGAGATGCGCGATGCCTGCGAGCGGTCGGGTGTCATCGCGTTTGAATAAAGCCGCCAGTTATCCCCAGCGCAACAAACCCTTATCAAGCAGGGGTCGAAACTTATAGTGAAGGTTTCACCTACACGTCGCGGGGAAGCGCTGCATGAGCAACGAGCTGGCACCGGAAGGACCGGAACTTGTCCCGGAAGGCATGGGCTTTGACGAGGAGGCAGGCAGCGAAGACGCCTCCCACCTGCTGCCGCCGATCCGTGAGCTGCCGCAAGATCGCGAGTACCTGCCCGGCGCCTTCTACAGCATCCAGGCCGCCAACGGCACGCCCGCCAACCCGCCCCAGCAGTTGGGCGAAATCCTCGGACAGGGCCTGTTCCAGAGCCTGACCGACGTCCACCTGTTCGGTCGCAACGCCGACTCCGAGCCCTGGCTCGAAGTCGGCCCCATGACACCCGAGCCGGTGCAGGTATTGGTCAGCCAGGAGCTGCTGCCCGCCACCGGCGAGCCCCTCGCACAGGACGACCTGGAGATGTTCGAAATGGTCGCCGGCCGCGTCGCCAAGACGCTCAAGCGCGAGAAGCAGCCTCCAAAGGAGGATGCCGCCAAGGCGGCAGCGCGCAGCGCCCAGCTGGCGGGCCTGAAGGGCAAGCTGAACGACAGCTTCGGCCTGGCGCTGGCGGGCAGTTTCAAGCTGGCGGATGTAACGGACTGCTGCCTGTGCCTGGGCATGAAGCGCGTGGGGGACGGCTTTGCCTGGTTTGGCGGCAAGGCGACGGGTGACCCGATCTTTCTTGTGACGGTAGCCGGTGCCAAGCTGACACCCGGCGCCCAGGGGGCGACAAAGAAGATCAACTTCAACTATAAGGTTGCCGCTGTCACACAACCCCGCAAGGTGCTGGAGCGCATCTTCGCCTGCACCTACTACTTCCACAAACGCCTGGGTGGCACGGTAACCTTGGATGACGGCAGCGTTCCCGGCGACGGCGTGGCCCGCGGCGAACACCCGCGCCTGGAAGCAGCGATCAAGAAGGTCGAATCCGCCGGCCTGCGCCCCGGCCACGTGGTGACCAAGCGCCTGGCCTGAACCAGGTTTCAGGTGCCGGGCTGCCGACCGCGCCGTCTAACCTTGTTTCTTCTCTTCGGGCTCGGCCAAGGTCTTAAATTTCATGCCGGCTTCCTTGACCAGCTTCTGAACTTCCTTGGGGTCCAACTCGGTCTTGCCATCCATGGTGAGGGTGATCAAACCCTTTTCGCCCACCCTGGCACCGTCCACGCCCTTGATTTTCAGCAGTTTCAGCGCGAGCCGGGTGGCGTCGTCGGTCCAGTCTTCTTCGCTGTACTCGACGGTCAGCACCTTCTGCGGCAGCAGTTGCACTTTGGGTCCCACCGGGACCGGGCGGGGCATTCAGCCCTCTCAGGCATAGCCGGGCTGGGCCGCAAGGGCCGTCAGGATCAGCAGAAGTGCGGGAACAAACAGACGCATGAGACTCTCCGTTCAGCAACAAATCTTTGACGCGAGTCCCATTCATCGGGTTCCCGTCGTTGCGCACTCATGCCTGTCTTGCCTAGAATCGGCCCTTTGACGGTTTGGACGACGCTTCGTGATTCGAGTGACTCTGGCGGGATGAATGGCGCCTTCGGATGTAACCGCGCAATCCTTTTCCAGCCGTAAGGTTTGCCTGGCCCGCGCCCGCGAGCATCTGGCAAATCGCGCCTATCGGTCCGCGCGCCAGACCCTCGAGCGCGGCCTGCAACAGTGGCCCGATCTGTCCTTTGACCACGAGTACCTGACCGTGCTCGGCCACATCGCCTGGCGCCAGGGTTGTTACCGCGAATCGCGCGGGCTGCTGAACCGTGCGGTGGCCAATCCCGATTGCCACGTGGAGGCGCGCTTCCTGTTGGGGCGCGCGTTGCTTGATTCCGGCCGGATCGAGCACGCTATCCGCGTGCTGGACGAAATCCTGCATGATGAAGAGGGCCTGGTACCCTACCGTGTGCATGCGGGCGGAGCGCTCAGCGTCGCCTATTCGGCGCTGGGGCTTAACAAGGGCAGCCAGGACGCCCTGGAGGAAGCCGCGAAGTTCGGCCTGATCAGCGCGCAGTTGCTGGCCGACGAAGGATATCGGCTGATGCGCGTCGGCGCATACCCTGAGGCCGAGGTGCAACTGGCCAAGGGCCTGCAGGTGGACAGCACCTGTGAAGACGCCTTCTTCAGGCTGTGCAATACGCTGTACATCCAGGAAAAGACCGAGCCGGCCATGGAGGTGCTGGCCTACGGCATTGAGCAGTCGCCCGAGTTCGTACCCTTTTACAAGCTGATGGCCGAGTTGTACTCGACCCGCGGCCAGTACAAAGAGGCAGGTGCATTCCTGCGTCGCGCCCTTGAGCTGGTTCCGGAGGCTGACGACGCGGCGGACACGCGCTTCGCGATGGCAATGGCGCTGCAGCGGGCCGGGCGCATCGAGGCCGCGATCATGGCCTATCGAGAGCTGCTGCAGCAGAGCCCGCGTACGCCGCTGCGGCGAGACGCCGAGCTGAGACTGGCGGCGCTGGAGCGGCGCAAGGCCGACGCCCGCAGCGCCCGGCTGGCCAACTTTCCGCGCAAGCTGCAGAAACGCGCCTACTGCGCGCCGAACACGTTGGCAAACGTGCTGACTTTCGTGGGTGTTCGCAGCACCCAGGACGAAGTCGCCGCACGGGTCTTCCGCGGCGCTTCGACCCATTGGCCCGAGATGTTCGACTACCTGCGCGAGGTCCCGGACATCGCGTTCCGTGGCTTTTTCGGCAGTCTCGATCTGCTCAAGCGCTGCATCGAAAACAGCGTCCCCGTCATCACCACCGAGTACTACGGCCTTGCGGGACACGCCATCGCGGTCATCGGCTACGATGACGTCGGCGAGCTGGTGATCGCCCAGGACCCCCGGTTTATCGAGCCCGTGGAGATCCCCTACGCGCAGTTCGAAAAAGCCTGGCTTCATGACGACGGGCTCTGCATCGCCGTCGCCTCGGCTGAGAACCGCAAGCGCCTCCCGGGCCAGAGCGGCGACGAGGAACGCCTGGTTCGTGAATTCCTAGACTTGCTGCGCAAGCGCAACGAGCGTGACCACGAGGTCTCCGTGCGCGCGGCCGCCGACCTGGCTGAGCAGGCCCCGGAAAAGCAGGCTCCGCAGCGCATCATGGCCGAGCTGGCCCTGGAAGGCCGTTCCGCAGAGGGCTTGAAGCACCTGTGCCGAGAAGCGCTGAAGCGCTGGCCCGACAGCTTCTGGGCCACCCGGCACCTGGGGGACGCCCTGCAGATGAGCGGCGACGAAGCAGGCGCCATGGACCAGTACATCAAGGCCCGCCACCTCGACCGCCGTGACCACTTCCTCGCGTACACCATGGGCGAGTTGCTGATTTCCCGGGGCCAGCGTCGCACCGGCCGCGGCTACCTGCTTGCCGCCCTGCGCGAGGATCCGCGCTTCCACAAGGCGCGCTTGCGCCTGGCGGAGGACCTGCTGGAATCGGGCGACAAAGAGGCGGCCCGGCTGCACGCGCGGCTGCTGATCGAGTTCGACCCGGACAACGGCCCCGCGCGCGAGCTGTTGGCGCGCATCACCGGCAACACCGTGGTGCGCAACCTGGCCGAGGGGGCCAGGAAGGTGGCCGAGGAAGTCGCCCGTGTGCAGGACCAGTCCGAGGCCAAGCAGGCCGCCAAGAAGAACCCCCCGCCGCCGGAAGAAGAAGATCTCGAGATCGAACTCGAAGACCTGTAGGCATGGAACAGGAGCCGCAAGCGCCAGCGCGCGGCCGTGTCAGGATGCTGCCCCCGACCCCGGATCCGACGTCCGTCACATTATCATCCGCAGAATAACCCCGGATTTCTTTCGGTATGTCAGTCAATCCGAATTAGGATACCGCCCCGGCTGTGGGATGCTCCACAGCCACTTTGATTGTGGGGACGGGAAGGATGATGATCGCAGTGGCAACTATCATTTCGGGCGGACAGACCGGCGCTGATCGTGGCGCACTTGACGCAGCTATCGAGCTTGGAATTCCCCACGGGGGCACCTGCCCCAAGGGGCGAATCGCCGAGGACGGCACCATCCCAGCCAAGTACCAGCTCAAGGAATCCAACAGCAAAGATTCACCCGAACGCACCGAAACCAACGTCGCAAAGGCTGATGGCACCTTGATTTGCACCTTCGGGCGCCTCACTGGCGGCAGCAAGCTGACGGCCGAGTTCGCCCGCCGCCACAACAAGCCTTACCTGCACCTCGACCTCAACGCCGAAGCCACCGATTACGCCGTGAAGTGCGTACGCGCCTGGCTCGCGGAGCAGGACATCAAGGTGCTGAACGTCGCCGGCGGACGCGAAAGCGAATCAGCCGGCCTGCAAGGCGCGGTGAAGGACCTGCTCACCCGCGTGTTCCGCTAGCGCTTTCCCACAACCTGATGCATTGGATGGGACACATGGAAACATGGGTCCCATCTGTCCTATTGGTCCCGTGGCACTAGACTGCCGCCGGAGGCTGACAATGAGCGACGACAAACGCGTGAAGGGATTCGCCGGCGACAGCTTCGGTTTCGGGCCCAGCGACCACCCGGAAGTGCGCGCCCTGCCCTTCCGCATCATGGCGGTCGGCAACTTCTGCGGCGTCAACCGCAGCGAAGCCCGCAACCCGGCCGTGATTGACGCCTACGATGTCGACAAGGTGCTGAGCCGGCTCGCCCCGCGGGCGCTGTTCGAGGTGGCGAATGAGCTGGGTTCGGGCAAGACCATCGAGATCGACTTCACGCCCCAGTCGCTGAAAGACTTCGAACCCGCCGCCATGGCCGCGCGCATCAAGGCGCTGGCGCCGGTAGCCGACTTTATCGCGCGCGCCAAGGGGCTGGCCGACGGCACGCTGAAGCCAGCCGAGTTCAAGCGCGACCTGGCGCCGATCCAGGCCGTGCCCGCGTTGCGCGACGCGCTGGATGCGGTACTGGACAAAGTTGGAGGTGCCCCGGCTTCGGCCTCCACCTCGGACAGCAGCGCCACCGGCGATAAGGACGTAGACGCCATCTTCAACATGGTCGAGCAGAAGAAGCCGGTCGGTGGCTCGGCAATCGACAGCTTCGCGGCCGGCCTCGGCGGCGGCGGGCAGAAGGGTATTGATGTGGGCGACGCTGTCAACCTCGCCCAGAAGGTGCTCGAGAAACAGCTGCGCCCGGTGCTGGAACACCCACAAGTGCGCGAGCAGGAGCGCAACTGGCGCGGCCTCAGCCTGCTGTGCAAACGCGGCAAGGGCGCACAGATCGAGGTGTTCGACGGCGACTTCGACGCCTGGCAGGAGCGCGTGCAGCAGCGCGAGTACGCCGGCGCCAGCGAAGCGCCGCTCAGCCTGGTGGTGCTGTGCGACGAGATCGAAAACTCGCCCGCGGGCCTGGAGCAGCTTCAGCAGTGGGGCGAGGCGGGCGGCGAGATCCAGTGCCCGGTTGTGTTTGACGCAGGCACGCTGGTCGGTGAAAGCGCCAGCGCGCTGGCCAAACGCGACCACCCGGCCGGGCTGTTCGACGACGCGCGCTTCGACAAGTGGCGCGCCCTGCGCGAGAAGAACGAATCCCGCTGGCTGTGCGCGGCGATCAATCCGTTCGTGCTGCGCCCGGCTTACACGCGCAAGAAACACGGCGCCGAAGCGCCCGAGCTGTACGGCTCGCCGGCGTGGCTTGTGGCGGCCGCGGTGGCGGGCAGCATGCGCACCACCGGCTGGCCGGCCTCGCACACCGGCGCGCAGGCCGGCGAGGTCGAGCAGCTGCCTATCGTCGCGCACGAAGACGGCGCGGAGTACCCGCTTGAGACCACGCTCAGCGACCGCGCGCTGAAAGACCTGGTGAAGGCCGGCTTCACGCCCCTGATGTGCCAGCCCAACAACGACAGCGCCTGGGTGATGCTTGCGCCCACGGTGCACAAGCCCAGCAAGGCCGAAGAGGAAGGCAAGCTCGGCACCCTGGCGTACCAACTGCTGGCGGCGCGCATCGGCGAGATGCTGATGCGCAACAAGGCCAAGCTGGTGGTGGCAGGCGACCTGCAGGCCAGCGCCGAGAACTGCGCGAAGTTCCTGTCGGGACTGCTGGCCGACAGCGGCCCCGGCGCGAACATCAACATCGGCGCCCAGGGCCAGACCCTGGTGCTGAACATCCGCACCGGCAGAGAGCTGCTGGGCGGTGTGGAGTTGCAGCTCGGCATCAACGTGTAGCGCCCGGCGCTCGCCACGACAGCACCGTGGCGCTACTATCCACTTATGGATGCGTTTGACCTGTTTGTGATCGCGCGGGCCCTGCATGTGCTGGGCGTGGTGGCGTGGATCGGCGGCGTTGCCTTCGTGACCACCGTACTGATCCCGGCACTGCGCCGCATGCCCGAGGCCGACAAGCGCATGGCGCTGTTCGAGAAACTCGAAGGCCGTTTCTCGCTGCAGGCCAAGGTCACCACGCTGATCACCGGCGCGTCGGGCTTCTACATGTTGCACTTCCTGGGCGCCTGGGATCGCTTCCTGCAGGCGCGTTTCTGGTGGATGCACGCCATGGTGCTGGTGTGGGTGATCTTCACGGTGGTGCTGTTCGTGCTGGAGCCGCTGGTACTGCACCGCAAGTTCAAAGAGATGGCTCAGCGCGACCCGGAAGGCACCTTCCGCAAGCTGCACGTCATGCACGTGGTGCTGCTGACACTGAGCCTCGTCACCGTGGCCGGAGCCGTAGCCGGCACCCGCGGCATCCGCTTCTTCATGTAGGGCGCGGGGCATCGACGTCCCGTCGATGCGTCAGCCGGGCGTCTCGCCCGGCGAGCCGTATGCGTATTGCTTCGTCGGCCGGGACGGCCGCCGGACGCACGGGCGAAGACGCCCGTGTCACCATCTCACGCTCCTGCTAACATCCGCGCGGAGACTGCTATGGCCAAGAAAACTGCATCCACGACTGCGATCCCGGCGCTGCGTTACACCGTTTCGATGCCGGACCCGGCCTCGCACACCTTCGAGGTCGAGGTTGCCATCAGCGGTGTGGGCGACTCCTGTGTGCTGGCCTTCCCGGCCTGGACGCCGGGCAGCTACAAGATCCGCGAGTTCGGCAAGAACGTCAGCGCCTTCAAGGCCACGGGCGCCAAAGTCGAGTTGCTCGACAAGCAGCGCTATCAGCTGACCGGTATCAAGGGCGCCGCCACCGTGCACTTCAGCTACTACGCCGACGAGCTGTCCGTGCGCACGCCGCACCTCGACGCCAGCCACGGCTTCTTTCTCGGCACCAACCTGCTGCCGTACCTGGAAGGCCACGACGGCCTGCCGGCCAAGGCCGCGCACACCGTCACCATCAAGCCCTTCAAGGGCTGGAAGGTCGCGACCTCGCTGCCGGCCGTGAAGGGCGAGGCCAACACCTGGGCCGCTGACGATTATGACGTGCTGGGCGACACGCCCTTCGAGATCGGCACCCACGAGGTGCGCAGCTTCAAGGTGCGCGGCATCACCCACGACGTGGCCTTTTACGGGTATGGCAACTTCGACGCCGCGCGCATCGTGGAGGACACCCGCAAGATCGTGGAGACACAGGCCAAGAACTTCGGCGGCCTGCCCTATGACTACTACCTGTTCATCCACCACATCACGCCCGATTCCGGCGGCGGCCTCGAGCACCTGAACAGCTGCGTGTGCGGCTGGAACAGCTGGCAGTTCAAGAAGGAAGACGACTACCAGAAGTTCATCAGGCTGGTCAGCCACGAGTTCTTCCACGTCTGGAACGTCAAGCGCATACGTCCGAAGATCCTCGGCCCGTTCGACTACCGCACGGAGCAGCACACCAAAGCGCTCTGGATCATGGAGGGCATGACCCAGTACTACGAGCGCCTGTGGGTCGCCCGCGCCGGGGTGTGCAAGCCGGATGCCGTGCTGAAAGCCTTCGCCGAGACCATCGAGCGCGAAGACAACCGCCCCGGCCGCAAGGTCATGAGCCTCGAGGAATCAAGCTGGCTGGCCTGGACCAAGCTGTACATGGCCGACGAGAACTTCCTGAACACGGGCGTGAGCTACTACAGCCGCGGCGCGCAGGTCGGCCTGCTGCTGGACGCAAAGATCCGCATCGCGACTGGCGGCAAGCGCAGCCTCGACGACGTCATGCGTCTGGCTAACGATCGCTACGGCTGGCCCAAGCCCGGCTTTCCCGAAGGCGCCTGGGAAGCCCTGTGCGAAGAGGTGGCGGGCGTGAAGTTCACGCGCTTCTGGAACGACCACGTCAGGGGCACCAAGGAACTCAACTACAACGAAGTACTCGAATGCTACGGCCTCGAGCTCACCCGCGACAAGCAGGGCGATTCACCCTGGCTCGGCATCACCACCGGCAAGAAGGGCGGACACCTGCAGGTTACGGCCGTGCACGCGGAGGGCCCCGGGCGCAAGGCGGGCCTGCAGCCGCGCGACGAGTTGCTGGCGCTGGACGGGCACAAGGTTGACGCCGGCAGCTTCGACGATCGCGTGAATGAGCTCAAGCCGGGCGGGCGGTGCACGCTGACACTGTTCCGGCGCGAGAAGCTGGTGACCGCGAAGCTGAGGGTCGGCAAGCAGCCGGCTGGCAAGCTGCAGCTCAAGCCGCTGAAACGCCAGAGCGCCGCCCAGAAACGCAACTTCAAGGGCTGGGTGGGCAAGCGCTAGGCTTGGCTGTCTGGCTTGTCCGTGGGTGGCTTGCCGAAGTTGGTTGAGTCGATCATGTCGCTGATCGGTTTGACCAACGGGTTCGAGGGCCGGCGTTTCTTGCGGATTACAACCTGGTTGCGTCCAAGGTCCTTCGCATCATAGAGGGCCGCGTCGGCGCGATTGAAGAAGCTTGAGTCGTCCTCGCCGGCGATCAGCTCCGCCACGCCGAAGCTGGCGGTCACCTTGCGGCCGGGCAGCATGTTTTCGTTCTCGATAAGCTGTCGCAGTCGTTCGCAGACCAGGCCTGCGCTTTCGGCATCGGTCTCTTCCATCAGGATCGCGAACTCCTCACCGCCCCAGCGGATGACATCGTCGGTGCGACGCATGGTGGCGGTCAGGATGTTTGCGATTTTCACCAGCACCTCGTCACCCTTCCTATGGCCGAAGCTGTCGTTGACCGATTTGAAGTGGTCGATGTCCAGGATCACCATGGAAACCGGAGTGCGGCGCCGGGCCTGGCGGGCGCGAGCACGACGCATCGAGCTTGAGAACACCCGGCGGTTGAAGAGGCCGGTCAGGGCGTCCTGCATGGCCAGGCTCTCAAACTTGTCAGCCTTGTGCAGTGCCGAGCCATAGGCCGAGCGCAGGCGTGCAAAACCCGCGACCAGGGCCAGGAAGATCGGCGCACCGATCACGTAGGAGATCAAGAACTCCTGCACGGTCTCTTCGCGCAGGGGGTGTTCATTCACTGCCAGGAACACCAGGAACGCCACGACAGCGACGACGTAGTAGCTGAAGCCGGCGATGAACGCACCGCGACCCGGGTTAAGGAACACGAACAGGCACGAGGCCAGGATCATCCAGACGGACATCGAACTGAGGTACTGCGCGGAGTAACCGTACTGTGCGGTGTACCACAGGCCGATCAGGAATCGTTCCATCACGATGCCCGGTCCAAGAACCAGTGTGGCGACGCGAATCCGGGAGACGTGGGCGGAGCGCGTCCAGGCGCACCAACCCCAGACGGCCAGGAAGACACCAGCCATCGGGATCAGCTGGTACCGCTCGAACCAGGTGTCCGTCCCACCCAGGATGTCGGCCAGCGCCATTGCGACGGATGCCAGCGAGAACAGCGGCAGCAGCACCAGGAGCATCGCGCGTTCAAGCTGTTGCGGCCGGAAGGTGATCTCCGGCGCCGGTCGCAGCAGAATGGTTCTGATGCCGGAAAACTTTTTGCAGCCGGTAAGGGTGGATTCGATGTGCATGGCCGCCCCTCGTGGTTCGTGATACAAAGTAAGCGTACCACACGAACGCACAAGATGCATAAATTGCCCAAAGATTTTATTGAAGCGTGAATGTCGCGTAAGTTCATTTAATAGATGAACTTACGCAGTAGACGTCGGATTTGAGCAGGATAAAATGCACAAATTCGGTTTGTGATGGGAAGGTGCCAGGTCCTACGCTCGTGCCGATGCCTCGACCACCGTCACACGGTTTCGGCCAGCTTCTTTCGACGCATACAAGCCACGATCCGCGCGCAGATTGACCTGGATCTCGTCCTCGCCGGGCAGGACGTGGGTCGCGCCAATGCTGATCGTGACCTTTACGCCCTCAAGCAGGGGTGCGGTTTCGACGGCTTCGCGCAGCCTCTCCGCCACTTCCCCAAGGTGCTTCAACGGTGTTTCCTCCAGCAGCACCAGGAACTCCTCGCCTCCCCAGCGAAACACTTCGTCCGTGCCGCGCAATTCACGGGCCAGCACGCCGGCCAGCCGGACCAGCACATCGTCCCCTACCTGGTGACCGTACGTGTCGTTGATGCGTTTGAAGTGGTCTATGTCCAGCAGCATGGCGCACAGGGGCGTCTGATTGCGAGCTTGCCGCGCCTTGGCGCGTCTGAATGACTGCATGAACGCGTGCCGGTTGGGCAGGTGGGTCAGCCGATCATGCATGGCCAGGTCACGCATGTCACTCGCGTGCGCGCGCGCCCGAGCGTAGTCGGATCGGAGCTTCGTGAAGGCCGAGAGCAGCACGATGAAGATCAGAGGCGCGATGACAATGTTGATCAGGAACTCGCTGACCACCGTCGGAGGAAGCGCCTTCTGGTTGGTCATTGAGAATCCACCAAGCATGGCAAGGGACAGCAGGTAGTAACCCGCAGCGAACTTCCACGATGACCGGGCAGGCAGCAGGAAGATGAACAGCGCGGCACAGAAGATCAGCCACGGCGACAGATCCAGATAGACGGAAGGATCAAAGCCGTCACGGTGGAGGTCCCACAGCTGCCGACCCCAGCCCGTCAACGCGATCGCCGGTACCACCACAAGTATGGAAGCACGCAACCGTGCAACCTTGTGCGGCGGTGTAAGAAAGCTCCACCCCAGCAACACGATGAACAGGAACGCCGACGGCAGCAGAACGAAACGCTCGTACCAGCTTGCCGTATTCTGGACCTCGGCCGCCAGGCCGGCCGCGCCGGCGCCGAGGGCGAACAGCGGCAACAGCCACCGGAGCAGCCTGTGCTCGGTCCGTTGCGGACGCAGGATGTCGCCGTGCCCTGAGGTGGTGTGCGGAGCCGGCGGTCCACCCCCAGCCCGCTTCCCGAAAACGGTAGGTTCGTCCATGGTCGGGACATGCTATCGGATGCGACGGCATTGCGCCAAACTTCGAATCCGCTAGCGGGTCTTGATGCCGTAGTCGCGCAGGTCGCGGTGCATGGCGCGCAGGTACATCGCCAGCACGAAGCCCACGGCCGTGGCGTCCGGCGCGTCGCCCTTCAATTCAAAGCGCAGGCCCAGTGTGCGCCCGGCGTCGTCATCCAGCGCGATGCGCAACTCGCCGTACTCTGTGCCGTCCGGGTCTTTGCCCGAGTGCAAGTGGATTGCACGGTGCTTGCCGCGCTCGTACTCCGGGTTGGTGACGTGGCTGAAGTAGCGGTCGATGAATTCGCGGTCGAGCTTGCCGAAGAACTCGCGCACCATGGAGGCGTGGCCGTGCTCGCTGAAGTTGACGTTGGCGGGGCCGGTGTTTTTCACCCAGCGCTTGAGCTGGTCCTCGAGGCGATTGGCAACCACGTCGGTTTTGCGCACGTTGCTGCGGGTCAGCATCAAGGTGCGGGCGCGCTGTTCGTGTGAGCGGCGCTGCACGCCCTCGATTTCGCTGCGCAGCTTCCACAGTTCCTTGTCGCGGTCCTTGAGCTGGCCCTCCAGCGCGCTGCGGCGGGCGTCCACGTCGCGCAGCAACTCTTCGGCGGCGCTGAGCTCCTCCTGCAGGTTGCCCAGCTCTGCGTCGTGCTGCGCGACAGCGCCTTCATGTGCCTCCAGCTCGCGGGCGTGCTCGGCCAGTTCCTTGGCGCTGGTCAGCGCGACCGTTACGCCGCTGTTGCCACCGCCAGTAATCTCGTTCAGTCCTTTCAACAGCCGTTCGCGCTCGGCGTCGGCGCGTTGCCTGGCGGCCTGCACTTCCTCGATGCGCTTGCGCAACTCGTCCAGTGTCTGCCGCTGCTGATCGCGTACGGCGTCCAGGTCGGCGGCGACTTCCTCGGTCGATTGCGTGAAGGCCGGGTTGCGCCTGCCCAGCAGGATGCCCAACACGGCGCCAAGCACCACGCCAAGCAGCATGAAGAACAGGCCTGAGGTCACGGCAAGCATATTCCCCTTTTAACTGCTCACCGGCCGGCGTGCACCTGCCGATGGATGCCCCGCGGTGTGCGCCGCGTTGAGACTCTGTGCGAACAGGGAGGCAGCCATGGGTCAGGTCGGTCGCAAACAGTTCACCAAGGCCAAGCAGCGCAGCCGCGCGGAGGCAAAGCAGGCCAAGCAGAAGTTTGATGTGGAGAAGTCGGTCGAGAAGCGGGCTGCCACCGGCCGGGGCAAGCCGTCCCGCAAGGGTCGCTCATAGAATCGTCTTGCCGAGCGCGCTGGCGATCAGGTCTACCGCCAGCTGGCCGGTCTGGTTGTGCACGTCGAGGATCGGGTTGACCTCGGCCAGCTCCAGGCTGGTGAGCGCGCCCGTCTCGGCGATCATTTCCATCGCCAGGTGCGCTTCGCGGTAGGTCAGGCCGCCGAACACGGTGGTGCCGGTGCCCGGCGCCACGCGCGGGTCCACGCTGTCGATGTCGAAGCTGACATGGAGGTAGTCGGTGTTGCGCGTGGCCAGGTTCAGGGCGTCGCGCATCACGGCCGCCATGCCGCGCTCATCGATATCCTTCATTGTGAAGGCGTGCACGCCGGAATCGAGGATCGCCTGTTTTTCCTGGCGGTCCAGGTCGCGCAGGCCCACCAGCACGACGTCGTTCGGATAGATCTTGGGGCAGACGCCGCCGATCTTGGTCAGCACATCAGGCCCCTGGCCCAGGGCCACGGCCACGGGCATGCCGTGGATGTTGCCGGTGGGTGAAGTCAGCGGCGTGTTCAGGTCGCCGTGGGCGTCGATCCAGATCAGGCCCAGGGTCAGCTCGGTCTTGGGAGTTTCCTGGCGCAGCTCGATCTCTTCTTCTTTATAAGCCGCAACCAGCCCGGCGATGGTGCCGATCGCGATGCTGTGGTCGCCGCCGATCACGAGCGGAAAGGCGCCCTTCTTCACGATGCGCTTGACGTGCTCGTGCACCGCGTCGCAGGCGCGCACGATCATGGGCAGGTGGTTGGCCTTGCCCTCGACCTGCATCTGCTGCTGCTGTGCGCGCTCGACGTCGCGGATCAGCACGTCGCCGTGGTCCACCACCGCGATTCCCAGGGCTTTCAGTTTTTCCTGCAGGCCGGCGATGCGGATGGCGCTGGGACCCATGCCTACGCCGCGGCGCCCTGCCCCGTGATCCATGGGCACGCCGAGGATGTGGACTTCCTGGTCCTCCGGAAGATGGTTGAGACGTCTGCTGGCCATCAACGGAAGCATACCTTTCAACACGCACCTCGCGCCAGTGCGCGCGCGGGCCGGGGTGCGAACCGTTGGCGAGGATTTCGGGAATAAAAAAACTCGCCCGCACCGCAAAAGGCCGAATCAACGGCCTTCGCGGGCCGGAGAATACTTTTCGAACGAAACGCCGTGCGCCGTGCGCCGCAATGGTCGGCGGGGGATGGTCCCCGCCGCAACGGAGCACGGCCATGGACCTTTCCGCGATTCCCTACCTGCTGATCTCGCGCGAGCTGGATTTCGGCTTCAGTACCGAGCGCGTATACTTGTGCCTCTGCCTGCTGGATCACCTGGTGCTCGGCGTAGGCCTGAGCCGCGACGAAGCCATGCGCCACATGGTGACCGAACTCGAGGCCAAGTACGACGGCAAGCTCGAAGAGGTGGACGACGACGACGAAGGCTTCGAGCTCGATGCCTTCCGCCGCAACTAGGGGCCGCCATGTCGATCCTCGACTACGCCGCCCGCAGTTTCGGCATTCAGCCTTATACGCCGGCGCGCCCGCGGCCGGCTGCGCTGCCCCTGCCCACGCCGGGCGAAAGCCTGGCGCTGGTGGGCCCCAGCGGCGCGGGCAAGACCCTGGCCCTGCATGCGCTGCTGCGCAACACGCCCGGCGCGCGCGAAGTGAAGCCGCTTACCCGCAAGCAGCTGCGCAAGCCGGTGCTGGAACTGTTCGAGCCCGGGCCGCCCGAGCACGCTTTGCGCGCGCTGGCCCGCGCGGGGCTCGCCGACGGCCGCCTGTGGTGCCTGCTCGCCGGCCAGCTCTCGGCCGGTGAGCGCCGCCGCCTGGAGCTCGCATTGGCCCTCCGCGGCGCGCGGCCCGGCGACCTGCTGGTGGCCGACGAGTTCGACGCGCACCTGGATGCGACCACCGCCCGCGTGCTGGCCCAGAACCTGCGCCGTGTGGCGCAGCGCGCGAAGCTGCGTCTTGCCGTGTCAACACATCGGCCCGAGACGCTGCCTTGCCTCGCGCCGGCGCGTCTGCTCGAGATCGACGACGAAGCCGCCCGCGAGCTGCCGCTGCCGCCGCCCGTCGAGTTCTCGGATGAAATCGAGATCGTCCAGGGTCGCGCGCGCGACTACGCGCGATTTGAACGCTGGCACTACCTGGGCCCCGGCCGTCCCGGCCCCACCTGCCTGACGTTGCTTGCGCGTCATGCCGGGCGTGACGTGGGCATCGCGATGTTCGGCTGGCCTCACCTGCTGCTGGCCGTGCGCGCGCAGGCGCTGCCGAGCCATGCGCCCGCCTGCATCCGGGCCGGGGGTGCCTCCGCACTGAACCGCGACGTTCGGCTGCTGCAGCGCGTAGTCGTCGATCCGCGCTGGCGGGGCGTGGGCCTGTCGGGGCTGCTGATCCGCGCGGGGTTGCAGCACCTCGGTGTGAAGCACGTCGAGTGCGTGGCGCAGATGGGCGCCTTCAGCGACTTCCTGCTTGCCGCGGGTTTTCGGTACGCCGGCGAAATCGCGCCGCCAACCACCGTGCGGCGACTTGCCGAGTTCCTGCAACGGCACGGCATAGCGCCCACAGCGCTGCTGCGGCCGGAATCCCGCGAAGCCTGCATCGAGGCGCTGCATGAGCAGGATGCCGGGCGCCTGCGCAAGCTGTTGGAACAGTTGTTGCGCGCGCGGGTGGAGACCGGTTTCGGTTCGCGCCGCGGCCGGGCGGGCTTCGATGCCGAGGGCATGCTGCGCAAGGCGATAGCGCGCCTGGGAGCTCGTCCGGCCTACTTCCTGTGGTCGCGGGAAGGTGCGCAATGAACCAGGCCGAGCTGTTCGAGTTGCTGCGCTATTTTCCCCACGCGGCGCAACTCAAGTTTCATGCCAGCGATGCGCGCTTCAAGGTGCTGATCGCGGGCGCGCGTTTCGGAAAGAGCGTCGCTTCGGCGCGCGAGACACTGCTTGAGCTTCTGGCAGGGCCCACCCGGGGCTGGCTGGTCGCACCGACTTACGCCCTGGCAACGCCGGAGTTCAACTACCTTCGTGACGACATGTACCGCCGGCTCGATGCTACCCCCGCGCAGGGGACCGCACCGCCGCGGCTCGTCTCTCCCTGGGGAGGCGACGTGACAGCGCTGTCGGCCCATCAGCCTGAGTCGCTGCTGGGGCAGGAGATCGATTGGCTGATCCTGTGCGAGGCCGCGCACCTGAAGCGCGACGCCTTCGAACGCTTCCTGCGCGCGCGGCTTGCAACCCGCAGCGGACGCCTGCTGGTTCCCACTACACCACACGGGCACAACTGGATCGAACAGCTCTACGAGCGCGGCCGGGAAGGCGAGCCGGGCTGGGACAGCTTCCAACACGCGACCTGGGAGAACCCGAACGTGTCGGCATCCGAGATCGAAGCCGCGCGCCGTAGCCTCCCTGAGGACACCTTCGCCGAGCAATATGGCGGCGTGTTCGCGTCGCGAGCCGGGCGGGTGTACCGGGAGTTCGAGCCCGCCCTGCACGTAGGCGCGCTGGTTGCCCCGCCGGGGGCATGGATATACAAGGCCATCGACTTCGGCTACACAGCGCCCTTCGCCTGCCTGTGGGGTACGCTTGACGCGGACGGTCGCCTGATGGTGCTGCGCGAGCATTACCAGTCGGGCTGGGGCATCCAGCAGCATGCCGCGCTGATTCAAGGAGTGGACAGGGGCTTTCGAGACGCGGGCTGCCGGGTCGGCCCGGCGTGGGCTGACCCGGCCGGCGCGCTTGAGCGCAAACTGCTGTCCGACGCGGGCGTACACACGCTGAAAGCCGACAATCGGCTGCTGGGCGGGATCGAGACCGTGCGTCAGCGCATGCTGAAGCGCGAGGACGGCACGCCGGGGCTGCACATCGACTCGGGTTGCCGCAACCTGCTGCGCGAGTTGGAGGATTGTGTGTGGGCTGAACGCGCGGACCCGCCGGCGCCAGCCCCGGGTGACGACCACGCCTTGGACGCCCTGCGCTATCTGTGCGTGGCGCTGAGCCGAAAGGTGGACTGGCAGAACCGGGGGACCCTCTGGTAACCTGCGCGCATGAAGGAGTTTCGTCCATCAACCTGGATCATCCTCGGAATATTGGTGCTGTTCATCTTCGCGCCGGTGTTCTTCCTGGACATCGAAGGTTTTCAGGCCACGCTGCCGCCGCCGGCGGACAACGGCCTGCGCCCGTCCGTGCCCGACAACGCCCCGATGCGCCCCACCAACCCCCAGTCACCCGGGAACGAGCCACAGGAACCGCCAAGCAACCAGCCTGCCAACGTCCCTGGTGACGAAAACGAAGAGCGCGCTAACGAGGCCAACTGAAGCGCGCCATTAGTTGCGTCAATGCGGCTGTAAAGGCAGCATAGACGGGCTGTTGCAAGGTCGCTCACGTCTGCCGGCGTTTTGGCGCCCGGGAGTTGTCGCCCAATGCTGGGCAAGTCCGACACGAAGGCTCTCCAGGAAAAACTCGACCTGCTGCAGGCCGAGAATGAGCAGTTGCGCCGCAAGTTGATGCTGCTCAGCGGCGCGGGCTCCACGGGCTCGATGACACTGGGAAACCTGACCAGCTTCGGGCAGACCCGCGTGCCTGCGCCCCAGGCCACGATTGCCGGCCTTTCTGTCGCCTACCTGATCGTGGACAATCGTTGGCGTGTGATTCGCTTGAACACGCGCATGGGCGACTTTTTGAACGTCCACAAGGACGTCGTCAATGCCAAGCCCTCTCTCGCTGAGCTGGACAACCTGGAGTGGGCGCCACACGTGTTCCAGACCCTGCTGCAGGACGCGGGCGAAAGCCATGTCGAGGAGATTTTTGAAGCGGAGCGCCCCAACCCCGTTACCGGGCGCTCGGATTACTTCCAGTTCAAGGCCGTCTGGTCCGGCGAGCAGGGCACCGTCACCGTGGAGGACGTTACACGTCTGCGCACCACGCGGCAGTTCTTCGAGCGGCTTGTGAGCCCCCGCATCGTGGAGCGGCTGCTGGACAGCCAGGAAGACCCGTTCGTCTCGCAGAAGCGCAGCATGTCCGTGCTGTTCGCCGACCTGCGCAGTTTCACGACGTTCTGCGAGAACGTGGAAGCGCCAAAGGTGCAGGCGGTGTTCAACGAGTTCTTTGACGTCTGCATGCAGGCACTTGAAGCAAACGACGCTACGTTGGACAAATTCGTGGGCGACCAGGTGATGGCGCTGTTCGGCGCACCGCTGCCCAACCCCGGGCACGCCTACAACGCGGTGAAGGTGGCCGTGGACCTGCAGCAGGCCATGCAGCGCACTCGGCGGCGCTGGATTGAAGAAGGGATGTTGCCCAAGGCACTGGTGGACGCCAACCCGGAAATCCTGACGCTGGGCGTGGGGATCAACAGTGGCGAGATGCTGCTTGGCATGTTTGGCTCGCAGAAAGCGAACCAGTACACTGTGCTGGGCCACCACGTGAACCTGGCGGCGAGATTGTGCAGTTTTGCCTCGGGCAACGAAGTGCTGGCCTCGATCGGCACGGTGCAGGAGATCAGCAAGTACGCCAAGGAGAACCCGGCACGGATCGCGATCCCGATCAAGTTCCGGACCAAGGCGCAGATCGAAGTGAAAGGCATCGCCGAGCCGGTGACGGTGGCGACCCTGGCCTACGAAATGGCCTGAACGGGGATGACATGGCAGGCGGGCAGCACAACCACGGCAAGCCGGGGCCGCAGCGCGGGCAGGCGCGCCCGCCGCTTCCGCGCCCCAAGCTGCCCGGCCAGGGCAACCCGGTGCGCAACCCGGTTCCAGCACCGCCGCCCAGCCAGCGCGTGCCGCCGCCCAAGGCGCCCGCGCCGGGTCTGCGCCCACCCACCCGCCAGCGCCCCGCGCCGCCCGCTGTGGGCAAGCGCCCTTCATCGCCCGTGGCTCCCGGCGCCAAGCGACCCTCGGCGCCCGTACAGAACCCGGAGGGCAAGCGGGCTTCATCAACGGTCCAGGGCACACGCCGCACCGCCCCCCCGGAGGCGGCGCCCGTCGAGGTGCCAGCGCCCAAGGCGAAGAAGGAGCCCACCTCGGTCGAAGAGCTGATTCCGGTGTTGATCCGCCACGCGGTGAAACGCGACGAGGGTCTGCAGATCGCCGCCTTTGAGGAGAAGTTTTACCCGCGGCTGCGCGCCTTCGTGCCTGAGTCGCTGCAGCGCATGGAGAAGGAAATCATCAACGAGTACCTCGTTGACATCGCCCACGCCATCTACGTGGCAATCGTGGTCGGCCAGTTCAGCCCGCGCCCCGTACTGTGTGGAGTGCGCGCCGCGGAGTTGGCGGCCGACCTGATCGAGCGCGTGCTGCAGGACATCAGCGGCAAGGATGACAAGCGCATCACCCAGATCCGCTGCGGAAACCTGCTGGTAGGCCTGACGTTGAACGCGGTGCGCCTGCTGGAGAGCACGGCGCTGG
This sequence comes from Planctomycetota bacterium, assembly GCA_020638635.1. Taxonomy (GTDB): domain Bacteria; phylum Planctomycetota; class UBA8742; order UBA2392; family UBA2392; genus JACKID01. Next base: position 47,155 of record JACKIE010000013.1, read on the forward strand.
GCCGACAGGCCATCTCCGGCTTCACGGACCGATACGAGCGCTCGGTGATCACCACCTATGGGCTGAAGACTCAGGCTGAAGCTACCGGCAAGGCGCCTTGGGTGGGCGACAAGGGCAGCCCGCTCGACAAGCGCATCGGGCGCGCCATCAACACCATGAGCAACGTCTTCGGAGACTACATCGGCCAGCACGGCGAAACGTTGGACGACGGCCAATACGACGAGCTGATGCGCGAGTTTGACGGCTTCATGGATCGCTTCGCCCCCTACATCGAGGGCGGGCGCACCACGGCCGACGAACGCCGTAAAAAGCTGGCGCGGGGCACGACCGCCTACCAGAAAGGCGAGGCGCGCGTCGAACCCCTGGAAATCGTGGAGCTGCGCACGCGCCCGGCAGGCGTGGAGATCGTGTTGGCCGACAAGCGCATCCTGTTCGTCAGCACGAAGGACGCCAAGCGAGTCGGCAAGGCAGCCGAAGGCGAGGTGGACGACACGGCCAAGCGCGAGCGCGCAGCGCTGGAGAAGCGCGCCCAGGAAAGCGGCGAGTTTGACCCCCAGGAAGACGACGCGGCTATCGCCGAGATCGAAGCCCAGATGAAAGCCAACAAGGGCAAGAACCTGTAGTCGCTACGAGCGGGTGATGTGGTCGGCCAAGGCGCGCTGACGGATGCCGGTGTCGATGCTGGTGTCTTTCTTGGGGTTGATCGCGCGGATCAGGTCGGCGATCAGCAAGTCGAGGAAGCCCACCACCGCGCTGTGGAAGAGCGGCTCGTCAAACGCCGCGCCGAACTCCTTGCTCAGGGCGCGCAGCACGCTGGCGCACTGCTGATTGGTGCGCTTCAGGTGCCGCTTCAGCAGCGTGTCGAGCGTGAGCTGCTTCTTGATGCGATCCGGCATGTTCAGCGAATCCGCGATCACGTCGCGCACGCGCGGGAAGTACACATCGAACTTGCTGCTGTTCCTGGCACGCACCGAGCGAACCACCGCGCCGCGCCCGGGACCATCGTGGCCGCACATCTTGCAGCAGTCGGCTCCCGCGGTGTCGAACAGCGCGCCGCAGTTTGCGCACATAGGATGCACGCGGATCAGAGCTTCGACGGCGTCGTGGGTGGGCGCAAGCCTGGTGCAGTGGCGCAGGCTGCGCGCCGCGGAATCAAGCTGCCCCAACTCGATCTGCGCGCGGGTGCGGCGCACCCACAGCTCGATGTTGGTCGGGTCGCGCTTGAGCCCACTGGCCGTCGCGCGCAACACGCCTTCATGGTTTGCAAGCTGTCTGAGGTAGTCGGCCAGCACGCGCCAGGTGTCGATGCGGTCCGGCGCCGCGACCGCCACGCCGCCTAGGCGCGCTACCACGCTATCACGCCGGCGCTTGATCTCGGCCGTCGAACCGGACTGGTTGGCCCAGGCGCGGCGCGCGAGCTCGATTTCGCAGGTGACGGGATCCAGCTGCCGGGCGCGGGTAAGCCACTCCTCGGCCCTTATGGAATCGCCTACCATCACGGCCTGGCCGCTCTGGTTGACCATTTCAATGATGGTGTCTTCGTGGTTCTCGTTCACGGCGCTTCCGGATGCCCGGCTGGCAAAACATCCAATAATGTACCGGATTGCACAAGCGGGGAACATCCCCTTTCGCGCCCGGCGTTCGACCCACGGACAACTCGCCGCCCAACAGCTAGCATGAACCCGGACCAAGGACACGATATGCCCAAACGCACCACCATACGCGACATCCAGAACAAGGCCAACGACGGCCAGAAGATCAGCATGGTCACGGCCTACGATGCCTTCAGTGCAAAGCTGGTCGAGCAAGCCGGCATCGATATCGCACTGGTGGGCGACAGCGTCGGCACTACCCTGCAAGGCCGCAACGACACGCTCGGCGTCAGCATGCAGGACATGCTGTACCACACCGAGATCGTCGCCCGCAGCACCGAGCGCGTGCTGGTAATCGGTGACATGCCCTTCGGCAGCTACCAGGTAAATGAAGACCAGGCCATGCAGAACGCGGTGGCCTTCCTGAAGGCGGGCGCCAACGCCGTCAAGTTGGAGGGCGGCGCCAGCGTGATGCCGATCATCGAGCGCATGTGCGAGGCCGGCATCCCGGTGATGGGCCACCTTGGCTTCACGCCCCAGAGCACAAACATCACCAGCGGCCCGCGCGTCAACAAGTCACGCGACGAGTTGATGGAGGATGCCGAGAGCCTGGCCGACGCGGGAGTGTTCGCCCTGGTGCTGGAGATGGTGCCCGGCAAGATCGCCCAGGAGATCACCAAAGCGACCAGCGTGCCCACCATCGGTATCGGCGCGGGGCCCCACACAAACGGGCAGGTGCTGGTGTTCCATGACATGCTGGGCTTCAGCCCAGAGTTCAGCCCGAAATTCCTGAAGCGCTACCTGGACTTCCACCAGCAGGCGTTGAGCGCTTTGAAGCAGTACAAACAGGAAGTCGAAGGCGGCACGTTCCCGGGCGAAGAGCACAGCTACTAAAGGGCATCCAGGGTTCCGATGCGGAGATTCCTCGATCCCGGGTCAATCCGCGCGGCAGTCGTGATGGATTGCTCTAGCCGATCAGCGCTCGAAGCATCCAGGCGGTCTTTTCGTGCACCCGCATGCGGTCGCTGATCAGGGCCGTTGAGCTTTCGTCGCCGGCACCCTGCGTCAGAGGCAGCAGCTCGCGACTGGTGCGGATCACCGTTTCGTGCCCTTCCACCAGCTGCTTGATCATTTCCTTCCAGTCCGGGTTGCCTTCCGCTTCCTTGATACTGCTCAGGCTCGCGAACGCCTTGTAGCCGCCCGGTGCAAACTCGCCCAACGCGCGAATGCGCTCGGCTATTTCGTCCACGGCCGTCCACATTTCAGTGTACTGGGTCATGAACATCAGGTGCAGCTCGTTGAAATGCGGGCCGGTCACGTTCCAGTGGAAGTTGTGTGTCTTCAGGTACAGCGTGTAGGTGTCCGCCAGCAGCCTGGCGAGGCCCTTGGCGAGCTCCTTACGCTTGCCTTCGTCGATGCCGATGTTCGGTTGCATGATTTCTCCTGGTCGTGTCGGCGTTCTAACGCGGTCCTGTTTGCCGTCCATTCCATTAATTGCGCACGTTCCCCCAGGCTTCGACGCGCCAGGTTGCGGGCAGTTCAGCCTGCCAGGTGCCGGTGCCCAGCCGGAAGTCGCTTTCCTCGCCTGCCTGCAGGCTGGTGCTGCGCGCGTAGCCGTGGGCGAAGGCGCAGGGCTGACCCGCAAGGTTGTAGCCCACCGCCATCACGTGCACCGAGCCAAGTCGGCTCTTGCTGTTGTTGCGCAGACGCCCCACCAGGAATGGGTAAGCCCTCAGGCCGGGCGACGGGTTGGGCTCCATTTCATGGCTCGGCAACTCCAGCTTGAGCTGCCGTGGCGTGCTGCGCGTGGCCTGCACCGGGCCTATCACCTCGAACTGCGCCGTGAACCGGCCCCGGTGGCTGCCCGTCGGATTCACCAGGATCCACACCGACTCGCCCGGCGCCAGGCGATACACCCAGGCGGCCGCCTCGTGGTCGAACGCGGCGCGCCCCTGCTCGTCCTTCGCGTGTGCGCGCACTTTGGGGAACGAGATCGAAACCTCGCCCGTGTTGCGGTACTCCACCAGCCACCAGGGGCTGACGCCATTGCTGCCGACCACCACCTCAGGGCCGATCTCGGCCGCCAGACGGCCGCTTTCCACCGGCTCCGGCTCGGGCGCTTCGGCTTGCGGCAGCGGATCCGGCCGCGGTCCTTCCGGCGGTTCCGACCGCGCCGCGTACACGAACGCCACGATGCCCGCGCCCATTACCAGGGCCAGCGCGGCGACCACCCCCACCTTTTTCTGCGCAGCTCCCGCCGCGACGGGCATCGCCGCGGCCGGTCCCGGCGGCTGCGGGTACTCGAAGTCGGCGTGGTACACGCGGCCGCAGCTCGCGCACTTGCGCGAGCCGTCGAACAGGATGGAAGCGCCCTGGAAGGCGCAGTTCGGACAGGCGATCGCCATGGCCGGATGATAGCAGCCATGGCGATCGGGGCGGGAACTACTTGCCGGTGACCGGCCCAGTGCGCTGTGGTGGGCGCTGGGTGGCCAGGTAGGGGGCGCTGCGCTTCAGGAACAGCAGGGCGAAGCTGAAGTTGCAGATCTGCTCGTTCAGGCTTTCCCAGCCGCCTTCCTTGAGCTGCAGCTTGATCATCAGGTCCGCGCCGTCGCGGTACCAGTCGATGTCGCCGAAGTAGACGCTGTGGGTCAGCACGCCGGCGCGCTCGCAGCCGTACATGTCGTACAGCATGCCGCGCCCTTCGCCGCCGCCGATCCAGCATTCGCTCTGCTTGGCGTCCAGCTTGAAGTACTGGCGCGAGTACGGGTAGATGTTGCCCAGCCCGATCAGCCCGCCTGCCAGCCGATCGTCGATCTTCGCGATCAGCTGCGGGTCGTAGGTCGGCGCGATCATCAGCGCGTCGCGCAGGATCGCAAGGCTGGAAATGCCGGCCGCGGTCATGCCGACCGAGTAAGGCCACACGTAGCCGCCGCCCTTCTTCTCGATGTTCTCGGCGGCGCCCCAGGTGTTGCCCGAGCCCGCGAAGTACGACCAGCCGCCGACCTGAAACAGCTGCAGGTCGGGGCGGGCGCGGCGCTGGTTGGGATCGCTGTCGTCGGCGTAACGCGGATCGCGCGAGCGTTTCTCGAGCTGCTCCAGCGTCATCATCTGGGTCGGGTCAATCAGCCGCTCCGCGTAGCCGCTGGGTTTGAAGCAGTCAATCAGCCGCATGGCGTCCCAGGCCAGGGTGTTGTAGTCGATCGGCGCGCCCAGCAGCATGCCGGCCTTGATGCCCAGCACCGCGTACTGCGAGTTGCTGCCGTCGGCGTGGCGCCAGCCCTGGGGCGGCGACTTGAGCCGGTCGGGGAACTTGCCCTCGCGGCTGCGGCGCCGGCGCTCGTCCTGGATTTCCTGCGGGACTTTCCCGTTCTTTTCCTCGGCCTTTTTGCCGGTGGTCGGGGACTCTCCCTTGTCCTCGGGCTTCTTGTCCTGGGGCGTGGTGGTGATCGGCGCCGGGCGCGGGCGGTGCTCCTCGGGAAGGCTGTAGCCCCATCCGTAGCCGTCGGCGTTGGACAGCCGCCATGAAATCTCCGCGATGATCGCCCGATGACGCGGGTCGATCTTGGACCACACCTTGGCCTGCGCCGCCGCGTATTCCTCGGGGTGGCAGGCCTCGTACATGCCGCTGGCTCGGATTTCGGGCTCGTAGTAGCTCTGGAAGGCCATCATGGCGATGTCGCAGCAGTAGTTCTGCTGGCCGAAACTGCCGAAGGTGTGGGGCTTCACCATCTCCTCGACCTGGTCCACCATGATTTCGAAGGCTTTCTTCATCTTCGTGTCGTCGCGACTGACGCCGGCGTCAAGCAGGGCGTGCACCGCCAGGCCGTGGCCGCCCAGCATCTCGTTGTAGCCGCCCTTCATGAAGTAGCCCTTGCTGTTCTGGCGGCTGAGCAGGTAGCCGGCCGCGGCGTCGATGGCCAGGTCGGTGGTGAGCATGTAGCCGTAGTAGTCATCCAGGTCGAGCGTCTCCAGCGCGGTAAACACCTTGACGCCCTCGCCCCAGCCCAGGGGCTCGCGCGGCTCGGATTCCAGTTGCAGGCCGCCCGCCGTGGCGAGCAGCGACAGGCAGATCGCGGCGACCTGGTCGCGCTCCTCGGTGGACATCTCGGCGCGGCCCATGCCCGGGTCGCCGTAGCTCTTGCTCAGTACCCAGCCGAACTGCGGCGCGATGTGCGAGTTCTTGGGGCGCGGCAGGGCCCAGCACAGGCGGTAGTCCGACAGCGCCAGGCGCTCCAGGTCCTTGCGCACGGCCTTTGGGTACGGGCCGAACTTCTCGCCGCCGGCGAGGTACAGGGCCAGTGCGTCGCCCTGCGTGACGCGCCAGGCATCCTCGGCATCGAGCTCGGCGGGCAGGCGCGCCTCGATGTACACTGCGGACTTTTCCGCGTCAGTGCGCGCGCCCTTGTCGAGGCCCTTATCCTCGGCCGCCAGGTGCAGGATCGCGCCCATAAGCAGCAGCGCGCGGTAATAGACGGCGTCCACTTCCTCGGGAACGTCGATCCACAACTCTTTGACCGGGTCGCGGTGCTTGCGCAGGGCGCCGGCCAGTTCCTCGACGGCCGCCGAGGCTTCCTCCATGGCCGGGTTTTCGGCCCAGCCGTGCTTGATGGCGATGCGGCGCGCCAGCAGCACGTGGTACAGCTTGGTCATCTGCTCGATGCTGGGCTCTTCGTGGGCAACAAGGTCCCAGTCGCGGCGGCTGGCGATTTCCTGGCCGCGGGCGCGGGCCTTCTCTTTGCTTGCCTCAAGCAGCTTGTCTTCGCGCTCCAGCAGGGCATCCAGCGCCAGCAGCTCCAGCGAGACGTCGGCCCACACGTGCTTGCGCGCGGGCGCGCCGGAGTTCATCCACTCGCTGATTTCCGTGCACAGGTCCGTGCCGGCCGGGTAGCCCGCGCGCAACAGGGCCAGCAAGCGCAGCAGCACCCAGGTGTCGGGCTGGGACTCGGCGTTGCCGGTCAGCACGCCGAGCGGCGGGATGGGCAGGCGGCCGTGGATGTAGGGGTCCTGGCTGAGGCGGATATCGCCGCGCCCCAGGATGCGCATGGCGTTGAAGACGGCGACCTGCCGGCCCTCGTAATCGCGCAGCACGTCTTTGGCGCCGCGGACGTTTTTCTCGTCGGGGCGGCGCTGCTTGATCAGCTTGTGCTTTTCTTCGATGTCGGTGACGTGCCTGCTCTGGGCCGACGCGAGGTGCAGCGCCAGTGGTGACAGCAGGGCGACCAGGGCGAACAGGATGGAGAAGTGGCGTAGTGGCATGGCGTATCCCTCCGCGAGAAGCTTAGCGGATACGCATAAAATTGCCGACTATTGTTTTGGGCTTCCTGTGCGAAAGCGGGAAGGGGTTTTCACCGCTCCGGATGCGCGAACTACCCCTTGGGCGCCAGCACGTACATCAGGCTCATCAGGCCGATCACGGCGACGAACAGGGCAATCGCCAGCAGCAGTATCTCGCCGCCTTCCGGCAGGAACCCGAACTTCTTGGCATCAGTCGTCATGATCTCATCTCGGTGGCCCCTTCAACGCCGAGGATTGTAAGGAATGTAGTAGGGTTGGGAAGTGGTTTCAGGTTCCCTCTCCAGGCTTCGTGCCCACTTCAACGCTAGGAACGTAATCAGCGTGATGATGATAACGACGATCACAATCGAGATGTTCAGGTTCACCCACTGCCGCGCGGTGTTGGCGTCCTCCGCCTTCGGTTCTGGCCCAGCCCGCAGATCAGGTCGCAGAAGGTAGTGGGTGCCGCAGTACGCGCAAATGCGCGAGGAATGGGGCGCGGGGGTGCCTTCCGTGGCGCCGCAGTTCGGGCAGTTCAGCGGGATCTTCTGCATTGGGATTGCCCCCTTCGAAGTGTATCGATCCCAAGTATGCGGAACACTTACAAATCAGAGCCGCGAATTGAATGTCGAGCGGCGGCCTACCAGCCGCTACAGTTGCCCCGTGCACATCGCCTTCATCACCGAGCACTTCCACAAGGACCCGGGCGGGCCCCGCAAGGCGGCGCTGGCCATGGCGGCCGCGCTGGCTGAACTGGACCACGAAACCAGCCTGCTGGGCATCGCGCCCTCCGACCGCGACGAAACCCTGCCCGGCGGCGGGTCCGCGCGCCTGCGCCGCTACCCATGGCGACTTTTACCCACGCGCTACGGCCGCCCGCGGTTCTACTCCCGTGAGTTGGCGCGCCTGCACGCGCAACGGCCGATTGATGCCGTGCTGGCCATGGGGCTGGAGTCGGCGGCCGCGGCGTTGCGTTTTCGGGCCGAAAGCGGCGTGCCCTTCGTGCTGAACCCCCGCTCTTTCCTTGTTAATGCGCCGGGCACCTGGAAGTTCGAGCGCGCCCGCATGCTGCTGCGCGAGTGCGACGCCTTCGTGGCCCTGTCCGAGTCCGCGGCCGACGCCTGGTGCAGTGCGCTGGACTATGCGCGCGACGGCAAGGTGTTCGGCGTGTTGAACGGCGTGGATGCGGCCGAGTTGACCGGCCCCGTAGAGCCGCCGTCGGGCCTGAGCGGCGAATCCCTGATCCTGTGCATGGCCATGCTGCGCGAACCCAAGGGCCAGCACCTGTTGTTGAAGGCGCTGGCGCGGCTGACCGACCTGCCCTGGCAACTGGTGCTTGCGGGCGAGGGCCCGGCCCGTGCCGGCTTGCATGCGCTTACGCAACGGCTGGGGCTGGATGGCCGCGTGCTGTTCACGGGTATGGTGCGCGGCACCCTGTGGCGCTGGCTGTATCGCCACGCGCAACTGTTCGCGCTCACACCCGTGTACATGGAGGCTTGCGGCAACGCGCTGCTGGAGGCCCAGGCCGCCGGTTTGCCGATCGTGACCACTGACGCGGGCAGCGTGCCGGAGGTGGTGTCGGCCGAAAGCGCGCTGATCGTACCCGTCGGCCCGGTACCCTACCCGGACGAAGCGCCGGTGCTGCCCAGGCTGGAGGCCGCGCTGCGCCGCGCCCTGACGGATGCGGGCTTACGCGAACGCATGGCCGCCGCCGGCCGTGAACGCGCGGCGGGGCTGAGCTGGCAGCGTTGTGTCGAAGGCTATCTGCCCGCGCTGCGCGGCACGGGTGTCCTCATCGCTGCGGTTCACCGGTGCCAGAAATCTTGAGCTCTGGCTCTGTCGGCCCTCACGGGCCTTGTCCGATCAATCAAGAGCGACCGGCCCCCCCGGCCCTCACGGGCCGGGCTAAGCTCTGTCACGCCGCAAGCGGCGCTGAACAGCCTCCGCAAGGAGGCGTAAGAACGTAGCCCAAGCCGTAAGGCTTGGGTTACCGCATCAAGGGATGGCGCAGGCCCGTAAGGGCCGAAAGAGCGTTAACTCAGACGGTGTGGAGCTAGCCGTGCGGTGTGGTGTTCTTCTTGTCGCGCGAGTCTTCGACCTTGCCCTGGGTCAGCTCGATGCGGCTCAGGAACTTGACGTTGGCGCAGGTGTCCGCGCCGCCTGAGTGGCAGGTAGCGGCGTCGGGAATCAGGAAGCGAATCGGCCCGCCCAGGTGCGCGGGCAGCGGCTCGCCCTTCAGCTCGTAGACCAGCACGGCATCCAGGATGTCATCCAGCGGCACGCTGGCGGTGAACTTGTCGTCGCCGCTGGCCAGCGTCGCGTGGGTGGCGCCGGCCTTGCGCCCGGCCCGGTCGATCAGCGCGCGCAGCCGCACGCCGCAGCCCTGGCGGCCTTCGACTTCACGGCTCACGTCCTCCACTTGGTTGGGCAGGGACTTCAGCTCGGCGTAGCCGAAGGCGTGTTCGCGCTCCACTTCGCCGCAGACAGTCAGGCTCATAACGCACCTCCAGAGCCCATCGTGTAAACCATGGGCCTTGACGTCCATGGGCAGGCGGCCGCAAGCCCATCGTTTACACGATGGGCTCCGGGGCTTTATAAGCCAACCATGCAAGGCACGCTGCCATCACAGGAAATCGAGAAGCTGATCGCCGACGGCTGCGTCACCAGCAGCGCGCAGATCAGGCCCGAGCAGGTGCAGCCCAGCAGCCTGGACCTGACGCTTTCGCGCCGCGCCTTCAGCATGCCTGGCTCGCTGATGCCCCTGCAGGGCGAGCGCGTCACCGACCTGATCGAGCGCTACTCGCGCTACCCGATCGACCTGAAAGAGCCCGGCGTGCTGGTGCGCGACAACGTGTACCTGATCCTGTTAGCCGAGCGCCTGAACCTGCCCGAGGGCGTGGCAGCATACGCCAACAACAAGAGCAGCACCGGCCGCATCGACCTGCAGACCCGCGTGCTGTGCGACGGCACCCCGCGCTACGACAAGATCCCCGAGGGCTACAGCGGCGAGCTGTGGCTCGAGGTGATACCGAAAAGCTTCGATGTGAAGGTGCGCGCCGGCGACTCGCTGAACCAGACCATCTTCTACCAGGGCCGCAACCTGCTGCACGGCCGCGAGCTTACCCAGCTGGTGAACTCGCAGGTGGTGCTGTACGACCCGCAGGGCAACCCGGTCGGCGCCGAGCGCCACCTGATGGACGACGGCTTGCTGATGACGCTCGACATCGAGCAGCCCGTGGCGGGCTTCAAGGCGCGCAAGAGCATCCGGCCGATCGACTTCGCGGCCATGGGCCAGCACGACCCCAAGGAGTTCTTCGAGCCGATCGAGCGGCCGAGCACGGGCACGCTGTTTTTAAGCCAGGGCGACTTCTACATCTTCAGCACCTACGAGTACGTGAGCGTGCCGCCGGATTACGCGGTAGAGATGCTGCCCTACGACACCAGCGCCGGCGAGTTCCGGGCGCACTATGCGGGCTTCTTCGACCCGGGCTTCGGCTACGGCGAAAAGGGCGAGGTGAAGGGCACGCCGGCGGTCCTGGAGGTGCGGCCCTACGAGGACGACTTGATCGTGCGCCACCGCCAGCCGGTCTGCAAGATGGCCTACGAGAAGCTGACGGCGAGGCCCAACAAGCTGTACGGCGTGGGCGTGCGCTCAAACTACGCCGCCCAGCGCGGCCCGCGACTCAGCAAGTTCTTCCGGCAGTAGTGGCGTTCGCGTCCCGCGAATGAGTGGCGGCGGCCTCCGGCCGCTGGTGTGCGCGCGCTGGAAGCGCGCGGTTCTGATTCGCGGGACGCGAATGCCACTGCAATGCCACTCTCAACGAACGTGTGGCGTGGAATCGGGCCTTGCCGTATCTTGTTCGGTTCTTAGCAGGACAAACGAGGGCGGCCGTTTGCCGATTGACTTCACCAACCTGCCGAAGACCGAGCTCCATATGCACCTGGAGGGCTCGATCCCCGTTGAGGCGCTGTTCGAACTGGTGAAGAAACACAAGCGGCTGGATGAGGCCCCCACCGTCGAGCACGTACGCAAGCACTACGAGTTCGACGACTTCGCCCACTTCCTGGAAGTCTACAAGTGGACGGTCAGCTTCCTGACCACCCCCGACGACTACGAATACGTGGCCTACGAAGTCGCGCGCACACTTGTACGCCAGAACGTGTGGTTCGCGGAAATCATGGTCGGCCTGGGCAACAGTGTGAAGTACGGCGGCCACAACGCGGCCGACATCGTGCGCGCGGCCTGGCGCGGCTTCCGCGCCGCGGAGATCGAGCACGGCATCAAGATCCGCATCCAGGTCGCCACCGGGCGCGACCACGGCGCCGAGTTTTCTCTGGCGCGACTCAAGGACATCGAGCCCCTGCTGGGCGAAGTGGACATCTGCGCCTTCAACATGGGCGGAAGCGAGCACGTCCACCCGCTGCCCCAGTTCGCGGCCGTGTTCAAGCGCGCGCACGAGATGGGCCTGCGCGTCAGCGTGCACGCCGGCGAAGTCAGCGGCCCACAGGACATTTACGACGCACTGGACCTGAACCCGCAGCGCATCGGCCACGGGATCCGCGCCGCGCTGGACCCCACCCTGATGGATGAGTTGCGGCAGCGCGACGTGGCGCTGGAGGTGTGCCCGGTCAGCAACGAGTGCACCGGCGCGGTGTCGCGCCTGGCCGATCACCCGCTGCCGCGGCTGCTGGCCTCGGGTGTGCCGGTGACGCTGAGTTCCGACGACCCCGCCATGTTCCACACCAGCGTGACGCGCGAGTACGAGGTCGCCCACGAGGTGCTGGGCATCGGCACGCGGCAGTTGATCCGCGTCGCGCGCGAGGGGTTCAAGCGCGCGTTCATGGACGAAACCCTGCGCCGCGAGCTGCTTGAGCGCTTCGACCGCGAGGCCGGCCGCTGGGCCCACACCCGCCAGATCAAGTACCCGACCTAGAGCCCCGGCCGAGAGGCCGGGGGGACGCGGACTCCGTCCGCGTCAAGCGTTCGAGCGCCAGGCCGCGCTCGTCCCCGGCTTTTCAGCCGGGGCTCTAATCGCGTGGCTCCGCGTCCACGATCTGGCCGTAGTCGCGGGTGGCGAGCGCGTTGAGGTAGTGGCGGTTGAACAGGTCCTTGTGGATGCTGACCACCAGGATGTTCACGCGCTTGATCGCGTTGGCGCGCGAGATCATCTCCAGGATGCTCAGGCTCATGGGCTCGCCGTCGCTCAGCAGCAGGATGGTGTCCGCCTCGCCTTTCTCGATGATGCTCAGCAGCGCTGCCTTGATGTCCGTGCCGCCCTGCACGTCGGTGCTCAGCATCCAGTTCACCGCGTCCTTGCGGCTCTTGATGTCGTTGCCCACGCGCTCGTGGTCAATGTGCTCGTGGTTGAACAGCGTGATGCCGAATTTCGCGTTCTGGCTCAGCCCGTCCAGCGCCGCAGCCACCTCCGCCGCCGCCACGTGGAAGCGCGGCAGGAAGCCCTCGCGCACCATGCGCCCTACTTCGGGCCGGCGTTTCAATATGTCCGCCTTGCGGCTGGGAAAGTCGGGCCGTTCCGGCTCGCGCGAGACCGGGTTCACCATGCTGACGCTGCGGTCGATGGCGAACTGCAGGTTGATGCTGTTGATCTCGAGGCCGTAGAACTTCGCGGCGGTTTTCTGTTTCAGGCGCTGGTGCGGCACGCCGCGCAGGCTTTCGAGTTTGCGGGGCTGCACGCCGAACTTCTCGTTGGCCTTCAGCCAGTCGCTCCATTTCTCGAGCTGGTCGCCGAAGTCCTGGCCCGTCAGGTCGCACAGCAGGGCGATCGCCTCGCTGAACATGCGGCCTTCCGCCTGCTTTTCCGCGTAGGCAAGCAGCTCCCAGGCGCAGTCGGCCGGGCGCAGGCGCAGCAGGCAATCCAACGCCGCGGACTGCACGTACCAGCAGTCGTCCTTCAGCAGCTCTAACGCGCGGTCGGCGCTTTTCATCCCGGCGCGGCCGGCGGTCAGCAGTGCCGCGGCGCGGCGGAAGGGCTTGTCGTCCTTCAGCCATTCGGAGGCCTTGGCCTCGACGGCGTCCTTGCAGGCCCCGGCGGCCAGGCAGGTCAGCAGGGCGTGCGCGACCACTTCGTCGTCCGCGTGGGCCAGCAGCGGCGCCAGGGTCTCGTTGGCCAGCTTCAGGTCTTCGCCCGCCAGCGGCTCGGGCAGGCGCTGCAGATAGCGCAGGCCGTTGATGATGTCGATGGCGTCTTCATCACGCAGCCAGCGCGAGGCGGCCTTGTAGTCCGCGGGTCCGCGGTTGACCGAGATCAGCCACCAGCCGATTTCCGCGTCGAACTGGTTGCTCATCCCGCCGGCCGCTTCCACCACGGCCTTGTGCGATTCCGGCGCGCGCAGCCGCGCCAGCAGGCTGCCGAAGAAGTGCGGGCGCTTGCCGGCCGCGAGCTTGAGCGGGCGCTTTGCGAACTCGAGCACCTGTTTCAGGGCCTCGGTCTCGAGCCCGGTGCCGATCGCGAAGTGCGCGGCCCAGGCGGCGTCCTCAAGGTTGGCGCTGTTGGCCATGCACTCGACGCCGCGCTTGTCGCCCCTTGCCAGCAGGCGCGCGATCGCTACGCGGCGCGCCTCGGGCAGCTTGGCCGACTGGGCGACCATCTCAATGGCGTTCCAGGCGTCTTCGCTGTTGATGTCGGCGACGGCGTGGGTGGCGGCCTCGGCGCTGGCGTCGGCATCCAGCGCGATCTTCTTCAACTCCTTGAGCGGCGAGTCGGCCCCGTACTGGCCCAGCCAGCGCACACAGGCGGCGCGACGGCCGGGGGTCTTGGCCTTGTTGAACGACTTGGTGAGCTCGCGGGAGTCGTCAGGTTCGTTGTGGTAGACCAGCGCCCAGGCGGCGACCAGGGCGACCTCGTCAGACTCGTCGTCGTCCACGACATCGACCAGGAAGTTGCCCACGGTGCGCTCGGGCAGGCGGGCCAGCTCGTGCAGCAGGCTGATGCGGGTGGCGCGGTCGGCCTTCTTCCAATCTCTCTTGACGTCTTTCAGGCGGTCCTTGGCGGCTTTGGCTTCGTCGCCTTCCAACTTGTCGGCGCTTGCGATTGGTGTCGCGCACAGCAGGGCCAGCGCCGCGAAAGCGAGCAGGATCAAGCGTGTGAGTGTCGCGTGGGTTTGCATGAACTGTGCCGCCTGTTGGCCCGCCGGGGTGAGTGTACCGAAGTCTATGTGGCGCGGGGTGATCCTTCGTTACGAATGTTGGGGCAGGGGGCGATTCGACTGCACCCCGGTAGCGGTAGGCAAAATGTGCAATACCCGCCAGTTTAACCCGAATTCAGGATGGTGCCGTCCCCGAATCGGCACGGAACCCGCGCCCCATTGCGAATCTGGAACGCCGTGTTGTACTAAGAATTGCTTTAGGCCTAAACGATTACATACACTCTCAGTTGTCAGGCCACCCCTTGGCCCGCTAACCACTCTGGGTGAAACATGCTGCAGCGGTCCGCGTTGTTGTCCGGCCTTGCCCTTACGGCCCTGCTGTTTGGCGTGCTGTCCGAATACGGAGTGCGCGCCGACGACATCAAGAAAACCGAGGCCAAAGAGCAGAAGCTAGGCCAGGACTGGAGCGCCATGCGCGACGGCCTCAACGGCCTGTTCGGCGAGCTCCAGAAAGACGCCAACATCAAGCCCTCGAAAATCTGCGACGACGACACCTTCCTGCGCCGCATTTACCTCGACCTGCTGGGCCGTCCACCCCTGCCAGCGGAAATCGAGGCATTCAACCCGGGCCGCAAAGACGCTGAGGGCCGCAAGGGAAGTGAGAAGCGCGAAGCGCTGATCGAGAGGCTGCTGGCCCACCCCGAACACGCGGAGCATTTCGCGGACTACTGGATGGTCACCATGATCGGGCGTGACGCCGACGGCAACGCCCGCAAGTACCTGCGCCAGTACCTGCGCCAGGCCTTTGCAGACAACAAACCCTGGAACGAGCTGGTCTATACCCTGGTTGCCGCCAAGGGCAAGACGCCGGAGAACCCGGAGCTCGGGTACCTGATGGCCTTCCAGAACCTGAAGGCCGACATGGCCGGCATCACCAGCAAGGTGTTCATGGGCAAGCAGATCCAGTGCGCCGAGTGCCACGATCACCCCTACGAGCACTGGACCCAGGACGACTTCGAGGGCATGGAGGCCTTCTTCCGCCCCTTTAGCACCGGCCAGAAGGGCGACGGCGCGAACCGTTACTGGTTCAACAACGACCAACCGATCCGCAACGAGATGGAACTGGTGCGTCGCTCCGGCATGAAGGGCAAGTACAAGGGACCCACCTTCCTGGGCGGCGACACCATCAAGTTCGAGGCCGACAAGGCCCCACGCGAGGCGCTGGGCGAGTGGCTGACCAGCGCGGACAACCACTGGTTCCGCAACATGACGGTCAACCGCTACATGGCCTACTTCTTGGGCATGGGCTTCGTGACGCCGGTGGACGACTTCAACAGCATTAACGAGCCCACCTTCCCCGTGGTGCTTGAACAGATGGGCAAGGACTTCGCCGCCAGCGGCTTCAACACGCACTACATCATCAAGGCGATCTGCAGTTCCGAGCTGTACCAGCGCGAGGTGGACACCAATCGCACCAACCGCGACGACTTCATGTACTACAGCCGCAGCTTCGTGAAGCGCCTCACACCGGAGCAGATCCAGCGCAGCATCATGAACGTGATCGGCGTCGAGCGCCTGAACCAGACGCCGGAAATCCGCGACGTCCCGGAAAACCAGCTTACCGAAGAAGAGAAGGCCCAGAAGAAGATCCGTGACGGCGTGCAGAATTGGAAGAACAACCTGGCACGCCTGATGCGTGACGCCTATGGCGCCGACCCCCAGATGTACGAATTCGGCGACTTCGACGGCACCATCATCCAGGCGCTGATGATGATGAACGCCGACCTGCTCAATACCGGTATGCTAAAGAACGCCGTGACCGACATCGTGGCGCGCTACCCCAGCCACAAGGACCGTATCTACCAGATCTTCATGACGGTGCTGGGCCGCAAACCCTCGAAGATGGACCTCGCCATCCTGAACGCCACGTTTGCCAATTGGGGTGGCAGCGACAACGCCGCCTACGAAGACTTGTTCGTGGCCCTGATGAACACCACGGAGTTCATCACGAACCATTAGGTTTCAAGTTTTTCCGCATCCACCCCGATGCAAGGGTGTTGGATGAAAGCTGCAGCAAAAAACCAGCAACTACCGGGACGGATATCACCGGAACCAGGGAGCCAAGCATGTCCATGCCGATCAGCGTCACACGCCGTGATTTCCTGCGCGCCAGCGCGGCCGCGGGTGGCGTCATCGCCACCAGCAGCTTCTTTGCCGGCAACATTCGCGGTGAGGACAAGACCACCGTGCGCGCTCGCAACAGCAAGATCAAGCATGTGATCCTGCTGTTCATGGAGGGCGGCCCCAGCCAGCTCGAGACCTTCGACCTGAAACCGGGCAAGGAAACGGGCGCCCCTTACAAGGAAATCGAGACCGAGGTGCCGGGTTTCCGCCCCGCCGAGCATTTCAAGGAAATCGCCAAGCGCGCCGGCGACCTGTGCCTGATCAAGAGCATGAGCAGCAAGGAAGGCAACCACAGCCGCGCCAGCTATCTGCTGCGTACGGGCTATATCCCGAATCCGACGCTCAAGCACCCCAGCCTGGGCAGCATCGTCGCGCACCAGATGGGCGACCCCAGTTTCGAGCTGCCCAACTTCGTCAAGCTGCGCGGCGCGCCGTTCCCCGCCGGCTACCTGGGCGTCGAGAACAACCCCTTCGTGATCAGCCGCCCGGGCGCCAAGATCGAGAACCTGGACTACGCCAAGGGCGTAGACAAAGAACGCATGGACCGGCGCATGAAGCTGGTCAAGGAAATGGAGAAGGACTTCGCCAAGGAGCGCGGCGACGAGGCCGTCGAGGCCCACAAGGCCATGTACGAAAAGGCCCGTGCGCTGATGGACAGTCCCCTGCGCAAGAAGTTCTACCTCGAGGACGAGCCGGACGAGATCCGCAAGGAGTACGGCGCCGGCGCGTTTGCCGATTCCTGCATCATCGCGCGCCGGCTGGTCGAGACCGGTGTGCCCGCCGTCGAAATCACCCTCGGCGGCTGGGACACCCACGACGACGGCTTCAAGCGCTGCGCCGAGCTGATCGGCCAGCTGGACCGCCCCTGGGCCGCGCTGATCAACGACCTCAAGCGCCGCGGCCTCTACGACAGCACCCTGGTGGTCTGGATGGGCGAGTTCGGCCGTACGCCCAAGCTGACCAACACCGAAGGTCGCGGCCACTGGCCCGGCAACTTTTGCGCGGTGCTGGGCGGCGGCGGCATCAAGACCGGCCAGGTGATCGGCGAGACCGACGAGCTCGGCTACAATCGCGACGCCAAGGGCAACAGCACGCTCAAGGACCCGGTCAGCCCCGCCGACCTGTACAAGACGCTGGGCACCATGATGGACTGGGAAATGACCAAGGAATTCGAAGCCGGCAACCGCCCCGTGTGGCTGGTGGACAAGGAATCCAAGGCCATCGAGAAGCTGTACAAGTAACCGGCAACCGAAAGTCAGAGCACAAGCCCGCCGACAATTCGGCGGGCTTTGCGTTCAAGGGAACTGACGTCCATGTTGCCGACGCAGAACATCACCGGCACTATCGCTTTCAATGCAACCGCGCACCGCAATCCTTTTTCTGCTGGCCCTTGCGGCTGTCGCCTGCCTGTGGGCGGGTTGTGTGAAGAGCGCCGATCCGGCAGCCGAGAACAACCACCCCAATCGACCGGTGGCGGACTCGAGACCAGAAGAGACACCTGGACTTCCCACTACCGATGATGAGCTGGCCGCTGAAGCCGAGGGTATCATTGCCCGGCGCGCCTGCCGCGGCTGCCACCGGCCGGATGACGGCTCCGACACCGCATCCGCCGCAAACCTCGCGCCGCCGCTGGCGCGAATTGCCGAGCGTCGGCCGGGCGACTGGCTGCGCCGCTTCTTGCGCTACCCGTACACCATCAGGCCGCACCAGCCCGAGCGCATGCCGCGACTCGGCCTCGACGACCGTGAAGTGGAAGTGCTGGCTCGCTACCTGGAATGGCTGGCGCGTGAACGCATCTCGCTGCTGCCGGCAGTGGGGCCTGCGCGTGAAGCCAAGCCACGCCATCCACGCCTCCTGAATGCGCGGCGCCTGTTAGTGAAGTACAACTGCATGAACTGCCACAGCCTGGGCAAGCACCAGATCCGCATCCAGCGCGATGAGCAGGGCAACGTGGTGTTCCAGCACGGTGCCCTGCAGGCGCCCGACCTCACCAAGGTGTGGCAGCGCGTGCGCCCCCAGTGGCTGGTGGCGATGATCCAGCACCCGCCCGACTGGATGCCCTGGAGCCGCATGCCCGAGCTGAACGTCACGGAGCAGGACGTGCAGGACCTGGCCTGGTACCTGTTGAACGCGGAACCGTCGCCTGCCACGCGGGTGACAGCGCCCGATGTCGAAGCGCTGCTGAAAGACCGGTGCGCAGGTTGCCACAATGTGGATGACCCCGCGCGCGGTCTTGACCTGTCAAGTTCATCCGGCATGCGCCGGGGTGTGCTGGACGACTGCGGCGGCCGCTACCCGGCTGTGGTTCCCTTTGCGGAGAACTCGCCGCTGCTGGGGCGGCTAGCCCGCGGAGATGCCGACCATACGCTACGGGCAGAGGATATGGCCAGGCTCAGGGAGTGGATCCTCGCGGGCGCGCCGGGCCTGGCCGACTGAATCGGCTTCCATGGGGTATACTGGGGCCGGGCCGGAAGGAGTCCTTATGCGCAGCGTCTGGTTATGCCTGGCGTTTCTGCTGCTGGCGATGGTGCCGGCTTCACCGGTTACCGCGGACGACGACAACACCCCCGACACCCAGGTTGGCGACTGGGTGTTCAAACTGCCCGCGGGCATGAAGATCGTCACCGGCCTCAACGGCAAGCCGGTGCTGAAGTTCCGCAACACGCCCGACAACTACTCGACCACACTCAGCTTCGGCTTCTCGGCCGACCTGCAGGGTGATGACAAGTCCAAGGCCTTCCAGGACTGGGCCAAGGAAGGCCGCGAGATGCTCAAGAAGACCATGGGCGTGCAGGACGACGGCGAGGTCACCGAGACTCGCACCGCCGCGGGCTACGACATGATCGCCTGGGCGGCGGCGTACAAGGACCAGCGCGACGTAACCTGGCTGACGATCCTCACCTGCCTGCGGCGTGATGGGCGCGCGGGCGGGCTGATGTTCTTCACCAATGACTTCGACCGGCTGGAAACCCAGGCCGCCGAAATGGACACCCTGCTGAATCACGCCACCTTCGCCAGTTGCCGCGCCAAGGACCAAAAGCCGCCGAAGCTGAAGGTGCAGATCGACCCGCTCTCCACGCCGTCGTTCCTGTGGGAGCCGACGCCGCTGCCGAAGGGCGACGCAGGCCTGGAGGGTATCTACGGCGCATCGGGTCTCGGCGCGGCAGGCGACCCGCGCGAGGGCATCACCACCGCGAAGTTCCGCTGGCGTTACTACACGTTCCTGGCCGACGGCCGTGTGCTGCGCGAAATCCCGCCCGAGGGGCTGCTGAACTTCCGTTTCGAGTTCTGGCAGCAGTACTTCGTGAACGACTGCGGCAGGTACACGCTGAAGGACGACGTCGTCGAGATGACCTTCACGCGCGCCGACGGCGGCGAGTTGAAAGAGACGCTCAAGCGCAGGGGCGAGGAGCTGCTGGACGGCGACAAGCCCTACCGCAAGCTGCCCGGCGAGGCCGGGTTGAAGGGCACCTTCATGCGCCATGATGTGGAGAGCCTGGGCGAGTACTACAAGGTCGGTATCACGTTCAATGAAGACGGCAGCTTCGACGACGCCGGCTTCAACGCGCGCGTCAACATCGGCTGGTGGGTCGGCGGCGACTGCGTGTTGCGCGACCTTGAAGCCACGCCGGGCAAAGGCACCTGGAAGGTAGCCGCGAACACCCTCGAGTTGCTGTACGAAGACGGCCGTCGGCGCCGCTTTGGCTTCCATCGCTACACCGACGAGCCCGGGGAAGCCCCCAGGCTGATCGTGTTGAACGGCAACGTGCTGCTGCGCCAGTAATGCTGATAAACCAACCGGGCCGCCCTTGGGCGGCCCGGTTGGCATGGAGTTGCGGTTACTCGAAACGCAGGTCGTCGAAGTAAAGCTGGCGGCTGGAGACGCTGCTGAAGGTGCCGGTCTCGAAAATCAGCTCGACCTTGTTGAGCTGGCTGAGCGTCAGGTTTGCGTTGGCCGCGGTGAACGCCGACAGCAGCACGTTGGCCTCCACGAAGCGGTCATACACGTTGCTGCCGCTGCCCGGGTAATCCGGCAGGTAGGTGTTCGCGGGCGACGTGCGGTCGAACAACGTGACTGTGGCCGTGTCGTTCTGCGCGTCGGTCAGGCGCACGCGCACGGTGACCCAGTCAAAGCCCTTCAGCGCCTCGGCGTTATAGTCAACGCTGCCGATCCGGAACATGAAACGCCGGGTGCGGCTCAGGTCCTGCGACGCGGACGGGATGTTCGAACCGTAGGTCGAAGTGACGCTGGGGCTGAGGGTGACGATGTTGTGCCGCAGGTTCAGCGAGGCGTAGTTGTCGCCGTAGCCGGTGGGCGGGTAGATGCTGGCGCTGGTGCTCCAGGTGCCGCTGGAAAGCGTGTTGGCGCCGCCCAGGCTGTTGACGGCCTTGTTGCCGCCCTGGTGGTCGTCGAGCATCACGCGCTCTGCCATGTTGCGCCAGGCGGTGATGCCGACTTCGCTGCTGCCTGCTTTCTCGTTGTTGTACAGCAGGCCGTCGAGGCTGCGGTCCAGGTTGCCCCAGCGTTTGATGAAGGCGATCACCAGGTTGAACATGCGGTCCATCTGCTGCTGCCGCGTGATGTAGGGGCTGGCACCAAATTCGACGGCATTGGCATCGCCCAGGTAGTTGTGGCAGCCGCCGTAGATGGTGGCGAAGGTGGTGGGGCCCGTGGCGCGGTCGATCAGCTGGTCGCAGATCGGGTAGATCAGGTCGCCGTCATTCTCGGCCGCGATGATCAGGCTGGGCAGGCGCGGCTGGGGCGTCGGCACGGGGTAGACCACCGAGCTGCCACTGACGGTCGAGGTGAAGAAGCGCATGTCGAACGCCATGAAGTAGATGGTGCCGCGGATGTTGATGTTCTGGCGCTGGGTGCCGTTGAACATGTAGGGCTGGCTGCGCACATGGCTGCTGTGGGTGGCGCCGCCGCCCCGGCTGTGGCCGCTCATGAAAATCTTTTTTTCATCCACGCGGTTCTGCAGGGGGTGGCCCGACTGGGCGTTTTTGGCTAGCACCCACTGCTGCACGCCTTCCTGGAAAGCGCTGGCGGATTCGTGGCCGCGTTCCGCGACGCTGTCATAGGTGGTGTTGGGCGACTGGCCGCTGCCGCCGCCGTCGTAGAACGACTGGTAGTCCTCGATGGTTACGAAGATGATGCCGTAGCTGGCCAGATGCGCGCCCAGCAGGTCGTAGTCCATCATGTTGAAGCCGCGCCCGCGGTGGTGCAGCAACACCGGCGCCGGCGAGGGCGCCGTCGCGAAGTTTGGATAATAGTACTGGATGCGGCAGTTGAAGGTGCTCGCCTGCGGGTAGCCTATGCTGTCGTAGCTCGATGTGAAGCTGTAGGTCTCCGTCACCGGCCCGTTGGCTGTATGGGGCCCGGCAGCCGTGAAGTTCTGGCCGTTCACGACTTCCGTCTCACCGCTGCTGAACACCGCCAGCGCGCAGCGCAGTGCCTGGGCGTTGCCGCCCGGCAGCACGGCGTACAGCTCGAACTCATAGCTGCCGGCCGTGGTGGGCGTGCCGGTGATTGCGCCGTTGGACGTATTCAGGCTCAGGCCGGCGGGCAGGCTGCTGCCGGTGTTGACGGCGAAGCCGGTGACGGTGTTGGGCGCTGCAAAGGCCACAGAGTCGCTGTAGGGGTCGTTCACGCGCACCGACTTCAGCGCGATGAACGGTCCCGGCGAGTTGATGAAGTTCACGTTCGTGATGTTGATCGGCCCGCTGATCGCGTCCGGGAACACAAAGGCCGAGGCGCGCAAGGTAATCTGCTCGAGCGTGTCGTAGGTCAGGTTGTTGAACTGCAGCGAAGAGCCGCTGGTCAGGTTGCCGGTCAGCGTGCCGCCCAGGTTGCCCGTGCCGGTGTTCAGCGAAATCGTGATCGCTACGGTGCTGCCCGGCGCCGCCGCGAGGCCGGTTGCCGGGTCGTAAGTCTCCACGGTCACCGAGAACGGGTTGTTGATCGCCGCGCTGGCTGGCACCGCCGAAAAACGCAGGTTGCGCTGGGGCCCGACCACGAAGCTGATGGTCTGGCCCGGCGTAGCGGCGTTGGGGCCGCTGAACTGCAGCACGTATGTGCCGGGCTGGTTCAGGCCCAGCCCGCTGAACAACAGGCTGCTGGTGCCGTTGCCCTGCGAGGTTACGGCGCCTACCAGCGCGCCCGGGCCCGAAAGCACGCTGGCGCTGATGGTCTCGCTGGAGATCACGTTGATGGGGTTGGCCGTGCCCGCCGCCACGAAATTCAGCGTGACGTCAAAGGCGCGGTTGACCTGCAACCCGCTGGCGGGCGGGCCGCTGACCTGGATGTCATACGCCGCCTGGGTGGCCGGACCGCCGCCGCCTCCACCACCGCCACTTCCGCCTCCGCTGTCGCAGCCGGCCAGCATCAGGATCGTCAGAAAGAGAGCGGTCGCGAGTTTCCGCATGGTCGTTTCCTCAAGTTAGAAGGCGGCGAAGTACCAGGCGCCGTCGATGCGCACGAACTTCAGGCGTGCGACACCCACGGCGCCGCCCACCTGCATCACCAGCTCGGCGTTGTCGCCGTCTTCCAGCAGTTTGTAGCTGCGCTCCTGCCAGGCCTGCGCGATGTGCGCCCACATGGGCGCGATGCTGCGCCACAGGAACTGGCGGTGCGCCGCGTGCAGGTCATCTTCGGCCAGTTGCTGCTTGCCAGCCATCGAGGCCATGGTACGGGCAAGCCAGGCGCGGTCTTCGCGCTCGCGCGCCAGCAGGGCGCCGCTGAGCAGATCAATCACCGTGCCGTTCGTGACTGGCCAGGCCGAGTCTTCCGCGGGTGGCGACACGTTGTTGTTCTCCGGTTGCGGCTCTTCCGCCTGCACGGGCGTGGGCTGTTGCTGCTCGGCCGGTGCCAGTGCTGCAGCCGGCAGCGCGGCCGCCGTGTCTTCCGCTTGATGGAATGTCGGCAGGGTAAGCAGCGCTATGCCCGCGATGGCCGCGGCGGCCGCGATGCCGCCAAGGCCGAGCATCGGCTTGAGTTTCGGGCGCATGGTTGACCTCCTCCGGCAACATTAATAGCCGGGTAGGTAGAAAGTTTCGTCACAAACAGCACACAGGTATATCTGAACTTAGCATACTCCGCCGCCGCGCGCGCCGGGGTTGCACGGTCTTGCGCGCCACGACTGGCGTCAGCGCGTCAGGCTGAAGCTGTCCACGAAGCGGGCGGCGGCGCGGGACTGGTCGGCGTTGGCCTCGCAGCCCATCACCATGTACACGTCGTTGCCCTTGTTCACCGCCAGCATCACGGTCCGTTCGTTGGCCTGGGCGTTCTCGACCTCGTAGCGCAAGGCGGAAGCCCCGGGGAACGCCGGGTTGCTGCGGGCGGTGACTTCGCCGCCGAAGCTCTCAACCTGGTGGTCCAGCTCCTGTTGCAGGCCGTCGGGGCGCACGTAGGCCATTGAGCCCAGGCGATAATGCACGACCTCAAGCACATGGAAGCCGGTCTCCACTTTGTACGAGCGGCTGAACTCGACCAGCTCACCGGGCACCACACCGTCCTGAAGCACCGGCTCCGCGGGGAAATCAACCGTGAAGCCATCGCCCTGGAACGGCTTCCAGCGCTTTTCGCTGATCACCACCGCTTCCAACTGCTCCATCACGCCGGCCGTCAGCGCGCCCACGCCGGCGATCGTGAACAACGCGCCCACGCCGATCAGCGAAAGCGCCACCGTCGGCCTGGGCTTTTCCGGCGCCGCCAGCGTCCGCCCGTAGGGGTTGAAGGGGTCAGGGCTTGCGCCGGGGATCGCCCGCGGCTCATCCCGCGCGGGCGGGGTTTTGGCCAAGGCCGCGCGCCCGCACGAAATCAGCATGATGATCGACAGGATGCCTGGGCAGATCGCCCCAGCCCCGGCGCCGTTTGCGTACGCGGCGTTTCTCTCGTCGCGGGTCCCGGGCTGCTCGGTTGAACCGCCCATCGTGTACAGGGCGCTCAGCATGGTGACGCAGCACCAGAGGGTGGCGACAATCGCGGCCCAGCGCCACTTTTTGACCAGGCCGGTGCCGACCACCAGCATCAGGCCCAGCGCCATCGCGGACACGCCGGCCAGGCGCATCACGCCGCCCGGCGGCGCGTCGCCGGTCCTGGCCAGGAACGCGGCGACGCCGATGAAGCTGACCACGTAAAGCCCGTTGATCACGAAAAACACTTGGGTCGCGGACTTGTATTTGCGATCCCACTGCTCACGCAGTATCAAGGCGTTGTATTCGTCCATCGCGTCACCATCGCGGTATCCGGAACAGCAAGCATAAGCTGAACAGCAGCTTCAGGAGCCGTCAATTTTCCAGCTGCAGCAGCTGGTACTCGCCCTCGTCGCTGCAGCCAGTGGCGATGCTTTTCCAGCCGAGTGCGTGGTAAAACGCCAGCGCATTGGCGTTGCGGCTCACGCACTTGAGCTGTGCCGGGCGCCCGATCCGCCGCAGGCAGGCTTCCAGCAGCGCGCGGCCCAGGCCGCGGCGTTTGCAGGCCGCGTCGATGTACAGGTGATGGATGAAGTTCTCCGGCGCCCACCACGAGATGAAGCCGGCGACCTGCCCGTCGATCTCGCCGACCAGCATGCGTTCGCCTTCTGTCTGCGTGTCGAAGTCTTCCAGCCGGTAAATTGCGGGGTCGTTCCAGTGAAAGGTCTCGCGCCGCAATTGCAGGAAGATCTCGCGCAACCGCGGAAAGTCGGCCTCGTGCACCTCGCGCACCTCAACCACTTGTGATCTCCAGGATGCCGTCGCCGTAGGCCTCCAGCTTGGCGGGGCCGATGCCGGGCACATCCAGCAGCTCGTCACGGGTGCGCGGCTTTGCTGCCGCAATGGCATCCAGGGTTTTGTTGCCGAAGATGCGGAAGGCCTGCACGCCCTGGGCTTTGGCCTGCTGCAGGCGCCAGGTTTTCAGCGCCTCGACCAGGGTAGGGTCGGGCGCTTTATCCGCTACGTTTTTTGAGCGCTCGCCTTTCGAGTGTTTCGTTGCCTTGGCGGGTTCCGGCGCGGGAAAGGAACCGGGCAGCATCACCGCCGACGCCAGGTCGTCTTCGATTTCGCGGCCGGCGTCGGTCAGGCTGGCGCGCTTGAACTGGATTACGCGGCCGTCCTTTTCCCACATGTCGTCGCGGGTGGTGACCAGGCCGTTCTGTACCAGCGCGCCCAGCAGGTCTTCGAACTCGCCGCGTTTCATGTGCTGCTCGAAGTTGTCACGGAACAGCTTGCCGGTGCTGAGGTCGTCGCGCCCGCGCAATGCGTCCATGATCTGCCGCAGCACCGCCAGTTCGCGCGCGCTGGGCGCGCGAAAGCTTTTCAGCGCGCACTGCTGGGGCGCGCAGACGTCGCAGCGGCCGCAGCTGCGGGTGTTGTCCGGGTCGCCGAAGTGGTTCAGCAGCGCGAGCATGCGGCAGCCATGGCCCTGCGCGAAGTTGAGCATGCGATCAAGCTGGTCACGCTTGTGCTCGAGCTGCTTCTGATAGCCGTCGATCCACTTGTCGCCGCCGCGCGTGACGTAGCCTTCGGCGTCGATGCTCGCGCCGCCCTGGGCGGCCAGCTTGTCGAGGCGCGAGCCGATCGTTGACACGTCAAGATCGAGCTCGGAGGCCAGTGACTCAAGGTCCGTGGCGCGGTT
Organism: Planctomycetota bacterium; assembly: GCA_020638635.1. Taxonomy (GTDB): domain Bacteria; phylum Planctomycetota; class UBA8742; order UBA2392; family UBA2392; genus JACKID01. The sequence goes on from JACKIE010000013.1 coordinate 72,928, forward strand.
CGAGAGCGCGCCCCACAGCGCGCGCATGTCCTTGACCGGCGGGTAGTCACGGTCCATGAACCATTCGTGCAGGCGCTTGTCGTTCCAGCCCCACATCAGGATCGCGCGTGAGGGCTTACCGTCGCGGCCCGCGCGCCCTATTTCCTGGTAGTAGCCCTCCACGCTGCCGGGCAGCGCGGTGTGGATCACCGTGCGCACGTTGTGCTTGTCGATGCCCATGCCAAAGGCGATGGTCGCCACGATCACGCTGACCTCGCCGGCCAGGAAGGCGGCCTGGGCGCGGTCACGATCCGCGGCGCTCAGACCGGCGTGGTAGGGCATGCACGGCACGGACTCGCCGATCCGTGCCGCCAGCGCCTCGCACTCCTTGCGGCTCGGCACGTAGACGATGGCAGGGGTCTGGCTCAATTTCGCCGGCAGTTCGGCGAAATTGTGCCTGACCCCTTCCCCGGCGCCAGCGCCAGCACTCGAACCAAAGGGGTCAGAACCAAAGGGGTCAGGCACCTTTTCGCTTCGCGAAAACGAGCCAGACCCCAGCACCTCAAGCACAGCATCCGCGCGCTGGGAGGGCTTCAGCTCAACCACCTCGATACCCAGGTTGGTGCGCCGGAAGCCGTGGATCAGGCGTTTGCAGTCATGCAGGCCAAGCTGCTCGATGATGTCCCGCTGCACCAGCGGCGTGGCCGTGGCCGTCAGCGCGATCACGGGGGTCTGGCTCGATTCCGGCGGAAGTTCGCCGGAATCGTGCCTGACCCCCTTGCCCCTCAGCATATCCAGCCGCCCGCCCAGCAAGCGATAATCCGGCCGGAAATCATGCCCCCACTGGCTGATGCAGTGGGCCTCGTCCACGGCCACCAGGCCGGGCTTGCGCTTGGCCAGCCACTCGACGAAGCCGGGCACGCGCAAGCGCTCCGGCGAAATGAACAGGAAGTCGAGTTTGCCCTCGGCCCAGTCGAAACAGGCCTGGCGTGATTCCTCGCGCGGGCGGCCGCTGTGGATGCGCGCCGCGTTGAGGCCCTGGGCGCTGAGCTTGCTGACCTGGTCTTCCATCAGGGAGATCAGCGGCGACACCACCAGCGCGCTGCCGCCTCGCGCCACGGCCGGAAGCTGGTAGCACAACGACTTGCCCGCGCCGGTGGGCATGACCAGCAGGCAGTCATGGCCATCGGCCAAAGCGGCGCAGGCCTCAGCCTGGTGCGGCCGGAACGAGTCGAAGCCAAAGCGCGTGCGCAGGATATCCAGCAAGTCCGCCATGGCACGGAGTATAGCTACAGAGCCCACCGGGTAACCGGTGGGTTTCCGGAAGCGCGGCGGTTACTGGAAGTGCTTGTCGTACTCTTCGGCCAGGTGACTGACGTGCTGATGCGCCTCTTTGGCTTTGGCGTGGTCAGTCTCGGCGGCCAGGTGCTGCACGGCCGGGATGAAATCGTTCAGGAATACGTGCAACTGTTCGTGCTCCGGGCCGGTCATGGTGCAGCCCTGCACCAGTGCGTCCACGCGGACTTTCAGCTCTTTGCCCAGCGCGTTGAGCTCTTCGGTGGTCGAGGTGGGTTGTTTGGCCAGCGCCTCGCGGATGCCGGCCATGGCGTCGTTCGTGTGCTGGTCGGCCTGCCACTTCTTGCCGTCGTTCAGGGTCAGTGTCGCGCCCGCAGCCTCGCCGTGGGCGTGGTCGTTGGCCGGGTGGTTGTCTTCATGGCCGCAGGCCGCGAAAGCAAAGGCCACCGCGACCAACAGAAGAATTGCGAAGTGCCGCATGGTACCGCTCCATAAAAGGACCTGTATGTCCAGATATGGAACAGGCGGGCAGCCGACGGTATTCCCGGCGCCCCTAAACTTCGTGCCGACCGGTCTTCCAGCTCAGGCCGTAGTTATGCGCCACGGTTTCGATCGCTGTCGGTTCGTGGATCACGCCCGTGGCGATGGCCAGCAGGAACATGCCGAACAGGCCGGTCGGGACGGCCGCGATGGCGAGCAGAATGATGTAACCCATGGGCTGGTCCATTCCGCCCTCCTTTCCGTTCTGGTGATTATAGCACGCGGAAGCGCCTGAAATCGCCCTTTGCCGCGAACTATCGCCCGCGCCCTCACGTTCGTATCCTTAACCTTCCCCTTTTTCCGGTCAGGATTCGCTTCCATGGCGGACGCTGAACGCGACCTCGAGCTTATGCGCCGCTTCCAGGCCGGCGACGTCGACGCGTTCACGGAACTGTACGAGGCCCACCTGCGCGGCCTGCTCAACTTCTTCTTCCGCCTGTGCTGGGACCGCTCCCTGGCTGAAGACTTCGCCCAGGAAGTGCTGCTGCGCATCTACAAGTCGGCCAACAAGTGGGAGCCGAACGCCAAGTTCACCACCTACCTGTACCGCATCGCGCGCAACTACTGGATCGACCACTGCCGCCTGCTGAGCACCCAGAAGGAAAACGTCAGCCTGGACGCCAAGTTCGGCGGTAATGAAGACGCCGGCTCGCTGATCGACCGCCTGCCCGACGACATTCGCCCACCCGAGCACGACCTGGACCGCCGCGAATTGTACGGCGCCATTATGAAGGCCCTCGAGCAACTGCCTGACGAGCAGCGCATGGTGTTTGTGCTCAGTGAGATCGAAGAGCTCAAGTACAACGAAATCGCCGAGATCATGGAAATCCCCCTCGGCACGGTGAAATCCCGCATGCACACGGCCGTGGGCAAGCTGCAGGAGCTGTTGGGCGACTACAAGCCGATCCAGGCGGAACTCTAGAATACAGCTCGACTTACACCCATCCGGCGATTGTGCGCTCTGTGCGCGAATCATGCGTGATTTTTGGCGACCAAATCCTGGATAGCGGCTGAACCGCCCGGCGCGGAGGCCGTTCATAGCGTAGGCCCAGGGAGTATCCCGGGGGCGGCTGTTGACTACAGGCGGAGTGATTCAGTCGAACCGGTCAGGAACGACGACCCTTAAACGACCAAACGCGAACCCCTTGGCATGAACGCTGACTTCGGACTACTGGTGGATTTCCTGCGCGGCGAGCTCGATGAGCCCGCCATGGCGCAGGTCCGCGCCCGCCTCGAGCACGAGGACGCGCTGTTCCGGCAGTTCGAGCGCCTGCGCCGCACCTATGCCGTGCTTCGCAGTCTCCCGCGCATCGGGCCGGCCCAGGCGGGCGCGACGCCTGAGACGATTCCGCTGACGGAGCCCCGCCCCGAGTTCGTGCGCGACGTGCGCCACGAGTTCCAGGCGCGCGGCTGGGCCGGCCTGATCCCGAACATCATCGCGCGCCCCGAGTACCTGGCTGCCCTGCGCGTTGAGTTCAGCGTGCGTGCGATCTGCGCCAGCCTGCCGATGCTGCTGGTTGGCGACAGCCTGTTGCAGGCCCTGCGCGCAGAGTTCAGCACCTACGCGACAGTTGGCGCTCTGCCCTTCATCAAGGCGCGCCCGGAATGGATCAAGGCGCTGCGCCGCGAGTTCACCACCCGCGCGCTGGTTGCAAGCCTGCCGCTGCTTGACGTGCGCCCCGAGTACGCCGCTGCCCTGCGCGCCGAGTTTACCCAGCGCGCCCTGGTCGGCAGCGTGCCGGCCATGGATGTGCGGGCCGGCTTCGAGCGCCGCCTCAAGGTCGCGCTGGTGGAGGCTTCGGCCCAGGCGCAGGCCGCGCCGGTCGAGGCAAAGCTGCCGGCCGTGGACGCCAGCGACCCGTTCCGGCGCCGCCTGTTCCGCAAGATACTGGTCAACAGCCGCCGGCGCGTGCGCGAGACACCCAAGCGCGTGGACATCGAGGAGTATCAGTGGGGTCGCGAGCTACAGCGTGGCTGGAAGCGCAGCCGGCGCTCAGTGGGCTTCACCCTGGCGCTGCACGCCGTGGCGATCGTGATCATGCTGTTCGTGTTCGTGAAGCACGACACGGCCGCCACGCCTTACATTGCCATTGGCGAGTCTTCGCCCTTCGTGGCGCCGCCCAGCCCGACTCCTGAGCTGGGTGACGGACCGAAGCGTGTCAGCCGCGAAACCCCGCTGCTGCCGGGGGGCGACGACTGGGCCTCCTTCAGCAGCGAGCCGCCTGTTGGGCTGGACGGCAGCGCGGTGCCGGAGCGTGAGCAGCGCGTGCGCGACAACCCCCAGCCCCCGCCGCCCGTACAGATTCCCGAGTCGGAGCGCGTCCTGGGCTTTGAGGGGCGCGACAGCGCGGGCAGCTTCTTCCGCTTGCGGGGTGCAACGCGCCGCGAAAAGATCGACTATCTGGGCAGCGAGGCACTATACGAAGCGCTGGACAGCTCGCTGGCCTGGCTGCAGCGGCACCAGCTTGAGGACGGCAGTTGGGGGTACGTGGACGTGCCCGTCCGCCTGATACCCCAGGATCCGGAGTTGCAGGAAATCCAGAAGCTGGAATTGACCAGCGCCGCGGTGCTGGCCTTCCTGGGCGACGGACACAGCAGCAGCGCTTCGCCCTTGGGTTACGACATCACGGTGGATCGCGCGATCGGCTGGATCCTGGGCAAGCAACGCGCCGACGGTCAGATCGGCCCGCAGGCCATGGGCAACGTGTTGATCCACGCCATGGCGACCCTTGCCCTGGCCGAAGAGTTCGGCATGACCCGCGCCAACCGCCTGCGTGAGCCCCTTCGCAAGGCGTGCCGCTGGCTGTGTGAGGTGAAGGCCGAGGGCTCAGGCGGCTTCCCGTTCCTGATCGGTCGTCCGGCCAGCCTGACCACGAGCGTGTGGGCCTACATGGCGCTGGCGACGGCGCGCAACGTGCAGGTACCGCCGATTGACCTGCCGCAGGAGCGCATCAACAAGTTCCTGGAATGGTTCGAGGACATCACGCGCTACGAGACCAGCCTGCTGACCGACGACGCCCAGGTGCTGGCGAAGTCCCAGTCGATGCTGACGGCTGCCGCGGGCTCGCTAAGCCTGTTCGCCGTGGAGGCCGGTTACGAGGAGCGCTGCAAGGCGCTGGTTTCCAAGGCCAGCCGCGAGCTGCCGGATTTCCGCTCGCCGGGATTCGGGGACCGCGACATCGGCGACGCGCGTTTCCTTTTCTTCGGCAGCATGTCGCAGGCGTTGAACCTGCAGCGTAACGGACAGAAGTCTAACGAGTGGTACGGTGCTTTCAGCAAGACGTTGCTTGAAAACCAGCTGCAGGACGGCAGCTACGGGCCCACCACGGATTACAGCCGCCTGTATGGCAAGGTCTACAACGCGGCGTTCGCGAGCCTCAGCATCGAGAATGCATACCGCGTCAGCATCCTGAACAAGTAGCCTCCCCGACAGCGACAAGGGACCGGCGCCGCAAGGCGCCGGTTTCGAGTTCCGGCGGCGGGTCTGCGCCGCGCCGCCATGACCCCTGATTCTCGAGGTTCGTGCTCACTTCGCGCCCAGGCGCTTGCGTACCCGCACGTCGATCTTGGCCACCAGCGCCTGGTTGATGCCGATGTTGCCCGCCAGCTGCTCGATTCGTGTGCGTTCCTCGTCATTCAGCCGGCCGTCGGCGTAGCAGCCGTACAGCATGTTCTCGACCACCTTTTCAGCGGCCCAGTGACGAATCAGCTCCTCGCGCTCAAGGCTGACACCGAAGGCCTTCCCGTACTCTGCCAGACGAGCCTGTTCGTCGGCGTCCAGGTGCTCGTCAGTCATGGCAATGGCATTTGCCAGCATCAGCAGTGTAGCGCGCGATGCCGGCCGGCACTCTTCCAGGTCGAGTTTGCTGAGCTTCCCGCGCTTGACCAGCTGGTCCAGCGGACCCATCTCCGAATTCAGGAAACCTTCAAAAAACTCGCGCTCGGTAGGTGTGACCGTGCCGTCCGCCGCCGCGATCTCCGCCAGCATGCGGGCCGCCACGTTGCGCTCCCAGTCGCCGGTAAGGGGGTGGTCGTGCAGCTGGCGATCGAAGTCGCTGAGCGGCATCTCGGCCGTGGCTGCGTCCACGAATGCCTTGCGCGACTCATCCCAGGCGAAGTGCGACGAAACGGCCTCGAAAGCTTCCACGCCCGCGCGTTCGATGGCCTCGCGATCATGGTTTGCGGTAGTGGTTTCGCCGCGCTCGCCGTGAAACATGTTTCCCAGCAGGTTCCGGAAGCCGCGCCGCGCGGTTTCAAGGGGGTGCGACATCGGCGATGCCGGTCGCAGCATGGCCACGGCGTGATAGATCTTTTCAGTTACAGGGCACTTGAACGTAACGCTGAGCATATCCCCCAGCACCTCTTCTTCGGCGATGTTGCGCTTTAGTTTCTCGTAGGTCAGCTCAGTCATGGCGTCTCCTGCCAGCCCGCGGATATTGTAGGGACACGCGGCAGCGTGTCCCTACCCTACTACACCAGACGGCCGTAGAGGGCGGCGTCTGTGGCTGAGGTGATCTCAACCTTATAGAGCTGGCCCTTCAGCTCGCGGCCGGATTCCACGATCACCACCTGGTTCTGCGGGTTGCGGCCTTCCTGTTTGTCGGGGTCTTTCCTGCTGGGCCCTTCGCCAAAGACTTCCGTGACCGTGCCGACTTTTTTCTGGTTTTCCTCGGCGGCCCACTGGCGCTGCAGCTTCATCAGTCTGTTGATGCGGCGCTTTTTCAATTCAAGGGGCACGTCGTCGGGCAGGCCCTGTTCCTTGGCCGGCGTGTAGTCGCGCTCGCTGTACATGAAGATGTACGCGTTCTGGAAACGCGTGCGCTCATGCAGCTCGATGGTTTTCTCGAAGTCTTCTTCGGTCTCGCCGCTGAAGCCCACGATGGTGTCGCCCGCCAGGCCCATGTCGGGCACGGCCTCGCGCGCGGCGGCCACCAGCTCAAGGTAGCGCTCGAAGGTGTAACCGCGGCGCATGCGCTTGAGCACGCTGTCACTGCCCGATTGGGCCGGGAAGTGCAGGTAGGGCATCAGGTTGGGCAGGTCTTTGAACGCTTGAAACAGCTCGGGCTTCAGGTCGCTGGGGTGGCTGGTGATGAAACGCAGGCGCCTGAGGCCCTGGATGTCCGCCACGGCGTACAGCAGCTCGGAAAGCGTGCGGCGCCGCGGCTGCAGGCGCTTGCCGTAGCTGTCGATGTTCTGGCCCAGCAGCGTGATTTCCTGGGTGCCCTCACCCACCAGGATCTTGCACTCCTCGACGATTTCCTCGAGCGGCCGTGAACTTTCCATGCCGCGGGTGTTGGGCACCACGCAGTAGGTGCAGTGGTGGTCGCAGCCGCGCATCACGGCCACGTAGGCGCTCTGGCGGGTTTCGCGCGCCTTGAGGCGCTTTTCGGTCTCGACTTCTTCGTCGCGGCCGACGGCCAAAATGCGCTTGCCCGTGGCACGCACCTGGCGCACGTATTCGTCGATCTTGGTGAAGTGCGCAGTGCCGGCCACGATGTCGACGTAGGGCGCGCGCCGGAAGATCAGCTTGCCTTCCTTCTGGGCCATGCAGCCGAGCACGCCGATCACCAGGTCCGGGTTTTCGCGCTTCAGGACCTTCATGCGCCCCAGCCACGAGTAGGCCTTTTCCTCGGCCTTCTCGCGCACGCTGCAAGTGTTCACCAGCAGCACGTCGGCGTCGGCGGGACGCGCGGCCACGTTCAGGCCGTCGCCCTCCAGTGTCGCCATGGCGAGCTCAGAATCGAGCTCGTTCATCTGGCAGCCGATGGTGTACACGAACGCCTTGCCGGCCCTGGTTGTGGTCTGATGCGCCATGGGCCAGAAGGTACCGCGTACAGGCCGGCCTGCCAATGAGGGGCGTTTTGTCAGGCGGCAGTCGGCTGGCGGCAGGAGGCAGGAACAGGAGCCGCAAGCGCAAGCGCGCGGGGATTCAGGCGGCAGGAGGGTACAAACCGGGCGGATGCCTGACACTTTGAACCGGGCGGATGCCTGACAGTTGACTTTAACGGCGGCAGGAAACTGCCGCCTGCCGCCTGCAGACTGCTATACTCAATGCGGAGGACACCCATGCGAACCCTCTTGTTGCTGGCCCTGGCGCTGGCTTGCGGCTTTTTGCAGGCCGCGCTCGAGCCGCGTGATGAGGCGCTGCTGCAGGCCTGGCTGAATGGCGAAGTGAAGCTGCCCGGCGCTCTGCCCGTCGGCTACGCCCACCAGTTCGAGGTCGGCGACCTGCAGGAAGCCGAAGTGCTCGACCGCGGCGTCTACCGCACCATCCGTCTGCATGTCGTCGGCAAGCTCGAAGACCGCTTCGTGGCCGAGGCCCACAACGGCCGCGGCCTGGTGGTCGCCGGCCTGATGGACAACAACGGCGTGTTCAGCAAGGCCTGGGCCGGGCGCGCGGGCGAGAAGCCCGTCGAGGTGGCGTTCAACGAGCAGCCCGGTCAGCAGGCCCTGATGCACGAGGCCCTGCGCATGCCGTGGTCGGATGCGCTGTACCAGTTGGCGGCGAGCAGCTTTCGCGAGGGCGAGAAGTTCAAGCTGGGCGATGCGGAGTTGACGGTGCAAGCGCCCGGTTACGAGCTGTCGGGCGTGTCATACGAAGTGCTGCTGAGCCACGGGGAAGACGCCTGGTTCGGACCGTACTGGCAATGGAAGGCCGGCGAGCGCGTGTTGTACAAGGTGAAGCGTCGCGAGAAGCTGGCCAAGCCCGAGCCCCTGCTGGAGTGGTCCGAAGTGCTGAAGGACGCGCCCAAACCAGCCAAGGCCCCGGAATGGAAGCCCCCCAAAGACGAATGGGAAATCACCAAACGCGAAGACGGCAGCCTGCTGGTGTTCAGCTATGACTGCAGATCGACCTTCAGTATCGATGGAAGCGAGCCGCAACCGCTGAACCTGCCGGGTCCTTTCGTGGTGCCCGCCGGCGAGTCGCTGACCGTAAATGTGGGCGACTCTCCCTGGGAGTTCGAGAAACATGTGCTCGAGCAGACGGCCAGGCTGCCTGTCAGCGTGGCGAGCTTGAGCGGGTCGGCCTGCTGCGACTCCGGCCTGCGCGCGCTGGAGGGATACACTTCGCTGCGCTCCCTGACGCTGTTTCGTCGGCCGTCCGTGAAGGGGCTTCCAGCGCCGCCGGATGAACTCACCGCTGACGGCGCCAAGGCTGTGGCCCGCATGGGCACGCTGACCGAACTGGCAATCTTGTTCATGGGCCAGCCCCGCTTGACGTCTGAATTCTGGTCGGCGCTGGGGGACGGAAAAGCCATCCAGACGCTGTACTTGAAGCTGCCGGGGCTGGAATCCCTGCCCGATGCCATCTTCGGTTGGAAGAGTCTCAACACCCTGCATCTGTGGGAAACAGGCGCCGGCGGCATCGACAGCCTGGTCGGGTTGACTGAGCTCAGCCTGATGGACGTGACGCTTTCTCCGCTGGCTTGCGGGCAGGTTGCGGCGCTTCCAAAGATCAGCAAACTTGCCCTGATCCGCGCCGGCTTTCCGGCGGGCAAGCTGGCGCAGATGCAGACCCTGACAGAACTGTCGATCAGGGAAAAGGCCGATGAGGCCACTTGGCTGATCCAGTCGGCGGGAAAACTGAAAGCACTCAAGAGACTGGAGCTGCAGGTTGCCGGTTTGGTCGGCGAAGACCTGATCCCCCTGCGCACGGGAGTGGTTGAGTCGCTCTGCGTCTACGGCGGACTGGATCGCAGCGATGACGTTGCGTCGCTGGCGAAGCTCAAGAACGTGCGCGAACTGGAATTGACCGGCGTGAAGGGCGCCGATGTGGCCGCGTTGAAGGCGCTGGCTGCTCCGGGCACCTTGACGAAGTTGACCCTGACCGCGCCTGTGCTGGCGCGCTCGCGCAAGGCGAGTGAAGAACTGGCGGCGCTGGCGGCCTTCGATTGTCTGCAAGAGCTGCATGTGCGCGAAGGGGGCATGGCCAAAGCTGGGCCGCTGGGTTTCGCCAAGTTCAGCAAACTGAAGGTCTTGAGCCTTGAGAAGTTGAGCGTCGAGACCGAGTTGCTGGCCGAGCTGGCCGCGTGCGAGAAGCTGGAGGACCTGTCGTTTGCCGGCTCGCTTCTGCCCCCGGACGCGCTTGAGACAATGAAAAAGTTGAAGACGCTAAAAACGCTCAACCTGCGCGGCTGCCTGAGCATCGCGCCCGAAGACGTCGCCGCCCTGAAAGCGGCATTGCCCGACTGCGCAATCACCAGGTAGCGGGTGTTCCAAACACCGGGGGTGGATTGTAGCCGCGACGGTCAGAGCGGGGCCCTACCTTGGGCTATCAAGGAGGCCTTACTGTGACTTCAACTACCCCGTTTGGTAAACTTCGCGCGGATGGGCGCTCACCTGTGGCACGGGAGCCGATCATGAACCAACCCAGACCCGATGGATTCCAGCCCGCCCCGTGGGATGCTGGAAAACCAAAAGTACCCAACCCGCCGCCCGGCTATCCGCCCCAGCCCGGGCCGGTCCCGGCGTTCCCGCCGCAACCGCCGGCGCCTGGCTACGGAGCGCAGCCCCCGGCCGGCCCGCCTCCGGGCGCCGGCTTCGGCGGCGGCGACATGGGCCGCGCCCGTACCAGGCAGATGCCGGGTCCGCAGGCCGCGCCGCCTGGATACGGAGCGCCACAGCAGGGTTACCCCGCGCCCAACCCCGGTTACGGCGCCCCGCCCCAGGGGCAACCGTACCCGCAGCCGGCGGGCGCGCCCCAAGGCCAGCCCTATGGCGCTCAGCCCTACCCGGTGCCGGCCGGCAAGCCGACTTCCGTGCTGGCGATTCTGTCCCTAGTGGGTGTCGGGGTGGGTCTGATCGCCGGCTTGGCAACTCTCGGGCTTGTGAGCTTGCCGTTCTTCCTGGCCGGCTCGATCCTCGGTTACCTCGGCATGCGCGAGACTGCGGCGTGGGGCAAGAAGACCGGCCGCGGCATGGCACTGGGGGGCGCGATAGCCAACACGATCCTGCTTGTGTTGAACGTCGGGGGATTGTTGGCGATGCTCCTGTTCGCGCAGGCGGCGGTGCAGTCCGTTGAGGGCAACTTCAAGGCCGTCGAGGACGGAGCGCTGATCCAGCAGCGCATCTACATGTACGCTAAAGCCAAGGGCGACCTGAAGCCCGGTGGACCCCAGTTCCGGCAGGGATTCCAGAATGACACCGCGGCAGCCGGGCCGCAGCTGCAGGTGACGGACCTGGTGACGCAGGCCGAGCTGAAGAACCCGATCGAGCAATACTCGCTCACTATCGGCACTGAATCGGCTACCGTATGGTGGGACGACCCGCACGGCGAGCGCATGCAGGTGGGCGAGTACGCGAGATTCGGGAGTTTCGATTCCAGCGATTTTGACGACTGGGACAGCACAGCGCCGCCCCGCAGAAAGTAGAAGGAACCGTGAACGACAACCTTCCACAGGATTCTTCGGAGGGCAGGCCTCCCGATCCGCACCCGGCGCAGCAGGGCCAGCAGTACTCTGCTTCCAGGCCCGTGTACCCGGGCGGGCCTTCGGCGCCGCCGCCATACCCGGGCTCGTACCCGCCGCCGGGCTATCCACCCCCGGGTCAACCATACGGCCAGCAGATGCCACCCCCGCCGTATCCGTACCAGCAACTGCAGCCCTTCAGTGTGAAGGCGATCATCTCGATGGTGTGCGGCGGTGTGAGCGTGCTGTTCTGGCCGCTCGGCCCGCTGACGGGCATTGCCGGCACGATCCTGGGCTTTCTCGGCATGAAGGAAAGCAAGCAGCCCGGCGGCACCCACCGCGGCTGGGGCCTGGCGCTGGCGGGCCTGATCACCAGCCTGATCATGTTCGTGATTTCGCTGGGTGTGTACGCCATCATGGGCTTCGCGTTCACCATGGCGATGGACGAGCAGGAGCGCATGAAGTCCGAGCGCATGGAGTCGCGCACCCGCCAGGACATGGATCTGATCAAGGAACGCCTGAAGCTTTACTACATCGAGAATAGCTCGTCGCTCGAGCCGGGCGGCCCCGTGGTGAAAGACGGCTGGGACGGCGGCCTGTTTCCCGACAACCACCCCAAGGTTACGGGCAAGCTGAAGCTCACTGACCTGGTGCGCGCGACGGACCTGCAGAACTCCCTCAGCGAATACAGCCTGGAGATCAGCGGAAGACAGAGCGCGGCGATCAGCCACACCAACTCCGGTGCTCGCTTGATCATCGACAGCCTGGACAACGATCGCTGGCGATACGAGGAAGGGAGCAACCCCTGATGGCCGGGCCCCAGCCGTACATTCCTCCGCCTCCACCTCCGCCGCCCTACGGCTACTATGAGGGCGCGCCCAGCGCCAAACCCACCAGCGGCAAGGCCATCGCCTCGCTGATCTGCGGGCTGGTAGGCTTCCTGGTGATCTGTTACGTGCCTGGCATCGCGGCATTGGTCGGCGTGGTGCTCGGCATCCTGGCCATCATCGAGACCGGCGCCGAGGGCAAGCGCTCCGGTCGCGGGC
>JACKIE010000014.1 GCA_020638635.1 Planctomycetota bacterium
GCTGGTCGCGCTGGAAAGGGCGGAGCCGGAGGAGGCCCTGTCCCACTGGCACGCCGTTCAAGCATGGCTGCGCGAGAACGGAGTCGCGGCCGAAATCGAAGAGGTCAGGGCTGAACTGCGCCGCGCAAGCACCAGGCTGGAACTGCTGCCGGAAGCGAGTTGGGATTGAAGGCCGCGCGGGGAGATGGCATGCACGCCGAACCGTTCGACAAGCTCACGGCCGAGGCCGCCTACCTGTTCCGCCACGCCCTGGTGCGCGAAGGAGCGTACAACCTGCAACTGCCCGGCGAACGCGCGCGCCTGCACGGGCTGGCGCTGGACCTGATCGAGGCCCTGTACGGCGGCGGGCCGGCGCCGCTCATGATGGACGACCTCGAGGACACGAGCCTCACGCCCCACCCGACCGACAACGTCGCCGAGGAACTTGCCCTTCACGCCCGTCTGGCGCAGGCGGATGTGCCGCCTGAAGCCGCCGGGCGCTACCGCGAGCGCGAACTCGCCTACCTTTCGCGCGCAGCCGAGTTCGCGCAGGCCCAGAACCGCTGCGACGCCGCGATCACCGCCTACACCAGGCTGCTGGAGTACCCCGGGCTGCCCCGGCACTGCGCGATCCGCGCCCTGCGGCTGCAAGGGCACCTGCAGCAGCAGCTCGGTCGCCACGAACAGGGCATCGCCTGCATCGACCGGGCGGAATCGCTGCTGCGTCCGGGCGACAACCCGCTGCAGCGCACGCTGTTGCAGATGACCCGTGCCAACCTGCTGCTGCGCGTCGGCAGGACGCAGCAGGCGCACGACGTGTACGAGACGACCGTCGAGGTGTTCCGGGAGGCGGGTCTGCAAAAGGACCTGGGCGTGGCGCTCACCAACCTGGGCACCACGCTGTTCATGCTGGGCCGCCGCGCCGAAGCCGAGAGCACCTACAGCCGCGCGCTGGAGATCCACCGCGCGCGCAACGACCGGCGCATGGCCGGGCTGACTTTAACCAACCGCGGGATCGTGCGACGGGGACTCGCCGATACCGCGGGCTCAGAGGCGGACCTGCTGGAGGCAATCGACATGCATCGTTCCGCGGGCAACCGCTGGTTCGAGGGCCTGGCCGTGGGAGAACTCGCGGCCCTGCGCATGGAGCGCTCGCGGTTCGACGAGGCGGAGCAGTTGTTCCGGCAGGCCATCGAGATCACTCGCGAGACGGGCAACAGCGTCTACGCCGCCGTGTTCCGCGGCAACCTGGCAAACAACTTCATGCTGCGCGGCCGCTTCGCGGAAGCGGAAAGGCTGTATCGTGAAACGCTTCAACAGCATCGGCAGCTACGCGCCCTGCGCTCAGTGGGGATTACCTTGACCAACCTGGCTGAGGCAGTGAGGCAGCAGGGGCGAGAGGACGAGGGGTACGAGCTGATGGCACAGGCGCTGCCCATCCATCGGGAGGTCGGCAACCGTGAGTTCGAGGGACTTACGATTGGCAACCAGGCGATCTACCACCGCGAGAAAGGCAACTTCAAAGAAGCCGACCGGCTCTACGACGAATCGCTGATGATATTGACGGCGACCGGCAACCGGCAGCACTACGCCATTCACGCGGGCGGCAGGGCGAAGCTGTGGGCTCGCATGGGCCGCACCGCAGACGCCCTGCGCCTGGCCCGCGAATCGGCGCAGATTCTGGATTCGCTGAACGACGTCGTGAACGTGAAAGAGATTCGCGACCTGATTTTCGAACTCGAGCGGCAACCAGCTCCCGAGGAATGATTCCGCGCCGCCCCTTCGTTGTGTGTCGCGGGGTCTGGTAAAAGCTTGGGCCTATGGCACTCACGCACATCACCGTTCGGGGCGCATCCGAGCACAACCTGAAGAACATCGACGTGGACATGCCGCGCGATGCCCTGGTTGTCGTCACCGGCCTTTCGGGCAGCGGCAAGTCGTCGCTCGCCTTCGACACCATCTACGCCGAGGGCCAGCGCCGCTACGTCGAGTCCCTGTCCGCATACGCCCGCCAGTTCCTCGGCCGTATGCAGAAGCCGGCCGTGGAATCGATCGAAGGCCTGCCGCCCACCATCGCCATCGAGCAGCGCCAGGCCGGCAGCAACCCGCGCAGCACCGTCGCCACCACCACCGAGATCTACGACTACCTGCGCCTGCTGTACGCCCGCGCCGGCACGCCGCGCTGCCCGGTCTGCAGCCGCGAAGTCAGCAGCCAAAGCGCCGAGCAGATCGTGGACACCGTGATGGAATGGCCCCAGGGCACGCGCCTGATGGTGCTGGCGCCCGTGGTGCGAGGCCGCAAGGGCGAACACCGCGACGTGTTCGCCAAGGTGATGCGCGACGGCTTCGTGCGCGCGCGCCTCAACGGCCAGGTGATCGAAGTAGGCCCCAAGACCCAGGCCGACGACAAGCACAAGAAGCACGACATCGAAGTGGTGATCGACCGCATCGTGATCGACAACGAGTCGCGCTCCAGGCTCAACGAAGCCGTAGAAGTAGCCCTGCACCTCGCCGACGGTTTATGCCTGGTCACAAGGCAAGAGGCGGCAGGCGGCAGGCAGCAGACGGCAGAGAATGCAGAGTCGCCCACTGCCGCCTCCCGCCTGACGCCTGACGCCTGGCAGGACCACACCTTCAGCGCCAAGATGTTCTGCCCGGAACACCCGGACGCCGAGATGGGCGAGCTGGAGCCTCGCCTGTTCAGCTTCAACGCGCCCCAGGGCGCCTGCAAGGTCTGCCACGGCCTGGGCATCCACACCGAACTCAGCGAGCAGGCCCTGGTGCCCGACCACGACAAGTCCATCGACGACGGCGCGATCGCCGGCTGGAACAAACCCGGCGAGGCCGGCTGGTACAAGCGCGCGTTGCGCAAGCACTGCAAGCGCCTAGGCGTAAGCGTCAGCACGCCCTGGCGCAAGCTCAGCGCCTCGGCCCAGCAGCTGGTGCTGCGCGGCGAGCCCGGAACCAACGGGCGCTGGGGCTGGCGCGGCCGCGGCGGCTTCCCCGGCGTGATTCCCGACATGCTGAAACGCTTCGAGAGCAGCGACTCCGACAGCGTGAAGCAGTGGGTGATGAAGTTCATGCACGAAAAGGAGTGCCCGGCCTGCGGCGGCTCGCGCCTGAACCCGTTCGCCAGCGCGGTCACGGTGGGGGGCAAGCGCATCCACGAGATCAGCGTGATGAACGTGCGCGACGCCAAGCACTGGATCAACAACATGGAGCTGGGCCGCGAGAAGGCCCTGATCGCCAAAGAGATCATCCGCGAGATCAGCGCACGGCTGGGCTTCATGGTGGACGTCGGCATCGGCTACCTGACGCTCGACCGCAAGTCCGGCACGCTGAGCGGCGGCGAGGCCCAGCGCATTCGGCTGGCGACGCAGGTGGGCAGCGGGCTGGTGGGTGTCGCCTACGTGCTGGATGAGCCCAGCATCGGCCTGCACCAGCGCGACAACGACCTGCTGCTCGGCACCCTGAAACAGCTGCGCGACATCGGCAATACCGTGATCGTGGTCGAGCACGACGAGGACACCATCCGCGCCGCCGACTTCGTGGTGGACCTGGGCCCCGGCGCCGGCGCCCACGGCGGCAAGGTCGAGTACGCCGGCGACGTGGCCGGATTGCAGAAGGCGCAGACCCTCACGGCCGACTACCTGGCCGGGCGCAAGGGCGTGCCGGTCCCCCAAGAGACGCGGCCCCTCAGCGCGAACAAGGCGATCGTGGTGAAGGGTGCGGCCGAAAACAACCTGAAGGGCATCGACGTGACGATCCCGCTGGGCGGCCTGGTCTGCGTCACGGGCGTGAGCGGCAGCGGCAAGAGCACGCTGGTCACGGACATCCTGGCCCGCGCCCTCGCCCGCGAGCTGCACAACGCGCAAACCGAGCCCGGCAAGCACCGCGAGATCACGGGCCTCAAACAGATCGACAAGGTGATCGAGATCGACCAGTCGCCCATCGGCCGTACCCCGCGCAGCAACCCGGCGACGTACACGAACCTGTTCGGCCTGATCCGCGACCTCTTCACCAAGGCGCCCGAGGCAAAGATGCGCGGTTACAAGCCAGGGCGCTTCTCGTTCAACGTACCCGGCGGGCGCTGCGAAGTGTGCGAGGGCCAGGGCGTGAAGCTGATCGAGATGCACTTCCTGCCCGACATCCACGTCACCTGCGAGGCCTGCAACGGCAAGCGCTACAACCGCGAAACGCTGGAGGTGAAGTACCGCGGCATGAGCATCGCCGACGTGCTGGACATGACCATCGAAGACGCCTGCAAGTTCTTCGAGAACCACAAGCAGATCTACAAGATCGTCAAGACGCTGTTCGACGTGGGCCTCGGCTACGTGACACTAGGCCAGCCCAGCACCACGCTGTCAGGCGGCGAGGCCCAGCGCGTGAAGCTCGCCACCGAGCTGGCCCGGCCCGACACCGGCCACACGCTATACATATTGGACGAGCCCACCACCGGCCTGCACTTCCACGACGTGGCCCGCCTGATCGAGGTGCTGCAGAGGCTGGTTGGCAAGGGCAACACGGCCGTAGTGATCGAGCACAATTTAGACGTAATCAAGTGCGCCGACTGGCTGATAGATCTAGGCCCCGAAGGCGGCGACGAAGGCGGAACCATAGTAGCCGAAGGCCCCCCCGCCGAAGTAGCAGGCAAAGAGGGCAGCTACACAGGCCACTTCCTCAAGCGCTACTTCGAAGGGAACAAGAGCCCGGAGCGCAAGCGACGGGTAGGTGCACAGAGCACCAAGTCAAAGTCGAGTACAAAGAAGACCTCGGTCAAGAGGAAGTCTGCCGCCAAGACACGCGCAGCCACCAGAAACACGCCACCAACTGAATCTTCGAAAAGAAAGAAAGTGGCATATGACTCCTCAGGAAAAACTTGAGAACTTCGGCAGGCTTGTCGTGAAGTCGATGTGGGATAGCCCACTTCGGTATTTGGCTCGGATACAAGGTGGTGAACAGGTACCACCAAGTCAGCGCCCTCTCCAGCGCGCAATCGCTAAGCTCGATGAAGAAGATCGGCGAACCGTTCAGGTAATGGTGCAGGAACTCCTGCAAGCTGCCATGCACGACTTTCTTTTTGGGCTTGTTGACGCACACGACTTTGAACGCGGTCTAACGATGACTTCGTATGGGGACGACGTAGTAGAGCTGAGTGATGGCGTCCACGGAGAGATATTCGGCCGAGATGGCTGGATAGCCATGTTCGGGGAGTACAAGGAAGTTCACCTCTAGGGGATCGCAATACACGCCTCAAAGGCCGAACAAGTCGTGACTGAGAATTTGGAGCGTGTAGGTGGCGACGGTCTACATACTCGGTTTCGGCCGGGACGGCGGGTTATCCCAATTCGGTTTGCGCAAGGCTGCGGACGTGGCCAAGCACACCAAGCCATTCAAAGCCCGCAAGCGCCCCCGCAAACAGGTCGCTACAAAGTAGGAACACGAAGCCACAAGGCCACGAAGAAAAGCAAACGGCAGTCTTCGTGTCTTTGTGCCTTCGTGTGAGTTAAAACCAAAGCATGCTGCTGAAACGAATCGGCTATTGGTTTGAGACACCGGGCGAAGACACGAGGTACCCGCTGCCGCAGCTGCTGCAGGCAGACTACTCGACGGCGCAGCGCGACCGACTGATCGAGTACTTGAGTCAGGGAACCCGAGTCAACCAGTATCGCGGGTACTCCTGGTGTAGGTTTCTATGCGGCGCCAGCGACGAGGAAATGGGAAGCGCGGAGCTGACCGATGGAACGTGGGTTTGGCCGGAAGGGTTGGCTCACTACGTAAGCGAGCATTCGGTACGCCTGCCGACTGAATTTGTGAGTACGATTCACCCGACTGAACAGGCGGCCGAGGTGCCAGAGCCCACAGTGTCAGACGAGTTCTGGGTCTCCTGGGCAATTGAGCAAGGGGCCGTCCCGGACTTTCGTGGCTGGGAACTGCTAAACACTAACTGGCTGTCCCAGAAGGAAACTCAAGAACGACTGCTCGACGCAATCAGGCTAACCGCGTACGGCGAACACGTCCTGCCAGAGTACGACTTCATTTTTAGAGTCGCAGTGAACACGAATTCAAAAGAGTGCTTGGTCGAACTCACTGACGACCGATACGTGTGCTACCGAGTCTCCGAATTCAGTAGGGACATGGTGCCGAACATCGTGAGCGTGCGAGAGTTTAAGAGCATCTTGGACTGGCCAAGGATTCCAGCGGGGTCCGCTCCTTAGCACTGAGGCGTCAGATGCCGCTAACGGTCTACATCCTCGGTTCCGGACAGGACGGCGGTCTGCCGCAGTTTGGCTCGCGCATGGCTGCGGACATGCATGCGCGTGTAGACCCACTGGCTGTGCGGCTCGGGCCGAGCATCTGTGTGCTGGATGATGACGGGCGCTGCTTCCTGGTTGATGTCTCGCCCGACATCAAGGAGCAGGAGAACCGCCTGCTGGCCGTGCCGGCGTATGCAAGGCGCGCGGGGGTGAACCCCTTCGACGGCGTGCTGCTCACCCATGCCCACATGGGCCATTACGCCGGCCTGGTGCACTTCGGGCGCGAGGCCGCCAACTGCCGCGGCCTGCCCGTGTACTGCACCGAGAAAATGGCAAGCTTCCTCGCCGCCAACGCGCCCTGGGAGCAGCTGGTGAAGTTGGAGAACATTGAGTTGCGCTCCGTAGGGGCGACGCTTGCGTCGCCCGCGAGTGTCACCGTTTTGCCGCGGGCGGGGCAAGCCCCGCCCCTACAAATCCGCGCCATACCCGTGCCGCACCGGGGCGAATACACCGACACCGTGGGCGTCAGCATCAACGAGAAGCTGCTGTACGTGCCCGACATCGACAACTGGGACGCCTGGCCCGCCGCGCGCGAGGAAGTGGCGAAGCACGAAGTCTGCCTGCTCGACGCCACCTTCTACTCGCGCGAGGAGCTTCCCGGCCGTGACCTGCGCGAGATCTCGCACCCGTTCATCACGGACACGCTGGCCAAGTTCGGCGACCTGGCGAAAGGCCGCCGCATCATCCTCACCCACTTCAACCACTCCAACCCGGTCTGCGACCCGGGCAGCAAAGAAGCCCGCAGCGTACAGGCCGCGGGCTTCGAGCTGGCGCAGGAGATGATGGCGATCGCGCTGTAGGGGCCGCCCCGTGTTGCGGCCCGAACTGCCGGTCGGGCACATGGGCCCGACCCTACGTGCGACTGCGGCGTGACACGCACGCAAGGCCGGCCGCGCCAAACAGAACCAGCAGCCACCAGGCCGAGCCGCCTCCCGCGCTGCAGCCTCCGCCGCCGCCTGAATTGCCGCCCGCTGACGGCGTGCTCACCTGCAGCGTGTAGTTCTGCACGGCCGTGTCGCTGTTGTTGTCCATCACTGAGACCGTGAAGCTGTACGGCCCCACCGTGGTCGGCACGCCGCTCAGCACGCCGCTGCCGGTGTTCAACGCCAGGCCGGGCGGCAGGTCCACGGCCGGGATGTTCCAGCTGTACGGCGCCGCGCCGCCCGCGGCCGTGAAGGTCACGCTGTAGCTCACGCCTTCAGTCGCGCCCGGCAGACTTCCCCCGGCGGGGCTTGCCACGCTTAGCGCCGGGGGTGTCGTAGGGCCCGCGCCGGGCCCCCCAGTCTTCAGCGTGTTGCCCAGCGCCCAGCCCGGGTTGGTGCCGCTGCCCGCGTAAGCGCCGCGGTAGGTGAACGCGCCCTTGGAATCGCCGTTGAAATCCAGGTCGTAGTGCGTGTCGCCGGTGTAGGCGCTCATGTTCAAGGCCGCGCCGGTGCACTGGCCGGCCTTGGGGTAGAAGTCCATGGCGCCGCCGGTGGCCGGGCTGTTCACGTAGTTGCCCGCGTTGGCGACCGTGTCGGTCAGGTTGTTGCTCTCGTTCAACCCGCTGAAGCCCGCGCTGATCGAGTTGGCGCTGAAAACCAGGTTACCTTGCACGCTGTGCGCCACGCTGGGCTGCTCCACGATGCGGATGCCCCGCGCGGCCGCGTAAACCGTGTTGTTGTAGACGTGCACCACCTTCAGCGTTTTGCCCTGGTGGTTCTTGATGTAGATGCCGGCGAAGTTCGCGTCGGGCGCGTCCACCAGGATGTTGTCGTGGATGCTGAGTCGGCCGCAGGCCTGGATCAGGCTCTCGCGCGGGTTGTTGGCGATGAAATTGCCGTAGATCTCATACACGTCGTTGCTGCCGTCGCCGCTGTCGGGGAAGCCGCTCACCAGCAGGTTCGGGCGGTCGCCGCTGCCGCTGGCCCGGCTGGTCTTGATGAACACGTTGTTGCGCAGGATGGTGCGGCCGTCGCCGGTGGGCAGGCCGAGGCCGGTGGGCCAATTGTTCTGGTGCTTGATCTCGATGCAGTAGCCCTCGGGGTCATACACGCGGTTGCCCTCGATCACGCCGCGGATGAAGGGTTGGTTGCCGTCACTGTTGCCGAGGTACATGCCGGTGCCGGCGCCGATGATTTCGCAGCCGCGGATGGTCCAGTTCCAGCAGGGGCACTTGGTGTTGATGCCGACGATCTGCTGGTTCGCGCCGGCGTTCAGGATGCGCACGTTCTCGATCAGCATGTCGTGCACGGTGTGGGGCGTGGTCGTGTAGCCTTCGGCCTTGATGCCGTCGACGGCCAGGCCCAGGCAGTCCACGGTGATGCCCTTGATCGCGATGAAGCTGCAGTCGCGCAGGCTGACGGTGTTGTTGCCGGCCACGCCGTTGAAAGTGGCCGTGCCCGTGGCCGGGCCCTGGATGGTGATCCAGCCCCCCGCGGTGCCGTGCAGGCCGTTGATCACCAGGCGATTGGTGTATGTCCCCGCCGCGAGCTGCAGCACGTCGCCGGGGTTCAGCGCCGCGACCTTGGCCGAATAGTCGGCCGGGTTGGCGTTGATGGTGGCCGCGGACAGCGGCGCGGCGCAAAGCAAAAACAAGTTGACCACGAAGAACCACGAAGGACCACGAAGGTGGCTTGGGCCATTCGCGGTTCTTCGTGTTACGTCGTGGCTCTTCATGGAAAGTCGCTGTTGCCTTTTCATGTATCTCCCCCCTTCTGGACGTGCGGGACCTCTCCGGCCCGGGCCGGTGTTTCGTGAACACTCCGATGGTTGAACTGCATGCGGCCGGGACGGCCGCGCTCCGTTATTTCACCGCGCGGATCAGTTCGACCCAGTCGAGCTCTACCTGCGCGTTTTCACCCTGTGTCGTGATGCTGACGTTCTGGAACCAGTCCACTTCGTTCGGGTGCTCCTTGTGCGTGGTGCGCTCAAGAAACTGGTCCAGGGGCACTTCCAGCACCTGCCACTCGCCGGGCTTCAGGCGTTCGGCGGCGAGTTCGAAGCTGAAGTTGTCTTCTCGAGGAATCGCGAACTGGGTCAGCGTCGCGCTGTCGGCGCTGGTGAAGCGCACACGCAGGCGGATCACCAGGCCCGGCTCGTGCTGGATGTTCTCGGGATAGCCCCAGAACACCTTGCCGCCGGTGATCACGCCGTCTTGGAGGGTGCCCTCGCGCAGGCGGCCCTTGGGGTCGGCGTCAAAGTTCTCGCGGTAGACAACGCGCTGTTTCAACCCTAGCAGGAAGGGCTCTTGTTCCATGGTTCCCTTGAGCGCGCCAAACCTCGGTCTCTGGCGCTTGTCAAGCGTGCCTGACTTGGGGCCACTGATCAGTTCGTCGCCGATTTTCACTTCGCCTTCGTAGACCGAAACGGCGACACCACTCGATTTCTGCTCGAGGTAAATGGCACAGGAGATCAGCGACAGTGAATGCTCACTGGCGGTGAGCGAAACGCCGCGGTCGGCACCCCGCGAGTCGACGAAGAGTTCGTCATCCTGCAGCTCAATGCCGAGTTCCTCCTCATTGAGTGTGACCCGCATGGTGCCGCTCAACCGCAGGAATACCCCACCCGCCTCGAAGTCAATGCCTGTGCGGGTGCGCAGCCATACGTTTCCGGCGAAGTGCGTCAGCTTCTCTGCGTGGGCCCATATCTTGCCGTCGCTGGAGTAGTCGAACATCTTCAGGCCCGGCTTCTGCCAGTCGATCTCGGTCAACAGGTTGATGCGCAACTTGGAATCCGGCTCGGGCGTGGTTTCTTCGGGCTGCTTGGGTTGCTCGACGGTGTCTTCGGGTTTCGGCTCGGGCTTGGGTTGCTCGACAGTGTCTTCCGGTTTCGGTTCGGGCTTGGGCTGCTCGACGGTGTCTTCGGGCTTCGGCTCGGGCTTGGGTTGCTCGACGGTGTCTTCCGGCTTCGGCTCGGGTTTCGGTTGCTCGACAGTGTCTTCGGGCTTCGGCTCCGGCTTTTTGGGAGTGTCTTCGGGCTGGGGTTCCGGCTCGGGTGTCTCGACGGGCCGTTCGGTTTCCGTGGGCTGCTGGTCTGGTGCCGGGGGAGTGCTTTCACCCGCTTCCTGGTGGACGGGGCTTTGATTGCCTTCGGCTGACTGGGGCTGCTCGTGGTTGGCTTCACTCAGCATGGGAAGCAGCGCCACACCCAGGTACAGGATCGTCAGCACCAGCACCACAGCCAGCGTGCCGGCCGTGATGCGCACCCAGCGGTGGCGCGTGTAGCGCATGGAGCGGCCGCGATCTACGCCCATCGGCCCCACGGGCTGCAGCAGGCGGCGGGTGCGGTCGCCCATTTCGTGCATGGGGGCGGGCGCGCCCGATTCGCGCAGGGCGTCCTCGATCAGCACATCCCAGATCCGCTCTTCGTTGTTGGTCATCAGTAGAAGAATCCCCCGGCGGGATGAATGTCCTTGGAAAAACCGGAAAATTCACGCGAAGCAACGAAGGAACGAAGAACTGCTTAAAAACAACGGCTATGGCTAACCACGAAGGACCACTAAGGGCCACGAAGAACTACCGGAGTGGAATGATCACTTCGTGGTCCTTCGTGGCCCTTAGTGGTTAGAAGTCCTTTGCAGTTCAGCGGTCCACAACCAGCCCGTGTCCACTTCATTCCTGTCTATCCTGACCAGAAGCAGTTGCAGTTCTTGGCGGCTTGGCGTGAGACTTAGTGCTTCGCGCGCTCCACGCATTCCTTCAGCTTGGCCTTCACGCGCTCGAGCAGGTTCTTCACACCGCCCTCACTCAGGCCCAACTCTTCGGCCATCAACTCGCGGCTGGCGTTCAGCGTGTAGCGCAGGTGCAGGGCCTTGCGCTCGCGGTCATCCAGGAACGAGATGCAGCGCTTCAGCGCGTCCACCTTGGCCTGCGCGCCGTCGTCGCCGGCCACGGCGGCCCAGTCCTGCTCGATGGTCTGCATGTCCACGGCGACCACCTTGCGCGTCTTGCGCAGCGATTTCAGGAAAACGTTCTTCGCCACGGTGCGCAGCCATGCGGCCGTCTGCTGGCCGCCGCGCTGCTCGGGAGGGGTGCGCAGCGCCTGCAGGAAAGCCTCCTGCACGGCGTCCTCGGCCTCGGCGCGCGTCGCGCCGAGCACGCGCAGGAAGCGCTGCAGGTCGGCGCCGTGGTCGCGCCACAGGGTTTCGAGGTCGAGTGTCACGGCCGAAGTCTATCACGTCTCGCCAAGCCATGGGCCAACTCCGCCCGCGCGCAGCAGCACGTCGCGGATGAAGTCGGACTTGGCGTTGGTGTAGGCCACGCGGTCGTCGCGGAAGCGGCCCGCCAGGCCGCGCTTGAGGGCTTCGTAGCGCGCGGCGTCGTCAGGGTGGGCGCGCAGCCAGTCACTGAACAGCAACTGGTCGTGCACGAACCAGGAATCGCGCTGCGCCACGTGCACGTGGGCGCTGGCCGACCCGTGCCGGAAGAAGTACAGCCGCCCGGGCAGGCCGTTCACGCCGCGGTAGGTGAAGTCGCAGCTCGCGATCGCCTGCACTAGCGCCACGTGGGCCGGTTCACCGGCCGGCGTGATCGGCTTGCCTTCACCGGGCACGGCCTGTTCCTCGCCCGTGGTTTCCAACAGCGCCGCGTCGTCCACGGCCAGCAGGATGTCGATCACCGGCTTGGCGGCCAGGCCGGGCACGGCCGTGCTGCCGATGTGCTCAAGGCCGTGCGCGCCGCCCAGGCTGCGCAGCAGGGCCTCGGCCTCGGCGGCGAAACGCGCGGGCCAGGCGGGGTCGTAGTCCACGATGATCACGGGGTCGGCCATCGGCGTGATGATATCCGGAGCGGGCACACGAAGACACGCAGCCGGCAAGAACTGCTTTTCTTCGTGGCTTTGTGCCTTCGTGTGAAGCAGGTAAAACCCAGCCCATGGAAGCGGTGGTGAAAGCCGGGGGGCTGCGCAAGAACTACGGCGAGTTCGTGGCCGTGGACGGCATTGATTTCGAGATCCCGCGCGGGCAGTGCTTCGGCTTCCTGGGCCCCAACGGCGCGGGCAAGACCACCACCATGCGCATGATCTACCGCGCCTCGCCCGTCGGCGGCGGCAGCCTGAAGATACTCGGGCATGAGGCCGCCGGCGGCCGCAACGACCGCGCCATCAAGCAGCGCATCGGAGTCGTGCCGCAGGAAGACAACCTCGATGAAGAACTCAAGCTGCGCGAGAACCTGGAGGTGTTCGCGCGCTTTTACGGCCTCGGGCGCAAGGAGGCCAAAGCCCGCGCCGTTGAGATGATCGCGTTCGCCAACCTGGGCGACAAAAGCGAGTCGCGCATCCGCGAGCTCTCGGGCGGCATGCGGCGCCGGGCGCTGATCGCGCGCGGCCTGCTGGGCAACCCGGAGCTGCTGGTGCTGGACGAGCCGACCACCGGCCTGGACCCCCAGGCGCGCCTCAACCTGTGGGACCGCCTGCGCGACCTGAAGCGCCGCGAGGCGACGCTGGTGCTGACCACCCACTACATGGACGAGGCCGAGCAGCTCTGCGACGGGCTGGTGATCATGGACAAGGGCAAAATTGTGGCCGAAGGTCGGCCGCGCGATTTGATCAAGCAGCACGTAAGCAGCCACGTGGTGGAGATCGACATCGCGAATGGAGCGCGAAGCAGTTCCGACGGAACGAACCTGAGCGAAGCACCGCTTCGCTCAGGAGGCGAGAGGCCGGAACTGGCGGAGTTGACCGCGCTGGCCAAGCGTCACGAGCAGCACCACGACCGCCTGCTTCTATATGTAGACAACGGAGAAGAGGCGGTAGCCAAGGCCGCGCACCTGCTACCCGACGCCGAAACCCTGATCCGCCGCAGCACACTCGAAGACGTGTTTCTGAAGATTACCGGGAGAGGTCTGGCCGAGTGAACGGCCCTTTCAGGGCCGGAAGGGTTGGCGAAACGAATACCCAGGGCTTCGCCCTGGGCTGACAGAGTCGGCCTTTCAGGCCGAAATGGCCGACAAAGGGCTGCAAGGCAATCGGCGTATAGAGCACGGAGAACTGCGAATTGGCGTACTTTCATTTGAAAGCTGCTCTCACGTTGTTGGCCACGGAGGATGGTGGCAAGAAAGGCCCGGTTTTTGAAGGTTATCGCCCGGACTGGGTGTTTGACGGCTTCGACCTGGGTTATTGCCACGGGCAGCTCCTCAAAATCGAAAGCAAAACATTTCATCCAGGTGACACGCAGTTAGTAGAGATCATCGTTGTCCGGCGAGATCGGCCGGAGGTCTTGAAACAATTCACCGCAACCGGCCAGGAGTTCTCCGCCATGGAGGGACCGAGGCAGGTAGCGCGCGGACGCATTGTTGAAGTGATCGAATCCGATCTTGATTGACTGGCTGACAAAGTCGGCCTTTCGACGGAAGAAAAGGTCGAGTGCCAGCTGACTGGATGGTGAACCACAAACAGATTGAGCGATCAGCCAAGCACGACAGAGGTAGTTCGCCCCGAAGGGGCGCTTCAAACAGCCCGGGGCGAAGCCCCGGGTTACCTAGACCGCCTGCTACGCCGGCCCTGAAGGGGCCGTTCATGCTGCTGGTACCCGTAACCGGGGATAGAGCCTATGCCACAATCGCTAAGCAAAGCCTACCTGCATGTCGTGTTCTCCACGAAGGATCGCGAACCGATGCTGGCCGCTGAATGGCGCGACGAGCTGTTTCGCGTCCTTGGCGGCACGGCCAACAACCTCGGTTGCCAGTCGCTGATCGTAGGGGGCGTGGCTGACCACGTGCACATGTTGTTTGTGCTGGGTCGAACCATCACGATCGCGGATGCGGTGGGCAAAATGAAGTCCACTTCATCCGCATGGGTAAACCAGACCCGCGGCCTGACCGGACACTTCAGTTGGCAGGGTGGGTATGCGGTGTTTTCCGTCAGCCAGACCCACGTTGAAGCCACGCGGGACTACATCAGGCGGCAGCCCGAGCATCATGAGAAGCAGTCGTTCCAGGACGAGCTCCGGGAGTGGTTACGGAAGTACAGCCTGGAGTGGGACGAGAAGTACTTGTGGGACTGATGAACGGCCCTTTCAGGGCCGGAAGGGTTGGCGAAACGAATACCCAGGGCTTCGCCCTGGGCTGACAGAAGCGCCCCTTCGGGGCGGAAGGCCAGCTGAAGGAATGGCGGAATGGCGACGAAGGGAATGGCGGAATGAAAGGAATGACGGGATGAAGGGAATGACGGGCGACAGCAAATTACCAACAACCTATTATCAATTACCAATTCACAAGCCACGGCTACTTCAATTGGTAACTGAAAATTGGTTATTGGTCATTCGCTGTTCTTCCGGGGGCCGCGCCTAATGAAGCTGCCCGGCGACATCAGCGTTACTACGGCCGTATCCGTCTGGCGGCGGAACATGACGGAGTACGGCCACACCTGGATGACCAACATCCTGCCGAACTTCTTTGACCCGGTGCTTTACCTTCTGGGCATGGGTCTGGGGCTGGGCATGTTCGTGGGGCGCGGGGTCAACGGCCTTTCGTACATCGAGTTCATCGCCCCCGGCCTGATGGCCGCATCCGCCATGCAGGGCGCCAGCTTTGAATCCACCTACAACGTGTTCGTCAAGATGAACTTCGCCAAGTTGTATGACGCCTACCTGGCCACGCCGGCGCAGATCCAGGACGTCGCGTTCGGCGAACAACTGTGGGCCATCTCGCGCGGGCTGATCTACGGCTGCGCGTTCCTGGTCGTGCTGCTGGCCTTCACCGCGGCCGGCTACCGCATCATCACCAGCCCCTGGGCCGTGCTGCTGCCGGTGGCGATGCTTTTGACCGCCAACCTGTTCGCGCTGATCGGCCTGACGTTCACGGCCAGCATCCGCAACATCAACTACTACGGCTTCTACTACACGCTCTGGCTTACGCCGCTGTTCCTGTTTTCCGGCATCTTCTTCCCGCTGGACAACCCGCAGATGGCTGGCGGCCACGCCGAGACCATCGCATGGTTCACGCCGCTGTATCATTGCGTGCGCCTGATGCGCGGCCTGGCGCAGGGGCCGCTTGACTGGACCCACGGCGTCAGCGCGCTCTGGATCATCGCCGTCAGCGCCCTGCTAGCCGTGATTGTCCCGCGCCGCATGCGCAAACGCATGGTGTACTAAGAGACTCTCGGCATAATGCCGCCATGAGCCTGCCCGCCGAGCTTGCCTACCTGTTCCGGCACGCGGTAATCCGCGACGCGGCCTACGGCCTGCATCCGCCTTCGGCGCGGGCCGCGCTGCACGCCATGGCGCTGGAGATCCTCGAGGCGCTGGCTCGGCCGGAGACGCTTGACGCCTGGGCGGAGGAACTGGCCGACCACGCCCGCCGAGCACTGGGCGCGGATGGCGCCGACCGCGAGTCCCTGCAGCGCCGCGAGCTCGATTACCTGCAGCGCGGCGCCGAGCACGAGTCGCGCCACTGGCACAACGAACGCAGCGTCGCCCTGCGCGAGCGCATCGTCGCGCACCCCCTGGCAAGCGACGCCCAGCGCATCCGGGCGCTGCTGGACACGGTGGAGACGCTGATGCGCTCCGGCGGCATGAGCAAGACCGGCCCGCTGCTTGAGCAGGCGTGGGAGATTGCCCAGGCAGCCGGCGAGCCGCGAGACATCGCACTCACGCTGGCGGCGCGGGCCCAGGCCGCCACGCTGCAATCACGCCACGAGGAGGCGCGCCGGCTGATCGAGCAGGGGATCCCGGCCGCGGCGGCCATCGGCGACCGCGACATCCACGCCCGGCTGCTGATCACGCGCGCGGCCAACGCCCAGGGCGTGGGTGACTGGGCGCTGGGAGAGCAGGCCGCGCGTGAAGCCTGGGAGCTGCTGAAGGACTCGGGCAACCTGGTGTCGAAGGCGCGCTCGCAGCTTTACCTGGGCGATGCGTGCTGGGAGCAAGGCAAGCTGGAACAGGCCGCCGCGCACTTTGAGGAAGCGCTGCAGATCTACCTGCAGGCGGAGAACCTGGGCGGCGAGGCCTCGGCGCGGGACCACCTGGGCTCGCTGCTGCGCGAGCTGCGCCGCGACGACGAAGCCAAACGCAACCACGAACGCGCGGCCGAGCTGTACTCGCACATGGGTGACTCCGTGGGCTACGGCTCGGCGGTGTCGAACCTGGCGACCCTGCTGCAGGAGGAGGGGCGCTTTGACGAAGCCCGGCGCTATCGCCTGCAGGCGCTGAAGAACTTCCGTGCCGCGGGCGCCATGTACATGGAGGGCGTGGCGCTGGGCAACCTGGCAAGCTCGGCCCGTATCCAGGGGCGGCTGGAGGAGGCCTCACGGCTTTTCCAAGCGGCGCGCAACGTGCTGCGGCGCATCGGGCGCGTGGTCGAGCACGCGGTGTTCGAGGCGAACTTCGGCCACCTGCTGCTGCTGATGGGCTTTGTGGATGCCGCGCACGTCAACGCGCGCCAGGCCTCGGACGACCTCACGCGCGTGCAGGTGATCGCCTGGCGCGAGCAGTACGCCACCATGCTGGAGGTGCGCGTGGCCGTCGAGCGCATGCGGCAAGGCAGCCACGAGGCCGCGCGCACGGCCGACGACCTGCTGCGGCGCATGCGCGACTGCGTAGAGGAGGGGCAGGACAGCATCCTGGCGCAGACGGTGGCCAAGGCGGAGGCGCTGCGCGAGGAAGCCCTGAAGCCGCAGCCGCTGCTGTTCCGCGGCCACCTGGTCAGCGAGCTGCCGGCCCCGCTGCGCCTGGCGCTGCTGGACCGCATGCGGAAAACCGAACCGGAAGAATGGCGGCAATTGCAGGCCAACCCGGCATTGCACGATGCGATGCGCGCGGGTACGGAAGACCTGCCGGTGCCCGATTGGCAAACCGCAGGCGAACTCTAGGAGGCAAGCATGGACGACCCGGTGTCGAAGGAACTCGAGGCGCTCGGCAAACAGATCAACGAACTGCGCAAGAAAGCGGTCGAGCTGAAGCAGAAGTGGGGCGCCTGCGAGGTTGCCGACTACGAGCTGCAAGGCCCCGAGGGCGCCGTGAAACTGTCCGAGGCCTTCGGCGAGCACGAGCTGATGGTGCTGGTGCACAACATGGGCAGGCAGTGCCCCTACTGCACCCTGTGGGCCGACGGTTTCAAGTCGCTCTACGAGTACATCGAGAAAGGCGTGCCGGGCGGCAACACAAAGGCGGCCTTTCTGGTGGTAAGCCCCGACACGCCCGAGGTGCAGCAGGAATACGCGGGCTCGCGCGGCTGGGGCTTCCGCATGCTGAGCGCGAAAGACACCAGCCTGTTCAAAGACCTGGGCTACGCCGACAACCAGGGCCACCCCTGGCCCGGCGTCAGCATACTCAAGAAAGAAAGCGCCAAGCTGAAGCGCGTGGCGCGCGACTTCTTCGGCCCCGGCGACGACTACAACAGCGTGTTCAGCTTCTTCCGCCTGATGCCCGGCTCGCCGATGAGCTAGCGGATTGCAGCCGACTTGCGCTTGCACTTGGCCGTGAATTGCCTTTGATGGCGGCCTTGCAGGAGCCGCCGTGATTGAGCCCGTGGAAGAACCCTCGCGTTTCGCCGACGAGACCCGTGAGAAGCTGCTGGAATTCTGCGGCGAGCCGAAGTCGATTGAGGAAATCGCCGCGCACCTGGGTGTCGAGGAATCGGGCGAGCTCAATGATTGGCTGGAAAGCCTGGCGTTCACGGGCAAGCTGCGGCGCCTGAAAGGCAAGCGCTACGAGTCCGTTCGCATCCGCGCCACCGTGGGCATCTACCGGCGCGCCCACGGCTACGGCAAGTCAGGCGGCTACGTGGTGCCGCGCGACGGCAGCATCCCCACCATCGACATCTCCAGCGGCCTTGAAGAGGGCGCCCAGGACGGCGACCTGGTGCTGGCCAGCTACAAGGAAGGCAGCCCCGGCCGCCGCCGCGAAGACCGCGCGCGCCGCCTGGCAGGGCGCGTGCTGAGCGTGATCGACTCGCGGCCCAACGAGGCCGCGGGTGTGCTGGAGTACTCCTACAGTGGGCGCGCGCGTGTGCGCCTGGAGGGCTACAACCTGCCGCGTTATGCGTACCTGCAGCCGCACGAGGTGCATCACACGCGCGCGGGCACCGTTGTGCGCGTGAAGCTGCACCGCAAGCCGGATGCGCAAGGCCGCACGCGCGGCGAGCTGCTGGGCAGCGTGGGCAGCATCGACGACCCGCTGCACGACCTGGACAACCTGGTCGCCCTGTTCGGCTTCCCCGGCTATTTCGACCCGGACGCGATCAAGGAAGCCGAAGCCCTGCCCCCGGACCCGGACCCCGCCGAGTTCGAAGGCCGCGCCGACCTGCGCGAACTGCCGGTCATCACCATCGACCCCAAGGACGCCGAGGACCACGACGACGCGATCAGCATCGAGCACCTGGAGGGCGGCCTGCTGCGCCTGGGCGTGCACATCGCGGACGTCAGCCACTACGTCAGCCCGGGCAGCGCGCTTGACGAGGACGCGCGCTTCCGGGCCACCAGCGTCTACCTGCCCGGCCGACTGATCCCCATGCTGCCCAAGCAGCTTTCCGCCGGGCTGTGCAGCCTGCACGACAGCGTGGATCGCCTGGCGCTGAGCTGCTTCATGGTGTTCGACGCGCAGGGCGAAATGCTGCGACGCGAGCTGGTGAAGTCGGTCGTGCGCGTGCGCCGTTACCTCACATATGAAGAAGTCCTGCCGGTGCTGCAGGGCGAAAAGAGCAGCGGCGACGAGGTGGTGGACAAGCTGCTGCTGGAGGGGCGCAAGCTGGCCGACCTGCTGCTGACGCGGCGGCTCAAGCGCGGCTCGCTGGTGCTCGAGATACCGCGCCCCCACGTGATCGTGAACAAGGCCGGCCTGGCCGTCAGCGTAGAGCCCGAGAAGCACGACATCGCCCACAACCTGATCGAAGAACTGATGCTGATCACCAACGAGGCCGTGGCGCGCTTCCTGCTCGAGCGCGGACTGCCTTACATCGGGCGCATCCACCCGCCGCCCGACGAAGACGCCATGGACGAGTTCGACGAGTTCTGCGACGAGCTCAAGGTCAACCCGCCCGACTGGGAGCACCCGGGCGGCGTGCAGAAGTTCCTCGATGACGTGAAAGAACGCCCGGGCTTCGAGGCCATCCACTACGCGCTGCTGCGCAGCATGGCGCGCGCGGTTTACCACGCCGGCCCGGAGCTGCACTTCGCCCTGGCGCTCGACAAGTACGTGCACTTCACGTCGCCGATCCGGCGTTATCCGGACACCCTGACCCACCAGGTGCTGACCGAATACCTGGGGGTGGGCGGCGTGCTGCGCTGGGAGGCATCGGCGCTGGGCCTGCCCTGGAGCGACGGCAGCAGCGCGGCCGCGCCCAGGCCCAAGCTGGACGGCAAGCGCATCCCCGACTTTGAACGCTGGGAGTTCGCCCTGCCCCACATCGCCGCCCACTGCACCGAGCGCAGCATACGGGCCGACAAGGGCGAGCTGGCGGCCGACCAGATCAAGGTGCTGCGCCTGCTGCTTCCGCGGATCGGCGAGGCGCTGGCGGGCACGGTGATCAGCGTAGCGGGCAACGGGGTGATCGTGCGGCTGGACGAAACCCTGGCCGAAGGCTACGTCGAGTTCAGCGAGTTGAGCGACGGCTGGGTCGAGGTGCACAAGTTCTGGGCGCACTTCGAAACCGGCGCCGGGGTGCGCAAGGTGATGCTGGGCGACCGCATGGAAGTGGAGATCGCCGGCATCGACCTGGGCAGCCGCAGCATGCGGCTGACGCCGCTGGGTGCGTTTGCGCAGCAACGCAGCTGGTCGCGCACGCGCGAGCGCGAGGACCGGCGCCGCCGCAGAAGCTCCAACGGCGATCGCCGCAAACGCAAACGCAGGCGCTAAAGCTGTTTCGGATTGCATCGCCCGGCCGACGTTGCGAGCAAGCCGAAGTTGTGCCGGATCGGCCGGCGAGTGTCGATATCCGCCTGCACACTGGACGCTGGAAGCGTGACATCGGCGGTCTATCCTTAACTCCATGCGGTCCGAAGAGGACAAACTGCGGCAGGCTCTGGAGCTCTATCGCGAGGGCGACCTCACGCGCGCGGAGATGCTGCTCGAGACGCTCAACCCGGATGAGCTGGAGCCGGGGTTGCACGTCGAGGCCCATTACCTGTGGGGCCTGGTGCTGGCAAAAAGGGGAGACCCGCTTGAGGCCGCCCAGCACTTCCAGAGCTGCATCAAGTTGAACCAGCGCTTCTTTCCCGCGCTCGACGCTTGGGGCAACGTGCTGGCCAACCTTGGCGACTCGCGCGGCGCGATCGAGAAGTACAAGCGCGCCCTGGCCGTGGCCGCGCCCGACCAGTCGGCCCATGTCCTGCACAACTACGGGCAGGTGCTGCTGCGCGGCGGTTACGTGCTGCGGGCCCTGCGCAAGTTCCGCGAGGCCTCCAAGCGCAACCCGAACAGCCACGACGCCGCGTACCATACCGGCCTGTGCTTCCACCAGCTCAAGCGCCCGCGCGGCGCGCTGAAGTGGATGCAGGCGGCCATCGAGCTCGCGCCCGGCAGCGCCCGCAACCGCGTGGGCTGCGGCAACGTGCTGGCCGACATGCAGCGTTTTGAAGAGGCCGAACAGCAGTACGCAAAGGCGCTCGAGCTCGACCCGGACTGCGCCGACGCCCACTACAACTGGGCCGTCAGCCGCGCGCGCCAGGGCGACTACGCCGGCGCCGTACGCCACTGCAAGCAGGGCCTGCGAGCCAACCCCGACGGCTTCGA
This sequence comes from Planctomycetota bacterium, assembly GCA_020638635.1. Classification (GTDB taxonomy): domain Bacteria; phylum Planctomycetota; class UBA8742; order UBA2392; family UBA2392; genus JACKID01. The sequence continues at coordinate 20,941 of JACKIE010000014.1, forward strand.
GCTGCTGGCCCAGCAGGCCTACTGCCTGCGCCAGATGGGCGCCTACGACGCCGCGCTGCAGACCGCCAAGCGAATGCGCCAGGCGCTGGAGCGCGCGGCAAGCGCCGAGCGCAGGGCCGAGTTCACCGACCTGACGGCTGCAAACGAGGCCGCCAGCCTGCGCGCCCTGGGACGCACCCAGCAGGCGCGCAACCGCCTGCTTGAACAGTTGCGCGGCGCGCGCGAGCCCAGCCGGCACAGCCTGGCCGAGTTGCGTTACCACGATCTACGGCGTCTGCCCGAGGCGCGGCGCTTTGAGTTGACCCTGAACGTGCGGCTGCCGCGGCCCGCCTACGGCGAAGAGGAATCCAGCCTGCCGCGCCGCTACCAGCGCACCTACTGGGTGATCGCCGACAGCCTGAAGGAGGCCCGCCGTATGGCCCGCGAGCTGGAGCCGCCGGAGGCAGAGCTGCGCTTCGACGCTGAGGTGAACACCAGCGAGCGCCTGAGCGAGGCCGACCGGGGCATCATCGAGCGCTCGCCGGCGATCGCGGAAGAGTAGCAGGAGCCCGAGCCACCAACGAAAGCGCCCGCCGGGTGGCGGGCGCTTTCACCTGATCGGCCGCGCACTTGCGCTTGCGGCTCCTGTTCCTACGCCAGTTCGTTCATCACTTCCTCGAGCACTTCCTTGCCCGGGCGGGTGATGGACTGCGGCAGTGTGGAGAGCGGCTGCTCGCACATGTTGATCTGGTCAACAAAGCGCGGCTCCTTCTCATTGATGTAGATGATGCCCGTGGCGATCTTGCCGCTCTCGTGGTATTCGGCGAGCAGGCTCAGCGCCGCGGTGCGGCTGGTGGGGTCGTAGTCCTTGTCCAGCGCCTTGATGGTGACGTGGCTGCCGTCGCCGAGCTTGATGTCGCGCTCTTCGCCGTGTTCCATCTCTTCGTAGTGCGGGTCGTAGGCCGGCACGAAGCCGATGTCCTGAAGAGCGAACTCGTTGTCCTTGGCGTAGGGGAAGCTCTTGGTCGAACCCGCGTGGTTGTTGAACGTCACGCACGGGCTGATGATGTCCAGCAGCGCCAGGCCCTCAAACGCCAGCGCCGCCTGCAGCACCTGCCGCATCATCTTGGTGTTGCCGGCAAACAGCCGCGCCACAAAGCCGCAGCCCAACTCGACGGCCAGGGCGCACAGGTCGATGGCATGGAACGGGTTGACCGCCCCGTGCTTCAGCTTGCTGCCCTTGTCGGCCGTGGCGCTGAACTGGCCCTTGGTCAGGCCGTACACGCCGTTGTTCTCGACCACGTACACCAGGTCGAGGTTGCGGCGCATGATGTGCACGAACTGGCCCATGCCGATGTTGGCCGTGTCTCCGTCGCCCGAAACGCCGATCATCTTCAGCGTGCGGTTCGCCAGCGCCGTGCCGGTCGCGATGCTGGGCATGCGGCCGTGAACGCTGTTGAAGCTGAAGCTGCGCGACATGAAGTAGGCCGGCGTCTTGGAGCTGCAGCCGATGCCGGACAGCTTCACGAACTGCTCGGGCTGGATGTTCAGGTCGTAGCACGCGTCGATCACGCGGGCGGTGATGAGGTCGTGCCCGCAGCCGATGCACAGGGTGCTCTTGCTGCCTGAGTAGTCTTTTTTCTGCAGCCCGATGCGGTTGGTCTCGGGCGCGTTGGGTGTCGCTGTGCCTGCCATGGTTGCTCCTGGTCTTGAGCGCGAAGCGTAAGCTAGCGTCCTTCAAGGGCTGGCGACGGCCGCTAGCTGACGCGTCGCGCTCGAACCACTAAACTTCCCTCTCGCGCTCCACGATCGCCTTCACCACCACGTCGGCGGTCAGCGGCATGCCGTCGTAGTGCTTGATGCTGCGCAGCTTGTGGCTGAAGTGCGGCAGCTCGGCGTGCAGCGCCATGCGCATCTGGCCGTCGCGGTTCAACTCCACCACGTACACGCGTTCGTGCTTGTTCAGGAAATCTTCCACTTCCTGCGTGAACGGGAACGCGCGCAGGCGGCAGAGATCCAGCTTCAGGCCGTGCCTGGCCTCCAGCGCGGCGCACGCCTCGCGGATCGCCTCGTGGGTGGTGCCGTAATAGATCAGCCCGGCGGCGTGGCCGTTGTCCTGGATCTCCGGCTTGGGCACCATGGTCTTGGCCGTCTCGAACTTGCGGGCCAGCCGGTCCATGTTGTTCTTCCAGTCGTGGGGCTTTTCACTGTACGTCGCCTGGGGCGTGTGGCCCGTGCCGCGCGTGAAGTAGGCGGCCTTCGGGTGCTCGGTGCCCGGGATGGTGCGGTACGGGATGCCGTCGCCGTCCACGTCGGCGTAGCGGCCCCACTTGCCGCCCAGCTTCTCGAGCTCTTCCTTGCCCAGCACCTTGCCGCGCCGGATGGGCTCGGTCGGGTACTCGAAGCGGTCGGAAACCCAGTAGTTCATGCCGAGGTCCAGGTCGCTCATGATGAACACCGGCGTCTGCAGCTCCTCGGCCAGGTTCAGCGACTCGCCCGCCATCTCGAAGGCTTCCTTGGGCGTGTTGGGGATCACCACCACGTGCTTGGTGTCGCCGTGGCTGGCGTACAGCAGGCTAAGCACGTCGCCCTGCATGGTGCGCGTCGGCAGGCCCGTGCTGGGGCCCGTGCGCTGCACGTCGCAGATCACGAAGGGAATCTCCGCGAAGTAGGCCAGGCCGATGATCTCGTTCATCAGGCTGATGCCCGGGCCGCTGGTGCTGGTGGCCGCGCGCGCGCCCGCCCAGCCGGCGCCCGCCAGCATGCCGACGGCGGCGATTTCGTCCTCGGCCTGCACCACGGCAAACGTTTTCTTGCCGTCCTTCATTCGGAAGCGGTTCAGGTACTCTTCCAAGTATTCGCACAGGCTGCTGGAGGGCGTGATCGGGTACCAGGTGACAACGGTGATGCCGCCGAACATCAGGCCCAGTGCCGTGGCGGCGTTGCCTTCCACGATGATCTTGCCCTCGTTGGCGTTCATGCGCTCGACCTTGAAGGGGTCGGCCTTCTTGAGGTTTTCGGCGGCCCACTTGAAGCCGGCCTCGAGGGCGGGCAGGTTGATGTCGATGGCCTTCTGCTTGCCGGAAAGCTGCTGCTTGAGCGCCTTCTGGATCTCCTCCATGTCGATCTCGAACAGCTGGGCGCACACGCCGACGTACAGCATGTTGATCACCAGCTTGCGCAGGCGCATGTCGGGGCAGTTCTCGGCGATCAGCTTCTTGAATGGCACGGCGTAGTGCACGCAGTCAGGGCGCTTGTCGGCGAGGTTGAGGCTCTCCTCGTAGATCAGCACAGCGCCCTGCCTGGCAGTCTCGACGTCCTCGTCGCTGGTCTCCGGGTTCATGCAAACCACCACGTCGGCGTCCTGCTTGCGGCTGATCCAGCCGTTCTTGTTGGCGCGGATCGTGAACCAGGTGGGCAGGCCCTGGATGTTGCTGGGGAACAGGTTCTTGCCCGAGACGGGGATGCCCATGCCGAACAGCGCGCGCAGCAGCACCATGTTGCTGGTCTGCGAGCCCGAGCCGTTGGCGGTGGCGACGTGCAGGACGAAATCGTTGACGATGGTTCTGGTTTCAGTCTCCGAAACCTCGGCGGTAGCCATGGCGGCACTCCTGGTGTACAGCGTGGGCGTCAATCGCACCCGACGGTCCGTTTATAGTACGCCAAGCCTCTACTTCAACGGTGGGGAAGCGACGTAGGGGCCGCCCCGCGTGGCGGCCCGGGTCGGGCGGGCACAGGGGCCCGCCCCTACTTGGCCGGCGGGGCTTCCACCTTGATGGCCTGCAGGGTGTCCACGTGCAGCAGGTCACCGTTGCACAGCAGGTGCACCTCGAAGGTGCCTTCCTTGGTGAACTGCAGGCCGGGCAGGTTGATGCCGGTCTCGAAGTCCTCAAGGGGCTTCTGGTGCTTGACCCCGCGCAGCTCGGCCTTGGCGAGCGTCTGGCCCTCGGTGGGGTCGCTGAACTCGATGGTGAAGTTGTATTCGCCGTTCATGTCGCCCAGCATCAGGTAGACGCCGAAACGGGCATGGAACACCGGGAAGGTAGGCGCATGCACGCGGCGGAACACGCCGATGATGCTGTACTTGCCGTCTGTGCTGCGAATCACCTGGTCGCAGATCAGGAAAGCTTTGACTTTCGGTGTGCTTCCGCTCATGCCCAGAGTCTGCCCAACCCCACCCCCCCGGGCAATAGGCGAGCGGCAGTCGGATTACGGCTGACGCTCCAGCACACGGTCAGCCTCGGCCGCGGGCAAGTCGAGCACCTGGAGCGGCTGTTCGCAATCCATGGCCCGCCCCTGGTGCTCAAGAGCGACAACGGCTCGGCGAAAAGGGGTCTGGCTCCGCTTGCGGTGCCTGACCTCCCTTTTCGCCGGCATGGGAGGGGGTCAGGCACAATTTCCAACTGCGGAAATTGTGCCAGACCCTGTACTGGCCCCGCTACAATGGCTCGTGCGAGCGCGGGCTGGGCTGGCTGAAGGTGAGGGCCCGGCACGCCGCCGCGCTCGAGCTGCGCCCCGACTCCTGGAGCAGTTGTGACCTGCAGATTGCACGAGCCACCGCCAACGAGCTGTCCCGGCCCAAGGGCTGGGACAAGCCCACGCCCTCGCAGGCCTGGGCGGACCGCGAGCCGATCCCCGCTGAGCTGCGCCGGCAGTTTGTCGAGCTGCGTGAGAGCAAACTGGCCGACTTCTGCGCAGCAGAAGTCGGCCTTAATAGGAGCCGTGCGGACATCTCGCGGCTCCGGTGGAGCCGCGAGAGAGCGGAGCTATGCGGAGCGGCCGGCGCGTCAGTGCCGCTCCGCGCGCCCCGGATCATCGGGCAGGAAACATCCGGACCCGGGGCGGGGGGCCTTAAGCCCCCGCCCCCGGGTCCGGGGATGGACACACCCGAAGTGTTTTCAAAGAAAGAGCTCGCCAGTATGGAGCGCAAGGGGCGCAACGCGCCGCGCACGCAGCCTGGCCGCACTGCGGCCGGGCAAGGGCATGCCGGCGCGCTGGTCGAACTCGGTTTTCTTTGCTACCGGAAGAGGACAGTTACCCCACCCATTAAACCCGGAAAACGCGCAATCAAATAGCGAAGGACACAGGCGCGGAGCGAACCCCGCCTACGCACTCATAACGCTGCCTTTGGCCGTGGATGCAGCGGTGCATGACTCGATGCTGCCAAACATGGATGACCTGAATTCCGGCCCTCCCATCAGCTAGATGGCTGCCTCAACTTGGATTGTTCTGGATGACAACCATTCCGCTTGGACAGGCATTGAAAGAACTCGGCAGGCCGAGCTCCGAGCGGAGTGTATCAATATCGGACATTGCCGACGCGCTGCGCGAAACACATCCGGGCGAGATCAGCTTCCCTCGTGTTGCGCTTGAGCCACGGACCCATCAGGTCTTCTTTTCAAGCCTGCTGGAACTTGCACGCCACGCGGCGGAAGAAAATGACTGGAAGGTGGCCCGATGGTTGCCGGCCATGATCGGCATGGATTCGAACGCTTGGCTCTCGACTCGACTTCAGAACACTACCTTCTGGGAACGGCCGACGGTTTACCTGGAAGTGATCGAGCGAATGTTGCACATCACAGCAGAGTGGAACTGGCGGCTGGAGATACTTCAGGATTCATCGAAGCCTTGGCAAACTCTGTGCGAGGCGGCTTGTGTCATTCGTCCGTGGGAGCGTATCGACCGCGACGTGGACGAACGCTACATCGATAGCGCTGCTTCAATTCTGCGCTACCTGATCGCGAACGTATGTCCGCAGCTTGACGCAAGGGCCCACAGCGTCGACACTTGGTTCGGTATTCCCACCTACCCGCTGGGGTTCTTTCGATACAACTCTGTACGTGCATTTGTAAATGCCGTTCTGCGATACAAGCACCCCGATGTTCGCGTCGAAAGTAAATCGAATGACGGAAACACGATCCTGTTACCACGCCATGAACTGCGCATAGAAGGCAGCCAAGTATCGATTCAGCATCGCTGCGGCGTCGGACCGGTTTACACCGGCGTTTGGCACGCGGACGGCGAGCCTGACGTTTTTGGCACGATGAATTGGGGCGGCGTCAAGCTGAGTCGGCAGGTGAGAAACTATCCTGAGTTTGTCGGTGTCTGGCTGGAATTCTGGGTTGAGTGGTTCAGGGCTCAACCCGACGGCAATTTTGACCGCTACGCCCTGCGAACGGAACTCCACAAGTCAGGTTGACAACTTGGCGGTGGCACCGTCTACACAGTCAAGGTCAAAAAAGGGGTCAGGCTCCTTTTTCTTGTGCATTTGGGGGCCGGTTGGTAGCTTCCTGGCATGGCTCGACCTCTTCGCACCGCTCGGGGTGGCATCTGTTACCATGTTATCAACCGGGGTAACGGCCGGGCGAACGTATTCCACAAGCCCGAAGACTTCGCGGCATTTGAACGCATCCTTTCCCTGGCCTGCGAGCGCTTCAACATGCGCCTGCTGGCCTGGGTGCTGATGACCAACCACTTTCACCTGGTGCTCTGGCCCCGGCGCGATGGCGACCTGCAGGCCTTCATGCAGTGGGCCACCACCTGCCATGTGCGGCGCTATCACAGGCACTACAAGGGCTCAGGGCACGTCTGGCAGGGGCGCTACCGCAGCTTCCCCATTGAACCCGGTGGGCACCTTTTGACTGTGCTGCGCTACGTCGAGCGCAACCCCGTTCGCGCAGGCATGGTCGCCAAGGCCCAGGACTGGCTGTATTCGAGCGCGCGCGAAATGGGGTCAGGCTCCGGAGCGAAAGCGGAGGTGCCTGACCCCTTTTCGGGATTCGGGGCGGGCTCGGGAGGGGGTCAGACACCTTTTCCGTCCGGCAAACCGCGCCGGCCGGGAAAGGAGCCAGACCCCGGGGAGCCAGACCCTTTTCCGCTCGCACACTGGCTCGTGGAGGGGCCGACGCCGCGGCTGCAGCCCTGGTTGCGTTTCGTGAACCGTGAGGAAGAGGCGGAGCAGTTGGCAAAGCTGCGCGAGTGCGTGAACCGGGGCTCGCCCTTCGGCGACGATCCCTGGCGTAAGAGGGTCGCACGTAAGCTGGGGCTGGAGTCCACGATTCGCCCGCGCGGACGGCCGCGAAAGTAGGGACACGCTGCCGCGTGTCCTTACGTGTTGCTGGCACTGGTCCACATCACGAACTACAGGCAGGCTGGCAGCCTGCCCCACGGTTTGCGACACGCTGCCGCGTGTCCCTGCGAACGGGCCGAGCCAACCCAAAATCCGCGCGGCTGTGCGCTTCCGGCGCTATACTGCTCGCCATGGTTGAGGCTGATCCCTTGCGGCATAAGGCTGTGCTGGCGGCTGTGCTGGCCGTGCAGCGCGGGTTCCTTTCGCCTGATGAGGCCGTGCGGGTTCTGGCCGATTTGAATCAAGGTGGCCCGACAGGATTGTCGGGCCCACCCGCGGACTCACCCTCCCCGCCCAATCCCATGCAGACTTTGCTGTCCGTAACTCCCAGTTCGGCCCAGGCGGAGATTGTTGCCGAGGTGGAATCCCTGGCCGCGCAGCCCCTGGCCGAAAGCCTGGCCTCCCTGGGTGTGGACGCACAGGCGCAGTCCACGCTCTTCTCGCTGAAACCCGACACCTCCTCCGAAGCCGCCACCAGGGCCCTTTCCAGCATCGCCGACCGGCGCGAGCGCGTGGCCGAGATGACCCGCCGACTGCCCGCCGCATCCGCCAGCGGCCGCTACCAGGTCAAGAAAGAGTTCGCGCGCGGCGGCATGGGCGTGATCTGGGTGGCGCTGGATACGGCCGTGGGGCGCGAGGTGGCGCTGAAAGAGCTGCTGCCACCGCAGGCCGGGCGCGGCACCAGCCACGTCAGCGACACGCCGGAGCTGGTCGAGCGCTTCCTGCGCGAGGCCAAGGTGACCGGCCAGCTCGAGCACCCGAACATCGTGCCGGTGTACGAAATCGCCGCGCGCGAGGACGGCTCGGTGTTCTACACCATGAAGCTGGTGCGCGGCCGCACCATGGCGCACCGGCTGCTGCAGATCCAGCACAGCGAGGCGAGCCCGCAGCAGAAACTGGCCGAGCGGCTGAAGCTGCTGGACGCCTTCACGGACGTGTGCAACGCGGTGGCCTACGCGCACAGCCGGGGCGTGATCCACCGCGACCTGAAGCCCGCGAACATCATGCTGGGCGACTTCGGCGAGACCATGGTGCTTGACTGGGGCCTGGCGCGGGTGCAGGGGCAGGAGGATTCCAGCACCATCAAGCGCCGCGCCGACGAGCGGGTGTTTTCGCCATCGCTGATGCAGGAAGACCCGGACAACCGCACGCTCGACGGCGCGATCCTCGGCACGCCCGCCTACATGCCGCCTGAGCAGGCCCGCGGCGAGCTCGACAAGCTGGACGAGCGCGCCGACGTGTACGCCCTGGGCGCGATCCTGTACGAACTGCTCTCCGGCCGACCGCCCTACCAGGGCGGCACGGCGCGCGACGTGCTGGCGAAAGTGCTGGTGCTTGAGCCGGACCCGCTGCCGCCGGAAGCGCCGCCGGACCTGGTCAGCCTGGCGAACAAGGCCATGGCGCGCGAGCCCGCCCAGCGCCTGGAGTCTGCCGAGAAGCTGGCCGCCGAGGTGCTGGCGTTCCGCGACGGGCGCGAGCTCAGCGTGTATCGCTACAGCTCGCGCGAGTTGCTGAAGCGCTTCGTGCGGCGCCATAAGGCGGCCGTGAGCGTGGCAGCCGTGGCGCTGCTGCTGGGCGTCGCGGGCGGGGTGTACGCCTTCAATCGCGTGATGGGAGAGCGCGACCAGGCGCGCATCAACCTGCAATCAGCGGAACGCGAGCGCGAGGCGCGCATCGCGACGGAATTGAAGCAGCAGCAGGAGCGCGACAAGCTGATCGAAACACGGCAGCAGGACATCACGGCGCAACGCCGGCGGCTGGACGGCCTGCAGGCGTCAAACCTGACGTCCGAGGCGACCACGCGCATCACCGAGCTGAAGGCCCGCGGCGCCGTGGACGGCGCCCTGGCGCCCGCGGACCGCGCCGAGAACGCACGCATCGTTTCGGGGCTGCTCGCCGTGGCGGCCGCGCAAGCCGACCTGATTCGCCTGGAAACGGCCCCGGTGGCGGGACGCAGCCACGAGTTCGTGCCGGCGGAGGTGCTGGAAGCGGATCGCACCGTGCTGCGCACGACGCGATTGCGCGCGGCCGAGCTCGCGCTGCTGAACGACGACTTCGCGCTGGCCGAGTTCATCGTGGAGGGCACGGAAACCGCCGAGCGCGCCGAGTGGCTGGGGCGCATCGAGGCCGGGCGCAGCGCGCTGCTGGCGCGGCACCGGCAGAAAATCGAAGAGGCGCTCGATGACGTTCGCCAGGGACTCGCCCGGCTGGACCGCCCCAGGGGCAGCATCCGCCTGGAGGATTACGTGATCCAGCTCAGCGCGTACCGGGAAACCCAGACGGTGGAGCTGCTGGCCGAGGCTCTGCGGCCTTTCGTCGAGCGCGCGCGGACGCACGGCGACAACGCCTTCTGGAACCAGGCCGAACGCGACGAGATCGTCTTGATCTGCCGCACGCTTGGCTACCTCGAGTTGCCCGACCTGACCGTGGCCGTGCTGGCGGCGTTCATGGCTGAAATCGAGGACGTTCGCCTTGCCATCGAGTGCGGCACGGCCCTGTGCCTGACATCCAGTGCCGCGGCATATGCGCCGCTGTCCAAGGCGCGGGAGCGGTTCAAGCCGGATAGCTACGTGTGGCGGCGCATCTCGCGATGGTTCAGCCGCGTCCCCGAACCGGCGGACCTGCCGCAACCCGCTACGGCCGGAGAGCTGGTGGAGCGCGCGGTGATCCGCAGTGAGCGCAACGACCGCGAGGGCGCCCTGCGCGACGTGGAAGCGGCGCTGCAGCTGGAGTCGGAAAATGTAAAAGCCATGGTCTACAAGGCGCGCAACCTGTCGCCCAAGGACGCTATCCCGGTGTGTGAGCGGGCGCTGCAGATCGACCCCAGCTATGACAAAACCTATGTGGTGCTTGGCAACGGCTACTACCAGACAGGCCAGATCCAGAAGGCCATCGAGGCCACGCTCAAGGCCATTGAGCTGAACGCTGACAGCGCGACGCATCACATAAACGCCGGTTTCTACCTCCAGCGAGACGGCCAGTCAGACGCGGCCCTTGAGCACTACAACATCGCGGCGCGGCTTGAACCCATGGAAGCGCTGGTCTACACGAACCGCGCTGCGCTGTACCTCGGTCGCAAGATGTACGATGAGGCGGCCGCGGACCTGTCGCGCGCGATCGACCTTGATCCGCTGCGCGTTGAGGCCTGGTTGAACCGGGGCATCGCAAGATTCGAGACCGGGGACACGTTCGGCGCGCTGGAGGACGTCAACCGCGCGCTGGAAGTGCTACCCGGCTACGCCTGGGGCGTGAACTTCCGCTCGATGGTGTACCGGAGGATGGAGCGCAACCAGGAGGCGCTGGACGACCTGAACTACCTGCTGCCCGGCTGGGCCCACGTTTTCACCGACGCGTACCGCAGGCGTGGCGATGTCAGGCTCACGCTCAAGGACGAAGCCGGCGCGTTGCAGGATTACCGCAAATACCTCGAGAACCAGCCCGACGCCGAAGACCGCGCCGAGGTGGAAGCGCTGGTGGCGGAACTGGAGTGAGGTCCTACTTGATCAGCGCGCGCCACTCCTTGGGCACCGCCTGCACGGGTCGGATGTAGCTGAGAAACTCCATGGTTTCCGGGTCGTGCAGCGTCTCGGTGGGGATGCCGCACAGCTCGCCCTTGGCGTTGATGGTGGTGCCGCCGGAGTTGCCGGCGCTGACCAGGCAATCCGACTTGTACCACTGCAGCTCGCCCTTGCTGCTCTCGAAGCCGCTGATCACCCCGCGCGTGAGCGTGATGCTGGTCAAGCTGCGCGCGCCGCCGATGGCCGGGTAGCCCAGGCTGCGCAGCTCGTCGCCCAGCTCGCCCTCACCTGCTGCCAACGGCAGCCATACGAAGTCGGGCTTCTCGATCGGGTTGCCGTCCAGGTCGGTCTTGAGCTGCAACAGGGCGAGATCCAGCCCCTCGTCTTCCTTTAACACTTCGGCGATGTGCGTCTGCAGCGGCGTCTCGCGCGCCGAGCGCGTGAACGAAACCCACACGCGCTTGAGCGCCTTGCCGTCCTCGCCCTCGATCACGTGCCGGTTGGTGAGGATCAGCCCCGAGGCGCTGATCACCGTGCCGCTGCCGCCGGCCCCTTCCTCGGTGTACAGCATCACGCAGGCCGCCACCGCGCGCTGCAGCGGCGTGAGCGAAACCATGGGCGCAAACGGTAGCGCGGGCGTGTCCAGCTTCGGCTTGGCGTTGAAGCTGAGCAGGATGTCGAAGCTTACTTCTTCTTCGTCGTAGGCCGCGAAGGAGCCCGCGTAGACGTACCAGGCGCCGGGCTTCAGGCCGTCCTTTTTAGTGAAGGCGAGCACCTCGTTGATGCGGGCCGTCATGGACTCGCAGATTGAGTGTTCATCCAGGTCGTCCACGCTTTCCAGCTTGTCGTCGCACAGGGCGAGGTCGATGTCGGCCGTAGCGTCGAGCACATTGAGATAGACGGCGCTGGTGCCATCGGGGACGCTGACTTTGAAGCCCTGCAGGTCAGTGGTGCCGGAGCGTAGCTCCACGTGCAGTTTTTCGCCGGCCTTCAGGTCGAGCAGCTTCGCCGCGATCTGGATTTCGTACTCGTCATCCTGGGCAGTGGCAACACCGAGCAGCAAAGGCAGCAGCAAGCAGGCGGCAAGCACGCGCATGGGAGGCTCCTGTGGAAACAAGCCGCGAAGCATAGCCACGGTCAGGCACGGCACAAAGCGACTAAACAGAAGCCCGCCATGCCAATGGTGGGCTTTGGTTCGAAGTGTGTTCGGCGCTCGTATCCGGATTTGGACATTCTTCGCGCGCCGACGCAAAACCCGCCGTTAGCACGGCGGGCTTGGGTTTGGTGTGGCACGACCCTGCCATAACCGCAGGGTTGTTCACAAACCTGCCCCGGTGGCGGGGTTTTGGGCTGCAAACGGCCTTCTGGCTTGGGCATGGGGTTTGCACCCCTTAATCCCGCAGTGAAACCGGAATCACCCTCGCCTCAATGGCGTTCTTTCCACAACGCATGGCGGGCAAATCCGGGCTCACCGCGCGAAATCCTTGCAGCGCCCGTCGTTGACGCCCTTTCGGCCTACGGCTACCGTTGTGATAGAAGATAACTACAGCCTCCGGGGGCCGTTGAAGCCGGAGATCAGAGGCGGAACATGTTTGAACAATTCACCGAACGCGCACGCAAAGTTCTGGGTCTCGCACGCCAGGAAGCCCAGAAGTTCAACCACGAGTACATCGGGACAGAGCATATTTTGCTCGGCCTGATTCTCGAAGGCTCCGGCGTGGCCGCCACCGTCCTGCGCAACATGGACGTTGACCTGCGCAAGATCCGCCTCGAGATCGAAAAGCTGGTGCAGCAGGGCCCGCAGGTCATGACCGCGCCCAGCAAGCTGCCCTTCACGCCGCGCGCCAAGCGGGTGATCGACCTCGCCAAGGAAGAAGCCGCCACCCTGAACCACGAGCACGTCGGCACCGAGCACCTGCTGCTCGGCCTGCTGCGCGAAAACGAGGGCATTGCCGCCCAGGTGCTGATGAATCTCGGCGTGCGCCTCGACGAAGTACGCGAAGAAGTGCTCGAGCTGCTCAGCCCCGAAGCCGGCTCCTCCGGCGGCGAAAAGGGCGACACCGGCCGCCGCGGCAAGCCCCGCGACACCGCCAGCATCAACCCGCCCGCCGCCGGCAACAGCGGCGAAAAGAGCAAAACCCCGGCGCTGGACGCCTTCGGCCGCGACCTTACCGAACTCGCGCGCGAGGGCACGCTTGACCCGGTGATCGGCCGCAAGGACGAAATCGAGCGGGTGATCCAAGTGCTGTGCCGCCGCACCAAGAACAACCCGGTGCTGATCGGCGAGGCCGGCGTGGGCAAGACCGCTATCGTCGAGGGCCTGGCCCAGGAAGTAATCTCCGGCGCGGTGCCGGAGCTGCTGCGTGACCGCCGCATCGTGGTGCTGGACCTGGCCATGATGGTGGCCGGCACCAAGTATCGCGGCCAGTTCGAGGAGCGCATCAAGGCCGTGATGACCGAAGTGCGCCGCGCCAAGAACGTCATCCTGTTCATCGACGAGCTGCACACCCTGGTAGGCGCGGGTGGCGCGGAAGGCGCTATCGACGCCAGCAACGTGCTGAAGCCTGCCCTGAGCCGCGGCGAAGTGCAGGTGATCGGCGCCACCACCCTGGATGAATACCGCCGCTACATCGAAAAGGACGGCGCGCTGGAGCGCCGCTTCCAGCAGGTGCTGGTCGAGCCGCCCAACGTGGACGACGCGCTCGCCATCCTGCACGGCCTGAAAGACCGCTACGAGACGCACCACCGCGTGCGCTACACCGACGACGCCCTGAAGGCGGCCGTGGACCTTTCCTCGCGTTACATCCCCAGCCGGGTCCTGCCGGACAAGGCGATCGACGTGATGGACGAGGCCGGCGCGCGCATCCGCCTGCGTTCCATGAGCAAGCCGCCGGACCTGAGCGACCTGAACGGCGAAATCGACAAGCTGGAGGCCGAGAAGGACGAGGCCATCAGCAACCAGGAGTACGAGAAGGCCGCCCAGTTGCGCGACAAGGCCATGCAGCTGCGCAAGGAAAAAGAGCGCATGCAGCGCGAGTGGCGCGAGCAGGCCAACGTGATCAGCGGCGAAGTCGATGAGGAAGTGATCTGCGAGACGGTCAGCAAGATGACCGGCATCCCGCTCACGCGCATCGACCAGGGCGAGTCCGAACGCCTGCTGAAGATGGAGGAAGAGCTCCACAAGCGCGTGATCAGCCAGGACGAGGCGATCAGCCAGATCGCTCGCGCGATGCGCCGCTCACGGGCCGGGCTCAAGAACCCCAAGCGCCCGATCGGCAGCTTCCTGTTCGTCGGCCCGACCGGCGTGGGCAAGACCCTGCTGTGCAAGGCCCTGGCCGAGTTCATGTTCGGCAGCGAAGACGCGCTCGTGCAGATCGACATGAGCGAGTACATGGAGAAGTTCAACGTCAGCCGCCTGGTCGGCGCGCCCCCGGGCTATGTCGGCTACGAGGAAGGCGGCCAGCTCACCGAGAAGATCCGCCGCCGTCCATATGCCGTGGTGCTGATGGACGAAATCGAGAAGGCCCACCCGGACGTCTACAACATGCTGCTGCAGGTCATGGAGGAAGGACAGCTGACCGACTCCTTCGGCCGCATCGTGGACTTCAAGAACGTGGTGCTGATCCTGACCAGCAACATCGGCGCGAACATCATCAAGAACCAGACGGGGCTGGGCTTCGTGAAGAAGGACGACGACAGCCGCCACGAGAAGATGCGCGAGATGCTGATGCACGAGATCGAGCGCCACTTCAAGCCGGAGTTCCTGAACCGCCTGGACGAGATCATCGTCTTCAAGCCGCTGACCAAGGAAGACATCTTCAAGATCTTCGACATCGAGATCCGCGGCGTGCGCAAACGCCTCGCCGAGCACGAAATCGAGATCGAGGTGCCGATCGAGGCCAAGGAGTGGGTGCTGGAATCGAAGGAAGTCCAGAACCTCGAGTTCGGCGCGCGTCCCCTGCGCCGCGGCATCGAGAAGTACATCGAGAACCCGCTCAGCGAAGAGCTGCTGCGCGGCAAGCTCGCCGGCAAGGCTAAGGTCACGGTGAAGGTGAAGAAGGGCAAGGACGCGGACGGCAAGGAAAAGACCGAGCTCGACTTCGTCTACACCGACAAGCCCAAGGAAAAGAAGAAGGAGAAGTCGGAGACGGAAACCGTCGCCTCCGAAAACTAGCCTTCACGCCAGATAAAGCAAAGCCCGGCCTGTGCGGCCGGGCTTTTCAGTTTGCAACTGCTCAGTCCTGCTGCTTTTTCAGCGGCGTGGCCAGCGCCTGCGACAGCATGTTGCTGCGCCCGGCCATGACCTCCACCTCCTGCGGTTCGCCCTTCTGGTCGCCGCTGGCGCACCAGACCGTGAATACCCCGGGCGGCACGCGCTTGATTACGAAGCGTCCGAACTGGTCCGTCATCGCGTTGCCGTTCCAGTCCGTGGCGGCCGCGACGGCCAGCGCAATCTGTACGCTGTCTGGTTGCAGGCGCAGGCTGTCCGGGTCGATGGTGTTCAGCTTGCCGGTGCAGTACACGTTGGTCCCGGACACTGTGGAGCCCTCGGAGTCAACGACCTCGCCCTCGATCGTGGTGTCCGCCGAGAAGGCGTGCAGCTGAAGCTCGATCGGGCGCTCCGGGTCCGGCGTCATCACGTTGCTCATGCAGTAGCCGGTGCGCGTGGCTGCTACCGCGAACTCGGTGATTTCGCCGTCACGCGGCGCGTATTGGATGGCCATGGAGAAGCGCCCGTCCTTGCCCGTGGTCACGCCGCGCACCGATTCCATGGTGGGGGTGCCGCCTTCGGCGGAGCGCACGATGTAGACCGCCACACTCGCGCCGCTGAGCGGCTGGCGGTCCTGGTCCACAACGGTGCCGAATGCCACCGCTTCGCCGGCCTCACCGCCCAGGACTGAGGCGATGCCGACCTTGGTTGGCTTCGGGTAGCCGTGGGCTTCCGGGCCCGGGGCGGGTTTTTCTTCGGGTTTGGGTTCCGGCTTGGGCTCAGGCTTGGGTTCCGGCTCGGGCGCGGGCTCCGGTTTGGGTTCGGGACGCGGTCCCGGTTCCGGCCCTGGTTTCGGCCTGGGCTGAGGCTGTGGCTCAGGCGCCGGCTGGTTGGTCGGCTGCAGGGTGGCGGCGTTGCCTGCCGGCTTTTTCGGCTCAAGCTCCGCTACGCGCGGCTTGGGCACCGGCCGCGGCGCGTCATCGGCCAGCATGAAGTAAACGGCCACACCGGCGCCGGCAACCAGCAGCACGATCAGGATGATCAGGCCAATCGGGGATTTACGCATAGGAATGGAACGAACGTGCGGGACCTCCCGATTGTAGAAAGGGCCAGATCAGCGCAACAGGCGGCAGGAGCCGGGCGTAAACGGAGCGGTTGAGCTGATCCCGCCCAGGATCAGCCCGCGTTGCCAAGGCTTCGGCGGGCACCAATGAAATCACCCGCTTGCGCGGGTGATTTCATTGGTGGACCCGAGGGGATTCGAACCCCTGACCTATGCATTGCGAACGCATCGCTCTACCAACTGAGCTACGGGCCCACGGCAGGCCGAAAACGTACATTCCCTGCCTTAAACGGCAACAGGGCGGACGAAGGTTGCAGCGCCGCCCGCTCCGGCGCTAACCTCAGGCCCGGCCTGGGCGGGAATCGAACCCACCCGCCGGAATCCATGGAAAGGAGAGTTATGCGGCGAATCAGCGTCTTTCTGGTGCTGCTCCTGGCGGGCTGCGGCGGCGCGGGCAACACGGCAGCACCCAATGTACCCGCAGGAAACCAGGACAAGCCGGCCGAAGACCCGGCGGAGCAGGCAAAACTCAAGCAGGCACGGAGTGACATGCTGCAGATAAAGGAAGGCGTCGAAAACTACTGGTTCGACCGGGGCCACTACCCGCTTGAGCTGGAGGACATCGCCAAGCTGACGGGAAACCCGATTCCCACGGACCCCTTCGGCGCGCCCTACAAGTATGAGCCGGAGCAGTTCGAATACACCATCACCTGCCTCGGCAGCGACGGCAAGGAAGGCGGCAGCGGCCCCGCCAGGGACATCGTGCTCACGAAAGAAGGCTTCCGCGACTAAGCCCGCCGGCTGACCTTCCCCGTTAGATTCCGGCCGCGAAACACACTAGGATTACGCCCCGCGCGGGGTTCGTTTGTCATTGGGAGACGTGATGAAGAAACTTGCCTGGCTGATCCTGCCCGCCCTGCTGCTTGCCTACGCGCCCGTCCAGGCGCAACAGGCCGAGAAGAAGGACTTCCCCGCCCGCAACGCCAAGGCCACGGCGCCCGACCGGCAGCCCGAGGACGGCCCCGGCGGCGGCAAGTACGCCCACGCCAAGGTCGAAACCCACGAGGCCCTCGAGGCCGGCGAGCACTACTGGCTTTACACACCCGCCGAGCCCGTGCCCGAAAAAGCCCCCGTCATCGCGTTCATCCACGGCTACGGCCAGCTCAACCCGGAAGGCTACGACGCCTGGCTCGAGCACCTGTGCCGGCGCGGCAACATCGTGATCTACCCCCAGTACCAGGCCCATGGGCTTGAGCCGCCGGCCAACTACGCCCCCAACTGCGCCACCAGCATCCTCGACGCCTTCAAGTACCTCGAGGCCGACAAGACCCGCGTGCAGCCCATCAAGGAAAAGTTCGCCATCGCCGGCCACAGCGCGGGCGGCGTGACTACCGCGAACCTGGCCGCCGACTGGGAAAGCCTGAAGCTGCCCAAGCCGAAGGCCGTAATGCCCGTGCAGCCCGGCCGCGCGTTCAGCTGTAACTGCGAGGCGCAGAAGAACGGGCTGATTCCGCTCTCGGATTTCGCCGGCATCCCCGAGGAAGCCCTGTTGCTCAGCGTGTTCAGCGACAGCGACCACACCGTGGGAGCCTGGTGCGCCAAGGAGTTCTTCGTCAAGGCCACCAAGGTGAAGGCCGAGAACAAGAACCTGGTCGAGTTCATCAGCAGCGACTACGGCAAAAAGTCCATCGTCGCCACCCACCAGACGCCGGCCGCGCCCGCCACCCGGGCCGAAATGCTGGACGTGTGGGACTGGTACGGCTACTGGAAGCTGCTCGACGGCCTGACCGACGCCGCCTTCCACGGCAAGAACCGCGAGTACGCGCTGGGCGACACGCCCCAGCAGAAGGACATGGGCAGCTACAGCGACGGCCGTCCGTTCGAGAAGCTGAAGGTCTGGAAGGGCGACGCGGAGATCAACCCGGACGAGGAGTACAAACCGGTGTTCGACCGCAACGGCAACCGCAACCAGAAGCCCCCCGAGCCCAAGGAAGCCGAGCCCAAAAAGGAAAAGCCCGCCGAAACCCCCGGCCGTAAGGAAGACAAGGAAGAGGAAGAAGAGTTCTAGGCCGAGAACATGGGGTTAGTGGCGCGGACAGTTAGCGCAGCGAACCAACCTGCCCGGTTGGCTTACCGGCGACTGCAAAAGCTTGTTAACCACGAAGGACCACGAAGAACCACGAAGTAAAACAACCCCATCGTTCTTCGTGGCCCTTGGTGGTCCTTCGTGGTTTACCGCATTTGCTTTTTGCATCAGCAGTCAGTTTCGAGTTCAAGGGTTGGTACAAAGATCAGTCATGCAGGGGTGGCATCATGGCGCATGCCGACTCGAAAGTGTAGCTCAGCGGAACGGCAGCAGACGCGCCGGATGATGCAGGGGTGGCGAAATTGGCAGACGCGCTGGATTTAGGTTCCAGTGGGGCAACCCGTGCGGGTTCAAGTCCCGCCCCCTGCACCAGTCCGTAGGGGCCGCCCCATGTGGCGGCCCGGGTGGGCAGATAGGCCCGCCCCTACCGGTTGCCCAACCGGCGCACATCGGTTTATAACCGGGCCAAACAAGCCGCGGGAATGCGCCATGACCACGACCGAAGCCTTTGCCACCAACTTCGACCTGACCGAAGAGCAGCAGCAGATCCAGCAGGCCGCGCGCGAGTTCGTCAAAGACCACGTCGCGCCCAGGGCCCAGGAACTCGATGAAAAGGCCGAGTTCCCCGTAGACAACTACAAGCAGATGGCCGAGCTCGGTTTCCTCGGCCTCAGCATCCCCGAAGAGGCCGGCGGCAGCGGCTTCGACACCCTCAGCTTCATCCTGGTCGTCGAGGAACTCAGCAAGGCCTGCGGCAGCACCGGCCTCGGTTACGCGGCGCACATCAGCCTCGGCGTCACGCCCGTCTACCTGTTCGGCACTGATGAGCAAAAGCAGAAGTACGTGCCCCAGCTGTGCCGCGGCGTCGATGACGACGGCAACCTCACGCTGGGCTGCTTCGGCCTCACTGAGCCCGGCGCGGGCTCCGACGCCGGCGGCACCAAGACCACGGCCGAGCGCAAATCCGACCACTGGCTGGTGAACGGCCGCAAGGCCTGGATCACCAACCCGCACTACGCCAAGACCTGCATCTTCACGGCCAAGACCAACCAGAACCCGAAGGATGGCAAGGGCATCACGGCCTTCATCGCGGAGCTGGGCACGCCCGGCTTCAAGGTGGAAGCCAAGGAAGACAAGCTCGGCATGCGCAGCAGCGACACCGCGCAGCTGGTGTTCGAGGACATGAAGCTGCCGCTGGACGCCGTGGCGGGCGGCGAGCCGCAGGTGGATGTCGGCTTCAACAAGTTCATGAAGACGCTGGCCGGCGGGCGCATCAGCATCGGCGCGCTGGCGCTGGGCATCGCGGAGGGCGCGTACCAGAAGGCGCTGGAGTACGCGCGCCAGCGCAAGCAGTTCAACAAGCCGATCGGCACCTTCCAGGGCGTGTCGTTCATGCTGGCGGACATGGCCATGGAGATCAGCGCGGCCCGCCACCTCGTGTACCACGCGGCCAGGCTGCGCGACGCCGGCCGCGACTTCGCACTGGCGGGCAGCATGGCCAAGCTCTACGCCAGCGAAGTAGCCATGAAGACCTGCACCAACGCGATACAGGTGCTGGGCGGCGTGGGCTACACCAGGGAGTACGACGTAGAGCGCATGTACCGAGACGCCAAGCTCTGCGAAATAGGCGAAGGCACCTCCGAGGTACAAAGGCTAGTAATCAGCCGCCAAATCCTCGGCGACCTGCGGAACGTGTAAACCCGCGCGAACCCATTCGAGCCCCGGCCGAAAGGCCGGGGACACGCGGCGATTTTGCCGCGTGAAGCGTGAGGGAACACCAAAAAGATTCGCCCGCCAGAAGCGGCGGGCGTCCCCGGCGTTTCCGCCGGGGCTCTAGATTTCCGGCCCCTGTTCGTTCAGTACGTAGTTGATTGCGTCGTTGACGGATTTCTCCGTCAGCAACCGTCCCTGGTTACCTCGTTCGGTCCAGATCGGGCGGTCGGCGTCG
Organism: Planctomycetota bacterium; assembly: GCA_020638635.1. Lineage (GTDB taxonomy): Bacteria > Planctomycetota > UBA8742 > UBA2392 > UBA2392 > JACKID01. Next base: position 40,874 of record JACKIE010000014.1, read on the forward strand.
AATTTTCCGGCCTCGCGCAGCATGCGTGTGGCTCGCGCCTTGATGGCGTTCAACATCTTGCTGCTGTTCTCGACTGCCTTGATAACCACGTGCACGTGGTTGCTGCGCACGTTCAGCGCGAGCACAGGCCAGTTCTTGAAGCGACAGTAGCCCTCAATGGCCTCGCGAACGATCTTGCGGCTTGACGCGTCAAGCGTTACCGGCGGGTGCTTCAGCTTTCCCTTCATGTACTCGTGAAGGAAAGGGTCAGGCGGCAGCCGTACGGACGGGTTGCGGCTGACGGACCTGCGTTCATCACCGTGCAACCATGTGCCACGGGTGGTGAAGGTAAGATGCCATGCCAAGGTCGGTGTGAACTGATCGCGCATGCAGCAAGGATACACGAGCCCCGGCCGAAAGGCCGGGGGTTCGCGAAGCGAACGTACGCGCAGCGAGGCGGCGATTTTGCCGCGTGAGCTTTTCGCCCGCCAAAAGCGGCGGGCGTCCCCGGCCTTTCGGCCGGGGCTCGAGGCGTTGGAAGATTCCTGGGATCACGGCCGGGACGGCCGTGCTACGCAACCCACACGCGGCAGGTTTCGTCCTTGCTGCCGGTGATGATGGTCTTGCTGTCGCGGCTCCAGGCCACGGCGTTGATGTGGTTGGTGTGGCCCTTGAACATCAGCCGCGGGTCGCCCTTTGACATGTCGGCCTGTGCCGGCGTCAGCGCCGGGTTCTCGATATCCCACAGGTACAGGGCGTTGTCCGTGCCGCCCATGGCCAGCCACTTGCTGTCCGGGCTGAACGCCAGCGAGGTCACCGTCTGCACGCCCGTGGGGATGGTTTTCACGCTTTCACCCGTGTCCGGGTTCCAGAGCCGGATTTCTTCCTCATTCCCGCCCGTGGCGATCAGGCTGCCGTCGGGGCTCCAGGCCGCGGTGAGCACGCTTTCCGGCCCGGCCTTGATGACGTGCAGCTGCTCGTTGGTCTCGAGGTTCCAGATGCGCGCGGTGCCGTCGCTGCCGGCGCTCACGCAGCGCTTGTTGTCGGGGCTGACGGCCACGCACAAGGCCGGGGCCTCGTGCTTGTTCATCACCGCGCGCTGCTTGCCCTTGGCGGCGTCCCAGCGCATCACCTTGCGGTCGTCGGCCACGCTCAGCACGAAGCTGCCGTCGTGGGCGAACGCCAGCCCGTTCACCGTGCCGTGGTGGCCCGTGCCGCCCATGTACTTGGCGCCCTCCTTGCCGGCCGCGACATCCCAGAACAGCACCTGGTTGGTGACGTTGCCGCTGGCCGCCAGCTTGCCGTCGGGGCTGACCGCCACGCCCATGATCGGCGACTTGCTGCCGCCCATGGTGTGCAGCAGCTTGCCTGCCGCGACGTCCCAGACGCGGACGTTGGTGTCTTTGCTGCCGGTGACGAGCGTCTTGCCGTCGGCTGAAAGCGACAGGCAGAACACGTTGCCCTTGTGGCCGCGCAGAACGTGTTTTGGTGTGAAGGTAGGTGTGGTCATGGTCTCATTCCTCAGGGCGGACCTTAGCAGCCTGCCGGGCGCGCGACAATTTCGCGATTGCATACAGCGCACCGCAGGCCGCCGTTGCCGTCTGGACACTATTGCCCTACAGTTTAGGCGGAATCGCAACGGGGGGTCGCATGCTGGCATCTGTGGGGCTATACGTCGGCATCGCCGCCGGCGCTGTGCTGGTGGTGATCATCGTGGCGCTGGCCATGCGCGGCAAGCACCAGCCCGCGGAGCCGCAGAAGCCGCAGGTGCCCGCCGACCCGCCGCCCGCCGTGGACGCCGCGGTGATGACGCCCGCGCCCACCCACATGGCGGAACCCGAGCCGCAGCCGGCACCCGAGCCGGCCAAGCCGAAACCCGCCCCCGAGCCCAAGCCGGTCGAGGAAGCCAAGCCCGCCACACTGCAAGTGGAGGCGCTGGCGCCTTCCATGACCGACACCATGCCCGCGCTCGCCGAGGAGTCGCTGTCGCCCTCCATGACCGACTCCGTGCCCATGCTGGGCGCCGAGGCCGACGACATGAAGATGGGCACCGACGAGCTGCCGAAGTTCGGCACCGCGGAGGTGCCGAAACTCGACGATGGGTCGCCCAAGTACCGCACGCCCGCCGCGCAGGAGCTGTCGGACGCCATCGCCAGCGGCACCTGCCCCAAGTGCAAAGCGCCCACCTTCGTGGGCGACGCCACCAGCGACGACAACACCATGTACACGCTCGAAGCCCGCTGCGGAGCCTGCGGCCACAAGGCCAAACTGATCGACATGCGCGTGGGCTAGGGACACGCGGCAGCGTGTCCCTACGGCCGGCGCAGAATGCGGCCGTCTACCAGCAGCAGCCCCAGCGCGATCACGGCCATGCCTGCGACCTGCCGCCACTCAAGCACTTCGCCCAGCAGCGGCACGCACAGCAGGGTCGAGCTGACCGGCACCAGCAGCGTCACCAGCAAAATGTTCGTCGCACCGGCCGCCTTCAGCAGCTTGAAGTACAGTACGTAGGCGAACGAGGTGCTGACCAGCGCCAGCGCCACCAGCGAAGCAAGCGACTGCCAGCCGGGCGTCGCGTTCCAGGGCTGCTCCAGCGCCGCCAGCGGAGCGATCAGCATTGCCGCGGCCGTGAGCTGCCCGGTCGCCAGGGCCAGCGGCGGTACTTGGCCGACTTTGCGGCCGAAGATGCCGGCGAGCGCGTAGCACACGCCGGCGCCGAGCACGGCCAGGTAGGCCAGCAGCTCGCCCTCGCCGGACAGGGCTTCGCGCCCGACCATCACGCCGACGCCGACCACGCCCAGCAGGCAGCCGGCGAGGCGGTTGAGGGTCATGCGTTCGTCGCGGGTCATGAAGTGCGCCAGCACCACGGTGAACAGCGGGGTGGTGGCGTTCAGCATGCTGGCCAGCGCGCCGCCGATGCGGGTGAGGCCCCAGAACATCAGGGCGAAGGGCAGCGCGTTGTTGAACAGGCCCAGCAGAAAGTACCAACCCCATGCGCGGCCGCCGGGCAGCTTCACGCGCATGGGGCGCAGTGCGACATGCAGGGCCAGCGCCGCCAGGGCCAGGCGCAGGAACACCAGCGACATGGGGCCGAAGTCGCGCAGGCCCAGCTCAATAAAGAGGAAGGAACCGCCCCAGAGCACGGACAGCGAGCCCAGCAGGCCCCACTCACGGGCCGTCATCGAGCGGGCGGCGGAAACCGGCAAAGGCGCATTCATGGCGCGAAAGCATACGCCGCGCCAACCAACCCGCCATGGGCGCAACGGTCAGCGAAGGTCAACAGTGGTGGTCTGGCCGGCACGCACGGTCACGGTGCGGATTTCCAGGCTGCCGTGCCCTTCGATGCACAGGTGGTAGTCGCCGGGAGGTAGTGCCTCGCTGATTTCGTCGGTGCTGACTTTCCCTTCGGGTGACCTGGAGATCTTGCAGCGCTCACCACCAAAGGAGTACAGGTCCACATCGATCTTGCCGAGGCCGAGGACGCGGACAAAGCCCGGCGCCCTCCAGTCTAGGTCAGCGAGGGAGACCGTGTGCTCGCCGGTCAGTTGCAGGTCCAGCACGGCGCAGTGAACCACTTCCTCGCGCCAACGGTCGCGTCGCACCACGAGCTGCACCGGCCCCGCGGGCAGTTGCGTGGCCTGCTTCTCCTTTCCCTGCCAGACAGCAGAGAACTCGATGCCGTCGCGAGTCCAGCGAACCCAGGCGTCGATCGATTCCGTCTCGTCTTCATCGGTCAACGTGACTGTACATCCGCCGCTGATACTGGCGGGGTCCACGCGGTACTCGCGTGCAACGGGCAACCATGCGCTGCAGTGCTTGATTCTATCGCCCCAGCTGCTGCAGGCGGCGCCGCCGGGTGTGAACCAGCCGAACCAGCCGTCTTCGTCGTAGATCGCGTGGTCGGTATTCCAGGCCGAGTCATCGAGGTATAAATTTGCCTTGTTCCCGTCGGCGTCCGTGAGAAAGCGCACTGAGTAGCGCGCCGCGCCAGGCCAGCCGTCTAGCCCAAGGTGCACGGCGTTGACGGATGGGTCTGAAACGTCGAGCGGCACGTTGAAGACATAGAAGTGCCCGGGAACTTGCGGCCAGATGTCATACACGCCGGGGGGCATCGGCAGCGTCACCGGGATGCCGGGCGCCAGTTTCTGAAACTGGCCGTACAAGTCATTCGCGAGCGCTTCGGCCAGTAACCCGGCGGCGCCCCCGTCTCCCATCCCCGTCAGCGAGATGCCGCCGTCCGGCCGTTCCTCGTCCGGCCGCGTCAGTAGATTGTGCAGGTCCTGTCCCATCGTGAAGGTCACTTCGCGCACCTTGATGTCGAGGCGTGTGTAGACAGGCGGCCCGGGCACGAAGTGCATTTCCTCGGTGCGCCCGTCCGGCAGGTCCACGATGTAGACACCCGGGTCCATGCTGCATGGCGTGTCGGGCGCGAACTCGGCGTTTTCATGAATGACGCGACGGCCCTTGGGCTGACACTTCAACTCGAATTTCGGGATATCGCGGCCGTTGACGCGCAGCGTGGCGTACCAGTCGCAAAAGGATTTCTTGCCAAGCCACACGGTGACGGCGTTCGCGCCGGACTCCAGCCACAAGTGATTGGTGGGGTCGCCCATGCTTTCACATTCGTAGCCGCCGGGCGCGATGCCGGTGAGCGACACGCGCACTTCCGCGCGCCCGCCGTGGTAGATCCGCAGGCTCCCGCCGAACACGTTCAGCACGCGATAGCCTTGCGTCTCCATCGGCATGTCGTCCAGCCAGCGCACGGTCAGGTCAACGTTGGCCGTGCGCGGTATCGTGAACGTCTCCTCGATATCGGCCGCAAGCTCGAACGTCCGCACCTGCTTCAGCGCGCCGAGCCCGTGGATCACGAGATGGGTCAACCCGGCCGGCAACCCGAAAATCAGCGCGCGCCCGCGCTCATCGGTGGCGGCCTGCCACTCCGGTGGCGGTGGCGGGCCGGTGATGGTGGGCTCGTCGCTGATGAATTCGTACTCGACCCCTTCGGGGCTGCCCTTGCCCGACTGGTCCAGCGGCGGCGGTTGCTCTGCGTCCTGATCGGCCAGGGCATCCAGCGCCCGCATGCTGTCCCGTCGCAGCTCGAACGCGACTGATTCATCGGACCAAGTGGGGAAGCCGGTTACTCTCACTCCCTCGGCCGGAGTGCCGTCCTCATAGCTGCATTTGACGTTGATCTGCAACCCGCGCCGGAAGCGGACGGTGACCGGCACGGCAAGATCGCCGCTCACCCATGAGTGCCAGGCCGCCTGGTAGTCCTCCAGCGGATCGGCCGGGAACCAGCCCTGCGGGATCGCCAGCACGACTGTCGGCTTGTCCCGCAGGCCGGCGACCGACAGGTTGTAGCGATAGGTGACTTCGCCTTCCGCGTTGGACACGGTGTTAACGGGCCAGTTCCCATCGTCGCGTTCGGGCAGGGGATCGAGGTCGGGTTCGCTCTCACCTTGTTCAATCACCACCAGGCGTGCCGGGGTGTCCCCAATCGGCGCATCGGTCGCGGCGTCAACGAGCCGCATTCGCAGCACGCAACTGTCGTCGGGTTTGGGTTGCCGCGGAGGCTCAGGCTTCGGCTCCGGATCGGCCAGATCCAGTGGGCCGTCAGTGTTCCGGGGCTGTGTTGACTGGCCACAGGGCAGAGGGTCGTGCACAAGTTCTGGCGCGTGGGCGTTACCGGGCAGCAGCATCAGCGTCACCGGTACCGCGATCAGCACGGCAAGCAGGCTAAGGGCGAGTCTGCGCCCGTTGGACATGGATTCATGCTAACTGGCGGCGGGGAGGACGGCGATGAATTCCTGCCCGCAACTACTGCCGCGGGCGAGGCGCCCACGGCAGGCCCAGGCACTCCTGAAGGTCATACATGACTATCAGGGTCATTCGCTTCGCGAACCCTGCGCTACGTTAGCCGTTGGTGGTGATGGCTTCGATCAATTCTTTGACCGTGGCGTCGGCCTTGTCGGCCGGGACCTGGCAGGTGCCGGCGGCTACGTGGCCACCGCCGCCGTGCTTTAGCATCAGCTCGCCTACGTTGGTTTTGCTGCCGCGGTCGAGGATGCTCTTGCCGCAGGCGATCGCCACGTTCTGCCGCTGCTTGCCCCACATCACGTGCAGGCTGATGTTGCAGTCGGGAAACACCGCGTAGGGCATGAAGCGGTTGCCCGCGTAGATCTCATCTTCCTTGCGCAGGTCCAGCACCAGCAGGTTCTTGTACATGCGGCCGCAACGCTCAATCTGTTCGGCGTTGATGGCGGCGTGGCGCTTGTAGAGCTCGACGCGCTCGACGACGTCTTCGTCGGTGAGGATGTCGTCGATGCTGTGGGTGCGGATCAGGTCGATCAGCTTGAACATCAGGTCTTTGTTGCTGATCGCGAAGTCGTGGAAGCGCCCCAGCCCCGTGCGCGCGTCCATGATGAAACTCAGCAGCACCCAGCCCTCCGGGTGCAGGATCTCCTCGCGCGTGAACTGCGCGCTGTCGGACTTGTCCACGGCCGCCATCAGCTGCTCGGTGATGTGGGGGAACTTGCCGGCGCCGCCATAGTGCTTCCAGATCACGCGTGCGGCGGAGGGCGAATCGGGCTCGGTGATGAAGTTCTTGTGCTCGCCCACGCGGCTGAGCTCGGAGGCGTGGTGGTCGAAGGCGAGGTGCACGCCCTCTACATAAGGAAGGTTGGCGGTGATGTCGCGTTTGCTGACGGGGATCTTGCCGTCCTGCATGTCTTTGGGGTGGACGAACTCGACGGCGTCGATCATGTCGAGCTCTTTCAGCAACGCCGCCGACATCAGGCCGTCAAAGTCGCTGCGCGTGATCAACCGGTACTTGTCCGCCATCGCACCCTCCCTGAAGCCGGCATCATAGCCCCGAACCCGGCCAGCCAAAAGGGCGGCCTTGATTAGCATCCCAGTATCATTGTTGTGGCCCTGGTCGGGACTGCTAGATTGGTGAAGGGATTCCGATGCAACCGAATGCCGACCTTCATGCCTTCCTGCGCCAGAAGTTTCCGGCCGAGTATGCGGCCGTGCGCCCGGCCATTGAGGCGCTGCGCGAGTGGCTGACCGACCCGGCCAACATGGCCGCCCACGACCCCGTGGCCTCCAAGCGCGCGATGGTGGGCCTTGAAGACCCCGAGGGCTACACGCCGATCGCCGAGCTGCAGCGCACCGTCGAGCGCTCCATCGAGTCGATCAAGGCCGACCCCAACAACGCGGCCGCGTATTTCATGCTGGCGCGCGCGATGACCGAGCTGGGCCGCTTCGACGACGAGAACTACCACACGGCGCCCCTGCGCGAGGCGATCGAGTTCGCGGAGCGCGCCACCAAGCTGGCGCCCAAGGTAGGCAAGGCCTGGCGGGCGTTGATCGAAATCCAGATCCACCTGCACCGCGACGAGATGGTGGCCGACATGCTGCGCGACCTGGGCGCGCAGGGCTTCGCGCCCGGCACCCACGCGACGCTGAGCGCCAAGTTCGCCGAGGCGCGCGGCAACTACGACGAGGCGATCGACTGGTACGAACGCTCGATCGGCTACATCGCCGAGCCCCCGCGCCGCGCCGAGGCCTACGCCGCGCAGGCCTTCTGCCTGCTGAAGCAGGGCCGCAAGTCCGAGGCCGAGCGCCCCTTCCTGATGGCGCTGCTGGAGGGGGGGCCGAACCCGTGGATCGGGCACAACTGGTCGGTGCTGAAGTTCGAGCTGGCGAACATCGTGGGCGCCACCGAGCTCAACCGCCGCGTACTGAGCTGGGACTGGAACTACGCGCCGGCGCTGGACCTCAAGAACTTCCTGATCGAGCACTACAACAAGCGCAATCAGCCCTACCCGGGCCCGATCGCCCTGCAGGAAGAGCAGTTGCGCGGGATAGCATTGCCCGGCTGCGACCAGCTGGTGCTGCAGCAGATGAACATGAGCGAGTGGCAGCCGCCCAAGCGCGGCACCCGCGCCCGCGCCACCCGCACCTTCCGTTCGGGCCTCGAGTAGAATTCCGGAAATTCCGCGCAACCTGCTCGCCACCTTTGGGTGTCATGCTCCGTACTGATGGACCGCACCTGTTCGATACACCCAAGGAGAAACGCCATGAAAACCTGGATCGTCGCAATCGCCATGCTGGCAGTGCTGGGCGCAGGCTCGGCTTTCGCGCAGGATGCCGAACGCCCGCAGCGCAAGGGCGAAGGCGAGCGCAGCGAGAAGGGGGAACGCCGCGCCGAGCACGGGCAGAAGCACGCCAAGGTTCACCAGCGCCTGGCCGAGCTGGCCAAGAAGCTGCGTGAGCTGAAGCAGCGCGCCGAGAGCGGCGAAGCCAAAGACCCCGAGCGCCTGGCGGAGGCCATCCGCCGCCTCGAGGAACGCATCGCCGAGATCAAGGCCAAGCTCGCCGAGCACAACGAAAAACGCCACGGCGGCGAAGAGCCGGGCAAGTCGTAGAGTCACTACTCGATCCCAAAGGGCGCCCCGCGCGGGCGCCCTTGTTGTTTACGGGGCTGTTACACAAGTCGGCCAGACTGGTTCTACGCTGGCAGCGTGGAGGGAGAGAGATGCGCCACTGCTGCCTGTTTTTCTTGTTCTTTACCGGGGCGTTCCTGCTGGCCGCCTGTGTCAAGGATCAGCCAAGTCCGGCGACTGAGCCCACATTGGCGCCTGTGCCCCAGGCCCAGCAGCCGACGCTGCCCCTTGAACAGGTGCTGGATGGGCCTCGAAAGCATCCGGCCTGGCACGCGGAAATGCTGGCAGCCGTCGCGGACTACAGGTCCTACACGAAGGTGGCCGATTATCCCCAGTGGGCGCCGACTCTATGCACGGCGCCCGCGCGCGACGCCGCCTTCGCCAGTAAGGCGCGGGGCGACGAAGCTCACGGCCGCAAGCTGTACTTCCTGTGGGTCCGGGACGGCAAAGCGTACGGGGCCGACAAGATCGGCAAGGTTTCGCCCGACGAAATGCCCCAGCCTGTGGGACAAGTGATCGTGAAGGAGTCGTATCACCCCGTCGAGGCGAAGGCGGGCGTGAAGCGCGGCGACAGGTACTACCAGCCTGGCGACAAGGGCCCGCTGTTTGTGATGTTGAAGTTCCGCGAGGACGAACCGGGTACCGATCGCGGCTGGGTCTACGGCACGCTGACGCCGGACGGCAAGCAAGTGACCTCCGCCGGCTTGCTTGAATCGTGCATCGGCTGCCATGAGGACGCGGGCGATGATCGAGTGTTCGGAACCCGCGCCAGCCTGCATCTGAACGACTGATGCAGACCGGGGGCTGGCGCAGGCCAGCCCCCGGTTCTGTGCTGCGCCTACTTGCGGGTGAAGGTCATCTCGACTTCCTTGGTCTCTTCCTCCGCGCCGTCGTACTTCGTGTAGACGACGGCCGTGTACTTGTCTTCGCTTTCCCACTTGTAAACCGCGCGCGATTTGCCGCTGAACTTCTCGCCGTTCATGACGCCGCTGATGTCGGCCTTGAACTCCAGCGTCTTGGTCGCGGGGTCGTACTTGCCGCGCCAGACCGTCATGGCGCCGCTGGTTGAGACCATGCGGATGGAGTCATACTCGCCGCTGACCTCGTTGTAGCTGATGTACTCGATGCCCTTGTGGGGCATGGCTTCCATGTCGCTGGCGTCGTACTCCATCACGATAGCCTGGCCGTCGAGGGTCCAGTTGTAGGTCAGGGGCGCGGTCATCACGACCGGTTCCGGGCCCATCCAGATTTTCATGTCCACGCTGAAGTCGCCCTGCAGCTTCTTCAGGATGCCGTGCGGGTCCTGCGTGGCGGGTTCCTTGGGCTTGGAGCGGGTGTAGGTGATCTCGACTTCCTTGATTTCCGGCTCGCCGCCGTAGGAAGTCAGCACCTCCATGGTGAACTTGTCGTCGCTGAGGAACTTCCAGACGTTGCGTTCCTTCACGTCAAAGGTCTGGCCCTGCCAGTCCATGCTGTAGCTGGCGTGGGTGACGATGGCCTTGGCCTTCTCGTCGTACTCGCCCTCGTAGACGCGCATGGATGTGTCCATGTCCGTGATGCGGATCCACTGGTACTTCTTGCGGGCGTTGTCGTGGCCGAACCAGGTTTCGCCCTTGTGGGGGAAGGGGCCCTCGGTCATTTCGTACTCGCCGACCATGAAACGGCCGCCGAAGCGGGGCTCGATGCTGGTGCTCATCTTCATTTCGACGGGGGGCGTGTCCTTGGCCATCCACATCTTGAAGTTCATGTCCCAGTCGCCGGCCATTTTGGCCAGCAGCTTGTGCGGCTCGCCGGGCTCCTGTGCTTTCTTCCAGGCTTCTTCGGGGCTGGGCTCGTCGCCGCCCATGTCCTGCGACAGCACAGGTATCAGGCCCACGGCCAGCAGCACCAGCAGCGCGGCGCCGAGCATCCAGAATCGTTTCATAAGGTCTCCTTTTCAGGTCAGGGCGCAGAGTCTGCCACGGGGAAGCATGTATGTACAACAGAAACGGGCCGCGGGTCCGCGTTGAAACTGCTTTCACGCGAAGAGGCGAAGGGGGCGAAGTTCGCGAAGCACTGCCACAGACAACTGCAAAAACTGGTTAACCACGAAGAGTCACGAAGGACCACTAAGGAAAGCATGACCTGCTGTGTTTCGTGGCCCTTGGTGGCTCTTCGTGGTTGCCCGCTGTTACATCTCATCAGCAGCCTGTTTCGACCCTCAGGGCCAATGCAGAGATCAGTGAAGAACGATCAAGGCAGTGCGAAGGCGCTACGATTTGGCCGACTGTTCTTTGCGCCTTTGCGCCTCCGCGTGGCAAATGCAATTGCTTTTCTTCGCGAACTTCGCCCCCTTCGCTTCTTCGCGTAAACTCAGGCGAGCGCGCAGCGCGAGGCTTCACGCGAACAGGGTGCTGAGGCGCTTCTGAAGCTCGTCGCGGGTGTTGCGAAAGGTTTCGAGGGTGCCTTCTTTGGCCGGGTCCGGCAGGGGCCAGTGGAACTTGTGCACCGGGTGCGGGAACACCGGGCAGACTTCCTCAGCGCACAGGGTGATCACCACGTCTACACTTGACGCGTCAACGTCAGCGATCGACTTGCTGGTGTGCGCGCCCGCATCCACGCCGATCTCGGCCAGCGCCTCGATCGCCAGCGGCCTCACGAACGCGGGCTGCGATCCGGCCGAGGAAACCCGCACGCCCGGCGGCGCAAGCTTGCGCGCCACGCCTTCGGCCAGCTGGCTGCGCGCGCTATTCTGCACGCACAGGAACAGGATGTGCTTCGGGTTCAGCTTGCGGATCTGCTCGATGTCTTGCTGCCAGCTCATGCCTGCACCTTACGGTTGTGGATCAGCTTCGAGAGCGGCACCGCCAGCAGCGCGCCGCCGACGGGTGCCGCCAGGTACACCCAGAAGTGCTGCAGCTGCCCGCTGACCAGCGCCGGCGCGATGGAGCGCGCCGGGTTCATGCTCGCGCCGCAGATCGGCCCGGCGAACATGGCCTCGAACGCCACCACGCCGCCGACGGCCGCACCCGCCATGATGCCGCTTTCGCGCGAGCCCGAGCTGACGCCGAGAATCACGAACATCAGGACCAGCGTCAGCACCACCTCGAGCGAAAAACTCTGCTCGACACTGCCGCTGGGCAGCGTGGCCCCCAGGTTCGCCACGTTGCCGAACAGCAAAAGCAGCAGCAGGCTGGCCGCCAACGCCCCCGCCAGTTGCGCGGCGATGTACGGCACTAGCGCCTTGGTTTCGAAACGCTTCGCCGCCCAGAAAGCCAGCGTCACGGCCGGGTTGATGTGCGCGCCCGAGACTTCGCCCAGTGCGTAGATCATCGCCATCACGACAAGGCCAAAGGTCAGCGCGATCCCCACGTGGGAGATCGCGCCGCCTGAGACCTGGTTGATCACGATGGCGCCGGTCCCCGCGAAAACCATCGCGAAGGTGCCGAAGAATTCAGCGGCGGCGCGGCGCAGCATCAGGAACCTTCGGGGACCGTCCCCGTTGTCGCAATCTCAACCGGTGTTCGAAGACGGGGACAGTCCCCAGATTCGGGGACAGTCCCCTGACAGGTCTAACAACAGCCCTGGCCGGCGGCTTGGGCCTCGGCCTTCTGGGCCGGCGTGCAGCAGGCGGATTCCGCCTTGGCCGTCGCCGACGGCGCGCAACACTCGCCTTCCTTGGCGCGGCTTTCACCCTTCATGGCCTCGGCTTCCTCGAGGCGCACCCAGAACTCCCACTCGTTGCCGTCCGGGTCCTGCGCCCAGAACTTGTCGGCCTTGGCGTAGCAGCACACCACTTCTTCTTCGTCGCGCAGATTCAGGCCCGCGTCGGCCGCGCGCTTGCGCCAGTCCTGCAGGTCGCTGTTGCTGAACAGCTCGACGCCGAAGTGGCGCACCGGGTTGTGGCCCTTGGCGACCTGCGGGGCCTGCACCAGCGCCAGGTGCAGGGCGGGCTGGTCGAGTCGCCAGTTGGCGTAGTCGGTTTTCACCTTGCTGGGGGCGACGCCGAACAGCGCCGCGTAGAACTGCTTGCTGGCCTCGAGGTTCGACACCGGCACGCTGATGTGAATGCGAGTCTTCATGGCTTCCTTTACTTTGCCGCTTCCTGGGCCCGTTTGCTGGCCGGTATGCAGACGCCGTCCACGCAGCACTGCTGCGCGAAGCGCGCCTCCAGCCCGGCCGTGAGCTCCGGGGTCAGCAGCTTCTTGAGCATCCTGCGGATCGTTCCGATGCGGCCGTCCGCTTCGCCGGCGATGCGGTAGTGGACCCATACGCCGACCCTGCGGTCCTGCACGAGGCCTGCGTGCAGGAGGTAGCGGAGGTGGCGACTGGTTTTCGACTGTGTGGCGCCGATGACGTTTTCGATGTCGCAGACGCAGAGTTCGCCGTGCTTGAGCAGCAGGGAGAGGATCTGCAGTCGCGTTTCGTCGCCAAGGGCTTTGAAGATGTCGGCCAGTTCCCGCATAGCAACCTTATAACCGTTTATGCGGGTATATGCATTTCGGAAATCTGGAAAAAGTTCAGAGGTCAGAGGTCGGAGGCCAGAGGTCGGAGGCCAGAGGTTAGAGATCAGAGGTCAGGGTGCGAAGGTCAGAGGTCGAGGAGAGTCAGTGGCCGGTGGCGACCGCGTGACCAGCCGATTCAACTGCGACAGCCGCCCGGCCTGAAGGGCCGGTTCCAACAGCCCAGGCCGAAGGCCTGGGACTGGCATTCAGGAGTTCCCCCGGCCTGAAGGGCCGGTTCATCCGGTTTGGTGAACGGCCCTTTCAGGGCCGGTGACCTCGGCGCGCCATTGGGATCCCAAGGCTTCGCCTTGGGCTGACAGAAAGGCCCTTTCAGGGCCAACCGATCCGCATCCTGACCTCTAACCGCTAACCTCCGGCCTCCGACCTCTAACCTCTGACCTCTACTTCCGATTGATCTCTTCCTTGTTGATCCGCTTCAGCTCCAGCGTTTCCTCCGCCCCTTGCAGCCACTCGCGCCAGGGGTTGTCGGGTGCCAGCTCGCTGAATTTCAGGTAGGCCTCTTCGGCAATCTGCAGTGTATGCCCGGCCGCGATGCGCGCCTTGCTGCCGGTGACGTACAGGAAGATGTTCATGAACAGCTCCATCACCTCGGAGGGCTGCTCCTCGGGGCCGAACATCACCAGGTCGGGCGCGTTGAACATGTGCTGGCCCTTGGTGGCGAACCAGGTGCCGTCGTCGGTGTGGAACTTCACGAAGCCCGTGAACAGGATCGGCGGCGTGCTCTCGCGAAAGGCCTTCAGCATCTCGGCGCTGGTGAACTCGCGCACCAGGGCGGGCGGGGCGCAGGTCCAGGCGTCCTCGATCAGCACGCCGCGCAGGTGCTCGCCGCCCAGCACGGCCGCGAGTTTGTACAGCGCGATGTATTTTTCCAGGATGGGCGCGCCGCCGCCGTGGTGGGTAAGCACGAGGCGGGCGGCGTGGCTCTCCAGCAGCTCTCGTCCCTCTCCAGTCCAGCTGCTGACCTCGACGGTCGTTTTCATTACCTCCGGGGGCACCGGCGCACGGGTGCCGGCAATCCCTATGCAGTGGGCGTCAAACTCAGCCAAGCCCTTGAGCATGCCGTCGCCGCGCTCGAGTTCGATGCGCGGGGCGACGCGCAGGGGCTCGATGGCCGCCAGCCCGCGGGCGGCCTGGGCGGGGTCGATCTCGGGCAAAGCGTCCAGCAGCACGATCATGGCGGGCGCGCGCACGGGGGCGGGTTTGGGCTTGCCGCGTTTGAGCCAGTCGAACAGTGCCATGGGGCTGGGATACCCGCGGGCAGTTCCAATCCAAAATCTAAAATCCAAAATCTAAAATCCCTCGCTATACTGTGGCGGGATCGTGACCAACCATGAGCAACAAGAACAGAGCCTTCAAGGTGCTGGTGCGTGGCGAGCTTAAGGGCCCGTTCAAGGAAACCAGCATCATCAACGGGATCCGCAGCGGGATGGTGCCCCTGAGCGCCAAGCTGCTGGATATGGCCACCAACGAGTACATCCAGGCCCGCGAGCTGGTGGACGAAACCAGGCTCGACTACGACAACACCATCCCCCTCTTCGACGGCGATTTTTAAACAGCGGCACGCGCAAAGTGGCACGCGCATCCTGCGCGTGAGTAGTGCCATCGGCTTCCAGCCGATGGCATGCGGGGTTTAAGAAAGCTGGCGGCCGACTACGACGTGCCGAACCTATCGGCAGTTAGGCGCGGAGCGCTGTCACAGTGGAAGCCCCCACCGAATGCGGAGCATTCGGTGGGGGTATGATCGCATCACGCATAGTGAGGCGCGGATGCGCCGACACACTCGCGGCCCTTGCCGCGAGGGCGTTTCGGCGCAAGCACCGTTGTGCCGGCGCTCCGCGCCTCCGAACATGCAACCACCCATTACCCCCACCGAACGCCAGAGGCGTTCGGTGGGGGCTTCCACTGTGATGGCGCTCCGCGCCAAACAGCAAGCCGGTGATTGTGTTGCCTAATCCCGCAGAATTCGGCTTCCAGCCGATGGCATGCGCATGAAGCGCATGGAACTAATCACGCGCTGGCCCGCCCGACGTAGCCTATGGCGGAGTCGGGAAGCGCGTGCCACTGCGCTGCTGCTACAGGAACTTTGCGAACGCGCCGTAGCCTTGCTCATGGTGCTTCTTGAAGAATTTCAGGGCGGCTGCTCGGGCGTCCTTGGTCTGCTTGGCCTTGCTGTCCTCGGGGTACAGGGCCAGCGCGTTGCGGTGGTGCAGGGCCATGGCCAGCATCTGCGGGTTGACCTGCTTGTCCAGCCCCTCCAGCAGCGCCTGCGCGTCTTCGTGGTACTTGCGCGCCTTCTTGTCGTCGCCCGCCACCCGCGCCAGGTGCGCAGCGCACGCCATGTACGCGAACTCCTGCGCCGGGCGCACCGCGATGCGGCCGCGCTCGGCGTTCACGGCCGCCTCGAAATCGGCCAGGGCATTCTTGTTCTCGCCGGTCAGGCCGCGGGCGTAGGCGTCCCAGATGCTGTCTTCGGGAATGCCGGTGCGGTCGTCGCCGCCGTACTTCTTCAGGAAGCTTTTCACGTGTTCGAGGTCGTCCACCAGGGCGGCGAAGCGAACCAGCGCCACGGCCTTGGCGCTGGAATCCTCGCCGATGGCGGGCGCGTACTCGAGCGGCGTGAGGCCTGACAGCAGCATGCTTTCGACCAGCTTGCCGCTGAAGCCGCGTTTCATCTGGTCCGGCAGCACCGGGTAGGTGTCGTGCAGGTCGCGCAGGCCCTCGCGCATGTTGCCGAGCTCGATGTTCAGCACGGCGTGCAGGGCCTGCAGCTGCTTGTAACGGCCCCAGTCGGCGCCGACATCCTCATACAGCGCCAGCGTGGCGCGGCAGATGCGGCGGGCCTCGCGGCAGCGATCGGCGCGGTGCAGACTGACCACCAGGTTGATGGCGAGCGCGGCGTGGTCCTTGTCCATGGTGACGTCGCTGGCCGCCAGCGACTTCACGAACACCTTGCGGCTCAATTCCAGCGCTTTCACCTGGTCGCCGAAAATGTGCTCGTAGAATTCCTGCAGGCCGTCGAACTCGACGTTGAGCTGCGGGTCGTCGCACAGGCGGCTGACCTGCAATGCGGCTTTGCGCACCTCGGTGGCGCGTTGCATGTCCATGTCCTGGAGCGCTTTCCTTAGACTGTCCAGCAGCTCGCGGAACACGCTGCGAGTGCGCTTGTTCAGCACGGCGCGCAGGGCCTCGTAGCGTTCCAGCGCGTCGTTCAGCTCGCGCAGGACTTTCAGGTGGTGTTGACCCGTCAAGGCCCCCAGCTTCATCTTGGCCACCTGGTTCATGGCCTCCACCAGCTCCAGCAGGTTGCTGGCCATCTCGCTGGTGCCGGCCGAGACGTCGGCCAAAAACGGCGTGCCTTCGCCGGTCATCAGCCAGGCCGGGTTCACGCCCAGGCCGTTGATCACGGCCGTGCAGAACTCGCCGGGGATCTTGGTGGACTTGAGGTAGCGGTTGACGGTGCTGACCAGGGTTGCGGTCTTGCGCGCGAGGTCGCTTTGCGAGCGAGTTTTGACGAGGGTGCGGAGGCGTTCGCGGATTTCTTCGTCGAAGGTTTTAGTCACGACCTGCTGGGACATGGCGTTCTCCGGCCCATTGCCAATGCGCAATCAGTAAAGAGGGTTGTGCGAGTACGCAGTATTGCACATGCGCCAACGCCCTGCCAAGCAAGATTTCGCGCTTTGGCATGATTTCCGGCAGGTGGCCTGACGCGAAGTAGCGAAGGGGGCGGCCGGTGGCCCGTGTCCAGTGGCCTGCAACGACGCCGCCTCGGCACTCTGTCCACTGACCACTGGCGCGGACCACCCTATACTCACGGCATGGACCCCAAAGAACGCTTCAGTAGCGCCGCCGACGACTACGCGAAGTATCGGCCGGATTACCCGGACGCGCTGGTTACGTCCTGCGCTGAGTATGCGGGTTTACGGCCTGGATCGGTGGTAGTGGACATCGGCTGCGGTACAGGAATCAGCACGCGGCGCTTTGCGGCGCACGGCTTTCGCGTGACCGGCATTGAGCCCAACACGGCCATGCTGGACAAAGCCCTTCGACAGGGCTCAGGGCAGGCCCGGCAGGTCGGACAGGCCGTATATAAGGAAGGCGACGCCGCACACACCGGCCTGCCGGACGGCTGCGCCGAGCTGATCACCTGCGCGCAGGCCCTGCACTGGTTCGAGCTCGATGACTGTGCGGCGGAGTGGCGGCGGATTTTGAGTCCGCGGGGGGCGTGCGCGGCTTTTTGGAACTACAGGCGCGACGACGGCTGGCAGGCCGAGTACGAGGCCCTGCTGCTGCGCTGGTCCAGCGAGTACGGCGACGTGCGCAAAGCCGTGGACGGCGGCCAGGACAACAGCGCCTGGGTGAAGAACTCGCCCCTCTGCATCGACGTGCAGGAGCGCGAGTTCGAGAACAGCCAGCGCATGGACTGGCCCGCCCTGCTCGGCCGCGCCAACAGCAGCAGCTACGTGATCCACGGCGTGCAGGACCGCCCGGGATTCGAGGCCGCGCTGAAGGCCCTGTTCAACAGGCACCAGCGCGACGGCCACGTCGAGTTCAAATACCGCACGTACCTGCTGCTGTGGCGCTTCGGCGCTTGAGCTTTTTTCTGGCGGTTCGGCCCCGCGGCCGCGTATCCTGCGGCCGCGCCCGCCAGTTCAATCCTGAGGTTACCCATGAAATCCGCACGATGGTTGTGTCTCGTGCTGCTGCTGGCCGTCACGCCGGCCGTGGCCGACGACGCGCCCAAACCCGAAGCCAAGCCCGAAACCAAAAGCACCGGCGACCCCACCCTGGACGCCTGGGCCGCGCTGAAAACCGCGCGCGCCGAGGCCCAGGCGCTGAAAGACGCCTTCTCCGGCATGTTCCAGAAAATGGAAACCGAAGAGGGCAAGACCGCCGCGCGCGCCGTGTTCAGCGAGGTCTATCGCCAGGCCGGCACCATGGAATGGAACGCCGGCAACGCCTTCCTGAAGGAGTTCGACGCCAGCGACTGGTCGAAGTGGGAGGGCAGCGAGCACGCCGACATGCTGCGCGACGGCCTGAACATGTCCGCGCGCGAGGCGATCGAAAGCAACCCCGCCCACGCGGTGAAGGCCTGGGAGCTGCTGGTGGCGAAATTCCCCGACAGCGGCGAGGCCGCCTACGCTCGCTCCACCTGGCTGCCGATCGCGCTGCCGGCCGCGGGCGATCTGCCCGCCGCGCTGGAGCGCCTCTCCGAACTGCAGGCCGCGGTGCCCGAGATGGACAAGCCGGGTCTGCGCATGGCGATCGGCGACGTGTTCGCCATGCAGGGCGAGTTCGAGAAGGCGCAGGCCGAGTACGCGGGCGTGCTGGCCGATATCGAGGCCGCCGGCGAGCTTGAAAAATACGACCGTCGTGCATCCGTGAAGCGCTACGCCGAGCTGCGGGCGGCGCTGATCGGCAAGCCCGCACCCGAGGTGGACAGCAAGCTGTGGTTCGGCGGCGAACCGAAGAAGCTGAGCGAGCTGAAGGGCACCGTGGTGGTGCTGGATTACTGGGCCACGTGGTGAGGGCCCTGCCTGGGCTCCATCCCCGGACTGGATGCCCTGCACGAGTCTCGTGCGAACAAGGGGATGACCGTGATCGGCGTGACGCGCCAGTACGACAAGCGCGGCCTGCTGCCCGACAGCCGCGAAGAACTGCTGAAGCCCAGCCGCAAAGGCGAGCCCTACAAGGGCGAAGGGCTGGTGGAGTACGTCAAGCACCTGGATGCCTTCCGGCAGCGCTGCGAGGTGAAGTACCCGCTGGTGCTGGGCACGGCGCAGGACATGCAGAACTACCAGGTGTACGGCATTCCCACGGTGTTCGTGATCGACCAAAAGGGGATCATCAACTTCGTGGCGATCGGCGGCGCCCGCGCCGGCATGCTGGCGGTAGTGGTGGACCGCCTGCTGGCCAGGAAGGAATCGAAAGATTGAACGTGTTGTGGCCGTCCCGGCTGCAAGTGTGGCGGGCGTCGCGCTCGCCACATTGTTTTGCAGGCGGGATGCCCGCAACACGTTGCTACTTCGCGTCGAGGGTGGCTTTCTTGAACAGGTCGTCCCAGGCGGCGAGGGTGCCGCCGGCCTTCAGCTCGGCGCCGCTGCGCAGCTTGCCGATCTCTTCGTTGCGCGCCTTGGGGTAGCGCACCGCCAGCTTGGTGCTGGAGCCCTTGAGATGCGCCTCGACTGTCTTGCCGTCGCGCAAATCGTCCGGCACGTCAAAGCCCCAGGTGTTGTCCACCCGCTCGACCACCAGCTCGACCTGCCAGGCTTTGCCGGTGTGGCGCTTGATGATCTCTTCGCGCTGGCTCGACATCAGCGAGCTTGCGCCCAGCATGCCCATCAGGCCCTCGAAGCTGCCGGCCACCTCGCCGCCTGTTGTCGCGGGCTGCGAGGCTTCAAAGGGCTTGGGCGATTTGAAAGCGTCACCGGCGGGGGGCGCGTCGAAGGCCGCGAAGCTGCTCTGTCCCGTGTCCCGCTCCTGCGGCTTCGAGTCGAAGGCGTGGCTGGGATCGTAGTGGCTCAGGGCGCTGGCGCCGCTGACGGCCTCGGGCTCGACCTCCGCGTTGAGGTGCGGGTTGTCGAAGGCGTCGCCCAGGTGCGGCTCGGCGAAGGCGTCCTCGGTCGGTTGCGCCGGGGCGCGGAAGCGCGCGAAGGGGTCCGGCGTTTCGGGTGTCACCTTGCCGCTCTCGAGCTTTTCTTCGTACTGGTGCAGCACGCTGGCCATCTCCGACAGTGCCAGCTTGCGTTGCGCCGGGTCTTCCTCGGGGCCGGCCCGGCGTACCTGCGCGGCTTTGTACTTCTCAACCTCCGCCAGCCTGTCCTGCAGGATTTCCGCGGCCGCGAGCTGCGCCGCGCGGCGGGCTTCATCCCTGGTGGGCTCGGCGGGCCGCGTGGGCACCGGCTGCGGCCTGGCGGGCGGCGGTGCTTGCACGCGCTGGCCGGCGAGTTCCTGGTAGGCGGCGTCGAAGGTCTGCACCAGGTACGACAGGTCGGCGAAGATGCTCTCTATTTTCGGCAGGTCGCCGGTCATGCCCGTGTGCTCGACCAGCAATTGGCGGTCCTGCACGCGCAGGCCCGGGTGGCGGGTGATGGTGTACAGCAGCGCCTTCTTCACGGGCGGCAGGCTCAGCAGGTCGTGTGTGCCGAGCAGGTCGCCGGCCTTGATGATGAAGGCCTGGTCGATGGCCGGGTCGCCGATCTGCACGTCCTGGCCGCCGAACACCTTGCCCACCTTGCTGAAGAAGCCCTCCTTGTACAGCACGATGCCCTGGGGCATGGGCGCGTTGGTGGTGGCGTGGTACTGCGTGTAGGTGCTGCGGTTCTTGCCCGAGCCGCGCACCACGGTGTTCAGCGTGATGTACACCGGCCCCAGCCAGCCCTGGATGGTGGGGCGGTTGGTGCTGCCCAGCACCTGTAGGCCGTTCTTCTGGGCGAACATCAGCCAGTTCTGGCGGATTTTCTTCTGGTGGTGGGCGCCCCAGGCGATCAGCGCGATCACGCCGCCGATGACGAAAACGGCGAAGACCACGCCGAAGGAATCATCCGCCAGGAACAGCGCCAAAGTCCCGCTCATCAGTGTGCTCCGATTTCCGGCGTCAGTTTAGCAACTGGCCACGGGCGCGCCGCTCCAACATGAGGCCGGATTTGTAGGGGACTGTCCCCGTCCCCGTTGCCGGCCCATTGATAGAAGACGGGGGCAGATCCTTGCGGGGTCAGTCCCCACCCCACGGACCGCGCCGCGTGGGCACTTGCAGGGCTATCTCCAGCCGTTGCAGGTATTCGTCGCGGGGGATCAGTCGGGCGCCGAAGCGCTCAAGGTGCGCGGTGTGTACCTGGGCGTCGATGAAATGAAACTCCCACTCTTTCAGCCTGGCCACCAGGGCCGCGAAGGCGACCTTGCTGGCGTCGGGCTCAAGGGCGAACATCGATTCGCCGAAGTAGGCCGCGCCCAGGGACACGCCGTACACGCCGCCGACCAGCTTGTCCTCCAGCCAGGCCTCGGCGCAATGGGCGAAGCCGAGCGAGTGCAGCTCGGTGTAGGCCTTCACCATCGGCTTGCTGATCCAGGTGCCGCGCTGGCCCGGGCGCTTCACCTTGGCGCAATTGGCGATTACGCCCGCGAAGTCCGTGTCGAAGCGGATTTCGTAACGGCCTTTGCGGATGCTCTGGCGCAGGCTGCGTGACAGCTTCAGCTCGGAGGGAAACAGCACCATGCGCGGGTCCGGGCTGAACCAGAGCATCGGCCAGCCCCGGTGCGGCCAGGGGAAGATGCCCAGAGCATAGGCCGTAAGCAGACGCTCGGCCGAAAGGTCGCCGCCCACGGCCAGCAGCCCATCAGGCTCCGCCAAAGCGGGGTCCGGAAACGCAATTTCCTCAGGCAGCTCATACACCGGCATCAGCACAATGTAGCGAAACTGGAGCCGGCAACGGAAGTTGCCGGCGTCTCTCTCTAGTTGCTGCTGGGGCCTTCAGCTCCATCGCCTGATGAACCGTTCAAACCTGACCGTGGCGGCGCCTCAGTTTGAAGTCAGTGACACTCCGCGGCCGCCCCTACCGTCGGGATCAACTCAGCCGAAATGGTCCGAAAAGGTCAGTTGCGCCGTTCAACCCGGCGAACTTCGACCCTTACGCCGTCCTCAATGGCTCGCTCGATGATGCGAGCAAGTTGCCCGGCAAAGTAGTGCATCTTTGACCGGCTAGGCTGCGCCTCGTCGGGTAGGTCACGAAACAGGTAGTACAGCTGATTATAGATTTCGTTGTGGGCACTCATTACCGGACCTCCGATTAGGTCCGGCGTTGCGCGCTTTCCCGTTGACATCAAGTGGCTAGAAAAAGACACTCTTTGCAGGTACTCGGTTTTCGGCGCGCTACGCCGGGAACCACCAAAAAAAGACCAGCGTGTTCTCGCACGCTGGTCTTGCATTTTCCGGCTTTTCGGTGCGGACGCAAATTAAAAAAGTCACTTTCTGACACACCCCCGACCTAGTACGTCACCTAGGTCTTCCAGCGTCGCGGTCATCGACGACGGACCCACCGCCCTTGCAGGCGGCTTGCCGAGCGTATTGTGGTTTCAAAAAAACAAAATCCCCGGTATCGCCGGGGATTGGATTTGAACTTTTGCTCTGCGCCAAAACTAGCGCGTTCGTGCGCTAGTAATGGCTCGTGCGCCGCGTCGAGAATTAAGCGGATGGTCTAGTCGATACTTTGACTCCTGCACAACCCCCAGTGCCGCCAGTTTCGCCCGAATGGCGGCGACTTCGTTGGCCTTCTGCAAGTTAACTTTGGGGTTACCCGCAGCGATTTTTTTTGTGTCTAGTTCCTTTGTGTTGGTCATGGGCCACCTCTAAGGGGCAGAAATGTACCTTGGGTATGAACGGTTCGGAAGGCTCCGATCTTCCCCATGTAATCGTACAAAAAGCGATGGTATGTCTTTATGGCATCGCTTAGTTTCGGATCGGCACCAAAGTCGTCAATCTTGAGGCCGATCTCGTTCGTCAGCGTTGCCATTGAGATGGGTCTGCCGTGCGAATGCCAACGTCCCTGATCCATCAACTTCGTTGCAATTTCCCCCGCACGCTCCTCGCGCATTTTTGCGTCTACCGGCTTGCCGCTCCCTTCCGTTCTGATCCAGTCTTTGAATTTGTACTTTGCAAGCCACTCCTCAAGAAGGCTGATTGAAAGCGCCTCAGCCTCTTTGAAGCTATGAAGTTCTCCCAAGTCCAACTGCTGAAGCAAGACTATCTCCGGCGTAGTTAGCTCGTGGTTCTGCGCCTTATCGATGAGCGCCTCATACTGCGCTAGATACGACTTCGCTGGTACGAGCTTGTGACCTCTGGGAATCTGTGGGTCGATTGGCCCAAGGCAGGAAAAGTAGTCCATCATGATCTTGTCCGCAGACATCGCGAAGACTGTTCCGGCAGACATCGCGCGATCTGGGACGATTGCAATCACCTCGTGGTAATGATGGCGGATCGCTTGCACCATCCGCTCAACGATCTCGATAACACCACCCATCGTATCCAGAACGACCGCGAGTTTCTTGCTGCGCTTGGTCCGATTCTCAATGGCGTCCCTAACGTCCACGTCAAGTAGGTCAAAAATGTCGCCGAAAATACCCATGACGTCGGCATCCAATAGCGTCTCAATGTCGCTTGCTAAGCGATCCAGCTCCTTCTCAACAGTCTTGTCAACGCGGATTTGATCGCTTGAGTCCGGCATTAGCGCCCCCTATGCGAAAATAGTAGCGACTCCTCTGGACTTGCGTCAATCCAGTTGTGGTCACTTCGTGGCGACCATCCCCGGCGCGCTGGCTGCTTTCTTCGCGATGGCAGCGCGCTGGCTCGTGGATAGCTCATCATCCGGTGCATTACCGACTTTCAGCCCCCCCAGGCGCCCCAAGGCGACTGCGGCAGGACGGGAGCACAAACCAGTCCGTGCCCGTACTTTACAGGGCCTAGGCCGGTGTTACCGTGTTTCGCCCGTTTCGGCGGGAAGGGGCCAATTTGCCGAAGATCGTTGCCGCCAACTGGAAGATGAATCTGAGGCGGCAGTCGGCCGTGGAGTTGGCTTGGGCTTTGAAATCTGACGGGCGGAAGTGCTGGCTGTTTCCGGCCTTCCCGCACCTGGCGCCGGTGCACGACGCGCTGATCGGCAGCGAGTTGACGCTGGGCGCCCAGGACGTAAGCCCCGATGCCGACGGCGCCTGCACCGGCGACGTCAGCGCGGAAATGCTGGCCGACACGGGCTGCACGCTGGTGCTGGTCGGCCACAGCGAGCGCCGGCACGGCCATGGCGAAACCGCCGAGCTGCTGGCGCGCAAGTTGAAACGCGCGCTGGAAGCGGGCTTGAAGCCGCTCTACTGCGTGGGCGAAACGCTGGAGCAGCGCAAGGCCGGCAAGGCGCAGGCGGTGGTGAAGGACCACCTGTCAACGCTGGCCGGGACGGAAGGAATCGCCGCAGTGGCCTACGAGCCTGTCTGGGCGATCGGCACGGGCGAAACCGCGACACCGGGGCAGGCGGCAGAGATGCACGCCTTTATCCGGGAAGAATTGAAGAAGCTGGGTTTGCGACTGCCCATCCTGTACGGGGGCAGCGTCAAGCCCGAAAACGCGCTTGAGCTGATGTCGCATCCGGATGTTGACGGCGTGCTGGTCGGCGGCGCAAGCCTTGAGTTGACAAGCCTGCGGGCGATTGACGACGCAGCGAGGGAGATCGAATGACACTGGCCGCCGCAAACCCCACCCTGCTTACCATCCTTGCCATCGTGTTCGTGATCAACGCCGTCGCGCTGATCGTGTTCGTGCTGTTCCGCCAGAGCGACGCCGGCGGTATCGGCGCGGCCTTCGGCGGCGGCGAGGGCGGCGGCGCGTTCGGCACCAAGGGCCAGGCCGTGGTGGACAAGGTCATCACCTTCATGGGCGGCACCTTCATCGTGCTGGCCCTGGTGTTCAGCCTGGTCAGCACCGGCGGCACCAAGTCCGACACCAAGGGCCTGGACCAGCCGCAGGAAGAAAAGCCCGCCGACGGAGGCGAATAAGTGCCGTACGGGATGACCGGCTTCGGCCGCGCCACCGCCCAGCACCCGGGCGGCGCGCTGACCGTCGAGTTGAAGTCGGTGAACAACCGCTTCCTGAAGGTTTCGCTGCGTCTGCCGGACCTGCTGAATGAGCTGGAGTCGGAGCTGGAGGGGGCAATTCGCGCCAAGCTGCAGCGCGGCTCGGTGTACGGCAACGTGCAGCTCGAGCGCGGGCAGCGCGGCACCAGCTACAGCATCAACGAGCCCCTGCTGCGCGACTGGTTGCCGCGCCTGCAGAAGCTGGCCGCCGAGGCCGGCAGCAGCGCCCCGGAGTTCAAGGACCTGCTGGCCATGCCGGGCGTGGTGCTGGAAGAATCCGAAAAGCTGGAGCTGGACGAGCAGTTGAAGCAGGCCGCGCTGGGCGCCATGGATGAGGCGCTGAAGGGGCTGCTGGAAATGCGCGCCAAAGAAGGCGCGGCGCTGATGACCGACATGACCACGCGGGTGGCCCTGGTGGCGACCCACGCCAAAGAGGTCGAAAAGCGCGCGCCGCAGGTGGTGGAGGAATACCGCGACAAGCTGAAAGCGCGCATCGAGAAGCTGATGGCCGACAGCGGCCAGAAGCTGGAACAGGCGGACTTGGTAAAGGAGGTCGCCTTTTTCGCCGACCGCTGCGACATCACGGAAGAAACCACGCGCCTGGCCCACCACTGCGAGCAGTTCCAGCAGGTGATTGCGGGCAAGGGCGAGGTGGGGCGCAGGCTGGATTTCATCGCGCAGGAAATGCTGCGTGAGACCAACACGATCGCCAGCAAGGCCAATGACGCCGAGCTGGCAACGATCGCGGTGGCCATGAAGTCGGAGATCGAAAAGATC
Organism: Planctomycetota bacterium; assembly: GCA_020638635.1. GTDB lineage: Bacteria > Planctomycetota > UBA8742 > UBA2392 > UBA2392 > JACKID01. The sequence continues at coordinate 66,195 of JACKIE010000014.1, forward strand.
AAGGAACAGGTGCAGAACCTCGAGTGAGGTTCAATGCAAAATTAGAAATGCAAAATTCAAAATAACCGCCGGGTGCTCCGACCATTTTGAATTTTGAATTTGTCATTTTGAATTGATGAACGAAGGCGCAGGCTGCGGTGGAGAGTTTGCCGGGCATCCTTGTCGTGCTTTCCGGCCCCATGGGCGTCGGCAAGACGACTGTTGCCAACAAGCTGCTGCAGAAGGGCGGCTATCAGCGCTCGGTGAGCGTGACCACCAGGGCGCCGCGCCCGGGGGAAGTGGACGGGGTGGATTACCGCTTCAGCAGCGTCGAGGAGTTCGAGAAGCTGCGCGACGCGAACGAGTTGATCGAGTACGCGCAGGTGGTCGGCAACTGGTACGGCACGCCCAAGCAGCCCGTGCGAGACGCGCTGAAGGCAGGCAAGGCGTTCCTGCTGGTGATCGACGTGAACGGCGGGCAGCAGGTGCGGGGCAAGGGCTACAACTCGGAGCTGATCTTCCTTGCACCACCCAGCAAGGAAGAGCTCGTGAAGCGCCTGGAAGGCCGGCGCACCGAGAACGCCAAGCAGCAGACCTTGCGCCTGGAACGGGCGGACATGGAAATGCAGGTCGCGGCCGAGATCTACAACCACATTGTGGTGAACAAGGACCTCGACGTATGCGTAGAAGAAGTTCACAGCCTGGTGCAGCAGGCCAGGCGCAAGTTGCAGGAACGTAAGCAGGCCGGCGAAACGTTGTATCCCGGCCTGGATCTAAAGGACTAGGTTTCAGGGGTCAGGTTACAGGTGTCAGGCGGGAAGCCCTGAAACCTGTAACCTGAAACCTGACACCTGAACACGGAGTGACCATGGCATTCGCACTCGATTACCCGGAACTGGAAGGGCTCTACAGCATGGCCGGCGGCAAGTTCCGCCTCACCGTGCTGCTGCAGCGCCGCGTCAACGAACTGGTGGGCGGTATGCCGCGCCTGGTTCGCGTCGGCCAGCAGCACGAAAAGGACTTCATCTACATCGCCGTCGAAGAGCTCAAGCGCGGGCTCATCAAGCTCGGCGAAGACAACGAGACGGTCATCAAGACCGGCAAGTAGATGGCTGATCGGCCGCACATCGTGATCGGCGTTTGCGGCAGCATCGCGGCGTTCAAGATCGCCGTGCTGCACAAGTATCTGCGTGACCACGCGGAGGTGACCGTCGCGATGACGCCCTCCGCGACGCAGTTTGTGGGGCCGCAGACCTTCCTGGCGCTCACCGGCAACCCGGTGATCACCAGCCTCTGGGAGCCGACGCACAGCAAGCCCAAGCACATCGACCTGGCCGACGAGCTGGACCTGCTGCTGATCGCGCCCGCCACGGCCAACATCCTGGCCAAGGCGGCCCACGGCATCGCCGACGAGCCGGTCAGCACGCTGATCATGTCCAGCCTGCCGGACGAAAAGCCGATCGTGTTCGCGCCGGCCATGAACACCCGCATGTGGAAGAACCCGGCCACGGTCGAGAACGTCAAAACCCTGCGCGAGCGGGGCTACCATTTCATTGCGCCCGAAAGCGGCGATCTGGCCTGCGGCTGGCAGGGGGAAGGCCGCCTGGCGGAGCCGCAAGTTATTGCCAAGCAAGTGTTTGCGCTGCTCGGATTGGACGATGTCAAAGTGACGGGGTAGACTGTTGGTAACGTCAGCCCGGTGGGGCCTGACCCCTTAACACCTTGGCCAGGAACGGCTCGTGGAACTGACCGACAAGCGCACACTGAAGTTCATCGACGAGCATCGTCGCGGCCGCCTGGACCTTCTCGAGGAATACGAGCTTGCGCCCTGGGCGGCGATGTACGCCGCGCTGCACCACTTCGGCTACCCGAACAACAAGATTCCGGAAGGCAAGCAGAGCACCTTCAGCTACGTGTTCAACACGGCCTATGACGGGCTGTACATCGAGCTGTCGGACTTCAAGGCATTCATCACCGTGCACCTGCTGTACACGGACGTCGCGGGCGAAGAAATGGCCCAGAAGCACCGCGACGAAATGCGCCGCGCGGGTGAAGACCTGATCGAGACGCTGAAACAGCCGGTAGACCACTTCGGCACGCTGTTCGACCCGATGAACCCCACCTTCACGGAGTAGCTCGCGTTACGGACCTCCGATCCACAGTTGTCGTGAACGTCATGCGACCACCAGGCGACGGCTGAAGTCAGTCAGGTCGCTCCGGCCCGAAGGGCCGACTCAAACAGCCCAGGCCGAAGGCCAGGGATCCGGGAATACAGGACCTCTCTCGGCCTGAAAGGCCGATTCATCCGGAATGGTGGTGTTGTGAACGGCCCTTGCAGGGCCGGCGTCCTCGGTACACATCACAATCCCAAGGCTTCGCCTTGGGCTGTTGGAGCAGCCCTTTCAGGGCCGACAGTTTCTCCGGTGTTTGGCGGGCTGAACATTCAAATGGCGTTGCGGCTACGCCGTCAAATTCGCACTGCGCCAATCTGGCTCAGCCGTCTCTTCGAGTCCCGCGTTCAGCTGCTCGTACAGGCCGGGGGCCTGTTGTTTCAGCCGCTGCAGGCTTTCAGGCGCGATGGATTCCAGCCGGCACAGCAGCGCCTTGCGCACCGCGGCAGGCTCGTCGCCAAGCGTTCTCCCGTTGAACAGGCCGGCCGGCTTGCCCTCGTGAACGGCCGCGCGCAGGGCCAGCAGCTTCTTCGTCATTTTGCCCAGGGTGGCGTTGATGACGACGGTGGACTGCGGCGCGGCCTTGCCGATCTCTTTCATGCGCAGGAACACCGCCTCGGCGTCGGCCAGTGCGGCGGGATCGGGCGGTGTCGCGTCCCGGCCGACGGCGCCGACGCAGCGTGCGCAGTGCAGGTTCAGCAACTCCGGCAGCACGTAATCGACCGTGGCGATAGCGAACTGCTGACCCGCCGCCAGCCGGTCGGCACGCAGCAGGACGTCAGCGGCTTCCTCGAGTTCTCCCAACGCGGTCAGCTTGCCGCCCAGCATGGCCAGGAAGGCGGGCAGCAGCATCAGGTCGTTGATTTCCTCGAAGATGCCTGCGGCCTCGCGCTGCGCTGCGAGGCATTGGCCGATACGCCCGCGCGTCCACAGCAGTTGTCCCAGGTTGCCCAGGGTCATGGCCTCAGAGCGCCGGTGTCCAAGCTCGCGCAGGGTGCGCAACGCCAGCAGGTAGGAGGCTTCAGCCTGGTCGAACCGTTTCTGCTGCAGGTACACGTTTGCCTGGTTGCTCAGGCACTGGGCTTCGTCGAGGCGGGCGCCGTGGCGCCGGAAGATATCCAGCGCGCGCGCGTAGCATTCGAGCGCCGCGCGGAAGCGGTCGTGCGTGCGGTGGACGCCGCCAATGGCCATCAGGGTCGTACCCGCGGCGGCGTGGCTGCCGGCGGCCAGGTTCAGCTCAAGCGCCTCTTCCAGCAGGTCCAGGGGTTTTTCGTCGCCTCCCGTGTGGCGCATCAGGATGGCGCGATGGGTCAGGGAGCGCCCGAGCGACGCCCGGTCTCCGACTTCGCGCTGGATCGCGACGGCCCGGTCGATCAGCGGCGCGGCGTCCTGGGGCCGACCCGACTGCATGTAAATGCTGCCGAGGGTGTCCAGCCAGCGGGCTTCCTCCGCGCGGCCGTGGGCTCGCGCCCGCGGCAACTCGGTCGTCAGCAGCTCGGCGGCCCTGATGCCGTCGCCGCGTCGAAAAGTCAGCAGGGCCAGGCGCTGGCTTGCGCCCAACTGCTGCGTGTTGTCGGCGAGCGGATGTGACCGGATGTCCTCAAGCAGCCCGAGCGCGGACGCGTCGTGCCAGGTCTGCTCCGCGTGATCGACGGCCGCCATCAGGTACTCGAGTTCCAGCCGGGCAAGCTCGGGCGGCATGGGTTGGGGGCTGCCGGCGCGCAGGTGAACCAGCAGCTCGGCCGCGTGCGGCGGACGCTGATCGGCGGGCAGGCTGCCGTGCAGGAATTGGAAGGCAGCCAGGTGCAAGGCGGCGCGGTCGGCCGGCAACTGAAGCTGGTAGGCCGCCTCGCGCAGCATGACGTGCTGGAACAGGTAGACAGTCTCGCCGGCGTCCATGCCGCGATCATAGCGAGGTCAGGTGCTTGACCGCAGGGCGGTTCAGGGCGTCATGGGGCGGTTGGTCATCCAGTCGTGGATGGTTTCCATGGCCTTGATGACCTGGCCGGCTTCGCGGTCGTTGGCATGCTCGAGCGCCAGCGCCACACGCGTGGGGCCCACGGGCTCCACGCTATCCAGCACCTTCTGCGCCTTCTTGGTCAGCTTCAGCTCGCGCTTGCGTTTGTCGGCAGGGTTGACTTCGCGTGTGATGTAGCCGTTCTTTTCGAGCCGGTTCAGCATCTGGGTGATGGCGGGCTGCGCCTTACCCAGCAACTCGGTGAGGCTGGTGGTGGTGATGTCGTGCGAGCGCTCCACGGCGCGCAGCAGGGCGTACTGCTTGGCGGTCAGGCCGTGCTGCGCCTCGAGCTCGCGCGACCAGGCCTCGTGCGCGTGCTCGTTGGCCCAGTAAATACGTAAGAACTCGCGAACGTAAGCGAGTGCCGCCTTGGTCTCCATTGCCTGAGGATAGCGGCCCGGCGGGCACCAGCGCCAGAACATAACGGGATTATGAAAACTGGACCCCGGGGGTCCACGTTGACTGTTTTAGTAAAGGAAGCGGTTCCGCGTTTCCTTTCCGACGGGCGCTTTGCGCGGCGCCGCCCCGTCGTGGCTGGTGTTCAGGCTCAGGAAATCGTGGTGTTTGCCGTCCCCGATGTCTGCGCGGTCTGCGTACCGGTGGCTACGTCGATGGCCGTGGCCGTGAAGTCGGCGGTCAGCACGCCGGTGCGGGTGGGGTCGGTGCGCACCGTCAGTAAGATGGCGTCCGTGTTCGCGATGCCGGTCAGGGTCACAGGCATGGCGTGTCCGCCGCTGGAATCCAGCAGCAGGGTTTCGAAGTACAGGCCCGAGGAACCCACGCCCTCGAAGAACGAGTCGCCCAGCTGCAGCACCGTGGTCTCGCCGTCGAAGGTGATGGTCAGGCTCGCCTGCGTGACCTTAAGGGTCTGCATTACGGCGCCGGCGCGCGGGCTGGCGCTGAAATCCAGCCGGATGTCGAAGCTGTCGCCAGCCGTCACCGCGGCCGGCAGGGTGGGTGCCGCCAGGGCGTCCAGTTGCGCGGTCTGGTCCGGCACCGCGGGTCCCAGCTGCACGGTGCGGTTGAAGCCGACCACGTCGCTGGTGGTGGGCGTGGCGGGCCCGCTGCTGAGCACCGGCGTGAATTTCACCGGCGCGCCCAGCAGCAGGTCGGCCGGGATGGCGGTGTCCAGGAACATGAAGCGATAGCTGAGCTCGGCCACATCGCCGGTGTTCAGGTTGGCGGTGGGCAGAGCGCTCTCGAAAATCAGCGCGCGGTTCGCCGCGGCGCCGCCGAACACGTCCGCCACCACGGGATTGCCCAGCTGGCTGTAAGCGCTGAGGCCCAGGTCCAGGCCCAGGTTGTTGACCGCGGCCGGACCCGGGTTGGTGACGCGCACCCGCAGCTCGTACACGTCGTCCACGCCGGGCGTCAGGGAGGCGGGGTCGGCGCTGCCCAGGTTGTTGCCGTACTCGGCCTCGTGCAACTCGCCCAGGGCGTCCACGCGGCCGATCTGCACGCTGACCAGCAGGGGCTCCGTGCGGTCGGTGACGCGGGCGTCGGCGACCAGCTGGTGCTCGACGTCGCGGGCGGTGGACTTGATCTCGGGCTGGTTCTCGATGATCAGGCGCACGATGCGGAAGTCAGCCCCGGAGGCGACCTGCAGGGCGGGGTGCACGGTGCGGGTGGTGACCGCAAAGTCGGGAATGCGCAGTTGCAGCTCGGTGTCGCTGTGGAACTGGTACTCGCCGTCCACGCCCACCGAGTCACGGTCCACGAAGAACTCCGCGCCCGCGTCGTCGGCGCTGCGGAACACGAAGCGGTCCGTGTTGCGCAGCCCGGCGCCCTTGATCGTCATCACAAGGTTGCCCGAGTACGGGTAGTTCTGAACGTCGAAGCTGTCGATGCGCGTGGGGCGCAGCGCGCCGGTGGCCGTGGACTGCACGTCCAGGATGTCGGCGGGCGCCGGGTCGAAGCCGCCGCCGGCGCGGGCGTTGCTCAGGAAGCCCTGTTGCAGCGGGGTCAGCGCGTGGGTGCTGAGCCACAGCAGCAGGCTGGATTCGCCCGTGGGCTCGCGCCCGACCAGCGCCGGCACCTGGTTCAATACCGGCTCCGGCGTGCCGAAGTACTGGCCGTCGAGGGCGCCGTCCTGGGCGTCATGGAACAGGGCCTCGTAGAAATCCAGCGCGTTGTCGGCGGCAGCCGTGGTGTTGGAGAAGTCGTTGGCCGCGATCGCGAGCTGCAGGCAGACGTAGGCATAGGCCTGGCAGCGGTCGGAATCCTCCAGGTAGAACACGTCCAGGGGTTCGAATTCCGAGCCGCTGGGGGGCGTTACGCCCTCGCTGGAGGGGTCCACCCGCACGCCGAAGTTGGCGGCCGTGGCGGCGTGCACGGCGTTGACCACTTCGCGGTCGAAGCGTTGTTTGCCGGGGCCGAACTCCTCCGTGGGCAGGCGCATCAGGCTGTGGAAGGCCATGGTGGTGATCGGGTTGATTGCCACGTAGATCTCGCCGCCGCGCCACTCGTTCAGCACGGCCACCCAGGGCTGGCGCGGGTCGTCCCACACCACGTCGGGCGCGCCGACGGCGCCGAAGTCGCGGTACAGGGCGGTGGGGCCAGGGCGCGCCACCAGGATCAACGGCCGGCCCAGGTAGGCGTCCGGCAGCTCGATCGCGAAGCGCCCGTTGGCGCGGCTGGTGCCGACGCCGACGCGGCCGGTGATGGATTCCAGCGACTCGAACTCGAGCGCGTCGTAAACGTCGATGGCGCAGCCGCCGATGGCGGGCTGGCCCACAATGCCCATCACGCCGCCGAAATCGTCCGATTGCACCTCGTCGCAGCCGGGAAGCAGGCCCAGCGCGGCAATCAGCAGGCACAGACAGGATATCGCTTGCTTCAACGGGTCACCCACATCACGACGGCCGCCAGCATGCCAACCAGCGGCAGCAGCGCCAGCAGCAGGCCCAGGCAGCCTTTTTTCGCGGGGGCGTCCGCATCGGGGGCTTCGCGGCCGGGGATGCGCTTGGCGGACTCGGGGATGGCGCCCGCGTTTTCGTCCAGGTGCTTCATGCGCATCATGGCGTCATCGAGCAGGCCGCCCAGGTTGGGGAAGCGCTCGCGCGCCGCGCGCAGCACCTCGAGGGCCCGCAACGAGTTCGAGTCGCCCAGGTAGGGCGCGACCTCGGCGATTTGGTTTTCCTTCAGGGTGCCGGTCTCGATCAGCTCGCTGATGTAATCTCCGCCGGCCTCGTACTTCTGCTCGCGCAGGGCGCTGACCAGGCGCGACATGCTGAGCGCGCCGGACTTCACCCACTCCAGGATCACTTCGCGCCCCGGGCCCGGGAAATCCACCATCGCCGTCAGCGCGATGTTCACCGACTCGCGCATGCCCGAGGCCGCGCCTTCCTTTAACAAGGGCACGGCATGGAAGTTCCGCAGCGCCGCCGCCTGGTTCATGGCGTCGCGCATGCCCGGCTCGCCTTCCTTCATGCGGGCGCGGATCTGCAGCAGCTTCTGCTCTAGCTTCTCGTCGGGAACGTGCAGGCTGCGGCCGCAACCGGCGCAGTCGAACTGCTCGACTTGCGAGCGGTCGATCTCGTATTTCTTGCCGCAGATGCACTCGACGTAAACGGTCATCGCGGCGGGAGCATAGCCCCGGGCGGCGGCCGGGTCAAAGCTTCAGAACAGCTCGAGTTGCCGGGTGCGAGCCGGCACGCGGGCGTGGCTGGTGGGCAGCTCTTCCAGCTTCACCTTGCGGGGCGCGAAGCGCATCAGCTTGTTGCCCACCACGCCGCCGTAGCGCTGCACCAGCTCGTCGAAACTGTGCACCAGGAAGGGGAAGCGCTCCGGCTCGACGTGCGGCAGGGCTTCCTCAAGGATGGTGTCCACCACGGCGTCGAAATCGCTGCCATGGAACTCGTTGCGGCCGGGAAAGCGCCGCAGGTCGCCGTTGAACTTGGGGCTCACGTGGTACAGCTCATGCAGCAGCGTGTGCAGGCGCTCGCGCGGGGGCTGGTCAAGAAAGCGCGGCAGGAAGTAGGTGATGTAGTAGAGAA
>JACKIE010000015.1 GCA_020638635.1 Planctomycetota bacterium
GTTGACGAAAACGCCGCACAACCCGGCCCGCTGCTGGGAAAACCGCGGCGCGGAAAACATGGACGCCCTGCGCGAGCGCCTGTACCACGAAGTGGACCACCCGCCCAATCCGCCACCCAGAAAACAATGCGCGCCGTACTGATGTGATGCCGTCCGCAACCGGGGACAGGCACGGAACGTGCCTGTCTGCATCCCAGCGTGCATGCCATGCAGGGACACGCGGCGGCGTGTCCCTACGGGCTCAATGGCCGGGACTTGCGTTTGTTGGGCGGAAGCTATCTTTCCCTTCACGTCTGGAGCATTCCGCCATGCAACCTGACTTGAAGCCTGGCACCGCGCTTCCGCTCAAATTCCTGCTGGCTGTCGGCGCGGGCATCGGGATTGCCGCGTTCATCTGGGGTTTTCTGCTGGATGCCAAGCCGGCGCTTACGCAGCCGGACCTGTTCTGGCCGTTCCTGTTCTTCGGCCTGTCCGGCAGCCTGCTGGGCTGGCGCGTCGCCATGCGGCACGACAACCACCCGCTGCGCAACCTGATCGGCCTGGTCGGCTCGCTGGTCGCGTGGCGCTTCAGCTACTTCCCGTTCATGGTGGTGGCGGGCTGGAAAGCCAGCCTGGGCGAGTGGATTACGTTCAACACCCTCGGCGTCAGCGTCATCTACCCCACCTTCCTGTTCTTCATGTTCGCCCAGCACGCGGGCGTGGGCTTTATCGGCGCGGCGGCCGTGGCCTCGCCGCAGACAGCGCCACCCGAAAAAGGCCCGCTGCTGTTTGTTCGCAGGCTGTTCCACAAGCCGCCGCGCAGGCTGCTGTGGGCGCTGGCCTGTGTCGCGCTGCCCGTGGCGGGCATGGTCAGCTTCAGCACGGCCAGGGATTTCGTGCCGTTCAACGATGGTCCTGATCCGTTCATGGCACCGGTTGCAATCTATGAACCGCAGATCAACCCTTACGCCAAGATCATGGAGGAGCACGACCTGGCTCCCGCGCCCTGGGTACTGGCCGTGAACGCGGCCATCACCTACCCGCTGGTTCCGCACACACCGTGGGGCGATGCCATGGCGGGCACGCTGGAGCGACTGGCGCTGGACAACCCGGTGGCCACCACGCGCGACCGCATTGACGAGCACTACCAGGCCTGGGTCGCGTCGCACGCCCGCATCCATGACCCTGAAGCCGGGAAGGCCAAGTGAGCCGCGTACTGATCGCCGGCGGGCGCGGCTTCATGGGCCGCCGCATCAGCCGCCTGATGAAACAGGCGCTGCCGCAAGTGGAAGTGCTGACCGCCGGCCGCGGACCCGCCAACGACCGCGTGTTCAACGTGCACGCACCTGAAGATCACTACGCTGCGCTGCGCGGGATAGACGTGTTTCTCAACACCGTTGGTCCGTTCGAATACGACCCGCGGCCGGTGATGCGCGCATGCCTGGACAACGGCGTGCACTACGTGGACATCGCGGAGACGCATGAGTTCATGGCACAGGCTGCGGCCCTGCAGGCCGAGGGTGCGGCCGTCGCCACGGTCAGCGGTGCGAGTTCAGTGCCCGGGCTGATCCAGGTGTTTGCGCAACGCTGGGCCGACGGCCCGCCGGCAAGCATTCGAGCGCAACTCAGCATCGGTACCAACAACCCGGGCTCGACCACGCTGCTGCGCAGCATGTTGAGCCCCATCGGCCGGCGCATCACGGGCGACGGTGTTTGCTTCAACCACACCTGGCTGCGTCCCCACGAAGGCTTGCGCGCGCGGCGTTACGGGCCGTATCCCTGCGGCCTGAACACGCTGCGGCTGGGCGAGCGCCATGTGCCGCTGCAGTTCGGATTCGGCTTCGACCGCCGCCCCTACACGCTTGCCCTGTGGATGCTGGCGCCGCTGGTGGCGTTGACGCCGCGCGGTCTGCTGGGTCTGGCGGCGGCGATCGGAAACGCGTTGTCGCCCTTGGCGCGGCCGTTGGGGACGAAGATCGGCGTTCTGTCGATCGACGCGCTGGACGGGCGCGGAGAGGTGATCGACAGCGTCGAGATCCGCGCGTTGTCCGAAGGCCTGGACGTACCGGCCTGGCCGAGCGTTTGGGCGATTGAAGGGCTCCTGGCCGGGCCGCGAGCGGCGAACAGCCTTGCGGAGCTGATCACACCCATGCAGGCCGCCGGGAAGTTGGAGGCGGCCGGCTACCAAGTCCGCACCTCCTGAAACGTACAATTCGGAAAATTTGCCACTGTGCAATCGGTGGGGTATAATGCACATAATGCCTAATATGCATAGCACTTTTAGGCGATCGAAAGGAGGCCCGCCATGTCCGACCATACGACCAACCCGACCCGTGTCAGAGTGATTCTTGCCGTAGAGCATGAGTTCCCTCCGGGAGTCCGACTGGAGATCGGCGAGTCCCTGGAGATGGCCGGCTGGGTGCCCGCGGGAGACAGCAATGACTGCTGGATCTGCCGCGCCCGCGTTGATGAGGCCGATCGCATCGAGCGCCAGGTGCGGAAGATCCTGGAGTTTGCAGCGTTCACAGCGGGGTTGGAGGGACGCCTGCCGTTCGCGCTGAAAATGGGTGAGCTGCCGCCGCGCTCCTGCGCCGTGCGACTCGGCTCGGGCGGCATGAAAACGAAGCTGCTGCCGGTGCGCGGCAGCGGCGTGGATTTCGCGACGGAGAAGGTGCCGAACGGCGGCATCCAGCGCCTGGCGCATGGGGCCGGGATCCCGGGCGTCACGCAGCTGAAAACGGCGTTCTAGGCAGTACCCGGCTGGGGCGCAGCAACCATCCGGACAACCCAGGGCCCTGTGCGGGGTCCTTGCGCCCCAAGCCGGTCAGGCTGCCGGAGGCAGCCCTCCGCGCGGTACCGAACGGTGTGTCAACCGGGTCAGCCGATCTGAAACGGATTTTCCGTATCCGTGTCTTCGCCGAAAAGGCTCATCAGCGTCCCGCTGTCCTCGAGCTCGGCCTGTTCGCGGGTGATGCTGATGATCAGCACGTCGTCTACGGCGCGGTGTCCGGCGTGGGCGGCTTCATAAATCAACTCGGGCACGTTGTCATCCAGCTTCGCGCGCTCGAGCACCCTGTGCACGCCGGCGTAGTCGAATTCTTCGCCGTCGTCCTGCTGGCACTCGATGATGCCGTCCGTAAACATCACGATGCGCCCCTCGGGCTCGAGGTTGGTGCGGTGAACCTGGATCGCGTCGGCCCATGACTCAGTGCGTTTCAGCCCAAGGGCCACCCCGGCTGTCAGCAGGTCTTCGCGCTTGCCGTCGGCGTACTGGAACACCGGGTGCGGCACGCCGCAGCGCGCGTGCTGCCAGTTGCCGCTGACGACGTCCAGCACCCCCACCATCGCCGCCACAAACTTGCCCTGCGGGATGTCCTCGGCCAGTTCGTCGTTGGCAAAGCGCAGGCCTTCGCGCAGGTCGCCTTCCTTGATGCGCATGCCGATGCTGATCACCTTGCGGGCCATGGACTGGATCACGGCCGCCTGGATGCCGTGGCCGGAAACATCGCCGACCACAACGCACAGCTCGCGCGGATTCAGCCAGAAGAAGTCGTAGAAGTCGCCGCCGATGAATCCGCCGCTGGGTGAGTAGTGCACGTCGATGCGGATGCCCTGGGGTTTCGGCGGACGCGCAAGCATGGTGACGAAGTTCTGCGCGGCGTCGGTCAGGTCCTCGGTCGTGGCTCGAACTTCGCGCTCGAGGCGCATAATCTGGCTGCGCAACTCCTGGCGTTCGCGTTTGCGTGACTGCTTCTGGCGCTGGGTCTGGCGTAGGATGGTCTCGACCTGGATGCGCAGGTGGTCAAGGTCAACGGGCTTCTTCAGGATCGCGAAAATGTCACACTCGTAGGCGGTCAAGGCGCTGGACATGTCGTCGGTGCTGACGAGCAGGATCACGGGCACGCGGCTGAGTCGCCGGTTCCGAGTTAACTCATCCAGAAAGTCAACGTATTCTTCACCCAGCTTCTGGTCGCTGATCAGCAGGGCGGGGATCTTCATAGTCACGGAATGGCGTGCCGCTTCGCTGTTGCCGACGGCTTCGACGCTGTGGCCGTCGCGTTTCAGCGCCTCGACGATTTCGTTGCGGCGCTCTTCATTGCCTTCGATCAGGAGGATATGTGCCACGTTAGAATCGCTTGTCTCAGCGCCTGGAGATGCAGATGATGGTCGCGTCATCGTCGGCCCGCGCCTCGAGGTCTGACTGCTCAAGGATTGTAGCGATAAAACGCTCGCCGGGGCGCGTCTCTTTCACGGCTTTCATTACGCCCTCGACGTCGAAGTCCTTCTTCTTCTCGTCATCCTGGTAGCACTCAATGATGCCGTCCGACATCAGCATCATGGTCTGGTCGGCCTCAAGGATTGTCGCGTACTCCCCCACCTGTACGTGCCAGTCCGCCTTCTTGGACAAACCCAGCGGGCCGCCGGGCGTCACCACCGAGTCGCTCTCGCGGCCCGTGATCAGCAGCGGGTAAGGGATGCCGCAGCGCACGTGCTTCCAGGCGTGGGTGGCCGTGTTCAGGATGCCCACCGCCGCCGCCACGAAGCTGCCGGGCGGCAGGTCGTTGGTCAGCTCGCGGTTCGCGAACGCCACCACCTTGTGCAGGTCGCCGTTTTCCTGGCGCAGGGCCAGGCTGATCAGCTTGCGCGCCATCGCCTGCAGGATCGCCGCCTGGATGCCGTGGCCGGACACGTCCCCCACCACCACCGCCAGCCGGTCGCGATCGAGCCACACGAAGTCGTAGAAGTCGCCCCCCAGGCGGCCGTAGGGGCGGTACAGCAGGTCTACGTCATAGCCCTCGATCTGCGGGGGTTTGGGCTGCATCCAGGTGAAGTGGCGCTCGGCCTCGGAGAGGTCTTCCTCGTTGGCCTTCATTTCAATCTCGAGCCGCTCGATGCGGCTCATGTACATCTCTTTGCTGAGCTTGCGGCTGAACTTGTAGGCCTGGTTCAGGCGCGTGTGCGCGCCGATCTTGGCCGTCAGCAGGTCCATGTTCAGCGGCTTGTGCAGGAAATCGACGATGTCCCAGCGGAAGGTGCGGGCCAGCAACTCGTTGTCGGCGTTCTCGGCCATCATCATGATCGGCACTCGAGCGAGGGCGCTCTCGCTACGCAGCTCTTCAAGCAACTGCAGGGCTGGCATGTCCGGCAGCTTGATGTCCAGCAGCAACAGGTCGGGTTCGTGGTCCTGCGCCCGTTCCATGGTCTCGCGAGCGGTCGATGCTTCGATCACCCTGTAGCCGTTCCTCTCCAGAACCTGTTTCAGTTCGGAACGGATCTTGGCGTCATCGTCGGCGATGAGAACGTGGGTCAAGCGGCAGCCTCGGTGCAGCAAAACGTGAGCAGCAGAAGGTTAGTCGATAAATCCGCGAGCGACAAGAGTTTGCGCCTAAGCCGCGTCCGTAGACTGAGGTTTTACATATTGCACGAAGCAGCCGAAGCCCTTGCCTACCATCTCTGGAAAGAAGCGTTCAGCAGCGGACCGCAGAGTCGCATGCCGCCTGGATCCGGCCTCCAGCAGCAGCAGCGCGTTGCGGTGGTGGCCTGCCTCCGCGAGGACATCAACGGTGAACTCCGGCGGCAATTCCCGCAGACGGCGATCGGCCTCCAGCAGAAACTTGAGGGCCAGCGGTGCATCCCCGCACAGCCTCGCGAGGCGGCAGTAGCTCATTGGCACTCCGAACCGCACGATCGGCTCGGCGCTGCTGACACTGCGGGCTCCGATGTCTTCCTTTATATACTGCAGCCCGGGGTCGGTATCGCCCTCCAGCGCTCGCAGCAGCGCTCTCGCATAGCGCGTGAATACGAAACCTTCCGGCAACTGCTCCGGCCGCGGGCCGACGCACTCGCGAATCACACGTTTCAGCAGCGCCTCGTCCTCTCGCCACACCGCCCACTGCAGCGCGCGGGTGGCCAGGCTGCGGCCGGGCGGGCCCAATGAAAGTGCAGCCTCGGGTGAAATCGTGCCGGCCAGCAGCTGCGCGCGCGCAAGGAAACCCGATGAGTGTCCGAAGTAGACGTCGGGGTGCGAGGCCGCCTGTCGCTGCAGGCGGACCAGCCCCTGAGGTACGTCGCCCATGTCGATCTCGATCACGCCCAGCAGGCCTTCGCACAGGCCGGCGTCGGGAAGATCCCGCTCAGCAGGCCCGGCCAGGGCCAGTGCGGCCGTGAGGATGCGGCGAGCCTCCGGGTGGCGGAACAGCTGATACAGACTCATGGCCAGGTTGTGCGCCTCGTTGAGGGACTCGGCGTTGATGCGCCCGCGCGACAGGGCGTGGAACAGCACGTCGCGCTGGATCTCGATGCCCTGCTTGATGCGGCCCTGGATGTACTCGTGGTGCGCGCGCGAGGCGTCGAAGCGGGCCTGCAGGGCGGTGTCGTCATTGAGCCGTGCCAGCTGGCCCAGCGCGCGACCGAGGTCGTCCGCGGCGTTGAGGTCGTTGGCGTTGATGGCGAGGCCGTACTGCTGCAGCAGCTCGTGGAAGATGGGCGAGGTGCGCACGTTAAGCTGCTCGCGCAACTCCTCGTAGCGCCGCAACGCGTCGTTCAGCTCGCGCAGCACGCGCAGGTGGTGCTTGCCGGTCAGCGAGCCCAGCCGCATGCGGGCCACGGCGTTCATGGCTTCCACCAGCTCGAGCAGGTCGCCGGCCAGCTTCTCGTTGCCGGCGGCGCTGTCCGTGAGCCAGGGGGCGCCTTCACCCATCAGCAGCCAGGCGGGGTTGACGCCCAGCTCGGTGCACAATGCGGCGCCGAACTCGAGGGGCATCTTGGCCCCGCGCGCGTAGCGGCTGACGTTGTTGCGCGAGCTGCCGGTGCGGCGGGCGATCTCGGACTGGCTGTGGCGGCGGGCCACCAGCTCCAGGCGCTGGTGCAGGTCCTTCAGGCGTTGGGCGGCGTCCATGTGACCCCCGTATCGTCAGCGGGCGGGCAGGCCCGCTTGTCATAGATACGATACATCACCTGAATCATGATGCACGAGTAACCTGACCAATCCTGATACAGTTCTGCCGGAGACCCGAACCGGAGGACAAACCATGCTCAAGCTTCGACTCATGCTGCTGCTCGCCTGCATCCCCGCGAGCCTCGCCGCGCAGGCCGTCGTCACCGGCCTTTCGCCCGCGCGCAACCATCACGATGCGCCGCTGGACGCCAACGCCGTCGCCACCTGCTCGGCCCCCATGGCCCAGCCGGGCGCCGGGCAGTTCCGCCTCTACAGTCGCCAGCGCGGCTGGCTGAGCGGCGCGGTCGTCGTAAGCGGCAATGACATCAGCTTCGACCCGGCCTTGGACTTCCTGGCCGGCGAAGAAGTCGAGGTCGTGGCCACCGGCCAGCTGCAGCCCGCGGCGGGCGGCAACCTGGCCGCGCAGGTCTGGCGCTTCCGTGCCGGCACGCCCGCGAGCGCGCCGATGTTCAACACCAACACCTACCAGTTCCAGAACATGGCCAACGCAGACGAGTGGAGCGTGGCCTGCGCCGACTTCAACGGCGACACCCTGCCCGACATCGCCGTGGGGCGCCACAACGGCCAGAGCAGCGTCTACTTCAACGCCGGCGACGGCACCTGGGCAACCAGCGTGAACCTGGGCGGCGCGGTCGAGTACTGCTACGACCTCGCGATCGGCGACTTCGACGAAGACGGCGACATGGACATCGCCAAGACCAACTACGCCCAGCAGAACTGCGTGTGGCTGAACGACGGCAGCGGCAACTTCGCCAGCTCGTCGCCCTTCGGCACGGTTGACAGCACCACGTACTGCCTGGCGGTCGGCGACCTGAACGGCGACGGCCACCTCGACATCGTGTGCGGCAACGGCACCACCAGCGGCGTGCCGAACACCATCCACCTGGGCGACGGCACCGGCGCGTTCCCGGTGACCAAAACCATCGCGGTGATCGCCGGCTACAGCGGCGACGTATCCGACTGCACCTTCGACATCGAGCTGGCTGACATGGACAACGACGGCTCGCTGGACATCATCACCGCCGAGTTCTCCGTCGGCGGCAGCATGCCCAGCCGCGTCTACTACAATGACGGCGACGCCAACTTCGCCCAGCAGATCTGGACCGGCACCGCGCTGATTCCCGGCTGCAGCGACCTCGGCTCCGCCATGCAGGTGATGTCCCTGGCGGTCGGCGACCTCGACAACGACGGCGACAACGACGTCATCCTCGGCACCAACGGCAACCCCGGCACGCAGACGCCCACGGTGAACGACCTCACCTACGTGATCTTCAACCAGGGCAACCGCACTTACAACATCGAGTGGATGAGCTTCCAGGACGAAAAGACCTGGGGCATGCGCCTGGCCGACTTCAACGGCGACGGCAGCCTCGACGTGATCATGTGCAACGAAGGCGGCTATCGCTCCGTGCGGCTGAACGATTCCACCGGCCACTTTCCCGACTACACCGGCTGGGTCCCCATGCCGCCCAACGCGCCGGTGTGGCTCTACCTCGGCGGCTCGCCCTGGTTCCCCAAGTGCGACGTGGCCGACATGGACGGCGACGGCGACCTCGACGTGGTCTCCCCGCGCTGGATCTACCACAACGGCCCCAAGGCGCCCGAGCTGTTCATGCAGTGGGGCGGCTTCTGGCTGAACAACGGCGACACCGTGCAGGTTCCATACAACACCACGCTTGGCAGCCTGGCGCCGCACCTGCTGGTGACCGACAACCAGAGCTACCCCGTCGACATCTCCACCACCATCAGCAGTGCCAGCAGCCAGGGACTCAACCTGGCCGAGTGGAGCATCACCGGCGCCCCCACACCCTGCAACCTCTACCCCGTGGGCGGCGTCTTCAACGTGGGCAGCGTGACCCACACTTTCACCATCCACGCCGACAGCGGGGCCGCGACGCGCGACTTCGTGTTCCATGTGCAGGTGAGCGCGGCGCCCGCGCCCCTGCTGGCGGTGTCCGAAGGCGGCAGCGCTTTGGCACACAACGCCCCGGCCTCAGGCGGCCGTGACTTCGGGGCGCGCGACGTGGCGTCCGGCGCCAGCGCGCCCGTCACCATCACGGTCGCGAACCAGGGCGTGGTGGACCTGGTGATCGGCTCGGTCAGCATCGCCGGGGCGGACGCCCAGGACTTCGTGCTGGACCTCAGCGGCTTCAACACCACCATCGCGCCCAGCGCCTTCAGCACCTTCAGCGTGTGCTTCGACCCGCTCACGCCGGGCGCCAAGTCCGCCCAGCTGCAACTGGTCCACAACGACCCGGCCGCCGCGAGCCCCTTCAGCTTCGAGATCGCGGGGCTGGGCACGGCCTACGCCGCGATCGTCGTCAGCGAGGGCGGCAGCAATCTCAGCCCGGGCGCGCAGCTGGCTTTCGGCTCGGTGCCCATGAACAGCCCCTCGGCCGTGCGCACCATCACGGTGCAGAACCTGGGCACGGGCGTGCTGACCCTGGGCCTGCCTGCGCTGGCGGGTAGCGGCGCGGCGCAGTTCTACCTGGACACCAGCGGCCTGAGCCTCAGCGTGGCGCCGGGTGCCAGCACCAGTTTCAGCATCAGCCTGAACCCGACGCTGGTCGGCAACCACCAGGCGCTGGTGACGTTCAGCCATGACGACGGCAGCGTCGCCTCGCCCTTCACCATCAACCTGTCGGGCTCAGCGACGGACAGCGCCGGCAGCGGTGACACGGGCGGGAGCGGCAGCGACTCCGGCGGCGGTTGCGCCGGGACCGGCGGCCGCGGCGGGCAGCTGATCCTGCTGCTGCTGTTGCTGGCGACGGCCCTGGCGGCACGCAGGCTGGCCGGTCGCCGGGCCTGATCCCGCGCGCCGGAAGCGCACCTGATGAAGCAGGCCCCGCGAGCATCCGTTCGCGGGGCCTGCGTTTTAAAACTCGCGGCCGGGGCGGTTGCCGTCCCGGCCAGCGTTCGAAGGCGCGCGGTACCAGCGCGCGAAGTGCGGCTGACTCGCCGCGGATCAAGCCCTCGTCCGGCCTTTTGCCGGAAGTTACCGACACACCGTACTGAAACAAAATATCAAAAATGACTTGCCTACCCTAAGTAGGGGGGGGGTATCGTTTGAATCGGTTACCACTGCAGAAATCAGACACCTCTTGGAGGAATCGCATGTCGCTTGCCAATGCGTCGCTGCTCGCCGATGACCTGCTGGCTCGATGGCTGGTTGAGAACTCGCCGATCAAGGTTCCGTTCTTGCAAGCCTGGTCTGGCAATCAGTCGCCGGTAACCCTTTGAAGTACGCTCGATCTGCGGTGCTCGCCGCAGCCACGAAGGTCAGCGACTGCAGTCTGGTGGACGAGCAGGTGCCCACGATATCCGAAGCCGAGTTCGCCCTGCAGGAGTTCATCACCCGCTACAAGATCTGCACTTTCGACCTCGACAGCTACCAATTCCCCAATCAGCTTGAGACCGTGTTATATGCGCTGGCGAAGCGGCGGCTGCTGTACGCCTACGCCACGTTCATCGCCGATTCGAACCAATCGGGCAGCCTGGTGGGAATCTGCGACGCGGCGCGTGTTGTCAACATGGCGGGGGCAGCGCTCACCCTTGACTGTCTCGACGACGCCTATGAGCGCGTCACCGCCGGCACCGGCCGTCCCACGTTGATCATGAGCCACTCGCGCAGCCTGCGCACCTACCGCAGCCTGTGCCGCGCGGCCGGCATCTATCAGCGGGTGCCTTGGCGTTGGTATGACCCGGCCAGAGGCCGCATGGTCGAGGGCAGTGTGGACGCTTTCAACGGTACACCCTGGCTGGCGAACGACTTCGTGAACGCGGGCGCCGACCCAACCGAGGAGCGGACCTTCTTCATGGTGATGGGCGACGACGGAGGGCAGGGCCCGACCCGGGGTGTTACGGGCATCGTTCCGGCCGCGCAGGGGCGCAACCTGTTCAACAGGCGGCGAATTGAGGGCGTGTTCGCGGCGGACGCGGGTGCGGGCGCGCCTGACATGCTGCCGGGTGTGGACACCTGGGTTAGCATGCCGGCGGGATTGGCGTTGGGCAGTCAGGGTGCGTTGAGTATCATTGAGAACTACACAACCGTGGCCAGTTGCGGCGGGTAGCCGAAAGAGTGTGCCGCAATTGCCGTCATAGCGGGGAGCGGGTGAAAGCCTCTTGTCGGGCACAACGAGCCTCAACCAGGGAGCACAAACATGGAAGCCGATAAGACCTGCAGCAGTTGCAACGGGCTCAAGGTAACCAAACAAAACGGCCTCACCAGAATCGAAGTATCGGAAACCTACGGTTTGCAGCCGGGCGAGAGCCTGCGCGAACAGTTAAACGAGGCCTTGGGAGTGGCGAATTTGTTTGCGCATATGCCAGGCTCAGACGTAATGCATGATCCTGAGGTACCTTCGGCACAAGCATATCCGAAGTTGCTCAGCAGTACTTTCGGAGAGTCCAACTTCACTTTGGAGGAGACTGACGCAGCAGGAGTCTTGGGCCTGTTTCAGGCAGATGATACCAGTGATGACGAAGATCAATCCGATCTGATTCCTAGTGACGCAAAGGATGGCTTGGTAGAGCAGATAAGAGCACTGCTCCGTGAAGATGATGATATTCAAAAGGAGTTGGATAAGCTGAAAAAGAAGGATGATAAGGATAAGGACTGTAAGTGTCGGGAATGGAAAGTTGATTGGTCATTGACCAAGTTGGAGTTGAGCAAGACGGTGCGAGGTGTGAAGGTGGCGTCGGTTGATCAGAAGCCAAAAGGCGTTCCGAAACAAGGCGGCAAAGACGAAGCAGAGGCTACGGTTACTGTCGTTACCTATGACATATATTCGTACAAGGCGAAAGGCGCATGGAAGCTCTATTGCAGTTTGTCGGACCCTGCAGACTGTGGAGATGCCTGGACTAAAGAAGGAGAATGGGAAGCCGATTTCGATGTGAGACTAAAGTTGAAGGAAGAGGGTATCTCAATCAAGCATAAAATAACCGAAGGAATCAACGCGAAGACGCAAGAGAAAATACAAAAAGAATACTCGGACGACGGGAAAGCTGACGCCAAAACAAAGGGCGACGTACCTCAAGAGGACTGGCCTAAAGGTTCTATCATACTTACATGAACAAGTTCCACGGATGGAATGTGTCAATCAGCTCACGCGTTGCGGCGGATTTACTAATCTGCGCCGCGGCTGTAATGGCGACCTGTTCTTGTACTGATTCAGGCACATCCGAAGACGGAGGGAAGCAACCATCTTCGATTGGTCCCAAGACTGTAACTGAAGAGGTGCATGTTCTTCGCTCGGTTGGGTATGGCTCACCGTACTTTCCCCTGACGGAAACGCCATTACCAGGCATGCAGGAAGGGCGGGTGCCGTCTGCGGTGATTGCGCAATACGAGTCTCGAGAACTACAACCTACCGACGCTGTATGGTATGAGTGGCCCCCGACCTTGGACACCACTTTGATCGTACTCGGCTTTGAACTGAATGCGCTCAAGGTCGAGCAAGTAGCTAACCAAGGGAAAGTGCAGTGGCTGCCACTCAAACTACCGAAGGTGCAGGTGAAGTCTTCGCAGTCCGGCAGCAACTCGGGTGCATTGCCTTCCGGAAGCATGACGATCGAAAGTATTCCAACAAAACTCTACGCGTCCGGCACGATAACCGGCGCCACGGCCGACGGAGAAATCTTGGTAAGAGTTGACGAAAAGACAGTACTGGTTTTCGAACCGGTTCTTTGCACATGGTATTACGGAACAAGTGAGCGGCGTGATACAGAGTTGCGGATTGTCTTCGGAACAGGAAACAAACCGTGGCCAAAAGGTCACCGTGATGGGTTTGAAACAAACCTTTTAGCATGTCGTAACATAAGCATCGAAAAAATGGTTAGAATCCTTCCCGAAGGCCGTTTGGAACCGATCCCTAAGTAGAACTGTGTGCGGGGCCAGCGGTCCACCCGAAGGAGTGTTCCTGACTGGATTGGAGATCGCAGGCCCCATTGCGTCGGCCTCGACGCGGGGCCTGTGGGTTTAAAGCTCGCGGCCGGGGCGGTTGCCGTCCCGGCCTGCGTTCGAAGGCGCGCGGTACCAGCGCGCGAAGTGCGGCTGACTCGCCGCGGATCAAGCCCTCGACCGGCCTTTCGCCGGCCGCGCCCGGTGCCCGGGCAGGCCGTTGGAATCGATCGCCAGGATCGCCTCGGGTCGCCGGGGCTTAACCCCGTTGACCCGTCAAGAGTAGTGTAGAAAGCTTCCCGAAATCCTTACGAACATTCCGAACTATCTTGACGTGTCAATGGAACAGCGGGCGAATCGCACTGCCTCAAAACGGCCGGGAAGCTCCTGGCGGCCGTGCACGTTATCACTGTGGAGGCCCCTATGGATCAGGACCCTAAGCCGCACCAGCCGCAGAAGTCATCCGCGGGCGAGCCAGCTGCCGGACAAGGACCGGAACCGGTCAAGAAAATGCCGGTCTTCCACGGAGATGAACCGGCTGATGACTTTGGCGGAGTTTCCCGTCGCAGCTTGCCGGGGTGGGCATGGCTGCTGATCCTGGTAGCGCTCGGGATCTTCATGTGGATCCTGCTCCACCAGATGGAGGCCGTCACCCAGGCTTAGCCGTCCAACCCCAGCGCCGTTCGAAACACCTCGCGCGCCTGCGCATGGCATGGAATGTGGCCGCCGGGGATGATGTCGCGGGTCAGGTTCTCGTAGCCGTTTTCCCTGGCCAGCTTCTCGGCGGCCTCCCACTGGGCGTCCAGCATGCTTTCCTTGTACTCGTCCTTGTCGCCCTGGTAGGCGTGGATGACCAGCGCCTTCTTGGCCTCGGCGTCGCTGCTGATTTCCGCGCGCGTGCCGCCGAAGTTGGCGCAAGCGGGTACGGCCGCCAGCAGCTTGTCCGGGTGGGTGAACACCATGTGCCAGGTCAGGATGCCGCCGCCGCTGAAGCCGGTGATGCAGACCTTCTGCTCTGCGTTGTAGAGTTCCTGCAGGTCGTGGATGATCGCCAGCAGGCCCGGCTCGTCGAACTTCATGCGGTTCTGGTCGGCCTCATCGATCACCTCTTTGGGGTACGGGTACTTGTTGCGCATGCCTTCATCCAGCGCGTTGGTGTTGGTGAAGCCGATGGGCGTAACGATGATGAATGTGTCGTTTCCCTTGCCGCGCGCTCCGTTGCAGGCACCCAGGAAGTTGCTGCCCGCGCCCTCCACGGCCACGTAAACCGGCCACTTCTTCTCGGCACTCCAGCCCGTGGGCAGCGACAGGAAGTACTTCATGGTGTGCGTGCGGCAGGTCTTCATGATCGGCGACTTGGCCGACAGTGCCGCCTCGCACTCAAGCATCGCTTTGGCGCGCGCGGTGTTCTGCTTCTCGTCGTCGAGCTGGCGGCCCTGCGCGAGATCAAGCAGGCGGTGGGTAGCCGCGTAATCCTTTTTGCCCCAGGCCGTGCGGTACTCGGCCTCGACGTACTTGTCCGTGGTCTCGGTGTGCAGCTCGTAGGCGCGCACGAGGTAGGCGTTGACCGTTGCGGTGTCCTTGTCGCCTCTCAGTTCGCCAAACAGCGCGCAGTAGGCCGATGCCGCTTTCTTGAGCGTCTTGTCGGCCTTCTTTTCGTACTTGGCGATTGCCGCGGCGTCCGTGCTGTCCGTCAGGTCCGGCAGCTTCTCCAGGGCCTTGGCCGCCTTGCGGTCCTCGGGCGTGAGTTGCAGGGCCTCGGTAAGAAAGGCTGTGGCCTTGCCGTTCAGGTCGTTATCGGCAGCGGCGTCGGCCAGCGCGACCAACTCCTTGCTGACGGCCTCTTTCAGCTTGGTAACGGCCGCGCTCTGGGCGGTAGCGGCGGGCGGGTCGGCGAGTGTGGGCGCCTGCAGGGCGAACGCCAGCAGCAGCACCGGCAGGATGGAGCGGCGAGTGAAAGTCATGGATGGTCCCCAAGCATGCGGCGTCAGTATTAGTGTAGGAACGGAGTACTCGCTTACCAGCAGCCTCGACGCGGGGCGCGGGCAAGCGATAATCCCGCCATGGCCTACGCGGAAGTCGAGTACCTGTTCAGCCATGCCGTTCTGCGCGACGCCGCCTACGAGTTGCAGTCCGCGCCCGAGCGCGCGGGGCTGCACGCCCTGGCGCTCGAGGTGATGGAGGAGATGTTCCCCCGCGCCGAGCGCGGCACCATCGCCCGCGCCATCGCCCGCCACGCCGCCGAGGCCTTCCGTGGCGGCACACTGCCGCCCGCCGCACCCGCCAAGGACGTGCTGGCACTCACCGAGCTGCGCGCCCTGCGCGCGGCCGCCGAAAAGGCCGAGGCCAACTACGATGTGCGCGAGTCGTCGGAGCTCTGGCAGCGCGTGGCCGACCACGAGCTGGTCGAGCCGCACGAGCGTTTTGACGCCCTGCTCCGCGCCGCCGAGGCCCTGCGCCACGCCGGCCGCCTGCAGGAGGCCCGCGCCCGCGTGAACGAGGCGCGCACGCTGGCGCCCAGCGATGCCGATTACATGCGCTGCCTGCTCGCCCACGCCAGCCAGTTGCGCCTGATGGGCGAGCTGAAAGAGGCCGAAGACCGCGCGCGCCTGGCGCTGCGCTCTGCGGAAACCAACGGCCAGCGCGCCGACGCCACGGGCATCCTGGCCCACGTGCTGCGCGACGGCGGCCGCGGCGACGAGGCCGAAAAGCTGTTCCGCGAATCCATGGAGTTGCACCGTGAAACCGGCGACGAGCTGTCCGAGGCCAAGATCGCCGGCGGCTTTGCGGCTTTCTTGAGCGAGCGCGGCCGTAATGACGAAGCCGAGAAGCTGTACCGCCGCGCCTTCCAGATTCACCAGGCCGCGGGCGACCCGCGCGGCGAGGCGATCTACTGCGGCAACCTGGGCATCCTGATGACCGAGGCGGGGCGCTACGCCGAGGCCGAGCAGTTCTACCAGGCGGCGCTGGCGACCCACCGGATGCTGGGCAACCGCACGGACGAGGCGATCGTGAGCGGCAACTACGCGATCCTGCTGAAGGCCCGCGGCCGCGGCCAGGACGCCGAGCTGCACTACCGCCGCGCCATCAACGTGCTGCGCGAGCAGGGCAACCGGCCCATGGAGGCCCGCTACCTGGGCAACCTGGCCAACCTGCTGGACGACACCGGGCGCACCGTGCAGGCCGTGGGGATGTACGAGATGGCGCTCGACATCCTGCGCGGGCTGGGGCAGCCGCGGCTGCTGGGTATGTGCCTGGGCAACCTGGGCCTGGCGCGCCAGAAGTTGGGGCGCATTGACGAAGCCTACACGGCGCTGAGCGAAGGTATCGCGCTGCTGGTCGAGCAGCAGGCGCGCCTGCCTGCCGGCGCGTTCCTGGCCTTGCGCGGCGAGCTGCAGCTGCTGCTGGGCCAGGAGAGCGCCGCGGAGAGCGACCTGCTGGAAGCCGAGGCATTGCTGAAGGGCGAGCAGGCGCGCGGTTTCCGCCTGCAGTTTCTGCTGCCGCTGCGGGTGCGCCTGCACGCCCATCGCGGCGACCTGGAGCAGGCCGAGTTTGCGATACGGCAGGCGCGTGAAACGGCGGCCGGCCTGGACCCGCAGTCAGAGCAGGCCCGCGCGCTCGATACCTGCGAGGGGCTGATCCAGGCAGCGCAACAGGGCGAGCTGATCAACGGCCACCGCGCGTCCGACCTGCCCAAGGAGTTGCGCCGCGCGGCCGCCCGGCGCCTGCACAAGTCGGCGCCGGAAACGGCGACAGCGCTGGAAGCCTAGGCCGCCTTGCCGCGCAGCAGCCAGCTGAGGAAGTCGTTGTTGTCAAAGCTGCCTTTATCATCCGCAAAGCGCACGATGGTGAGCCCCAGCTTCCTTGACACGTAAAGACGCTGCTTGCCCTTGCCCGCGGCAAACACCAGGTCCGCGGGCAGCCAGTCCGGCGCCTTGTCGGCCTTGCGGCCCTTGCCGTTCTTCGCGCCGCCTTCGTCGGCGTCGTCGCTGTCGCCGCCGCCCAGCCACCAGGTCAGGCCGTAGCCGGGGTTGCACTTGCTGGGCTTGAAGCACTCGTCCATCAGTTCGGTTTTCAGCAGCTGCTTCTCCCCCACCTTGCCGCCCAGGCGCACGAACTCGCCGAACTTGGCCCATTCGCTCGCAACCACGTACACGCCGTGGGGCGTGGCCGGGTTGCCGGCCGCGTCGGTGCGCCAGGTCTGCTTGATGCCGATCTCGTCGCCGATGCGGTGCATGAAGTAGCCGGTGAGGTTCATGTCTTTGAACTTCTCACTGGCGGCCAGCTTGCGGCGCATGAACTCGCCCCAGGCGAAGTACTGGGCCGGGCCGTACTCGAACCTTGTTCCCGGCTCGTGCTTGCACTTCAGGTTGATGGCGTAGGCGTACTTGTTTTCCGTGGCGGGGCCCTGCAGGGCGTCCTGCTCAGGCGGCAGCCCGGCGCACAGGCTGAGCAGCATGCGCACGGTGATCTTGCTGCGCCGGGGGTCATCTTTCCATTCGGTGATGGTTTCGCAGACCAGCTCATCCCAGGTGATCAGCCCATCTTCAACTGCACATGCCGCGATAATGCCGCTGTAGCTCTTCGTGCCGCTGGCGAGCTGGTGCTCGCGCTCTTTGCTGTAGCCGTTGTCGTAAGCTTCGAACAGCAGTTTGCCTTCCTGCATGATGTAGAGCGCTTCGCCGTTGGTCGCCTTGTGGTAGTCGTGCGCGGCCTGCAGGTACCAGCCGCTGGCTTCGTCGGCTTCGTACTTCTCTTTCATGGCGCCGGCGACTTTGCCCTTGCCGCGCTTCTCGGCGGCGCCTTTCAGTTCGGCGGCGGCCTTGGCGGCTTCGTTCAGCTCCGCGCCGGACAGGAAGCCGTCTTTGTCGGCGTCGTGCCGCATGTACAGCTTGCGGCCGCGTTCCGGCAGTTCGGCTTCGCTGAGCTTGCCGTCGGCGTCCTTGTCGAACTGTTCGAGGGCCGCCTTGGCGTCCTCGCTCAGCTCAATGGGCTTTTCGGCTTCCTGTGCGACGATCAGGCCGGTGAAGGCTGCAACCAGCAGCATGGCAAGCAGGCTCCGCATGGGCGCTCCTCATGGGTACGCCGATGGAACCCGGGACGAAGCCGGTGGTTGCGGCTACTTTGCAATCTTCGCGGCGTCCAGCTTCACCGCCAGGGCGTCCAGCTTTTCGGCCAGGGCGCGGCGGTCCGTGGCCTGCAGGTCGGTGACCGTGCGGGTGGTTTCGCGTGGCTGCGGCGTGATGCCCTCGGGCGCTACGCCGCTGCGGGGCGCGATGCTGCCGGCGGGGATCGGCTCGGGTGCGCTGTCACCGCGCAGGCTGCCGGCGACTTCGCGCAACGTCTGGCCGGCCTCGGCCAGGGCGTCCTTCATCACGCCCTGCTCGTCTTTGAGTTCCTTGATCTGCTGGTAGGCCGGCTGTACCACCTGAGTCCACAGGCCGCCGATGCCGAGGGTCGAGCCAAGCACCAGGCCGATCAGGAAAATCGTGATTGAGGAACGCATGGTCGTCTCCGCGCAAGGGCCGCTGCCAGTGTAACGTTGCCGCTTGACCGGCGATGCCGCAAGATTTCCGGCAATGAATCAACAATCACTTAACAAGGCCCGAGCAGATTCGATTGCCCGTTGCCGCACTATTCCGTGGCTTGTTTGGCGGGGAAGTGTCAGTATCACTGTCTCTTCAGCAGTCCGGGCGTGGCACGGGGCAGCTTGCGGCTATCAATGAAAGGATTCGCCTGTGCGAGTCATTCTGGTTCACGTTCGTGACCCTCAGTTCTACGCGTTGCAGCAGGGCCACCGCGGCCCCACCGGCAACATCCAGGTGATGGGCTTCCCGCCCATCGGAATCATGAGCCTCTCGGCGGTGCTCAAGCGTGCCGGCCACGAGTGCATCATGTTCGACCAGGCCAACCCGGAGACGCCCAACGAGAAGATCATCGAGACAATCAAGGAGCAGAAGCCCGACCTGATCGGCCTCAGCTTCCTGAGCACCACGAGCTACCCCTACGCCAAGATTCTCGCGCGCGCGATCCGCGCCGAGGTGCCGGACGCCAAGCTGGCGTTTGGCGGCGTGTTCGCCACCTTGAACGCGCTGCAGGTGAAGGAGCAGTGCCCCTACGTTGATTTCATCGCCCGCGGCGACGGCGAGCAGCTGATCCTGGACCTGCTGGACAACCTGCAGGACCCCAGCGGCGTGCAGGGCCTGACCTGGGCCAAAGACGGCAAGGTCGTCCACAACCCGGATCGCAAGCTGGAGCGCGAGCTGGACCAGTGGCCGGTGCCGGACCGCGAAAGCCTGAAGCTGGACTTCGTGGAATCGATGCCGCTGGACGTGCCCGTGGTGCTGTCGCGCGAGAAGTTCACCACCATGCAGACCAGCCGCGGCTGCCCGTGGCCCTGCATCTTCTGCGACATCCCGATCTTCAACGAGGGCAAGTGGCGCTACCGCAGTGCGGAAAGCGTGATTGAGGAATTCAAGGTGCTGCAGAAGCAGGGCTACGGCAGCGTCTACTTCGTGGACGACCACTTCCTGCTGCAGCCCAAGCGCATCGAGGCGATCTGCGAGGGCATCATCCGCGAGGGCATCACCATCAAGTGGGGCGTGGAAGGCCGCGTGGACAGCGTGGTGCAGTCCCTGTTCCCGCTGATGGCAAAGGCCAACTGCCGTATCGTGATGTTCGGTATCGAGAGCGGCAGCCAGAAGATCCTCGACCGCCTGCGCAAACAGCAGACCCTGGAGCAGATCGAGACCGCGGTGAAGAACGCCAAGAAGGCGGGCATCGAGATCGTGCACGGTTTCTTCGTGGTCGGCAGCCCCGACGAGAACGAAGAGGACATGAAGAAAACCTTCAAGTTCGCCGCGCGCCTGCCGCTCGACACCTTCGGCTTCAACCGCCTGTGCGTGTACCGCGGCACGCCCCTGTGGCACGAGTACATGTCGCGCGGCTTGGTGAATGACACCGAGGACTGGTACAAGTACTTCAAGTGCAGTGAAATCGACCCGACCTGCATGAAGGGGCCGGACATCAACCGGGCCCGCGCCAAGGGCCTGCGCAGCCTGTTCTTCCGCAAGCTGTTCCTGCACCCATGGCAGACTTTCACACTGCTGCGCCGCTTCCTGCGCTATATGCCGATGAAGGACATTTACACCCTGCTCAGCAAGCCGTTCCGCGGCAAGCAGTCCGGCGCCACCCGCGCCGAAGTGCTGTCGCGCGCCGTCGAGCACCAGGACATGAAGACCAACGCCGCGGACCTGACCAAGGTCAGCGACGAAGAACTCGAGGCCAAGCTGCAGCAGACCGCGAACAAGTAGTGGTTCGAGAACATGAAAACGAGCCCCCGCATGGGGGCTCGTTGGCTTGGAGCATGCTCTCCAGTGCGAAACGCACACCGGCAATCTTCAGGTTAGCCGGGATACGGGTCTTTCGGCAGGTTGCCCAGGTGCTCGTCGAGCGCGCTTTGCAGCTCCTGCACCGCCTTCTCCAGCTTGCTGACCGCGTTCTCACTCGGCTGAGGCGCTTCTGCTGCCGGCGCGGCGCCTTCCGGCGGCGCGGCTTCGGGCGGAGTCTTCAGCTCCGCAAGTTTCGCGTCGAGCTCCTTGCGCAGCTCTTCGGCCTGCTTTTGAAGTTGGCTCAGCATCTCTTCGGGCGACTCCGGCGGAGCGGCCGGTTCCGCGGAAGGCGGGGGCTCCGGCGCTTCGTCAGGTGGCTCGAAGGGGTTCAGCAACAGGTCCATCAACTCCTTGCGCTCAGCCTCGGAGATCGGAAGCGCACCGAACGCGGCTGCCATGGCGGGCGCAAATTTGGACGTATCCGGCATCTCGCCGGCTGGCGCTTCCTCGGCGGACGTCAAGTACGCGCGCAGGAACTCGAAGAACCACAGGGCGTGCTCCGGTGAGAAGCGGGCCGCCAGCAAAGCCAGCCCGTCGGGCGCTTCCATGCCGACCTCGCCCAGCGCCTGCCGGGACAGTGTCTCCATGCTGACACCCTGCGCGGCGAGTTCCTGCCCCACCTGATCCAGCATCTGGGCGAGGGGATCGCTCATGACTTCGCACCTAAGCCCGCGTTTGATTTCAACCACTTCAGAATCGCCGTGACCCGTGCCATGCCGGCCTTGTCCACGGCGCTCTCACCCTCCTTCGTGATTACAGGCGGCGACGGAACCACGGGCGGCAGGGGCAGGGGCGGAATCACGGGCTTGACCACCGGCGGCGTTGGCGCCGCGCCTCCCAGCGCGCCTACGCCAGTACCGTTAATCTTCACGTTGGGTCCGTCGATCGCGACGCTCGCGCCGCCGATCTTGACCGACGATCCGGAAAGCGTCAGCTTGCCCGCGGTGGCGATCGAGATCGCGCCAGTCGACTGGATCTTCACGCCCTTGCCGGTCTTTTCCTCAATGGTGATTCCCGAGCCGTTCAGGGTGATCTTGCCGACATTGCTGTCCAGAACGATGCCCTTGTCCATCTTGCCCATCAGGTAAACGCCGAACTCTTCGCCGGCGGCGATACCTACCTTACCGTTGTTGGTTGCGACGCCGAACGCCTTGCTGCTGATCAGGGTCTCCCCGTCGTTGATCACGATACCGGTGCCGTTCTTCGTGGGGCTGTATGTGCCCAGCACCTTGTTGCCCAGCGCCACCCAGGTGGAGCCGACGCGCACAGTGGCGTCGGCCATCTCACCGGGGCCCAGCATGGTGGCGGTGTTCATGGTCAGGCTGATGCAGCTGCCGACGGGTTGGGTCGGTTTGCCCATCACCAGCATGGTCATGCCGGTCTCGGCGGTGCTCAGCACGTGGCTGCCGTGCACGGTGAAGTCCTTCTCCGCGATCATGTCGATCGAGCCGGAGTCCGTCGCGATCAGGATGCTCTTGCCCTGGCCGTAGACCGCCATCGAGTTGCCGTCGCCCGCGCGCACCATGGTCATACCGTGGATGTCGGCCTCGTCGACGCCCTGGATGGCCTTGCTCTTGGTGTACGCCTCGGTGAAGCTTTTCATGGTGAACAGTGTCGAGAAGAAGGTCGCGATGCGACTGGCCGCCGTGCCCAGTGTGTTGGCGCTCAGCATGATGCGTCGCTCGCGCTCCGGCCAGACGATGTTGCGCGGCGTCATCTTCATCTTGAGACCCTTGGCCAGCGCGCGCTGCAGCAGCTTCATCTGCACGCCGACAATGGCCAGCGTCAGAACCAGGTTCAGGATCGGCATGATGATGTTCGCGAGCGCCGCCGGCTGCTTGCCGGAGCGCTTGGCGTCGGTCTCGTAGGTGTACCCGATGGTCAGCCCCACCATCAGGGCGGCGATCGCGGCCTGGATCTTCTTGTAACCCGCCATCATCGACACCCCGACCATCGACGCGATCGAGACGGCAACAATGCCCTGGATCACCTTGCTTACCAGCGCGATGTCGGTCTGCATGGCCGCCATGCTCGCGACGGTGCTGAAGGACTTGGTGCTGTTTCCGACCGAGAAGCTGGCATCCGTCAGCACGCTCAGGTTCTGCCCCGCGAAGGTGCCCTTGTTGGAAAGGATGATCGACTCTTCGCCCTCCAGGTCCTGCATCACGATCTTGGTGGCTTTGGTTGAGATGATGGTCTGGTCGCGGTTGCTGCTGACCACCGGCGACTTCTGCGAAGGGCCCGGTAGCGCGCCCACGATGAAGGGCTGGTCCGGGTCGCCGCCTAAAAAGCCCACCACCACCTCGGTGCCGTTGATCAGCGGCATGTGCATGCCGCGGTCCGGCCCGCCGTAGGGCTCCATCTTGCGGATCGGCGCCGAGGAGTTGTTCACGCTGCTGTCGTTGTCGAAGAACAGCCGCACCCGGTAGTAGCCGTCGTCGTCGATGCCGGGGTATGTCGCGCCGTCCTCGTTCTCCACGACGCCGTGCACGAAGCCCCCCACCTGAGGCCGCGGCGTGACGTGCGCCGGCCGGAAGGTGATCGAGTTGGGAATCGCCTCGTACTCGTTCTTGTAGCGCGCGCCGCTGGCCTGGCCGCTGTTGACGTCCACGGTCTGCTCGCCCTGGTGGGTGACGCGCACCAGCAAGTACTCGGTGCCGGCGTCTTCGACCGGGTTGGAGTTGATCTTGAAAGTGTAGCCGGCCGAAAGGGCGCGCACGTTGCTTTCGCCGAAGATGCGATAGTTGGAGCCCAGGTACTCGTCCTTGCGCACCTCTAGCACGTTGGCGACGTCGAAGCTGGTGGTGTCGGAGTCGATCTGCACGTGGTCGCCGGTGCCGGGCGTGCCGATGTCGATCACTTCGCGGATGGGGCTGGTCGGGTCGCTGATGTTGTAGTCGGCCATGGTCAGCGTGTTGGGCACCAGGCTGTGGCGCCAGAGCACGCTGTGGATCGCTTCCTGCCGGCTGGCTTGCGCGCCGGCCTCATAGGCCACGCGGTTTTCACGTCCCGTGGAAAGCGGCAGGAAGCCTTCCTTTACGTTGGTGAACACGGCTTTCTCGGCGTCTTCCTCCTGCTGGAAGTAGTAGGAGATGCCGTAGAACTCGATCCAGCGCGACAGAAAGTTCAGCGATGACTCGCGGTACTGCATGGTGAATGCGCGCGTGGGGTTCTGGTTCGAGATGCGCTGGTTGTCGGTTAAGACATCGACGTCGGCCTGGTCGCTCCAGGAGGCGCTCAGGATGCTCCAGAGAGCCTGGTCCACGAACACGCGGCTGACCACGTTCTGCGTGGCGCGCCACAGGCGGGGGACCAGCACGGTGCGATACAGGTAGCTGGTGCCGTCGTAACCGCGCAGCTCGAAGCTTTTCAGCATGCCGTGGATCAGCCGGGTGGTGTGTCCCACGGCGTCGTCCTTGGCCAGCGTCACCTCGCGCTGGATCGAGAGGCAGCAGCGGCGCTTCAGGATGTTGCGGAAGTCGCTCGGCGCCGAGCGCGAGATCAGGTTCAGCTCGATGTGGTAGGGCCGCGCGATCTCTTCCGTGCCCGCAAAGGCGGTGACGTACAGTTCATCGGCGTTCTTGCCGGCATCGGAATCGAGCCAGCTGACCTTGAACATGAACGGCCGTTGTTTGGACATTCTGTGCTCTCCCTGAGTGGTGGGCATCTTGAGGAGCAACCCGGCGTCACACAAGACCTTTAGGGGTGACACGAAGCGGTCGTCCGAGCTAGTGTGCCCGTGCGACCGCCAAGGAAACCTGGTACCCCCGGTAGGACTCGAACCCCGCGACAGTCCAGTGGACTGTCGCGGACGCGAAGTAGCCGGGTGAGCCTGTCCGACGAAGCCCAGGCGAAGTCGGAAGCCCGCCCAAAGGCGGGCGACGCCCGGCGTAAACGAAGCGGTCGCGCAAGCCTGAGTGCCCGCGCGACCGCTAAGGAAACCTGGTACCCCCGGTAGGACTCGAACCTACAACCCGCTGATTAAGAGTCAGCTGCTCTACCATTGAGCTACGGAGGCTCGCTTTGCGGGTTGCCCCGCTGGCGAAGGGGCATAGAAATAACCTGCAGGGCCCCGGTGTCAAGCCCCGGATAACTCTTCCGAACGATTCGGGGTTTCGTGTTACGTCGCGCCTTCGCCGGCCGTAATGCTGGTGATGCCCTGTATCCCCGAAAAACTGCTTTCGACACGCGCTCGCGCGCGGTTGAAGTTGCGACGTGCTGAGCTAGATTCGCCCCGCGATGATTGAGGTCAAAGGCATCACCAAGTTCTACGGCGACTTCAAAGCCCTTGATGACGTGTCGTTCCACGTTGACAAGGGCGAAGTGCTGGGCTTTCTCGGCCCCAACGGCGCCGGCAAGTCCACCACCATGAAGGTGCTGACCACCTACATCAGCGCGAGCGAAGGCACCGCCAGCGTGGGCGGCTACGACGTTCACGTGTTCCCCCACGAAGTACGCAAACGCATCGGCTACCTGCCGGAAACCCCGCCGCTCTACGGTGACATGACCGTTGAGGACTACCTCAAGTTCGCCGGCGGCGCGCGCGGCCTGTCCGGTCACAAGCTGAAGGACCGGCTCGAAGCTGTGGTGGCCGACTGCGGCCTGCGCAACAAGCTGAAGTCGCGCATCGTCGAGCTTTCGAAGGGCTACAAGCAGCGCACCGGCCTGGCACAGGCGCTGATCCACGACCCGGAAGTGCTGATCCTGGACGAGCCCACTTCAGGCCTCGACCCCATGCAGATCGTCGAGATCCGCAAACTGATCGAGCGTCTGCGCGCCAACCGCTGCATCATCTTCTCGACCCACATCCTGCAGGAAGCCACGGCCGTGGCCGACCGGCTGGTGATCATCAACGGCGGTAAAAAGGTCGCCGACGGCACGGTGGAAGAGCTCTCGGCAATGTACGTGGACGTGCAGTCCGTGCGCCTGCTGGTGAAGGGCGCCGACGCCAAGCTGGCCGAGCCCCTGCGCAACCTGGAGGGCGTGCAGGCCGTCGAGATGCAGCAGGGGCCAACGGGTTACGGTCGCTTCCTGCTGCGCGTGGGCGGCGGCGCCTGGGCGATTCGCAGCGCCTGCGAACACGTGGCCGACCTGGTTGCAAAGAACGGCCTGAAACTGGCCGAGCTGGCGCCCGAACGCCTGACGCTTGAGCAGGTGTTCTTACAACTTTTACGGCGCGGCAGCATTGACGCCGGCCCGGAAGCGAAGAAGCCCACGGAGGAGCTGCCCAAGGACGACGAACCGCCGGCCAGGGTTAAAAAGGAAGAAAGCGAGCCCGCGGTGAAGCTGCCCGCCGATCCGGATTCCACGGCCGCTGCCACGCGCCTGACCGGCGAAGAGACCACGACCGAGCATTACCCGGCCAGCGTTGGCTCCGAGACAGCCTGGGTTTCGCCGGACAGCAAGGTGGGTGATGCCTCGGTGGAAGACGCCTTCGACACCGTGCAGCCCGAGACCGACACGCGCACCGCGGGCGACACCGAGTATTCTCCGCGCCTGCCTGACAAGGAGGGCGGATGATGCGCCCGATCTTCGTGCGTGAGCTGAAGGGCTACTTCGATTCGCCGATGGGGTTCGGCATCGTGGGCGCGTTCGTGGTAGTGATCATGCTGCTCAGCGTGCTGCTTGACCCGCTGGGCGGCGGCGGCGACTGGTTCGACCGCGGTGAGCTTTCGATGCGCACGTTCTTCGGCATCTTCCCGTGGGTGGCGGCCGTGGTGGTGCCGGCGGTCAGCATGCGGCTGTGGTCGGAAGACCGCCGCCAGGCGACTTTCGAGATGCTGATGACCATGCCGATCCCCACCTGGAAGATCGCCTTGGGCAAGTACTTCGCCGGGCTGGTGTTCCTGGCCTGCATGCTGGCGGCGACGGTTGCCTACCCGCTGATGCTGACGGCGTTCGGTGCGCCTGACTGGGGCCCCGTTGCGGGCGGCTACCTGGCATGCTTCCTGCTGGGCGCTGCGTTCGTGGGCGTGGGCCTGTTCGTCAGCGGCCTGACGGAAAACCAGGCGCTGGCTTTCTTCATGGCCATGCTGTTGTGCCTGGGCATCGTCGGCGTCGGCGAGCTGCGCGGCATGATCAGCGAGATGTCGCGCGAAAACCCGCAAGCCGCCCTGGTGCACCTGCTGAGCGTGCCGCTGGTGGGCCTCGGCGTGCTGGCGGCCGTGGTCGGGCGCGACAAGATTTTAGGCGTGACGGTGGTGGTGCTGGGCTTTGTCGCCAATGTCGCCGTGCACCTTGTAGGCGGCGAAAAGCCGGCCGAAGACAGCGTGCGCCTGGCCTCGCCGGCGGGTGAGGCGGTGACGGCGGCGCTGGCGCAGATCGCGGTGCTGGAGCATTTCCGTGAAATCGAGCGCGGCGTGGTGAACACCAACGGGCTGGTGTTCTTTGCCAGTTACGTGGTGCTGTTCGTGCTGCTGAACGTGTGGAGCCTGGAGTCGAGAAGGTACAGCTGAAGAACGGCAGGTTGTAGGTAACAGGT
This sequence comes from Planctomycetota bacterium, assembly GCA_020638635.1. GTDB lineage: Bacteria > Planctomycetota > UBA8742 > UBA2392 > UBA2392 > JACKID01. The sequence goes on from JACKIE010000015.1 coordinate 26,709, forward strand.
TGTAGGTTGTGGGTCTTTCAGGAGGAAGTGCGGTAGGAGAAGGAAGTCAGGTTGGGGTGTCCCCTACAACCTGAAACCTACCACCTGCTTCTCATGGTCAACCGCAAGCGCAACTATACGCTTCACTTCTACCTGATGGCGGTGCTGGTCACCGTTGCGCTGGGCGCGTTCAATTACCTGGCCATGGAGTTCCGCGCGCGCCTTGACCTTACGGCCGACCAGCGCTTCACGCTCAGTGAAGGCACGCGGCGCCTGTTCGAGAAACTGACCGAGCCGATCACCGTCACCTACTACGTTGACGAGGAACCGCCGGCCAAGCGCATCAACCTGGAGCGCGACGTGCGCGACAAGCTGGAGGAGCTGGCGGTCAGCTCGGGCGGCAAGCTGCAGTACCGGGTTGAGCGCATCAGCAACGACCAGGTCGCCGAGAGGCGCAAGGAACTGCAGGACAAGGGCATCGAGTCCACAGTGGACGTGCAGACCAGCGGCAGCGATGAGCGCGCTGAAGTACGCGGCTTGCAGGGCTATTTCAGCAGCCTGGAGATCAAGTACGGCACCAACGAGCCCAAGGTGATCAACGGCGTGGTGAACCTGGTGGACAAGGCCGACGAGGCCCGCGAGCACCGGGTGGACACGCTCGAATTTGACATTGCCTACACGGTGCTGACCATGCGCAACGAAACCAGGCGCCCTGGTTTTGAAAGACTGATCAGACGATTTGACGGGCAGCTGCAATTGGCCCTGTTCGTCACCAGGGACATGCCGGACGAACTGGCTGCTACCAAGCTGAAGGTTGAGCAAGGTGTTGACAAGACCGTCAAGGCTTGCGGCGGGCGTGTGCAGTTCGTCAAGCGCGAGATCAGCCATGAAACTCTGAACGCGCTTGCCCAGGACAATCCCTTCGTCGAAGGAGATCGCCGTGGCGTCCGCATTGCACCCTTCGCGCAGGGAGGGCGCCTTATGCAGGTTCAAACGGACCAGGGCGTACAGTTGCTGCCGTCGGAAATCTACACCGCCTGTGTATACATTCGATTCAACACCGGCGATGGCTTGCGGGAGTTGGTGGTTGGCGACTTCAACGAAGACAAGGATGCCTCGGCCGTGGACACCCGGATCCAGGACAGTGTCTGGGAGATGTTTCGTCCGCATACGCGACTTGGGTTCATTCTGCCGCCGGCGGACCCGCGGCTGCAGGACCCCCGCAACCCGCCGCCGCCCGGCCAGCCGCCCCGTAACGGTTACTCGCCGCTCTGGAGCTACATCCAGAACGCCTTTGAGTACGAGACGGTGTGGGTAGATCTGCAGACCGAAAAGCGGGTTCCGCGCGACCTGGCTTGTCTGGTCGTCACGGAGCCCAATCGTCTCAGTGAGCGCGAACTGTACGAGATCGAGCGCTACCTAAATGAAGGCGGCAACGTGGTGATGCTGGTCCAGGGCTGGAGTGCGGATCTGGATTTCTCGATGTCCCCGATTTCCCCCGACAGCGTCAGGCTGCGCAAAGAGCCCCTGGAGCCGGCCTTCGAGGAGTGGGCCAAACACCTGGGCATCGAGTTCGGCCAGGACCTGCTGCTGCGCCCCAACGGCAAGCTGCAGCCATACATGATCCGTCAGGACCGCCGCGGCCAATACCTCGAGCTGGTGCCAGGCCCCGTGCGCCTGGCGCCTTTGATCGAGCCCGGTGACCTGAACTCCACCAGTGTGTTCACCCGCGGCCTTGCGGCCATGCCCCTGCCGCTGGTGGTCGAAAGCAAGATCGACGCCGAGCGCATCCGCAATCTTGGCCTGGAGCAGACCGAGTTGGTCACGCTGAAGGACGACATCTACCGCTTCATCCCCGCCAACCCCGTGGCGCCGGAGATTCCGCTCAAGTTCAACCTGAACTCGCCCGCCGAAGTCGAGCGCGACCCGGCCGCCACGCCCGGCAAGGGCATCCTGGCCCAGAAGCTGGACCACGACGCCCGGGTGGCGACACTGTTCAGCGGCAAGTTCCCCAGCTTCTGGGTTGACGAAAAGCGCAAGGTGCCGGGTTGGAGCGGCGACCCCGAAGACAATGACGCCCAGCCGGTGCTGAACCCGCGCGAGGGCAAGTTGCTGGTCGTGACCACCGCGGCAACGCTGAACGTGAACTACTTGCGCGGATTCCCGCAGGACGAAATCGAGCCGGTGGTGATCAATCGCGGCATCACCTTCTACCGCAACATGGCGGAAGCGTTCATCTACGGCGACGACCTGGTCAGCCTTCGCGCGCGCACGGGCGTGGCGCCGCGCATCGTGGGGCCGGTCACCCAGGCCGACCGCACCCTGTGGTTCATGGTCTGCATCGCGGGTGTGCCGCTGCTGCTGATGGCGCTGGCGGGAGTGCGCAGCTTCGCCCGCACCCGCGCCCGGGAAGAATACGAAATCGCACTCGGCATCAGGGACTCAGAAAAGTGAACAGGAGCCGCAAGCGCGCGGCCGGAAGCTGAAATGGCTGACGAATCAAAATCCGAAACCAGCGCCGCGCGTTTCACGCCCGACGAGGTGATCGCCAAGCAGCGCAACAAGCAGCTGATGATCATCTCCGGGATCATCGTGGTGCTGGCGGGGCTGGTCGCGCTCACGCGCTCCACCCATGAAACCGAGTCGCCGCTCAAGGAAGAGACCCTGGTGGGCGGCACCCGCGACGAGCCCGCCTTAAAAAAGGCCGACGTCAAGCGCGTCCAGGTCTGGAAAGGTCCCCAGGGCGACAAATTCGAGCTGGCCCGCGACGGTGAAGAGTGGCGGGTGCCCGCCCGCTTCAACGCGCCCGCCGACAAGGCCGACGTCGAGTCGTTGCTTACCCGCGTTTTCGACGCCGGTCGCCTCAACCGCCCCAGCACCACCACCGCAGCCCAGTACTTGAACTACAGCCTGAACGACGAAGACGCCGTGCACCTGCGCCTGGCCGGCGATTCCGACCGCGAGCTGCTGCACATCCTGATCGGTCGCGCCGAGGGCGGCTCGCGCGATTTCGTGCGCCTGGCCGGCGAAGGCGCGCCTGAAGGCATCTTCGAGCTGACCGGCGCGGGCGGCAGCTTCGACACTCTGTACTCGGCGCTGAAGCTCGATGCCGAAGGCAAACCCCAGCCCGGCCGCTGGGTCAGCACCAGCGGCTTCGAGCCGATGCCCTACACGGCCGTGGCCCGGCAGCTGACGATCCGCGACGGCGAGCAGGCCATGACCTTCGCCCGCAAGCCGGGCAGCGACGAGACCGCCGACGAATGGCAGCTGACCTCGCCGCGGAAGGGCGAGGCCGACGGCGCCGCCGTGCGCGGCGTGATCGACGCGCTGATGAACTACCACGCCGAGGACATCGCCGGCCGCGACACCGAAGCCGGCAAGTTCGGCTTGGTGCCGTCCGACAAGCAGGTCACCATCCTGTACACCGAAGGCGAGCAGCAGAACACCGCGCAGTTGTACTTCGGCAGGAAGGAAGGCGGCCGTGTGGCGGTGATGCTGAAGACCGCCAACAAGGGCGAATTCATCTACTGGGCGGGAGATTTCGTCCTGAGCCGCGTGTTCCGCTCCACGCCCGAGTTCATGCGCAAGGTGCGCCTGAACCTGATCCCGGATGGCGTGAACCCGGACAGCCTGACCGTGCAGGAGGGCGACCAGACGGTGAAGCTGGTGCGCGAATCCGTGGGTGCCACCGTGAGCTGGAAGCTCGAGCAGCCCCTCAAGCTCGATGCCGACCGCATGGCGGTCTCCAACCTGCTGACCAGCCTCAACACGATGCAGGGCTACCCGGTCAGCGACAGTGTGGACCGCAACGCCCTGGGCGTAGGTCCCGGGCTTTCGAAGCGGGTGATCACCGCGCTCTACCCGGACAAAAAGGAAGGCGACCAGGACGGCGACGATACTCCCGACCAGCCCGGAGAAGAAAAGACGGTGGACGAGCAGCCCAAGGAAAAGCCCGCCGAGACCGGCCCGAAGCTGAAAACAGCCGTGTTGTATTTCGGAATCACGCAGCAGGGGGAAGTTCCCGTGCTGCGCGTGGTGGACGGCGTCGAGCAACTGTACTGGATAAAGGCGGATACGGCGGCGGGGCTGTTCCAGCCGGCGGCGGAGTATGTCAAGCCCGATGAACTCAACCTGCTCAAGCCGGGCCTGAAGTTGACGGATGTACGCGTGGTCAACGGGGAAGCTGTTCTGCAGCTGCTGCAGAAAGAGCAACCCGGCGGCCAGATGGAGTGGAGCATCGTGCAGCCCTGGGACGAAGTGGCGGACCAGCAGCAAGCGGACGCCCTGGTGCGCGCGCTTTCACGTCTGCAAGGCGCGAAACTGGCCGAACCCCTTGACAAGCAAGCCCGCGAACTCGGCGATGGGCTGTCGAAGCGCCAGCTGGAACTGCGGCTCGGCGGAGGAGGCGAGCCGCAGACTGTCGGTCTGTACGTCGGCAACGGCCAACACGGCCTGGTTGCAGCGCTGCTCAGGCGCGCTGACGGCACGGAAGAGTACTGGCTGCTGAAGTCCGGCGACTTGTTCCAGTTGTTCGTTTCACCCGCCGACTACCGTGTCCTGGGTATGTTCAGCGGCAAGGTGCGGCACATCCTCGTGTCGTGGAAGGGAAAAGCACCCGGCGTCGGGCTCAAGGATGCGGAACGCAGCGAGACCCAGGCCCGCGAGCTGGCAGACAGTATCCTCAAGCGCGCCCAGGGTGGAGAAGACTTCATCGAGTTGCAGAAGCAATTCAACGAAGACGGCGACGCCACGGCCGTTTATGATGTCGGTCCGACCGAACAACTGGTGAAGCCGTTCCTTCGGCTTTCCAGCCAGCTGAAGGTCGGTGAGGTCGGCGTGGTGGAGTCCCAGTTCGGCTTGCACGTCATCAAGCGGATCGAGTAACCCCGAGTATTCCATGGAAGCAACCGAAGCACCCGGGTTCTTCAAGCGACTGTTCCTGAATCCGCTGGCGGTACGCGAGCTGCGTGTGGCGTGCCGCAGCTGGAAGCTTGTCATCATCCTGACCGCATATCTGTTGATCCAGGGCGCGATCCTGGCCATCTGGCTCTACGTGCAGTCCAACAGCAAGGGCATGTACGAAGACCCCACCTCGATCGGTAGCGGTCTGTTCACCGTCTTGTCGGCCGTGCTGGTGGTGGTTGTCATGCTGGTGTTCCCCGCGTTTTCGAGTACGGCGATCGCCAGCGAGCACGAACGCAAGTCGTTTGACTTGCTGCTGCTCACGCCCTTGAGCCCGTGGGAAATCGCGATCGGCAAGTTCATCGCGGCCGCCCTGCAGGCCAGCATCTTCCTGGTCGCCACGGTGCCCCTGTTCGCCATCGCCAATCTATTCGGCGGCATCGACCCCGGCGTGTTCTTTTTCACGTTGTGGGTGCTGATCCTGCTTTCGCTGCTGATCAGCTTCGTGGGCGTTTACGCCTCCAGCCTGGTGAAGAAGGCCATCCCGGCCGTGCTGGTAACGTACCTGTTCGCGTTCGTGCTCGGCTTCCTGATGCTGCTCGTGTTCATCACCTTGCAGGTGTTGGCGGCTTTTGTGGGTCCCGCATTTCCGCTGGTCTCGTTCTTCATGTCGCCGACGCTTGACGAAGGCATCTACTACCTGGTCTCCCTGACGGTGACCTGCGCGATGTACTGCACGTTCCTGTTCATCTCAACTACGAACCGCCTCAAACCGACTTCGCACAACAAGAGCACCGCCCTGCGTCTGTTCTGGAGCGTGGCGGTGTTGGTGGTGCCGGCGCAGATCGCCTGCTACTTCATGATTGCCCGCCTGCCCTCCCACAATGCGGCGTTCGGCACGCTGGTGGTGGGTGCGGTTTACATGGCCCTGCTGCTCTCCGTGCCCACACTGACCGCGCCCGCCGAGGCACCGGTTCCCAGCCGCAGGGTGCGCCGCGAAATGGAAAAGCTGCCTGCCGGCCTGATGAGCGGCGGCGGTAAACTCTTCTTTCCCGGGGGCGACCGAGGTGCGCTGCATTCGGCGATCATCTCGGTCGTGGCGATGGCGCTGTTGGTGGTCGCGGCGTGGTTCTGCTACCACGAACTCGAGGCCCGCGCGGAGGACGACAAAGCGGCCCTGCTGCAGGACTACGAGCAGGCCATGGGCGAGGATAACAGCAGCATGCTGCCGGGCACGATGGGCATCTCGAGGACGCGCATCGAGGCCGCCATGATGCCTGAGTCCGAGTTGAAGGAACTGGTCGCTACATTCCGCGCTGCCGAGTACAAAGGTTTCATTGCATTCACCCTGGTGCTGGTGCTGACCCTGCTGCTGCTGGGACAGATCACATGGCGCCTCACGCTCAGCGGAATTTCAAAGTCGCTTTCCGGTGTGCTGGCCGGGCTGCTGCTGGCGGTGCTGCTGATCGTGCCGTACATCGCACAGACTATCGGCGGCTCGAGCGCGGAGATGGAGGAGCAGAAAGTCGCCCAGTTGTCACCGATTCAGGCCTCCATCAACGCCGTCGCGTGGGGTACACAGCAGGGGCGTTCGGCGATCCGGGAGGGAGACATTGCATTGCGGCTGCAGAATCGCGCTGACGCCCTGCAGTGGCGTTGGGCGACTTACTGCGCGGTTGCCGGTGTGCTGACCGTCGGCTTGCTGGGAATGAACCTGGCCAGCCGCAAGAAGATTCTCGAACGCATCCGCAAGCTTAACGAAGCAGGAGCCCAGGCCCCAGAGCCCGTGCAGGCTACGCAGGAGCAGGTGGCGCAGGCCATCGCCGCGGTTACGGCCCCCGAGCCGCAACCGATGGCGCCGTCGGTGATGCAGCCCATGACTACGGAGCCACCCCAGGCTCCGCTTGACGACCTTCCCGAGTTTGACGACCTGGCCGCGGACGAGAAATAGCGACTACTCCCCGGGATGCTGAACGACTTCCAGCGAACCGCTTTGGGGATTGATGTAGATATCGTAGACGTCGCCCTCTTCACAGGGCTCCCGCACTTCCCATTGCTGGGGTTTGCGCAGGAACAACGTCGCGCCGGCCGTACGCGGCAATACGTCCGGCTCAAGCGTCGTGTTCTCCGGCGTGCTGCCGTCACCGTAGCCACCGAGACTGACGAACTGGTAGAAGCCGCCCTCGCCCAACCAGGTCCAGGCGCTGCGCCACTCGGTCACTTCGACGATCAGTTCGAACTGGTGCCCCGAGGTCAGCACAGGCCTGCGTTGGCCGGAGAGCCGTCGCCCGGCGCGGTCCACAGGGTAAAACAGGAGGTTCAGCTGGCCGGTTTCCTCGTCGAGTTTGCCGATCTCGATCTCGGCGATTTTCTGGCGTTCTCGTGGTTGAACCTGGAGGCCGGAAGTAAGCACCGAGAGCACCAGCGCTTCGATGGCCATCCAGATCACGATCAAGCCGATGCCCAGCAGTCCGAAGTCGATGATGGGCTCGACGCGCGACGTGTCTACGTCCTCGCGGCGGCGGGTTTTCATCCAGTACCAGACGCGCTGCGCCACGAAGGAAACCAGGAACACGCCCAGCACGCAGGCGATGACCGCAAAGGCTTTGAGACGAAAGTTTGGGTCCCCTTCCATACCCCGATTATGGCCCGGGGAAGGCAGGCACGTCAAAGCCCGGCTCAGCCCTCACGGCAGGCGGACTTCCGATCAGCTCCACCGGCGGAAGTGACAGGGTGGTGCCCGACGGAACACGGATTCGTTGCCGCCGATGTTCGGGTTCCGGAATGTACAACACGAAGAAACGAAGGGACTGCAGTGTAGTTCTTCGCTGCTTCGTTCCTTCGTGTAAATCCCCCTGGAGTGAGCGCGTTTCTCCCTACGGCGTTACTCCCGCGGACCATTGGAATTCCGGCGTGGAGTCGTCGAAGCCGGCGCTGCACTGGCAGACGGGCTGGTCATACTTGACCAGTGTAGCGCGCAAGGTGAAGCGCTTGCCATCGGATTCGACCTGGTCGTCGAACACTGCGTGGCGCGTTTCCAGCGCTTCCTTGGGTACGCCCATGGCGATCAGGGTAGTTTCGATGCGGCTGTGGCGCTGCCGGTACCGGCGCGCCTGTGGGCGTAAACCGTGCCCCCCGGGGTCGCGATCCGTGTCGCGGATCAGCTGCGGACGGGAAACAGCGTTGAGCGGTTCCCCGGGGGGGCCGGATGGCGCATTGCGCGGGCAATCGACCGTAGCCGTGCGGATTGCCAGTGTAGCTGCGCTCGAAGAGGCGCAGGTCAGGCTCGAAGTCCATGTGTTACTTCCACTCGATCCGGTTCCCGTCCGATTCGAAGTTGAAGTACAGGCGTCCTGTGCCGTCCGCGCCGTTTTCTGCCCTGGCGACCAGGTACCAACCTTGCTCGTCCCGATAGATTGTGTCTTCAACCCGGAAGTACTGGCCTTTCAGCTCTCGGGGCTCCACACCCATCTCGCTCAGGCTCTGCGCTACACGGCCGGAGCGTCTGTACTCGATGCGCGCGGAACTCCAGGCTGAACTCATCAGAAGCTCGCCCTCCGACCGGCGGGCGTCGCGCGTTCAGGAACTGATCAGCGGAATCGCCGCCAGGCCCAGGATGATAAAGAACATGCTGACGAGGCTGACCTTCAGGAGTGCCCCCAGCCCCTTCGATCGATAGGCCGAAGGCTGGTTGGTCAGGGGCGTCGTGGGTCGGTGCAGCGTCCTGGTGCAGGGCAACGGCGCAGGTCTGCCCTTCCAGTAGCTCGAGTACGGCGCCTGCTGCACGGTGTCCCCCGTATCACCTATATGTCATGCTAATGTCATACACCGCAATCGAGGAGTTGTCAAAAAATCACAGCGAATTGTCTGCAAAGCCCTCTAAATATGGGTTTTCCGGGCAAATCGCTCCCTTGGGCTGCCATCTCGCCGCAGAGTGTTTATAAAGGGCTTCAAGCAGCTCGCTCCTGGATGCCCTTTGATGCCCTTCGGCCGTAAAGTTTCGCGCGACCACCTGGTGCGTTATGCCGGCAAACTGCTGGTGGACACGGCCGAGAAGAAGCCCGAGATCCTGCAGCTGGGGGCGTCGCGCCGCAACGTCACCCTGGCGTACCTCGACATCTGGGGCTTCACCGAGGTCACCAGTTACGCGTCGCCGGACGCTGTGGTGGGCCTGCTGTGCGAATACTTCTCGCGCATGACCAGCCTGATCCGCGGCAATCTCGGCTTCGTGGACAAGTTCTTCGGCGACGCCATCTTCGCCATTTTCGGCGCGCCCGTGGACGACGCCGATCACCCGCTGCACGCCTGCAAGGCCGCCTACTCCGCCCTGCGCGAGACTTACAAGATGGCCGCCGAGTGGCAGATCAAGGGCTTCGGGCGAATCAGCCAGAGCATCGGCCTGGTTACCGGCCCGGCCATCGTGGGCAACATCGGCACCAACGAGCGCGCGATGTATACCGCGATCGGCGAGGCCGTCAACCTGACCGTGCAGTTGCAGCAGGCTTCGCGGCTGTACCGCTCGCCGGTGATCATCTCGCGCGAGACCAACCTGGCAGTGAAAGAGCAGTTCCTGACTCGCGAGCTGGACATCGTGAAGGTGCAGGGCTCGGACCGCGTGACGCCGATCTTTGAGCTGGTGGGGCCGCGCGAAGACGTGCCGGACCAGAACCGCATGATGGTCGAGATTTTCGAGCGCGGGCTGAAAAGCTTCCGGGAGCGCGACTGGGACCGCGCCGAAAAACGCTTCGCCGACGCCGACAAGATCACCGGCGACGACGGCCCCTCGCGCCTGTACCTGCGGCGCTGCGCGCTATACCGCAAGCACCCCCCACCACCGGAGTGGGACATGGTGCATGCCCACACCCTGCGGCTCGGCGAAATCGGGCCCAAGCCATGAACGAAGCGAAGCCGCTGCCCATCACCACGCCTTTGCCGGGCGGACTCAAGGGCTTCGTCTCGGGTTTCAGCGCATTCGCGGTGGGCCTCAAGTTGGTGTTCCCCGGCGGCGGGCTGTTCCGCTACGCGCTGGCGCCCATTGTGCTGTCCGTTTTCGTGCTAACCGGTGTGGCCGCGGGCGCGTTCTTCGCCGCGAAGTACTGGCTGGTGGAGTGGCTGCAGCAGGGCTGGGCCGGCTGGCTGGGCGGCGTGCTGGCGTTTCTGCTGACGCTGGTGATCGCGTACTTCCTGTTCGTGCCGGTGATGACGGTTTTCGCGCCGCTGTTCATCGACCCGATCTGCGAGAAAGTCCACCAGCGCTACACCGGCGCCGACCTGATCGGCGAGCGCTCGGCCCAGCAGTTCATCAAGCGCCAGTTGTTCGCCCTGGTGCAGTCGCTGAAGTGGACGCTGGTGGTGCTGTTGATCCAGCTGCCCCTGGCGATCGGCGCGCTGCTGACCGGAGTGCTGGCCTTCGTGGCGATACCCGTGGGCGCCATCATCATGGGCGCTGACCTGATGGACTACCCGTTGGCCCTGAAGCACTACACCGTCTCCCGGAAGCTGGGCTGGAGCAAGCGTCACTTCTGGCCCGCCGTGGGCATGGGCTCGGCCGCCAGCCTGCTGCTGCTGGTGCCGGGCCTGAACCTGTTCGTGGCTCCGGCGGGCGCGGCGGCGGCGACGCTGCTGATGATGGCCACCGGCGGTGGTTCCCCGGAAAGCAGTGAACATCCGTAAGAAAAGCCCGTTATAATCGACAACCTGTTAAGCGTGGCTCGGGAGCTATTCCACGCAACCCTGGGCAGAGGGTCAGGTATCAATGCCGGACAACGCTGAATCGCACGAACGCACGCCGCATTTCCGAAAAGATCGCCGCGCCTGGATGCAGGCCGTGGGGCTGACCGTAGCCGCTTCGGCCTTGGGTCCGGCCCTGTTCGCCCAAAGTAAAAAGAAGGGCGACGACGAACTCAGTGAAGAAGAGCTGCAGAAGGCCTACGAAGAAACCGAGAAGCTGGTTTCCAAGGGCAGCACCGACGACCGCCCGGGCATCGCGCCCTGGCAGCAGAAGCAGGGCGTGGGCCTGCAGTGGCCGGCCAAGTACTACCTGCCCTGGCCGGCGGGCGTCGGCCACCAGGTGTACCAGAGTTGGAACGGCAACAAGATCGGCCCGCCGCGCGCCACCCACATGAAGGCGCAGAACTTCTACGCCTGGGACTTCCACATCCAGCGCGGCCAGTACATCTGCGCAGCGCGAGACGGCAAGGTCACCAACGTGGTGGACAACGAGCCCGCGGGCAACGAGAACGCCAACGTCATCTACATCGAGCACGCGGACGGTGAAACCAGCGTGTACGCCCACAACGGCAGCAACACCGCGCTGGTGGCCGTGGGCGACAAGGTGCTGGCCGGGCAGAAGATCTGCCAGGGTAGCAACGAGTCGATGCACCTGCACTTCTGCATCTGGAAGGGCATGATCGACTACCCCTGCCGTTTCATGGATTTCGCGGCGGACAACGGCGTACCCCAGTACGGCACCAACCCGGTATCCGGCAACACAGGACCCGACAATGTGCTGCTGACCGAGATCAAGGCCAACTATGCCAAGGGCGAAGCCGCGTTCGCGCAAAAGCAGTACCTGCAGGCGCTGAATTTCTACCTGGCGGCCACGGCCGTCGAGGTGCGCATTGAGGAATACGAATCTTCGCTGGAGCGCATCGAGGAGTGTCGCCAGCTGGTAGACGCTGAGATCGCGGAGGCGATTGCGGAAGCCAAGAACGGCGACTTTAAGGGCGCGGAGAAGCGCTTCAACGAGATCAAGAAGAAGTACGGCGACTACGCCAAGGGGCGCATCGACGAAGCGCTGAAGGAACTGGAGAACGACCCCAAGTTCAAGGAGTGGGTGAACAAACAGCGCTCGGAGCGGCTCTGGATTGCGGCCCGTAAGGCCGAAAAGTTTGAGGAGTGGGACGACGCGGAGAAGTACTACAAGCAGATCCGCGACCTCTACAAGAAGGGCGACCCGGAGTACGAAGAGGCCAGGAAGAAACTCACCAAGATCAAGATGGCCAAGATTCTGGAAGAGTAGCCAAGATGTGGTCAGTACGACCCCGCCGAATCAGGCGGGGTCGTTATTTTCCAGCCAGCGCTCGGAGTCCTGCTAGCCATGAAACAGCCCGACCACGAACACCTGCCCATCGGCGAATTCGTAGACAATGGCGTGGTTGAACACCTTGAGACGAACGGCGCGAAACTGCTTCCGCCAGGCGGCGGCGCTTTGTGGGAAGTCACGCACGCGCTTCAGGGCGTGGTCTACGGCCTGCTCGAACTCCGCGCCCCGGCCGGGGCGGTGCAACTCGTACCACGCGATGTTGGCTTCAAGCTCGGCCAGAAATCGGCGGCTGAAGCGAAGAGACGCGCTCATGCGTCCCAGCCGCGCTGCCGGCAGAGTTCATCCCACGAAATTGCGCTTGCAGGATCGGCCTTCATCTCGGCCAGCCTGCGCTCGCACTCGGCAAGCAGGTCTTCACCCTTCGGCAGATCCGTGCCGGTGGCGAGGCTGTCCCAGATGCGGGCAATCAACTCCAGCCGCTGTTCGCGGCTCAGGTTCATGTACCACTTGGATTCAAGCGCATGCGCCATGTTCACATTACAGCATCGAAACACGTTGAAGTCAGCACTGGACCCCCAAATGCCCTGCTGACGCGGACCGCGTTGCACGTATCCTGTGGCCATGTCGGCCACGTACTTTCCTTCCGATGAAATCGTCTCGCGCTATCGGGGGCGGCGCGCGCTTGGCGGCTACCTGCGCCTGGCGCGGCCTTTCACGCTGCTGGCGCCGGCGCTGGGCATGGCCTCGGGCGGGATCGTGGCCTACTTCGCCGACGGCGCCAAACCTCTGCACGGCGCCGATTTCCTGCGGGTGCTGCTGCTGGGCACCATCGCCGCAGCCCTGCTGAACGCTGCCAGCAACGCCCTGAACCAGATTTTCGACCTCGATATCGACCGCATCAACAAACCCGGACGTCCGCTCTGCACTGGCGACGTCTCGGCGCTTGGCGCCGGGATCTTCGCCGCGATCACGCTGGCGCTGGCGCTGGTGCTGGCCACGGTTGTCAGCACCCTGACCCGCAACTGGGCCACGCTGGCGCTGTTCGCGGCGGCATCTGCGTTCAGCGTTGCCTACAGCGTGCCGCCGCTGCGCATGAAGGCGCGGGGCTGGTGGGCGAACCTGACGGTCGCACTGCCGCGCGGCACGCTGCTGAAAGTCGCAGGCTGGAGCCTGGCCCAAAGCGTGCTGTCGATCGAGGCCTGGTTCATCGGCCTGGTGATGGGCCTGTTCCTGGTCGGCGCCACCACCACCAAGGACTTTGCCGACGTGCGCGGCGACGCGGCCTACGGCGTGAAGACCCTGCCCGTGATGTACGGGCCGGCCAAGGCCGCGAAACTGGTGGCGCCCTTCATTGTGCTGCCGTTCCTGCTGCTGCCGCTGGGCGCGCTGACCGGCGTGCTGACCGGCCACCTGGTTGACCTGGTGATGCTGGGCGCGATCTGCGCCCTGTGGGGCGCGCACATTGCAGCGCGCATCATGGGCGACCCGGAGTCGCTGACCACCACGGAAAACCACCCGGCCTGGCGCCACATGTACTACCTGATGCTGTTCATCCAGGTCGGCTTCGTGTTCGCTTACGTCCCCTACGACTTCTACGGCAGCCTGATCCGGAAGCTTTCATGAAGAGCCGCATCGCGAGGCGCATGCAGAACCTGGTGCAGTCGGACATCCGCCGCCTCACCATCGAGTGCGACAAGGTCGGCGGCATCAACCTGGGGCAGGGCATATGCGACCTGCCCACCCACCCGCTGGTGAAGCAGGGCGCCATCGAGGCCATTCAGGGCGGCAAGGCAATCTACACCCACGCCCGCGGGCTGATCGAGCTGCGCCGCAAGGTCAGCGAGAAACTCAAGCAATTCAACTGCCTTGAGTACGACCCCGATACGGAACTCTGCATCACCGTCGGCAGCAGCGGGGCGTTTGCCTGCTCCGTGCTGGCCACCCTGAACCCCGGCGACGAAGTCATCTTGGTCGAGCCGTTCTACGGTTATCACCTGAACACGCTGCTGATGGCGGGCATCACGCCGCGTTACGCGCGCATGGACCTGGCCACCATGACTCTTGACAGGTCAAGTTTCGAGAGCGCGATCAGCGAACGCACCCGCGGCATCGTGGTCTGCACGCCCAGCAACCCGGGCGGCATGGTGTACTCGCGCGCCGACCTGGAGTGGCTGGCCGGCCTTGCCGTGAAGCACGACCTGCTGGTCTACAGCGACGAAATTTACGAGTACATCACCTACGACGGCCTGAAGCACGTCAGCGCCGCCACCGTGCCCGGCCTGCGCGAGCGCACAATGACGCTGGGTGGCTACAGCAAGACCTTCAGCATCACCGGCTGGCGCATCGGCTACCTGGCAGCGCCCGCGGACATCATGGACAAGGCCGCCGTCGCCAGTGACCTGCTGTACATCTGCGCCCCCCACCCGCTGCAGCGCGGCGTGCTGAAGGGTCTGGACGCGCCCGCCAGCTTCTATGAAGAGATGCGCCAGGATTACGAGGCCGGCCGAAAGATGATCTGCGAAGCGCTGGAGGCCGGCGGCTTCAAACCGTACTGGCCCAAGGGCAGCTACTACGTGATGGCCGACTTTTCTGCGCACGGCTGGGAGGACGACCAGCAGGCGGCCATGGAGCTGCTGCAGCGCGCCAAGGTGGCGGCCATTCCCGGGAGCGCGTTCTACGAGCCGGGCTCAGGCCGCGGCAGTAGGCAGCTGCGCTTCTGCTACGCCAAAGAACACGCTGTGCTGGAAGAAGCCTGCAAGCGAATACGGGCGCTGAAGTGAGCGATGAAGCGTGATCAACAGCGAATTACCAACAACCAATTTTCAATTACCAATGGCCGGAGACCCGCGGAGCAGGCTGCCTTACATTGGGAATTGGTAGTTGGTTATTGGTAATTTGCTGTTCCATGACCATCCCCGCCGGAATCGCCGTCACCCTTCTGTTTATCACGAACCTGGCGGCATTTGTTGCGCAGGGCTGGGACAAGCGCCTGGCGCGCACGAACGCCAGATCGCGAACCCCCGAGCGCACGCTGCTGTTGCTTGGCCTGCCGCTGGCGGCGCCCGGGATGCTGCTTGGCATGCGGGTCTTTCGGCACAAGACGCAAAAGCGCAGCTTCCAGCTCAAGTCCGCTCTGGTGGTTTTCGCCAATCTGCTTACAGCGGCCGCGCTTGGCTGGTTGGCAATGCAAGGGGCGATCCGGCTTGAGCTTGCGCTTTACTAACCCGGCGCGCGGGCGATAATGAAGCATGCCCTGAACCCTTCCCCGTGGGTTTGACGGATGATCGCATCACCAACAGCCATCTCCCTTAAGTGCCCGCGCTGCGGGAGCCGGCTCGCCTATGAAGGGCGGCCCTGCCAGTTGTGCCTGTCACCCGCGGTGTTCGAGCTCAAAGACGGCAAGCCCGGTGAAGTCAGCGGCTTCGAGCGCCCCGTCAGCGTGCGCTTGCCAAAATTTGCCCAGCCTGCCGTGGTGCGGGGCAAGCACATCCGCGCCCCGCGCAGCGAGCGCGCCATTGCCGTGATGAAGCAGGTCGGCAAATGGACCTGGAACAGCCTCGGCATCGCGGCCTGCATCCACCTGGTGGCAGTCGTCATGGCACTCTTCCTGAACGGGGACATGCGAAGAGCCGTCGAGTACATCCAGAAAGCCGAGATCGAAAACCAGACGGCCGCGGCGCTGGTGCCGGCACCCGAGCCTGACGAACAGCAGGCCCCCGACATCGAAACCCTGCACGACGACCTGGTGATGCCGGACCAGATCCTGGAAGACCCGGAGATCCTTGCGGGGGACCCCGAGTTCGAGGCTCCACCCGAGGAAATCCCATACGCGCCAGAGCCCCAGGTTGCGCCACCCACGCCCGCGCCCCCCAGCTACAACCCGTTCAAGCGCCCGATGTCCGACCAGGGCCTGGGCGGCGGCCAGCCCAACCCTGGCAAAGACGCCCCTGCCGGCTCCGGCCTGTTCAAGAACCGCAACGGCGACAACAAGGCGGCCGCGATCCGCGAGCACGGCGGCGGCGACGACACGGAAAGCGCCGTGAACCTGGGCCTTGAGTACCTGGCGAAGCAGCAAAGCAGTACCGGTAGCTGGGACCCCAACGAAGGCTTCAAGAATCGGCCCAGTTGGGCGACATCCGAGAACGGCTACCGCGGCGCCATTACCGCCCTGTGCACGCTGCCGTTCCTCGCGGCCGGAAACTCGCCGGAGCAAGGCCGCTACCACCGCAACGTGGACCGCGCGGTGAAGTGGCTGATGAAACAGCAGACCAGCGACGGCTGTATCGCCTACAAGAACATCTCACAGATGTACACGCACGCGGTCGCGACGCTGGTGCTGTGCGAAGCATACGGGATGGACGGCGACGAAGAGCTCGGCGACGCCGCCGAGCGCGCAGTGCGGTTCCTGGAGCGCACCCAGGGCAATGGCGGCGGCTGGGACTACACCGGTTACATTACCAGCAGCGGCAACGCGAACTCGTACGAGCGCAACGACCTTTCGATCACCGGCTGGGGCGTGCTGGCGCTGAAGAGCGCCAAGGCAGTCGGCATCAAGGTGAACGAGCGCACCTGGACCAGCCTGATCGACCTGTACGACCGCCACAGCCTGGAGAGCGGCGAAACCTACTACGCCGACCGCAGCCTGGACGATCTTCACGCGACCCGCAAGGGCATCGGCATGGTGGGCGTGGGCCTGACCGCACGCGTGGTGCTGGGCCACCAGAAGTTCGAGACTCGCAACTACGCAGCGGAGCGCATGCTGCTGAAAAACGCGCCCGACTACGAACGCTTTTTCGACCCCAGTTACGGCGCCAGCGACCCCAACTTCAATACGTTCTACGGCTGGTACTACGGCACGCTCGGCATGTTCCTGCTGAACGAAGGCCGTGGTCCCGGCTGGGAGAAGTGGAACACCGCGATAAAATCCGCGCTGCTGGACCACCAGGTGAAGAAGGGCAGCCGCGAGGGATCATGGCCCGCGGACGACTCATGGATAGGCCCAATCATGGGCGACCTGTACAGCACCTCGTTGGCCGTGCTGTGTCTCGAGGTGTACTACCGCTACAACCCCATGCACCGCCCTGCCGGCGAGATATCCGAGCGCCCGCAGCGCAAGTCGCGCAACCCGGTGAACCCTCCGCGCATCGAGCCCGAGAGGGAAGAGAAGAAGCCTTCCAACGCCGTGGTGATCGGCGGCGAGACGCTGGACCTTGACCAGGCCGGCCACCGCAGCAAGTACCTGCGCCTGCTGGCGCGCGACAAGGGCCTGGGTGCCGTGCCGACGCTCCTGAAGCATCTGGAGGACGAGTCGATCAGCGTGCGCAGCACAGCATTGCGAGAAATCGGCAAGCTGAAGGCCAAGGATGCCGTCACCTCCGTGCAGGAAATGCTCGGTGACCCGGATGACCAGCCCATCGTGCTGACCGTGATGGATACCCTGGGCGCGATCGGGGATCGCTCGGTGCACCCGTCGTTAGTGCGGCTCTTGTCCAGCAGCGATGACGCGATCCGCGAGGGCGCCCGCAGCGCGCTCGGCAAACTTTCCGGCGGCAAGGATTTCGGCAGCAACAAACGCGCCTGGGAAGACTGGTTCGCCCGCAACCCGTAGGGGCGACGCTTGCGTCGCCCGCGGAAGAGCCCGAAGGCGGGTGGGCGACGCAAGCGTCGCCCCTACTCTCCGGCCGCGCCTTCCGTGGCGGGCTTGCCATTGGCCTTTTCGGCTTCCTGCAGCTTTGGATACAGCTTCAGCAGGCGATCGTGGACCGCCTGGTTGTCGTGGCCCGCCAGCCCCCTGGCCGCCCACAGGTACTTCACCGCGCGCTCGTAGCGCTCCAGTTCCGTGAGCGCGTCGGCGGCGCCGATGTACAGGTTGGGGTCCGTGGGCAGCAGGTGGATGGCAAAGTCGTAGTTCTGCGCGGCCTTACGCCAGTTGCGCAGGCGGAAATAGCATCGCGCCGCGCCCTCGTAGGCTGCGGGATTGGTGCTGTCGTACTGGGTGCTGCGCTCGTAGGCCTGGGCGGCGTCGCCGAAGCGCTGGTCCTGCTCGTGAAGGGTGCCGTAGTGGTACCAAAGGTAGCCGGACTTCTCTTCGCGCCTGGCGGCTTCGTCGTAGTATTCGCGGGCCTTGTCCAGCTTGCCGGTCTGCTGGTGGTAGATCGCCATGGCCACCAGCGGGTAGGCGCGGTCCTTTTCGACGTCGGCAGCCTGCTTCAGGCGGCTGAGCGCGGCGACATCACGGCCTTGCTTGAGGTACGTCAGGCCCAGGTTCACCAGCGTGTCGCCGTCGCGCGGGTCGTATTCGAGGGCGCGTTCGTACCAGTACACGGCCTGGTCGTAGTCGCCCTGGTCGAAGTAGCAGACGCCGAGGTTGTAACAGACCCCCAGGCCTTCGCCGTTGTTCTTGATGTGCTTCTTGAATTGCTCGATGGCGCGGGGGTAGTCCGAGTAATCCATGTACTCGACGCCCTGCTCGAACGTTGAAAGCCGCGGCACGCCGCCGCAACCGGCGGAAGTCAGAAGTACGAGGTTGAAAGCCAGAAGCAAAAGCATCGCCGCGGCAAGCCTGCCCGGCAGCCTTCGCTTCAAATGCCTGTTGCCTTCAGTTCGCACTGTAAACTTCATCCTTCGCACTTCCGGCAACGCCGGTTAGTCGCTTTCCTTGCGGGGACGTCGGCCGGAGTTCCGGATCTCCAGCTCATCAACATTCGGAACCGGACGCTGCTGGTCAAGCCCCGGGGTGGCTTCTTCTTTACCGCCCCAGATCAGCAGGCTGGGGTCAGCTTCAATGCGCCGCGCGAAGATCCTCAGGCTGTCGGTGGTTTCGCGCACGTTCTCGAGGCTGATCTGTATGTTGAGCTGGTTGTCCAGCACCAGGTCGTTGATGTTGTTCACCAGCGCGTCCAGGTTGTCGGCGATGCTGTTGAGGTTGCCGACCAGCTTGGGCACGCCGTCACCGTCGTCGGCCAGCAGTGTGTCGAGCTTGCCCGAAGCGCGCTCCAGGTTGGACAGCGTGGCGTTGATGGAGTCGCTGTTCTGTTTTACGAGCGTGCGCAGTTCCTCTATCAGGGACTGGGCGGAGTCGAAAGTGGGGCCTACCTTGGTGAATGCAGGTTCCATTTCCGCCAGCCCCTTGTCCAGGCGCTCCAGGGCGCTGCGCATGGCGCTCAGGCTTTTATCCAGGTTCTCCGTGAAGCGATCGTCGCTCAGCAGCGCGGCGACCTTCTGGATGCCTTCCTGCAACTCCTTGATGGTGTCTTGGGCAGTTTCCACGATGTCGTTGATCTCGACCGGCGGCCGTCCCTTCAACGGCAGGCGCTGGCCGGGGCGCACCAGCTCTTTGGAGTTGCCGAGCTTCAGGACCAGCTGGTTGCCGCCGAATAGCCCGCCCATCTGCACCACTCCAAGACTGTCCACGGGCACGACCACGGTGTCCATGTAGTCCTCCTGGATGATGATTCCGACCTCGACTTCCACGCGCCGCACGTTGTCGGCCGAGACGATCTGCACGGTGTTGATGTAGTCCACCTTGCCGACCTTCTGGCCCGCGACGATCACCGGCGCGTTGCCGCCCAGGCCGCCGACGTCTTCGAACAGGATCGAGTAGCGCGCGCCCTCTACTCCGGTGGGAATCACCTGCAGCCACATCACGATCGCCACCACCGCGGCAATGACCAGCAGGGCGAAAGCGCCCGTGATCAGGTCCGATCTGCTTTTTGAACGCGCCATGGCACTCTCCTTACTTCACCCGTTTCGGGGTCACGTTTCCTTTGGGCACGCCCACCTTCTCGGAGGGCGCCTCGGGCGGCGGCTCGTCGATCGACGTGCCGGCCGCGGGCTGACCTCCGCTGAAGAACGGCCGCGATCTGCGCCAGTTGGGCATGTCGCCGGCTTTCGAGGGGTCGCTCTTCGCGACCTCCATGGAGGCTCGCAGCCGCGCCGACATGCGGCGCAGCTCCAGGCCCAGCTTATCGAGCTGCTGTTGGTCTGTGTCCGACAGCTTGTCTGTGGCCTCGCGCATACGCTCGACTTCATCCAGCGCGCCGGCCAGGCGCGCGTTCACCTTCGCCAGCTCCGGCTCGATCCGGCCGGTGTTGTCAGCCAGCTCGGACAGGCCTTTCGCCGCGCTTTCCTGCTGCTCACTGAGCTTCGCGCGGGCCTCGGTCATGCCGACTGTGGCATCCTGCAGTCTGTCTTCCAACTGGTGGGCGTCGGCTACGCCGGCCTGCACGGACCTTTCCGCTTCTTCGAGGGCGCTTGCGACCTCGGCGAGCTGGCTGTTCAAGTCTTCAAACATCTGCTTGTCGTCGAAGAACGCCATGAAATCGGTGATCTCGCCGCGCGCGCGATCCAGGTCTTCATGCCACTGGGTCAGCTGGTCGTTCTCGTTGGCGCTGCGAGTGTTCGCCCACTCGCCCCCTTCCGCTATGGTGTTCCCGTCGTCGTCCCCCACCGTGATCACCAGCTGCGGCCGGCCCAGCAGGCTGGGCATCTTTACACTGATGCGGCTGTCGGCCGGAATGGGTTCGTGCGCCAGCCACTGCGAGCCCGAACCCGGCTGGATCACGAACTCGACACGCGTCAGGGCCTTGCCGTCGCGCATCACCACCTCGACGGCCGTGACGTGGCCCGCGCTGCGGCCCTGGATGCGCACGCGGTCGCCCTCACGCAAGCCGCCCGAGTTCTCAAAGTACGCCACGAAGGTGCGGGGCGGCTCGCTGGGCAGGTCGCGGACGCGGACGTAGGCCAACCAGGCGGCCAGGCAGGCGACCCCCACAAGCGCGATCACGCCGCTGACCAGGTTCGCCTTGCGATCCCATGTCGTGTCCGCGGTCACCGGGAGCCCCTCCCGGATACCTGGGAAGGCGAGCCGATCAGCCTCTCCGAAAGCTCGGACAACTGGCGCGGCGCGTTGATCGGGCCCTCGGGGTCGCCCTTCAGAAACTGGCGAACCAGCGGGTCGGTCGAGTTGCGCAGCGCCTCTGGCGTGCCGCGGAACACGAAGCGGCCGTTCCAGAGCATCAGCACTTCATCGGCGATGCGGAAGATGCTCGGCATTTCGTGGGTGATCACCACGCTGGTGATGCCAAGCTTGCTTGTGAGATCCTTGATCAGCTTGTCGATCACGCCGATCATCACGGGATCAAGGCCCGCGCTGGGCTCATCGTAAAACACGATGGCCGGGTCCAGCGCGATGGCGCGGGCCAGGCCGGCACGTTTCTTCATGCCGCCGGAAACCTCGTAGGGGTACTTGTCCAGGGCGCCGCCCATGCCCACCAGTTCCAGCTTCAGTTTCACCATCAGGTCGATGGTAGTTTGAGGCAGGTCAGTGTGGCGCTGGATCGGCAGGGCGACGTTCTCAGCGACCGTCAAGCCGTTGAGCAGGGCCGAGCTCTGGAACAGCACGCCGAACTTGCGGCGCGCCTCGTCGCGCAGCTTGCGCGATGGCGAGTGGATGTCGATGCCGTCGATCAGCACTTCGCCGGCGTCCGGTTGTTCAGCGCCGATCATGTGTCGCAACAGCGTACTCTTGCCGCAACCCGAAGGACCCATGATCACGTAGACCTTGCCGCGCTCGAAGTCAAACGACATGTCGTTCAGCACGTGGTTGCCGTCGTAGGACTTATCGAGGTGCCGCACCGAGATGGCGGGGCCGCCGGAGCGCAGGTGCGACTCCTTGCGCGCTTCCGGCAGGTCGATTCGGACGTTGCCGCTCATTCCACGATCCCGATCTTGGACAGGAAGTTGTAGACCATGGACATCACGAAGTCGGAGAAGATCAGCAGAATCAGCGAGATCACGATCGCCTGCATGGTCGCGCGGCCCACTTCCATGCCGCTGCCCCGCACGGTGAAGCCCTTGTAGCAGCAGACCAGGGTGATGATCACCGCGAACACCGCGCTCTTGGCCAGGCCGAACGTGAAGTTGGACAGGTTCACGAACTGTTTGGTCACGTCCATCCAGCTTTCGTGCGAGATGTTGAACTGCTGGGTGCCTGCAAGGTAGCCGCCCATCAGCGCGCTAAGGTCGAACAGCACGGTGCAGGCGGGCAGCATCAGCACCGCGGCCAGGAAACGCGGCGCCACCAGATAGCCCACCGGGTGGATGCCCATGGTGTCCAGCGCCAGGATCTCCTCGCTGACAGCCATGGTCCCCAGCTCGGCCGTGAAGCCGGCGCCCACGCGGCCGGCAAAGATGATCGCCGCCAGCAGCGGTCCCAGGGTGCGCAGCACCGAGACTCCCACCACGCCGGCCACCAGCTCGGCGGGGCCGTACCGCGCCAGCGACGGCGTGGTCTGGATCACCAGTGAAGCGCCGACCAGGAAGCCCAGCAGCACCATGATGGGCGTGCTGCGCGCGCCCGTGTAGTCCATGTGCAGAATCAGGTCGTGACGGGGGTAGATGCGGCGGTTGAAGATGCCCTTCAGGCCAAACCACACGGCCGCACCGCCGAACCTGACTGCGGCGCCCAGCACCTCAACGTAGCGGTTGACGAGGGCGCCGAGGCTGGAGATCAGGTTGGTCGCTGCCGCCATGGAATCCTAGCCCAGCAATCGGGTCGAGTCGTGCAGGCGCTTGGCTTTCTGCGCCGCCGCGTTCAGTCCCGCATCGAGATCCGAATACATTTCAAACACGCCCATGAGTTCCAGCATGCCATGCACGGCCTCCGGCGTGTGTACCAGCGCCAGGCGACGGTTGTTGCGCTTCAGTCGCTCGTGCGTTTCGACCAGCACGGCAATCCCGGCACTGTCCATCTTGCGCACTTCCGACAAGTCAAGGAACAAGGTTGCCAAGGCCTGGTCGGCGAGTGCCAGCAGGGCTTCCCGCAACGGAACGGCATTGCCGGAATCCACATCGCAGTTGAGCTTTGCGCAAAGGTTCTTTTGAATGACGCGTGTCGTCAGCTCGAGCTTGTGCATGTCGGGCGCCGCCAGGCCTTTCCTTAAACCCCCATCAGGCAAGGATGGGTAACATACCAGACGCCCCGGTTGATTCCACGGTAAGGAGATCGCTTGGCATTCTTCAAAGAGACCGATCCCCCCCGAGAACGGCTCTTTTCCTGGCCCGTGGCTTTGGGCAGCCTGTGCTACTCCGGCTTTGCCCCACGGGCCCGGGGCACGGTGGGGACGGCGGTCTGCCTGCTGGCAGCGCTGGCGCTGCTGCACTTGACGGATTGGAGCCTTTCGGCCTGGATGCCGCTGGCGGCAGTGTTCACCGCGTTGAGCCTGCTTGCGGGCGCTGCGGTGATCAGGACGATGCCAAAAAGCAAGGATCCTGGCTGGTTTGTGCTGGATGAAGCGGCCGCGTATTTTTTGACACTTGGGCTGCTCAGGGCCGATTCGCTCTTGGCGATTGTCGCGGGGTTTCTAACATTTCGTTTTTACGACATTGCTAAACCATGGCCTGTTCGGAGTTTCGAACAGATTCCCGGCAGCCTCGGCATCCTGATGGATGACTTGGCCGCAGCAGTGCTCGCCGCCTGGACCTGGCATGCCGCAACGGCCTTGGGCTTGGCGATCAGCTAGTGGAGCGTGAATGGCGAACATGCCGGATCCTAGCCGCGGAAGGCAGCCATCGACGGGCCAGAATCGTCGCATGATGACGCCTCCGCCCCCGAGCAAGGCTCGTCCTTCGACTGGCTCGGTGCCCGCGACGCGCGGTGGACACGCCACGTCGGCGGGAGCAATTCCACCCGTGCGCACCCCACCACCGCCTGCCGGCGGCGGCGGGAGCGGTGGCGGCGGTGGCGCGCCCGCGCCGGCGGCCGGACAACAAAGCGCGGGGGGACCGCCGCGCCCGATCGCACGCCCCAAGACCCAGGGCATGCCGATCAAGACCAAGATCGTGCTGGGCATGTCCGGCCTGACGGTTGGCGTGTCGTTGCTGATTTTCCTGATCGCGATGTTCATCGCCACCAGCAGCCTCGAGGACACCATCGAGCAGGCGGGCCAGGGCATGTTGCAGCAGGCTGAAGCGATTCATCGCCCCTACCGCGCCGGTTTGAACGAAAAGGGCCTCATCGCCTACTTCAGCCAACCCCAGAATCGGGATGCGAAGTTCGGCAGCTACTGGAAGGAGATGTCCGGCAAGTGGTTCCATGCGCAGATCCCCGCATGCCGGGAGTTCGCTAACTGGGAGCAGTTCAAGGAAGACCGGATCTGGGCCAGGTGCGCGGCCGAGTACCTGGAAAACCGGCAGACCCATTCCTGGAGTGACGACGAAGGCAAGGGAGTGTTCGGAGACGGTTGGGAAGAGCTTCGAGACCTGAGCGGCAAGGCCGCGCTGCGCGAACCGCTGCTGCCTCGCCGCATCAACGACCAGGCCATCGAGCGATTCCGGCACCGGTTCCCGACGCTGTTCCGCCAGTACAAGCTGGACCCCAGTTCCGACACTTTCGCGCGTCTGAAGATCAAGATCAACGAAGACACCGAAAAGAACCTGATCCACCACACGAATGGTCTGCGCAAGAAGATCTTCCGTGAGTTCCATACCGACTTCGTGAACGACCTGGACGAAATGACGAACAGCGAGACCAGCCAGGTCCGGTTCATCATTTTCCGCATTCCACCCAACGAGTTGCCCGGGTTCGATACCAGCGAGCTGAACGTCATCAGCCCGAGACCGACCGGCCCCAAGCTGGAGGTCGAAACCTCCGGCGACACCAAGACGGTGAACGACATCCTGATCGACCGCGGCGCCACCGTGAAGGGCATTCCGGCATACGGCTTCAGCAAGGACATCGGCTCGCAGGAGAGCATATCCATCTACCTCGATCGCCAGGAGATCCAGAGCCGCAAGAACAAGCTGCTGTGGTCCATCCTGGGCGTTAGCATCGTGGGCATCGGTCTCGCGATCCTGATGGCGTTCCTGATCGGCGGCAGCAT
Organism: Planctomycetota bacterium; assembly: GCA_020638635.1. Classification (GTDB taxonomy): domain Bacteria; phylum Planctomycetota; class UBA8742; order UBA2392; family UBA2392; genus JACKID01. The sequence continues at coordinate 51,516 of JACKIE010000015.1, forward strand.
CACGCGCCCGCTGCAGACCCTGATGAACGACATCCAGGTGATCAGCGGAGGCAACTTTGACCACCGTCCGGCCGCGCGCTCGCGCGACGAAATCGGCATCGTGGCTCGCTTGTTGGGCGACATGGCTGCAGGCCTGAAGAGCGCGCAGGAAGTGTGGCTCGAGAACCAGGGCCGTAAGCACGACCTGGACATCGCCAAGGAGATCCAGGAAAACCTGCTGCCCAAGCATGTGCCCCGCATTGCGGGTTACGACGTGAGCGCTTACTACTCGCCCAGCAAAGAGGTGGGCGGTGACTACTACGACTTCTTCCTGGTGGACAAAACCCACCTGGGCATGATCTGCGCAGACGTGTCCGGCAAGGGCATCCCGGGCAGCATGGTCATGATGATGGCCAAGGCCCTGGTCAGCTACGAGGCACAGGACAACCTGTCGCCGCGCGATATCTTCTGCAAGGTGAACCGCACCTTGGCCAAGGACATCAAGCGCGGCATGTTCGTCACCGCCTTCTACATGCTGCTGGATATCCCGACCGCGCGGCTGACGGTCGCCAGCGCGGGCCACAACCCGCTGCTGCTGTACCGCGCGGCCACCAAGCAGTGCACGGAGGTCAATCCGGGCGGCATCGCGCTGGGTTTCGACAAGGATGGGCGACTGTTTGAACGAAACATGAAGGAAGAGGTCATCCAGCTCCAGCGAGGCGACCGTGCGGTGATTTACACCGACGGTGTCACGGAAGCCATGAGCCCGAGCAACGAGGAATTCGGCGAAGAACGCCTGCAGGCCATCACCATCCAGGCTGCCGGCAAGTCATCAGCCGAGTACCTGACCACGCTGGTCAACGCCATCCAGGGACATGCGCAGACGGACGACCAGCACGACGACATCACGATTGTCACATTGAAGGTTGGATAGCACCTGGGGATTGCCGGTGTCGAATTCAAACGTGTCAGACAGACTCGAGGTGGACGCGGAGACCCGTAACCTGGCGGTGGTGCGGGAATTCCTGCATTCGGCCATCAAGCGTTCATCGCTGCCGACGGGCGACGCGAACAAGGTCGTGCTCGCGGTGGACGAGGCTGTGGCCAACACCATCCAGCACGGATACGAAGGGCGCGACAAGGGTAAGGTCGAGGTGCTGATCGACGCGGACGACAAGTCGTTCCGCGTGCGCATCCGCGACAACGGCATCAGCTACGACACCGCCAGCGGCTCGGCCGAGAAAGCCGAGCTTGACCTCCAGGCCCACATCGCCAGCGGCAACAAGCGCGGCCTGGGCCTGTTCATCATGCGCAAGGTGATGGACGAGGTGCGCTACACCTCTCGCGAGGGAGAAGTCAACGAGCTTACGCTTGTGAAGTACATCAAGGTCGCGTCGTAGGGGAACGCTTGCGTCGTCCGCAAAGAAGGATAGAAGGCAGAGCCACATGAAGGAATTCGAGATCAACCTGGAGCAGCTGTCACCCGATGTGACACTCATTCACATCGCGGGTTGGCTCGACGCTCACACCTTCGAGTACATGGAGCAAACCATCAACAACCTGTTCGACGAAGGCAAAGTGCGCCTCGCCGTTGACCTGAGTGACGTCGAGTACATCAGCAGTGCGGGCGCCGGCGTCTTCATCGGCACCCTTTCCGCCAGCCACGAACGCGGCGGCGACATTGTGCTGATGAACCCCACCGAGCCCGTGCAGGAAGTGTTCGACATGCTCGGCCTCAGCCAGGTTTTCAAGTTCGCCAGCAGCCCGCAGGAAGCGCTGAAACAGCTGAAGAAGTGACCGCGCTTGTACCGCGGGCTGTAAAGGCTTAGAAACCCGCCGACGTTGATCGTCGGCGGTTGCTTTGGAACTCAGATGGCGCGCATCCAACCGAAAATCCTGAAGGGCTTCCGCGACTACCTGCCCGAGGTAATGGTCCCGCGCACCCGTCTGCTGCACCGCATCGCGGAGGTGTTCGAGCGCCACGGCTTCGAGCCCCTGGACACACCCAGTATCGAGTACGCCGAGATCCTGCTCGGCAAGGCCGGCCCCGAGGCCGAGAAGCTGTTTTATCGCTTTCTTGACCAGGGCGGCCGCGACGTCGCCCTGCGCTACGAGCTGACCATTTCGCTGGCCCGCGTGATCGGCCAGTACAAGTCGGACCTGCCGCGCCCCTTCAAGCGCTACCAGATGGGCCCCGTGTGGCGCGCCGAAAGCCCCGCCAAAGGCCGCTTCCGCGAGTTCTGGCAGTGCGACGTGGACATCGTCGGTACCGACAGCCTGCTGGCCGACGCGGAATGCATCGCCATCGACCATGCCGTGATGCGCGCCCTGGGCGTGCCCAACTACGTGATCCGCTTCAACAACCGCAAGGTCTTCCGCGGCCTGCAGGCGCGCATCGGCGTTGCCGACGGCGCCGTGATGGACGGCGTGATGCGCGTGATCGACAAGTTCGACAAGGTCGGCGAAGCGGGCGTGCGCAAGGAACTGCAGGGGCTGGTCGGCCAGGGGGGCTTCACGGAGCCCGGCTTCAACGCCGTGCTCGAGTTCCTGAAAGTCACCGAGGGCGCGGCCAGCAACGCCGAGCGCATCCAGCGCGTTGCCGACTTCCTGGGCGACGCCGAGATGGGCGTGCGCGGCTGCGCCGAGCTGCGCGAAGTGCTGGAGGCCGCGCTGGCCATGGGCGTCAGCGAAGACGCCCTGCTGGTTGACCCCACAATTGTGCGCGGCCTTGAGTACTACACCGGCACGGTGTTCGAGACGTTCCTGAAAGACGCGCCCCAGTTCGGCAGCGTCATGAGCGGCGGCCGTTATGACGGATTAATCGGCCTTTTCAGCGGCGAGGAAGTGCCGGCCGTGGGCATCAGCGTGGGCATTGACCGGCTGATCGCGGCGCTGGAGGAATTGCAGCTGCTGCCCAAGGCCAAGGCCTCGGCGGCCGTGCTGGTGACGATTTTCAGCCCGGAGACGAAGGGCTATTCCATGCGCGCCGCCCGCGAGCTGCGCCGCGCGGGCATCAATGCCGAGCTGTACCTCGACCCGCAGGCCAAGCTGGCCAAGCAGCTGAAGTACGCCTCGCGCAAGGGCATCCCGCTGGTGGTGATCGCCGGGCCCGAAGAGGAGAAGGCCGGCGTCGCCAGCCTGCGCAGCATGGAAAGCGGCGAGCAGATGCAGGTCAGCATCGAAGCCCTGCCCCAGTCCGTGCAGGACAACTACGTGGACCCGGAACCAAGCGCGGCCACCGGCCGCAGCTGGGACTGGGAGTACGCCGAGGACATGATCGACCGCGTGCCGCCCGTGGGCGGTGTCTACCTGCTGCGTAACAGCAAGCACGAAGTGCTGAAGTGCGGCTGGGCGCCCTATGGCAAGCTGGCGGAAACCATCCGCAACGCGGCCACGGCCGAGCAGAAGCCGGAAGTCCGCACCTTCGACTGGTACGAAATCAGAGACGACAAGCTGTCACAAGCGCTCGCCGAGTTCATGAACCAGAAGCTCTCGCCCAAGTTCGGTTAGCGTTCCCGTGCCGCTGATGTGTCAGAACAGACCTGCTGTTCCAATATCACGCCCCAAACTGCCAATGATTCCGTGAGGGGCATACAAGTATCGTTGAGTCTGGAGATGGGTCGCCTCACCCCAGTGAGTGAGTTGGAAGATGGAAGACCATGAGTTTACTGATACCGAGATTGATCGAGCCATTGAGGCTATAGATCGCATGCTGAAGGAGGTGGCGGCTTCACGAGTTCGTCCAAATATTGAAGACTGGTTCTGCCCTCTCTGCGGTGCAGGAGTTGTACTTGACGTTACCCCCGACGGAACGGCGGCCCTTCTTGGCTGCGCGGAGAAGCTTCATGTTGAGAAGGGTATTGCGCTACCGACGGCTTACACGTGGCATAAAGAATTCATCGATCCTTCCGGTTGGTTAAGCTGAATCGGGCTTGCCCGGAAACGACTGTACCAAGTTGCGGGTGGAGTAAGCGGTCGTGATCGAGGCGTGCCGATGGTTCCCGGCGGTTCTCTCAGGCCTGAAGGGCCGGTTCGGTCAGCCGGGGCCGAAGGCCCGGGGGAACAGATGACGAATTGATCGCCGGCCTGAAAGGCCGGTTCATGCGGCCGTACCACGAACGGTCCCTTTAGGGCCGCGACGGCATCGGGCCCGCGATCTACCAGCTTATCGAACGACCCTCTTGTACACCTCACCTCGAAAGACTAGTTCACGCGTACGCTCATTCGGGAAGTCGATCAAATACACGTTCGAGCCGGATTCATCAGTAAGTCGCCACTGAGTTGGTGCGATCCGTTGAACCATACCCTTTCCCACCATAGTGTAATGGCCGCTTGACTTGTCGTAGCGCCGATGCTCCCACGAACCACTTTCCTGAGTGGAAAGTGTAATGGTCAACGACACCGTATCTTCCGTGTCGTGGCTCCAGAGTCCTTGAATGCCCTTTGGACTCCCGTATGACGGACAACCCGACAGGAGGATGACGAACATCAAAAGCGTAAGCTTCCCTACGTCATGCCCCTTCATTTTCGATTCTCCTACTTGGGGGGAAGCGCTTCAGATGCAGAACTCACTTCCTCTTCGAAGTCGAAGGCGGTGTCGCCTTATCTGTACGCCCTCGTAACTCGCCCTTCCTCGTCGTCGTTGCCAGCCACCAGCTGTTACAGCTCATGCAGCATTGTAGATACAAATGAGGGATTGATCGCCGGTCTGCAAGGCCGTTTCATACGGCGGCACCATGAACGGCCCTTTCAGGGCCGCGACGGCATTGGCCACGCAATCCCAGGGCTTCGCCCTGGGCTGTCAGAAGCGGCCCTACGGGCCGAAACGCACGTGGATTAAGGCGCTTGTTCGCACTGCATTTGCAGCACATGCAGCGTTATGTCCAAGCATGTGCATCCATGGTTGCTTTCGCAGTTCTTCGCGGTCCTTCGCGGCGCTTAGCGGTTCAAACCCACTTGGCCATCTTCTGCGCGGTTTCGGATTCGTCCTGCGGACGGGTGTACTCGGCGAAACTGTCCCAGACGATGAAGAGCAGTTCCTCTTCGCCGCCGGGCTCGCCCATGGCTTGTTTGCTGAACTGGCTTAGCCGCCGGACTTCGAAGGCGAGGCAGCGGTAGTCGGGCTCGCTTTCACCTGGCAGGGGCTGGTGGCGGCGGTGACCCTCGGGGGGCTTGCTGGCGCTGATTACCAACTGGTGTTCGCTCAACAGTTCCAGCGCGCGTTTGACGTCTGTTGCGTCGCGCAACGGCGCCACCTGGCGCAGCAGCACCACGGCGCCCTCTTCACCGGCGCGGGCGCGTTCAGCCAGCATGGCGATGAAATCGAACGGGGCCAGCTCGCGCAGCTCGTGCTCGGCCACCAGCTCCAGCACCTTCTCATCGCCCTGAGGCGTGAGGATGCAGACCTGCTCCGGCGGCGTCAGCTGCTTTGCGATCGCAATCTGGTGGGCCAGCAGGTTTACGCCCCCCACCGCCAGCTCTCCCGCAGGCTGCAGCTTGCCCCCCACCATGCGCACCTGGCGGGTTACCTCGATGCCGACCCAGATGTTCATGGGGTCAACTTAGTCTAACCCGCCGCATTGGCCAGTCCCCTTGCTCCCCCGTCGCTGGCGCTCCGGGCTCCTGTTCTCCGAAATCGTTGCTACCATTGCGCCCCATGAAGACTGCGCTTGGCAGCGTTGCGTTCATTTCGCTGGGCTGCCCCAAAAACCTGATCGACTCCGAAACCATGCTCGGCGGCATCGCGGCCGAGGGGTTTGTGGTCACGCCCGACTACGCCGGCGCGGACGTGGTCGTCGTCAACACCTGCGGCTTCCTCGGCGCCTCGCGCCAGGAGTCGCTCGACCACATCAACCGGGTGCTGGCGCTGAAGGACAAGGGCGAGGTCAAGCGCGTGGTGGTGGCGGGCTGCATGGTGGGCAACTACCGCGACCTGCTTGAGCGCGAGGCCCCCGGCGTGGACGCCCTGGTCAGCGTCAACGACCGCACACGCCTGACCGACGTGCTGCGCGAGCTCAGCAATAGTGGCGAACTTGTCCGCAGCATCGCCATCAGCGACCCCGACGCGCGCGGCAGCGTGTATGACGACACGGCGCGCCTGCGCATCACCCCGCGCCATTACGCCTACCTTCGCATCTCCGAGGGCTGCGACCACACCTGCAGCTTCTGCACCATCCCCGGCATCCGCGGCCGTTTCCGCAGCAAGTCGCGCGAGCAGATCCTGGCCGAGGCCCGTGAGCTGGCGGCCGACGGCGCGCGCGAGCTGATCATCGTGGCCCAGGACAGCACCTACTACGGGCTGGACACCGAGAAGCGCAAGTCACTGCACGAAGTGCTGGCCGAGCTGGCGAAGGTCGAGGGCGTGGACTGGATCCGCCTGATGTACGCCTACCCCACCCAGGTGACGGACGAGCTGATCGACCTGCTGGCGCGCGAGCCCAAGCTGCTGGGCTACATCGACATGCCCCTGCAGCACATCAACACCGAGGTGCTGCGCCGCATGAAACGCGGCAGCACACGCGACACCACGCTGCGGCTGCTGGAGAAAATGCGTTCGCGCATCCCCAACCTGGCCCTGCGCAGCACTTTCATTGTGGGCTTCCCCGGTGAGACCGACGAGCAGTTCGAAGAGCTGCTGGATTTCATCCGCGAGGGGCACATCGACCGCGCAGGGGCGTTCCCGTATTCGGATGAAGACCGGGCCGAGTCGTACCAGCTGGATGGCAAGTTGCCGGAAGAGGTGATCGCCGAGCGCCACCGCCGCTTCATGGAGCTGAACCGGGAAGTGCTGTTCGCCGCCAACGACAAGCTCGTGGGCACGACCGTTCCGATTATCGTTGAAGGCCGCAGCCAGGACCCCAAGTACCCCAGCCTGGCGCGCAGCCGGGCCGACGCGCCGGAGATCGACTGCACGGCCTTGGTGAAAGGCGAACACGCGCCGGGAACCCTGTTGAATGCGCGGGTTGTGCGCTCACTGGGTTATGATCTGCTGTGCGAGCCGGTGCGCTAAACTAGTAGGTACTAATATAATCACGCTTTGCGGCCCCGCTTGCTGCTGCCGGTTGGCGCGGGTCGGTGACCTGTCCGTGATGAATCCCGGCCGCCCGACACGCCCGGCCGAGGCGAGTCGCCCTGCAAACCCGCACAATCAAGGCTTCCGGGGACATGTGCCTGGTTCCGTCAGTCGTGGCCTCGAATTCCCGCGAAATTCTGGATGCGCCGCCAGTTGCTCGGTCGTTTTAAACCCGGCGAAAGAGGATTATCGGCCGTCGCTCGCGAATGCGCTCTACAAAGCCATTTCGGGCGTTGACAGCAGCGCTGGATAGGCTATACTAACTTGTGCGGTTGACGAGAGCTGATGCTCCGCCGGTACGTGACCCCTCACGAATCCAGGCGTTCACCCCTTCCGCCAGAGACAGCTTCATCCGTCGCCAGTGATCGCCCACTCGCGACGGTGCCATGCGGCCGAGACGTGTTTGAGAGGGTAGCTTTACGCTCTCCTTTCCGGCCCTTTCTGCGCGTCTCGGCCCTCTTTATTTAACCTATCGCTGTGGCCCCGGCGGGAATACCGTGCGGGGCCCTGTTGTTGGTGCCCAGCGCATGAAAATCGGGATCGTCTGCTACCCCACCCACGGTGGCTCCGGCGTTGTCGCCACGGAGTTGGGCGCCGCGCTGGCCGAAAACGGCCACAGCGTGCACATCATCAGCTACGCGATCCCGTTCCGTTTCGAGAGCTTCCGCAAGAACCTGACCTATCACGAGGTCGAGGTCAGCGCCTACCCGCTGTTCCGCTATCCGCCCTACGACCTGGCCTTGGCCGGCACCATCATGGAGGTCGCCCAGCAGTACGGCCTCGACATCCTGCACGCCCATTACGCCATCCCGCATGCGATCAGCGGCCACCTGGCACGCGAGATGCTGAACGGTGACAGCGCCAACACACGGCTGATCACCACGCTGCACGGCACGGACATCACCATCATCGGCCAGCAGCGCATCTTCCAGCGCATCACGCGCTTCGGCATTCGCCAGAGCGACGGCGTCACCAGCGTCAGCCAGGAGCTGAAGGATCGCGTGCTGAACACCATCGACTGCGGCGCCCAGGACATCGAGGTGATTCCCAACTTCATCGACACCGAGCGCTTCAAGCCCGGCTGCTGCCCCGACAAGCGGGCGCAGCTGGCCGCACCCGACGAAAAGATCGTGGTCCACGTCAGCAACTTCCGCGAGGTGAAACGCCCGCTGGATGTGGTCAGCGCGTTTGCCATCGCCGCGCGCGAGCAGAAGGCGCGGCTGGTGATGATCGGCGACGGGCCCGAACTGGGCGCCTGCAAAGAGCTGGCCCGCGAGCTTGGCATCTTCGAGCGCTGCACCTTCCCCGGCACCTACGACGCGATCTGGGAGCTGCTGCCCCAGGCCGACGTGTTCTTCCTGCCCAGCGACTACGAGAGCTTCGGCCTCAGCGCGCTGGAGGCCATGGCCTGCGGCGTGCCGGTGGTGGCCAGCAACACCGGCGGCCTGCCTGAGGTGGTGGAAGACGGGATCAGCGGTTTCCTGCACACGCCCGGCAACGTGGAAGCCATGGCGGCATCGATCCGCAAGCTGCTCAGCGACGACAAGCTGGCCCAGCGCATGGGCGAAGCCGCCCGCGAACGAGCGTCCAGCAAGTTCCGCCGCGAGGCCCTGCTGCCGGTCTGGGAAGCGTACTACGAGCGGATCCTGAGCAAGAAGTAGCATGGCCGTCTCGGCCATGTAGTACCCATTGGCCTCAGGCCAATGGCGGATGGGCCGGAGGCCCATCCGCACGACATCGGCAGGATGCCGATGTTACCCCAGCCAGCGTTTCAGCCAGGCGAACACTTCGCCGTACCAGTGCAGGCTGTTCTGCGGCTTCAGGATCCAGTGGTTCTCGTCCGGGTAGACCACCAAGCGCGCTTCCAGCTTCTGCGCGTGGTAGGCGTTGTAGGTCTGCAGCGCCTGCGTGTAGGGCACGCGGTAGTCCTGCTCGCCGTGGATCACCAGCATGGGCGTCTTGAACCCCTTGCTGTGGCGCATGGGGTTGTAGCGGTCCAGGCCCTCCTGGTCGCCCCAGGGCTCGCCGCCCAGGGCTTTCTCGCGGCCGGGGGTCACGTCGCGGGCGTACTGCGCCTGCAGGTCGCTGACGCCCGCGTGGTTCACCAGGCACTTGTAGCGCGTCGTCTGGGTGGCGATCCAGCTGGCCATGTAGCCGCCGTAGCTGCCGCCGGCGCAGGCCATGCGGTCCGGGTCAGCCAGGCCGCGCTCGACCAGGTAATCCGTCGCCTTGTCGATGTCCTCGAACGGCCGTTTCCCCCACTCGCCCATGATGCAGCGGGCGAACTCGTTGCCCCAGCCGGTGCTGCCGTGGAAGTTGACCATGGCCACCAGCCAGCCTTGCGCGGCGAAGGCCTGCGCGCACCAGCGCCAGTGCCACTGGTCGCCGAAGGTGCCGTGGGGCCCGCCGTGGATCAGGTGCACCAGGGGCAGGCGCTTGCGCTCAGCGCCCGGCGGGTACAGCAGCCACATCTGCACGCGCGCGCCGCCTGCGCCCTCGAAGTAGTGCTCTTCGGGTCGGGCCAGCTGCAACTCGCCCAGCTGCGGCTTGGTGAACTGGCTGAGTTGCTGCTCGCGGCCGTTGAGCGTCACGCTGACCACTTCCGGCGGGCCCAGGTGGCTCTGTTTCGTGGTGTAGACCGTCTCGCCGCGCACCTGCAGGCCCGCGTACCAGCCGCCCCGGACCAGTTGCTTTGGCTCTACTTCGCCGGGCGACTCCACGGCACGCTTGAAGTTCAGTGTGTAGACGGCGTTGGCGCCGCGGTCTTCGGCCAGGAATGCGACGCGGTCAGGGCCCGCGAATTCCCAGTTCTCGGCCGAGTGGTCCCAGGGTTCGGTCAACACCACGTGCCTGCCAGTGGCCAGCTCAAAGGCAACAAGGCGCACCTTGTCTGCATAAAACTCCGGTTCGTGCTGCATGCCGTGCAGCAGCCAGCGGCCGTCGGGCGAATAGCGCGGGCGCGAAGCGTGGCTGCCGGTCCATTCGCTGATCAGCCTCGGCTCGTTGCCGTCGAGCGTGAGCCGGTAAACACCGCTGATCAGATCATGGTAGGGCGGATCGTTGCGCACGGCTGTAAAGGCAAGCTCGCTGCCATCGGGTGCTATCGCCCAGCTGCCGGCCGCTTCCATGAGGGGGAACAGGCGCTGCAGCTTGGGCGTGAGATCTTTCAACTCGCGGGTCAGTAGATCGAGCACGAAGATATGCTGGAAAGGCTCCTCGCAAACCCAGCGGTCCCAGTACCGGTAAAAACGGTTTTCGCTGACCTTGGCCTTGACCTTGGATTCTTTGCGGCGCTTGGCTTCGGCAGCGGTGGCCTCGATGCTCCAGTGTCCCTCGTACAAGGGCGACAGGAAGGCGATGCGGCGGCCGTCGGGGAGCCAGTGCGGATCGGACATGCCCAGCGGCAGGTCGGTCAGCTTGACCGGCTCGCCGCCGTCGAGAGGCATCAGCCACAGCTGATTCTTTTCAGCGCCGTTGGCATCCTTGTCGGCAGGCGCTTTACGCACGAACGCCAGTTGGGTGCCGTCGGGGCTGAAGGCCGGCTGTGACGAAGAAGTCTCGCCGGTCAGCGCGCGCAGCTTGTTGTCTTCGCCGAGCCACAGGCGCGTGGTGCCTTCGTTCTTTGCGATGTCGTAGCTGGTGACGGGCACCACGTAACGTTTGCCCTGCGGGTCCGGCAGCGGGCTGCCCACGCGCGGCAGGCGCCACAACAGCTCCGGTGTTAATCGATCGGCAGTCACGGCGTACTCCTTGCCCTGAAGCTAACCCGTCTCGCGTGGCTGTCCATCCCCGGTAAAGCAGAACGCCCGGCCGAGGCCGGGCGTTCGATCAGGGTGTGCGTCTGCTACTTGCTGACTTGCGCGCCGGGCAATGCCCCGATGCTGAGGGCATCCGCGTCACCGAGGTAGACCTCGACGCGACGGTTGCGCTGCTTGTCCTTGCTGGTGCTGCCGTTGGTGACGGGCCAGTACTCGCCGAAGCCGGCCACGAACACGCGGTCCTTGGGCACGCCCTGGCTGACCAGGAAATCCTTCACAGCCATGGCGCGCATGGTGCTGAGGTGCACGTTGTCCTTGATGCCCTTGGCGGCCAGCTTCTTGACGGGGTCGGTGTCGGTGTGGCCGTCAACCCGCACGAACAGGTTGGCGTCGCTCTTGACCTTTTTGCCGATGATGCCGGCGAGTTCGGTCAGCTTCTTCTTGGTGTTGTCGGTCAGGTCCCACGAACCGCTCTTGAACAGTACGCCGCTGTCGTCCATTCGCACGCCGACGGCGCCGCCGGACTGCACGAACTCCCAGTCTCCGTTGCCGCCCAGACCGCCCCAGATCTCCTGGATGCGCTTGACGAGGTCTTCACCGGTATCAGCCGGCTTGGCATCGAGCAGATCCTTGAGTTCCTTGATGCGCGCCTCCTGCGCGCCGGCGTGGCTGCGCAGTTTGCTGATTTCACCGTCCTGGCGGCTGACCTCGGCGCTCATGGCGACGTTGGCCTCTTTCTCCGTCTCGTACTGCTTCTGCAGGCGGTTGTATTCATCCAGTGACACGCAACCGCTGCCGAGCAGCGCCGTCACAGAGAGGGCGACAAAGGACATTGCTATCTTTTTCATGGCTACTCCAGGCGAGTTAGGAAGCGATCAGGTGTTTGCGCGCACAAAAGGACGCACCGGCTGCTTGATCGGCAGCCGGTCGGCGGGGCATTCAGGAAAAATGGGAAAATCACTCGCCAGCGTGTTTCACGCGTTCGCCCGCTTCTCGGGCCTTGTCGCGCTCCGCGGCTTCCCGGATGCGGATCTCGGCGCGGATCGCCTTGGCGAGCTCGTTCAGTTTCTCGTTCAGGTGTGTGTCGTCGCTGTCTTTGCCCAGCGCGTCCGCCAGTTTGGCGTCTTCCTCGGTGAATGCGCGCGGGTAGTCAACCTGAAGTGAGCTCAGGTCTTCCGCTGCCTGGCGCTGTTCAGACTTGTCTTTGCCGCGGCGCACGCGCTTGAACTTGGCGTTCTTCACCTTGGCCTCGACCATGCCCTGGCAGGCGAGCTTGAGGTCTTCCTTGGTCTGTTTGGTCAGCCGGTTTAGCGCCGAGTCGCGGGCTGCCACCACGTCGTCGAAGCGCTGCTCGGTGATGATCGTGCCGCGATCTCGAGCCACGAACATCAGCTCGACGGCCGCGTTCTGCGCCGGGTAGCCGCCGAGCTTCAGGTGCTCGACCAGCAGCTCCCAGAAGCGTGCCGTGCGCCCTTCGCCCTCGGCCTCGTTCTCCAGCGCGATGAAGGCGCGCGCAACACGCAGCTTGTCGGCCTCTTCGGCGTCGCCGGCGGGTGTCAGCACCGGCTTGCCCACCAGGCTGTAGCCGCCCTCGGCCAGCTTCTTGAGCGCGAACAGCCCGCGCACGGCCTCGCCTTTTTTCAGCAAGTCGGGGTCGTTATAGAAGAGAAAGACCTCGGTCTGCTTCTCGTCGCCGTGCAGCACGCTTTCGATCGTGAGTTCCACCTTGGTCGAGGAGCGCATCTCGACGCGGGTGGCGCTCGCCACGCCGTGCACCACCAGGTCGCTGTTGGCCAGGATCACGCGGCCGAAGTTCGACTCGTAGGCGGCGCACAGGGGCGCGGCGCACAGCAGCAGGATCGCGATCAGCCTGGCCATCACTCGCCTTCGGGGGGTTCCGGCGCGGGGGTTATCTTCGTGACGGGGCCGGCGAGGATCTCCACCATCTGCCCGGGCACCAGGTACTTGCGCGCCACGCGCTGGACGTCCTCGGCCGTCACCGCGTCCACGGCCTTGGCGTACTTTACCAGATAGTCGAAGCCAAGGTTGTAGCGTTCCATGCTGATCAGCATGCCCGCCAGCTGGCCGGTGGTCTCGACATCGAACACGAAGCTGCCTTTCAGGTAGTCCTTGGCCGCGGTCAGCTCGTCGGCGCTGACGGGCTTGTCACGGATTTCGTCGATAAGCTGGTACATGGTCTTCAGCGCCAGCTCGACGTTTTCGGGGCGCGTGCCGATGTAGCCCAGGAACGAGCCCGGGTAAAGGCCGGAGCCGCTGCTGATGTTGGCGTAGGTGCTGTAGGCAAGCCCCATTTCGTCGCGCAGCTTTTTGCTGAAGCGATCCGTGAAGCCGGGCGAGGTGCCGAGCACGTTGTCCATCACCAGCAGCGCGTAGTAATCCGGGTTGTCGCGCGAGATGCCGAGCGTCTGCAGGCGCACCACCACCTGGTCTTTTTCGGGGTGGTCGATCAGGATGCGCTTGCGGGCCTGGTCTACGCGGGCGGGATCGAAATTCTGGAAGCTGAACATCTGCTCGCCTTCCAGCTTGGCGGGGCGCTTGAAGTCGTACTTGGGGAAACTCAGCGGCGCGGCCGGCTTCTTCCAGGCGCCGAACTTCGCCTCGATCTGCTTCAACATCTCCGCGCTATCAAAGTCACCCACCGCCGCCAGCAGGCAGTTGTCCGGCCGGAAGAAGCGCTGGTGCCACTTCACCACGTCGTCGCGGGTGAAGGCCCTCACGGTGCTCGGGTTACCCTCGGAGGGGCGGCCGAGCGGATTGTCGGGCCCGTAAAGAGCGGCCGAAGCCGCGCCGCGGGCGAACCAGGCAGTTTCGTTCTTGTTGCTCTCGAGTGTCGCCAGCACGTCGCTGCGGATCAGCTCGATCTCTTCCTGCGGGAAGCTCGGGTAGATCATGCACTGGGCCAGCATCTCGAGGCCGATGTCGCGATGCTCGCTGAGTACGCGGGCCGTGGCGCCATCGGAATCGACGCTGAGGTTGCCGCCGATCATTTCCATGGCCTCGGCCATCTGCTGCTTGCTGTAGTCGCGGGTGCCCATGTCCAGCAGCCAGCCCGTGAACTGAGAGAGGCCGTTTTCAGAGGCCGATTCGCCCGCGCGGCCGGTGCGCACACTGGCGCTGAGCGAGATCACGGGCAGGCCCCTGCGCTCGAGCAGCAGCACGGTCAGGCCGTTGGGCAGCACATGGCGCTTGACGGGCAGGGCTTCCGGCGCGGCGTCGGGGCCGGCTGACTTTTGGTGGTTCGGCGTCAGCTCGGGCACCAGCCAGCCGGTGACGGCGTTCTCCGGGTAGAGGTAGGCGGCGGCCACGCGGCGCACGTCGCGGGCGGTGACCTTGCGGATGCGGTCCGGGTACTCCAGGGTCACGCGCCAGTCGCCGTGCACGGTCTGGGACTCGCCCAGCGCGCTGGCGAGGTCGCTGGCGCTTTCCTGGGCGAAGACCTGGCGGCTGATGAAACGGTTCTTGGTGCGCTGCAGTTCGTCCTCGGTGACGCCTTCGTCGATCAGCTTCTGGATCTCGGCCTCGATGGCCGCCGCCAGCTCGGCGCGCTCGTGCCCCTCGGCGAGTTGCGCCCACAGCCAGAAGCTGCCGGTCAGCAGCTGGTCCTGGTGCCCGGCGGCGATGCTGGTGGCGATCTGCTGATCCTCGACCAGCGCCCGGTACAGGCGGCTGGTGACGCCGCTGCCCAGGATCATGCCCAGCACGTCCAGTGCCGGGCCGTCCTCGTGGCCCGCGCGCACGCTCAGGTACTGGCGGCCGAACTCGACGACTTCCGAGTGGCCCTTGACCTGGATTTCGACGGGGCCCTGGAACTTGACGTCGGGGGCCTGCGGGCGCTTGAGCTCGGGGCCGCGCTCGAGGCCGCCGAACAGCTCGGTCACCGTGGGCAGGGCCTCATCCATGGTGATGTCCCCCACCAGCACCAGCGTGGCGTGGTTGGGGTGGTAGTGCGCGTCATAGAACAGGCGCATGTCGCGGCGGGTGATGTCCTGCACGTCCTGGGGCCAGCCCAGCACGGGGTGCGAGTTGGGGTGGGTGGGACCGGTCAGCGCGAGCTGCATGCGCTCCCACAGTTGCGAACTGGGGTCGTCGGCGCTGATGTCCGACTCGGACTGCACCACCTTCTTCTCGGAGTCGAACTCGGCTTCGTCCAGTGTCAGGTGGCGCATGCGGTCGGCTTCGATCTTCAGCGCTTCCTTGTAGCGGCTCTTGGGCAGCTCGAAGTAGTAGGCCGTGAAGTCGTTGCTGGTGAAGGCGTTGTTGCTGCCGCCGTTGCGCTGCGTGACGCCGTCAACCTCGCCTACTTTGTAGTTGCGGCTGCCCTTGAACATCATGTGTTCAAGGAAGTGCGCCATGCCGGTGTTGCCCGGCGTCTCGTCGATCGCCCCCACCTGGTACCAGACGTAGCTGCTGACCAGTGGCACGCCCGGCCGATTCACCACCAGCAGGCGCAGGCCGTTATCGAGCACGTGCTCACGCACGTCCAGGCCGGCTGTTTTGGGCGCCGGGGCCTCCTGGCTTACGGCCAGCGTGGTGGACAGCAGGCCGGCGACAATCAACGCGAACAGGGTCTTGTGGAAGAGGGTGGTGCGCACTTGCGTCTCCATTACCAGTGTGGGCGCCCGAGGGGGCGCCCACTGGATTATCTACGGTTTTCGCCCGCCAAACCAGCAGGTGAATCAGTCGCCGAGGAAGTAGCGGTCCGAGGGCAATTCGGGCTCCAACTCGAAGTC
The DNA here is from genome assembly GCA_020638635.1 of Planctomycetota bacterium. Classification (GTDB taxonomy): domain Bacteria; phylum Planctomycetota; class UBA8742; order UBA2392; family UBA2392; genus JACKID01. The sequence continues at coordinate 67,076 of JACKIE010000015.1, forward strand.
TACGACCGCGGCTTCGCTGCTGGGGGTAACCGCTACCCAGCGGATCTGCGGCAGGAAGCCGGGCGCGGACACGCGGAACAATTCCGGTTTGCCGGTGGCTTCGATCACGATGTCGTTGGTGGGCGTGTTGCCTATGCTGACCCAGATGCCCTCGTCGTTGTACCACTCGATCAACGCGCCGGCCGGGTTGCTGCGAATGGTGGCCCCTGCCTTGGGCGCAGTGTAGTCATAGTAGTGCTCGGCGGCCCGCTGGGCGGCCAGTTCGCGCTCATAGCGCGGGTTGAAGCCCACTTCGCCTACTTCACTGCCGCGCTCCTGGCTTGCGCAACCGGCCAGCATCGCCACCACGCACAGGGGCACCAATAGACGCACGAATGCCATGTCAGGAATCCGCTATTGCCGTTGGGGGTAGGCCCAGCATAGCGCGGAGCCCTGCCGTGTAAACGACGCGCTTGGATCGGCCGTGACGGAACGGTTACTTTCCGCCCTCGCGCCGGCGTTCTTCTTCGCGGCGGGCGGCGTCCAGCGTGCCCTTGTCGATCTTGCGGGTCTGCATCTTCAGGCGGCTCTTCGCCAGCTTGACGATGCTTTCGGCCACCTGGTCGGGGCTTAGTTCGCTGGTGTCAAGCTCAACGGCGTCCAGCGCTTTCCTGAGCCCGCCAAGCTCGCGCCCCATGTCCAAGTAGTCGCGTTTGGACACGTCTTCGAGCACTTCCTCGTAGGTGGTCTCGGCGCCGCGTTGCATCAGCTCGGTGTGGCGACGACGGGCGCGCACTTCGGGGGTGGCGAACATGTAGACCTTCAGGCTGGCGTTCGGGAACACCAGCGTGCCCTGATCGCGCCCCTCGGTGACCAGGTTGCCGCTCTCGCCGATCTTGCGCTGCATCTCGACCAGGTAGTTGCGTACTTGCATGACGTCTGCGACGTAGTGGATGTTGCGGGTGACTTCGATGGTGCGGATCCGGCCTGTGACTTCGTCGTCACCGAGGAACACGCGCATGGGACCGTCCAGCGACAGCTCGACCCGCAGTTGCAGGCCCTGCAGGGCCCCGGCGATCTCTTTGGGGTTGTCCAGGTGGATGCCCTTGCGCATGCAGTGCAGCGTGACCGCGCGGTACATGGCGCCGGTATCGAGGTAGCGCAGCCCCAGCCGGAGCGCGCACAGACGCGCGATGGTGCTCTTGCCCGCGCCCGACGGGCCGTCAATGGTGATGATGTTGCCGGACATTCCGCCCCCTTACTTGTCCCTTAGCGCTCGGGATAGCTTCACCCGCACGTTCAGGTCCGTACCTGACACCCGCGTTACCATGGTGCGCTGCAGCTGAGACGGACCGCCGACTGTTTTCTCTTCCCGCTGCTTCAGCGCAACCGTCTTAACGCCAGTTACTTCGACGCCGGTGTCCTCCGGCAGGGTGATTGAAGCATCGTTAAGGGTCAAGATCCCGTCGCGATTGCGGCTCAGCCTGGAGCCGCGGATTGTGTAAGAGCCGCGTGACACAGAGATCGGCCCCGTTGCCCGCACATCTACCACTTGCCCCAGTCCGTCAAAGGTGAACAAGGCCTCCTGCATCTCCAGGGTCAAGGCGGGTACGTTCGCGTTCTCGGCTTCGAAAATACCCCGTACCCCGCCCTGGCCGGCCACGTCAACCAGCGCCGACAACAAGGCCCGCGCTCGCCGCGCGTGACGCAACCCCGCCGCTTGGTCAGGGTGCGGGCCGGCGAAGCCCAGCATCTCCACCAGCAGCGCGCGGCGCATGAAGCCCTCTGCCTGCTTTGCTTCATCCAGCGCACGCCAGGGCTGGTCGCTGCCGGGCTCAAGGGGCCGTGGCCTGCCCTTGGTAACGCGCGACAGTACCTCCACGGCCTCGCCCAGGTGGTACACCCTGCCGGCCGCAGGCAGGCCGGGCTTGAGCGCGTTGTTCAACTGATCGCGGGCGGCGCGCAAGGAAGCGCTGTCGGCGTCGGGTGATTGCAACGGCCGCAGAGTGACCTCGAGGCGTTCGGCGGCCTGCAGGGTCCAGGCTCCGTCGTACGAGAACACGCCTGTGCGCACGTAATCGCCGAAGAACACGCCGGCCTCTTCCACCTGCAGTTGCGCGTCGCGCAGCAGCACCGCCGAAAAGGGCGCGTCGTCCGCCTGCTGGTTGTCGGAGCCGCTGAGCTCTATGGCCTCGGCCGCTCGAGCCGTGATTCGGTCCAGCCGCGAATCTACGTATGCGTCGCCCTCGAGGCGCAGCACGTTGACGGCCGTGGCTTCGCGGTCGGTCTTGACGCTGGTGGCGAACACGCGACGCCCGCTGACGCGGTACAGCTCGATGACCTCCGGGTCCTGCAACTCGGCGAGGTCGTTGACGGCGGTGCGCCCGGCGCGCGGCAGCTCGAATTCGCCGTTCACCAGGTGGAAGTCGGGTTCGTCGGCCTCGAGCGTGCGGCGCAGCTCCGCGGTGTCAGCCCGGAACGCGCGGCCGAAATCCAGCCACGCGGCATCGGGCCTGGCCGGCGCAACGCCGTTGTCCGGCCGCTTGGGCAGGCGGTCGAGCTCGCGGCGGAAATACTCGACGCTGTGCTCGTCGCGGATCACGACGCGCCCGGGGCCGTTCAAAACCGTCAGCAGGCCCTGGCCCGCCTCGCTGATCTCCATGCGGCGGCAGAGCAGCAGGTCGTAACCCAGGGTAGCCAGCGCGTCGCCGTCTGCGCGGCCCTCCACACCGGCCGCGCGCAGTCGGCCGCCTTCCATGCGCAACGAGACGGATTCACCGGTCAGGGTCAGCATGTTGGCGTCGTCGCGGGGCAGCGGCGTGTGGTCGAGCTCGACTTCCCCTTGCGCCAGCAGCGTGACGTCGGTCGCCGCGCCGGTCGCGGACAGCAGCTCGAGATCGAGCAGCGTGCGCGCGCGGATGGTCATGCGCCCGGGGCTGGCGGGCGGCGCTTCGCCCAGGCCGCGCAGGCCGACGGCGTGGCGGATCATCCAGGCCAGCGGGTAGTCGGCGTTCACCACGCCCAGCACTTCGGGGCCGTGCACCTTTACTTTCGTGACGCCGGAGATGATGGAGCCCTCGGCCCGCGCGCCGTACACCGCCGCGCGTTGCAGCTCGGGCGCGGGTGGCTTGAAATCCTGTTCGTCTCCGGGCTCCGGCTTCTCGGCGACGGGCATGCCGACGATCCGCAACAGGGGCGAGTAGCCTTCCGCGAAGGTGTCGAAACTGTGGTTGTAGACCTCTTCCCGCCCGGCGCCTTCGTCCAGCGCCGAGAACAGTCGCACCAGCCGGCCGTTGATCTGCCATTCCACGGCCTCGCCGGCCGTGCGGGTGACGTGTGCGCTTTCGGACAGCTCGGTCAGGACCTGCGGTGCCGGCTTACCGGGCCGTATCTCGGGCACCTGCACGTCCACGTAGTCGCGGGCGCGCAAGCCGATGCGCACCGGCCGGGCCTGTTGGTCCTCGCCCTGGCGCAGCTGCAGGCTGGGGTCGCCCTCGAGGCGCAGCTCGCGTCGCGGGCCGAACTCGCGGTAACGCAGCAGGGACGCAGTGCCTTCGAAGTCGTCGCCCTTGAGCCGCACGTTTTGCGAAGCGTCGAGTGAAACATCGGACAGCACCGTGAGGCTGTTGGGGCGGCCCGACCGCTCCGGATGTTCCAGGCGCTCGACCGTGCCGCGGATGCTCAGCTGGTTGGAGGTGACCTCGAAGTGGCGGTCCTCTTCATCCAGCGCCATGCGCGCGCGGCGCAGCATCTTGAGCTCGGCCTGTGTTGCGGCCTGGCTGATGCTGAGCGACACGTCGCCGAAACAGCCGACGGAAACCACGGCCGGCCCGCCCTGATCCTGCTGTCCCAGGCCGGGCAGCCGCGCGAGGCGCAAGTACAGCTCGCCGCCGCGTTCGCCGCGGATGTCGATGCTGTCGAGGGCCATCCGGGTGAGGTCTTTGCCGTCGGATGCCGTTTTCTTCGCCGTTTCGGTCAGCTTCACCTCGATGGCGGGGTTGGTGATTTTCGCGTCCACCAGCGCGTCCTCAACGGCGCCGCTGCGCAGCTTCGCCTCGCCGGTCGCTTCCATACGGAAGCGTACACCTTGCGCGTACTCGAGTTCGCCCTTGCCGGGAGGCAGTTCCAGCTCGCCGCCTTCGGGCAGCGTGGCGGTGACGCCCGAGGGGCAGTCGAAGGCGTTGCTTGCGGGCGTGTAGTTGAACTCGTCGGCCTTGATCACGAAGGAGCCTTCGTCGCGCTCGAAGCTCAGCTCGGCGCCCTGGATCTGCACGCGGCCGTCACGCAACTTGCGGGCCAGGTCTCCCTTCAGCACGCCGCGGCGCTTGCCATCGGGGCCGAGCAGGATCAGGCGGGCGTTCTCGACCTCGAACTGCTTGATGTCGGGCAGAAACTGGGCGCCCAGGCCGCCGGAAGCGGTGGCGAGCAGCAGCAGCAGGACGAGTCTACTCGGTCCAGGCAATCGTGATTTCCCCGATCGGCAGGTATTGGTCGGCGGTCACGTTCTCGTTGAAGAACTCGTAGGTCAGGCGTTCGGTGTTGATGTCGAGCGAGTAGTACCAGTTCAGCACCTTGGCGCGCTTGATGTTGGTTCCCTCGACGACCTGGATCTCGAGGTCGGTGTTGTTCAAACTTGACAGGTCAAGGCGTACGTGAACGTTCTGGGCGGTGAAATCCGGGCGCTGTGAGCTCAGGATTTTCAGGGCGACGGGGATGCTGGTGGGCAGGTTTTCCACCCGCGCCGATTTCTGCGCCAGCCAGTTGGGGAACACCACCTCGACGTCGAAGTCGTCGCTGACCTGCACGTAGTCCTGCAGGCGGCTGTAGTTCACCTTGACGGGCACCGTAGCGACCGGGCGCCGTTGCTCTTTGTCGCGCACCTCGACCCCGTCGATCGGCAGCAGCTGCACGATTGAAAGCACCGAGCCCTGCTCGAGCACCTGCTCGACCGTCAGGTTCTCCGACTTGGCAAAGTTGTCCAGCACCTGGCGCGCGTCGATGGATACCTTCAGCCGCGCGAGCCCGTTGGAATCCGTGTTCGCCTCCACCAGGCTGGCCGGGCCCCACACCTCCATGGCGCGCTCCTGGTTTACCTCGGCTGTGTAGGCGTAGGCGCGGGTCTCGGTGCGGCCGTCGCGGCGGTTGAGAGTGACCTGGATCTGCCCCTTGCTTCCCGGGCCCAGGTCCACGTGGGCGTCGCGCTGGATGAAGCGCTCCAGCGTCACCACGAACACGCGCTCGCCGCCCAGGGGCCGCACCGTCAGCTCGGCCGGCACCACGGCGTCGCTGGTGGCCTGGAAGCTGCGGATGTCGGCCGTCAGCTGGATCTGCTGGCGGCGGTCGGGCACCAGGCGTTCGATGTCCGCGGGCGTGATCTCGTAGCGATAGGCGAAGCGTCCGGGGTTCTGGTCCAGCTCGGCGGCGAACTCGTTGATTTCCTTGGTTGGGCCGGAGACGTCGAGGGTGACGGGCAGCTGGGTCTGCGAGAAGATGCGCCACTCGCCCTGCAGAGACTCGCTGAGCTCAAAGCGCACGCGCCCCGCGTCCTTGAGCTGCTGGCTGACCGCGACCATGTCGCGCGCGATCCACCACAGCAGCACGGCCAACGCCAGGATCACAATGTGCACGCTCCAGCCGAAGCCGACCCAGCGCTCCTGGCGGCGGGTCTCGCCGCGTCGGGACGCGCCGGGGGCGCGCATGCCGCTTACACTGGTCTGGGCGCCTCCGCTCATGCCTGTCCCACCGCCGCCGCCTCGGTGGCCATGGTCGGCAGCACCGCTCCCAGGTTCTCGCGCAGGGCCTTTTCAAGCTGGTCGCGCGACAGGTCTTGCTGCAGCTCGCCTTTCAAGGCCACCGACACTTTGCCGGTCTCTTCACTTACCACGATCACCAGCGCGTCGGTTTCTTCGCTCAGGCCGATGCCCGCGCGGTGGCGGGTGCCGAGGCGCTTGCTGATGTCCGGGTTTTCGGTCAGCGGGAACAGGCAGCCCGCGGCGACCACGCGCGAGCCGCGCATGATGATGGCGCCGTCGTGCAGCGGGTTGCCGGGGTAGAAGATGCTGTCGATCAGCTCGGGCGTGAACATGGCGTCGATTTCGATGCCGCGCTCGACGTAATTGCGCAGGCCCACGCCGCGCTCGACTGCGATCAGCGCGCCGGTCTTGCCGCGCGCGAGCCGGAAGATGCTGGCGACGATCTTGGGCACCACGTCGTCCTTGGGCGCCAGCAGCCGGTTGAACACGCGGTTCTGGCCGAGGCGCGACAGGCCCCGGCGCAGCTCGGGCTGGAACACCACGATCACGGCGATGAACAGGTAGTCCACCACCTTTTCCAGCAGCTTCTCGATGCGGTACAAGCCTAACGTGTCAGCCACCAGGTAGATGCCGATCAGCAGGGTGGTGAAGATGATCGCCACGCCGCGCAGGGCGCTGTCGCCGCTGCTGCCCTTCACGAACTTGTAGACGACGATCAGGAACAGGTAGATGAGCAGGATTTCGACGCCGTAGATGATGAATTCGGTCATCCGCTTCCCCGCGTCATTGCCTGCGCCACGATCAGCGCCCGCTTCATCGGCCCGGGCTCGTGCACCCGCAGCACCGATGCTCCCTTCAGCGCCCCCACCAGCCCCGCCGCCAGCGACTCGGGCTCGCGGTCGTGCACGGGGCGGCCGGTAAGCTGCCCCAGCGTGGATTTTCGGGAGGCCCCCAGCAGTACCGGGCAGCCCAACCCGGCCAGTGTTTCCAGTGCGTCCACCAGCGCGCAGTTGTGCTCGGGAAGTTTAGCAAAGCCGAACCCCGGGTCTATCCAGAGGCG